>CALAXT010000023.1 GCA_937895435.1 uncultured Paracoccaceae bacterium | reverse complement strand
GGCGGGGCGTTTCACCCCGCCTGAGACCTGCACGGGATATGTCACCGTGCAGATGAAGGGTTGTATGCTGTCTAACCACTATCGTTGTTCGGGCGATGCGCCCGGCGATCAGTGGCGAGTTGAATTTGGCCAAACAGAAGACGGCGAGGATGCCGCGATGTTTCAGGCCCGCATTGATGCCGACGCACAGTGGGTTGAAAGCCAGAACCTGCGGCGTGGCACGGTTGAGTATCTGCTGCCCGACGCCGCCGACCCTGCCAGCCTGTCGCGCCTTTTGTCGGAGGGTTATGACAGTTTTGATTTTCAGGTTCAGGCGGCTGACGGCTTGCGTGAAACAATCCGTGGTTTTGACCGGCTGACGGGCGAGCGTGTGCGTATTGATGGTGTGGCACTGCTTGGCACCCAATTCGAAGCCCGCGCCACCGACGAAAGTGGCGCCACGTTGTGGCACACCCGCGGTGCAGAATTTTTACACCCCGATTGGCGGATATTTCTGTCTGGCCGGGGCGAGTGGCTGGATGTCGAAACGGGTGAATTTCTGCCGTTTGATGCGACGCCACTGTCGTTTTCTTTCCCTGGTGAGGTTGGATTTTTTTCGACCACACCCCTTTTTGAATGCGACACCGTAATGTCGCAGGCCCCCGCAACCGCGCCCTTTGTCTTGCCTGTCTCGGCAAGCCAAGGCTCGGATCTGCCTGTTCAGGAGATGCAAGATGACCTTTGATGCCGATTGGGTGGCCGCCGAAGAAGCCAAGCGTGCCTGGATGGATGCCAATAGCCTGTACCGTGCCGAGGATGAGCACGCGTCTTGTGGCGTTGGGCTTGTTGTTGCGATATCGGGCAAGCCGTCGCGCAAAGTTGTGCAAAACGGCATTGATGCGCTGAAAGCGGTTTGGCACCGCGGTGCGGTTGACGCCGATGGCAAAACTGGCGATGGCGCTGGGATTAATTTGCAAATACCCATTCCATTTTTTCATGATCAGATCCGCCGCACCGGGCATGAGCCCGACACGGCAAAGCTGATCGCGGTGGGGCAGGTCTTTTTGCCACGCAATGATTTTGCGGCCCAAGAACGGTGCCGCACGATCGTTGAATCCGAAGTGCTGCGGATGGGGCATTACATCTATGGCTGGCGCCACGTTCCAGTCGAAATTGATGTGTTGGGCGACAAGGCCAATGCCACCCGCCCCGAGATTGAACAGATCTTGATCCGTAATGAAAAAGGTATCGATGAAGAGGCGTTTGAGCGCGAACTCTATATCATCCGTCGCCGGATCGAGCAGGCCGCGATTGCTGCACAGATTGCTGGGTTTTATATCTGTTCGTTGTCCTGCCGGTCGATTATTTACAAGGGTATGATGCTGGCCGAACAGGTTGCCGTGTTCTATCCAGATTTGATGGATGAGCGGTTTGAATCTGCCTTTGTTATCTATCACCAGCGCTATTCCACGAACACCTTCCCCCAATGGTCGCTGGCGCAGCCGTTTCGCATGTTGGCCCATAATGGCGAAATCAACACGCTCAAGGGCAATGTAAACTGGATGCGCAGCCATGAAATTCGCATGGCATCTGCAACATTTGCCGAAATGGCCGAAGATATCAAACCGATCATTCCGTTTGGCACATCTGATTCAGGTGCGCTGGATTCAGTGTTTGAGGTGTTGGTGCGGGCAGGGCGCAGTGCGCCAATGGCAAAAACCATGTTGGTGCCGGAAGCCTGGTCAAAGCAAGCCATTGAAATGCCACAAAGCTGGCAGGATATGTATGCCTATTGCAATTCGGTTATGGAACCATGGGATGGCCCGGCCGCCCTGGCCATGACCGATGGCCGGTGGGTCTGTGGTGGGCTTGATCGTAATGGCCTGCGCCCGATGCGCTATGTAATCACCGGTGATGGCTTGCTGATCGCGGGGTCCGAGGCGGGCATGGTGCCGGTTGATGAAACGACCGTTCGTCAAAAAGGCGCGTTGGGGCCGGGGCAGATGATTGCCGTCGATATGCAGCAAGGTAAGCTGTATCATGACACAGAACTGAAAGATAAGCTGGCCGCAGCCCAGCCGTTTGGTGAGTGGATCGAAAAGGTCACTGATTTGAACGCGCTGATGCGTGATGTGCCAGAGCGCGCCCTGTTTTCCGGTGCTGATCTGCGCCGTCGCCAGATTTCAGCTGGCTATACGTTAGAAGAGCTGGAGCAGGTTCTGGCCCCGATGGCCGAAGATGGCAAAGAAATGATTGCCAGCATGGGCGATGATACGCCTTCGGCGGTGTTGTCCAGCATCTATCGCCCGCTGAGCCATTTTTTCCGGCAGAACTTCAGCCAAGTCACAAACCCGCCGATTGACAGCCTGCGCGAAGCCCGCGTGATGAGCTTGAAGACACGCTTTGGCAACCTGAAGAATGTGCTGGATGAAAGCAGCAGCCAGACCGAGATTTTGGTGTTGGACAGCCCCTTTATCGGCAATGCTGAGTTTGATGAAATGGTGCACCAGTTTGGTGGTTCGGTGGTTATGATTGATTGTACCATCCCTGCCGGCCGTCATCCAGAGTCGCTGCGCCAAGGGCTTGAACGGATCCGTTCTGAGGCCGAGGATGCCGTGCGTTCGGGGGCGGGTCATTTGGTGCTGACAGACCAGCATCAAGGCCCAGACCGTGTGGCGATGCCGATGATCCTGGCCACCAGTGCTGTGCATTCGGGCCTGACCCGCAAGGGGCTGCGTACGTTTTGTTCCATCAACGTGCGCGCCGCAGAATGTGTTGATCCACATTACTTTGCCGTGCTGATTGGCTGTGGTGCCACAACGGTAAACCCCTATTTGGCACAAGACTCGATTGCGGATCGCGTGGCGCGTGGCTTGGTTGAGGGCAGTCTGACGGATGCGGTGCGCCGGTACAGAGATGCGATTGATGCGGGCCTTTTGAAAATCATGTCCAAAATGGGGATCTCGGTTATTTCATCCTATCGGGGGGGGCTGAATTTCGAAGCCGTCGGCCTGAGCCGGGCGATGGTTGCCGAATATTTCCCCGGGATGAACAGTCGGATTTCGGGCATTGGCATTTTGGGTATTCAGCAAAAGCTGGAAGATGTGCATGCGCTGGGTTGGTCTGCGGGCACTGATGTTTTGCCGATTGGTGGGTTTTACAAAGCGCGCCGCTCGGGTGAAAAACATGCGTGGGAAGCGCAGACGATGCATATTTTGCAATCGGCCTGTGACCGGGCAAACTATGATCTGTGGAAGCAGTTTTCTGCCGCAATGCGGGCCAATCCGCCGATCCATCTGCGTGATCTGTTAGAAATCAAACCGTTGGGTAAGCCGGTCCCGATTGAAGAGGTGGAAAGCATCACCTCAATCCGCAAGCGCTTTGTGACACCAGGCATGAGCTTGGGCGCCTTGTCGCCCGAGGCGCACAAGACGCTGAACGTTGCGATGAACCGGATCGGCGCGAAATCGGACAGTGGCGAGGGCGGCGAAGATCCCGCACATTTCACGCCCGAGCCCAATGGAGACAACCCCTCTGCCAAGATTAAGCAGGTGGCATCAGGCCGCTTTGGCGTGACTGCTGAATACCTGAACGCTTGTGAAGAATTGGAAATTAAGGTTGCCCAAGGTGCAAAGCCCGGCGAGGGCGGCCAGCTGCCCGGCATCAAGGTCACCAAGCTGATCGCCCGTCTGCGTCATTCCACCCCGGGCGTCACGCTTATCAGCCCACCGCCGCATCATGATATTTATTCGATCGAAGATTTGGCTCAGTTGATCTATGATCTTAAGCAGATCAACCCACGGGCCAAGGTGACAGTAAAGCTGGTTTCGGCGTCGGGCGTTGGCACGATTGCAGCCGGTGTGGCCAAAGCCAAGGCCGATGTCATTTTGATCTCGGGCCATAATGGGGGCACAGGGGCCAGCCCTGGCACTTCTATCAAATATGCAGGTCTGCCTTGGGAAATGGGCCTGACAGAGGCCCATCAGGTGCTGGCCATGAACAACTTGCGTGAACGGGTCACCCTGCGCACCGATGGCGGTCTGCGCACGGGGCGCGATATTTTGATCGCGGCCATGATGGGCGCCGAGGAATATGGCATCGGCACTGCTGCGCTGATTGCGATGGGCTGTATTATGGTGCGTCAGTGCCAGTCAAACACTTGCCCGGTCGGCGTCTGCACCCAGAATGAAGGATTGCGCGCAAAATTCACCGGCAATGCTGACAAGGTTGTGAACCTGATTACGTTTTATGCCCAAGAGGTTCGCGAATTGCTGGCAGGGATCGGCGCGCGTTCAATCGATGAGATTATCGGGCGGGCTGATCTGTTGGCACAGGTCAGCCGTGGCGCTGATCATCTGGATGATCTTGATTTGAACCCGCTGCTGATCACCGTCGATGGTGCATCCCGCATCCGCTATGACCGCACCAAGCCGCGCGCTGTGGTGCCTGATACGTTAGATGCCCAGATTGTTGCAGATGCTGCCCGCTTTTTTGAAGATGGTGAAAAGATGCAGCTCAGCTATGCAGTGCGCAATACGCACCGCACCATCGGCACGCGTGCATCATCGCATATCGTGCGGCGCTTTGGCATGCGAAACTCGCTGCAGCTGGATCATCTGACCGTTAAACTGGCAGGGTCTTGCGGCCAGTCGTTGGGCGCTTTTGCCACGCGCGGGCTGAAACTTGAGGTGATGGGAGATGCCAATGACTATGTTGGCAAGGGGCTTTCGGGCGGGCTGATCGTGGTGCGTCCCCCGATGTCATCACCGTTGGTTGCCGCAGACAATACCATCATTGGCAATACGGTGCTTTATGGTGCGACCGACGGCTATCTCTTTGCTGCCGGTCGGGCGGGTGAACGCTTTGCTGTGCGCAATTCGGGGGCGCATGTGGTGATTGAGGGCTGCGGATCCAACGGTTGTGAATATATGACCGGTGGCGTTGCCGTAATTCTGGGCAGCATCGGGGCCAACTTTGGGGCTGGAATGACGGGGGGCATGGCGTTCCTCTATGATCCAGAAGGTCAGGCCGAGGCGTTGATTAACCCGGAGACTTTGGTCAGCTGTGGTGTGGGCCATTCGCATTGGGAATCTGTGCTGAAAGATCTGATCGAACGTCATCACCAGGAAACTGGCAGCGCCAAAGCCGAGATGATTCTGGCAAATTGGGCATCTGAGCGCAGAAATTTTGTGCAAATTTGTCCGACTGAGATGCTGGCGCATCTTTCGCACCCTCTAAGCGATGCGCAACAGGCGGTTCCCGCCGAATAACATAAAACCGGCGCTTGACCGCGCCGGTTTTGCGCCTTCTAAAGCGTGGTGATGAGCAAACCAACAGCACCTCGTAAGCGCAGC
Source organism: uncultured Paracoccaceae bacterium (assembly GCA_937895435.1). GTDB lineage: Bacteria > Pseudomonadota > Alphaproteobacteria > Rhodobacterales > Rhodobacteraceae > CALAXT01. Next base: position 129,169 of record CALAXT010000023.1, on the reverse strand, counting down.
GTAGCGGCCGCAACGCAACCACAATCCGAGACCAAGATCCGCTTGCGCGGGCCTTGGTGGCGGTGGCCACTGCGTTTTTTCGGTGGGGTGGTGTTGATTTGGTTGGCCTTTGTGCTTGTCTATCGCGTGGTCAACCCACCGGTGACGGCCCACATGTACAGCCAATGGCGTCTTTATGGCCCGTTAGAGCGACAGTGGGTGCCGCTGGATGAGATGACCCCGGCCTTGGCGCGCAGCATCGTAGCGGCAGAAGATGCCAATTTCTGCCAGCACTTTGGGTTTGATATGGCCGCCATTCGCCAAGCGGTGCAAGAGGGTGGTAGCCGCGGGGCCTCAACCCTCAGCCAACAGACTGTGAAGAACGTGTTTTTATGGCAAGCGCGCAGTTGGCCACGCAAGGCGCTTGAGGCGATCATGACACCGGTGGTTGAGCTGCTTTGGCCAAAGCGCCGAATTATTGAGGTGTATCTGAACGTGGCTGAATTTGGTGCGGGTGTCTTTGGTGCTGAAGCCGCCGCACAACACTATTTTGATCGATCCGCGGCAGAGCTGTCAGATATGCAAGCGGCACGTTTGGCCGCGATTCTGCCCGACCCTAAGCGCCGCGATGCTGCCCACCCGTCTGATTTCGTGCAGCGGCGCGCTGCCTCTATCCTGGATGGCGCGCAAACCATACTTTTGGATGGGCGTGCGGCCTGTTTCGAGGATTGAATTTTCCACACCAAGGCGTCATTTGAACACAGTGACCGTTCGTCAACCGAAAGTACCCCCGAATGAACCGCCTGTTTCACATGCCGCTCTCGCCATTTTGTCGCAAGGTGCGCCTGTGTCTGGCGGAAAAACGTATTGAGGTGGAACTGATCGAGGAGCGCTATTGGGAGCGCGCACCAGAATTTTTGCGGCGTAATCCTGCCGGAAAAGTGCCTATTTTGAAGATCGATGGCCATATGATGAGCGAGAGCCAAGCGATCTGCGAATATTTGGAAGAACAGACACCGACCCCGCCCTTGTTGCCAGAAACCCCCGAAGCCCGCTATGAGGTTCGCCGTTTGGTGGGTTGGTTTGATGATAAGTTCCATGAGGAAGTTACATCCAAGGTGATGTTTGGCAGGGTGCTGTGCAAATTGCGTGGCCAGCACCCCGATGGGCGGCATTTGAAATCGGCACTAAAGCAGGGGGCGGCGCATTTGGATTATATGGGCTGGCTTTTAGACCATCGGCGGTGGTTGGCAGGCGATACGATGAGCCTGGCCGATTTTACTGCAGCCGCACATCTGAGCTGCTTGGATTACACCTGCGACGTTGATTGGGATCGCCAGCCGAGTGTCAAGGATTGGTATGCTACGCTGAAATCACGCCCATCATTCCGCACCTTGCTGGCCGATCAGGTGCCGGGCTTTCCGCCGCCGGTTCATTATGCCAATTTAGATTTCTGATTTCACGGGCATTGGGGGGCTGTCTGCCCCCCGCCGCCAAAGGCGGCACCCCCCGAGGATATTTGTAAACGAAAGAGTGGAGGGCACTCGGTGGAAAGCCTGAAAGCACGCTTGCAGGTGCAGGCAAAGGCCGAGGGCTTTTCTAAGCTGGGGGTTGCCCGGCCGGATGCAGTGCCAGAAATTGCAGCGCGTTTGGCAGAGTTTGTGTCTGAGGGCCGTCACGGTGAGATGAGTTGGATGACTGACCGCATGGCCTGGCGGGGCGATCCCACAGCACTGTGGCCCGAGGCGCGTTCGGTTGTGATGTTGGCAGAGCTTTACACCCCAAAGCATGATCCTTTGGCTGTTTTAGATAAGCCCGAGCAGGGTGCGATTTCAGTATATGCGCAGGGCAGCGATTATCATGAATTGGTCAAGAAGCGGCTCAAACGATTGGGGCGGTGGCTGATTTCAGAGGCAGGTGGTGACATCAAGGTTTTTGTCGACACGGCCCCAGTTATGGAAAAGCCACTGGCGCAGGCAGCAGGTTTGGGGTGGCAAGGCAAGCATACAAACCTTTTGGCACGGGATTTGGGGAATTGGTTCTTTTTGGGGGCGATTTTTACGACGCTTGAATTGCCTGAAGATGTGCCAGAGGTATCGCATTGCGGCCGTTGTACGGCTTGTTTGGATATATGCCCAACAGATGCCTTTATTGCGCCGTATCAGTTGGATGCGCGGCGGTGCATTTCATATTTGACGATTGAACATAAGGGGCCGGTTGACGTGGCGTTGCGCCCGGCCTTGGGCAATAGGATATATGGCTGTGATGATTGTTTGGCCATCTGTCCATGGAACAAATTTGCCGCGGCAGGCCATGAGTTACGGTATCACCGAAAGGCTGAAACCGCGCCAGACTTAGAAGCGCTTGCCCTATTGGATGATGCAGCTTTTCGCAAAATGTTTGCAAAAAGCCCCGTGAAACGGATCGGGCGCGCGCGGTTTTTGCGCAATGTGGCTTATGCAATTGGCAATTCTGGCCAGCCGCAACTGATTATTGTTGCGCAGGTCTTAGCCAAAGACCCAGACCCAACCTTGGCCGAGGCTGCAGCCTGGGCGATTTCACGCCTTAGTTAAGGTGCTGCGCCATCTCAAAAATACCAGTGATGTTAAGATGTGTTTCCAGATGGGCCGCGAGAGCATCAAGCGTCGTGTCAACCGTTGATGCGTAGCTTTGCGGGCCTGATTGTGTGCCCAGTTGCGCCAAAAACGCCTGACGAAACAGGTCTTCAGTGAAAAGGCCATGCAAATAAGTGCCCATGATCCGGCCATTGGGTGAGATGGCGCCCTCTGGCGCGCCATCAATCACGGCAAAGGGGCGTGTGCGGTCAGGCCCGTCACTGCGACCGATGTGGATCTCATATCCCTCAAGCGCGACATCGGTGCTTGCATGGATGCCCGTGACACGGGTCAGCCGTTTGTCAGGCGTCATCACCGTTTCGATATCCAGATGGCCCAATCCCAGCGTCTCACCAGCGGTGCCCTCAATACCATGAGGGTCCGTGATGCGCCTGCCAAGCATCTGATAGCCACCACACAGACCTAAAACGCGGCCATTTCGTCGAATATGGGCGGCTAGGTCGATGTCCCACCCTTCCGCCCGCATCGCCTCTAAGTCGGCGCGTGTTGATTTTGTGCCGGGCAGAATCACCAGATCTGTGTCGCCTGGTATTGGCTGGCCAGAGCGCACCATCGTCAGGCGCACGTTTGGCTCTAATTTCAAAGGATCCATATCATCAAAATTTGCGATCCGTGAGAAAACAAGACAGGCTATTTTGAAGGTCCCTGATCCTGAGGCTCCCCCAAGATCCAGCGCGTCTTCTGCTGGTAGCTGACTGGCTTTTGCAAACCACGGAATAACGCCCAAGCCCTGCCAGCCGGTCTGTTCAGCAATCATTCGATATCCATCATCAAACAGCTGCGGGTCGCCACGAAATTTGTTGATGGCAAAACCACGGATCATCGCCCTGTCTTGGGGCGTCAGCACGGCGTGGGTCCCTACCATCTGAGCAATCACGCCCCCCCGATCGATATCGCCCACCAACACCACCGGTACCTCCGCTGCACAGGCAAACCCCATATTTGCAATATCACCGGCGCGCAGATTAACCTCGGCTGGGCTGCCAGCCCCCTCAACCACGATCAAATCACAGCCCTCTGCGAGTCTTCGAAAACTTTGTAAGACAGGCGCCATCAACTTTGGCTTTACGTTTGCGTAATCTGCTGCGCGCACGGTCTGCCAGCGCTGCCCTTGCACAATAACTTGTGCGCCGCGCTCAGATTCTGGTTTCAGCAAAACGGGGTTCATATCGGTCACCGGCTCTACGCCTGCGGCCCATGCCTGCAAGGCCTGCGCCCGACCAATCTCGCCCCCGTCAACCGTCACCGCAGCATTGTTTGACATATTTTGTGGCTTGAACGGTCGCACCGTCATGCCCCGCAAACGTGCAGCACGGCACAATCCCGCCACCAAAAGCGATTTCCCAACGTTCGAGCCCGCTCCTTGAATCATGATTGCGCGCGCCACACCATTCTTCCTTTTCTGATTGGTAAATCTTTCGTTACCAAATATCCTCTGGGGGGACCGCCATCGGCGGTGGGGGGCAGACAGCCCCCCGTTCTTTGGTCAGAATTCAACACCGGCCTGGCCTTTGATCCCCGCGCGAAATGGATGTTTGACCAGCGCCATCTCTGTCACCAAATCGGCAATTTCCATCAGGGGCTCTTTGGCATTTCGCCCTGTTAGCACCACATGCGTCAGTGGTGGTTTATGTGTCTGCAAAAATGCCACAACTTCGGCCAGATCCAGATACTCGTACCGCAGAGCAATGTTAATCTCGTCAAGCAACACCATTTTATTCTTTTCATCCAGGATCAGCTCTTTCGCCTTTTCCCAAGCGGCCTGTGCGGCGGCGATGTCGCGGGCGCGATCTTGGGTTTCCCAGGTAAAGCCTTCACCCATGGCATAAAATTGGCATAGATCATTAAAATGGGTTTCAATCAGAACCCGTTCGCCAGTCGACCATGCGCCCTTGATAAATTGCACCACGGCACAGGGCATCTCATGGGCAATGGCGCGAAAGATCATTCCAAAGGCGGCGCTTGATTTGCCTTTGCCCGGCCCGGTATGGACGATGATTAGCCCCTTTTGCGCCGTCTTTTCAGCCATCATCTTGTCGCGCGCGGCTTTGATCTTTGCCATCTTGGCATTGTGTCGGGCGGTTTCGTCTTCCATCTGGTCGGTCCTCGGCTTGACAAGCCCCCGCCGCTTGGCTCAGGTGGGGCTGTGTTGGTGCCTGATCCTAAGTCAGGCGAAGAGGGAATGCGACAGGAAAGCGACCCTTTCCCAAGCGCAGCCGCCCCCGCGACCGTGACCGGAGAGGTGGTCCATGCCACTGGCCGTAAGGCTGGGAAGGCGGGCCATCGTGGGGCGTCGCCCTTATCCGCAAGCCGGGAGACCTGCCACCACCTCAACCTTGTGCAAAAGCTTGCACATGGGTTGGGCAGTGACACCGCGGACGGGGTGATCCGCAGTCGGTCTGGACCTTGGCATGGGGTGCTGGGGTTCTGCTGGCGGGCCCCCGTTCCATGACCAGAGGATGCGGCTGCGCATGTCCGTTGATACCGCCAAGCCTGATTTGGCTCCTGATGATTTGCCGCCGGCCACTCTTTTGGTCTGCCTGACCTGTCGTCAGGCTGGCGTTCCGCCCACATCTGACGACCAGCGCCCTGGTGCAGTTTTGATGCAGGCTCTGGCGGTGCGTGACTTGCCGGCTGGCGTGCGGCTGCGTGGTGTGGAGTGTCTGTCGAACTGTTCGCGTGGCTGCACGGTTGCGCTGAGCGGGGCGGGGCGGTGGTCTTATGTTATCGGTACAGTTGATCCCGCCCAGCATGTTGATGCTTTGCTAGAGGGGGTGGCGCTTTATCAAGCCAGCGCTGATGGCATTGTGCCCTGGCGTGCGCGCCCCGAAATTATCCGCAAAGGCGTAATTGCCCGTATCCCCGCGATGGAGGTTTGAATGACTGATCTAAATAAGGTGCCTGTGACCGTGATTACGGGCTTTCTTGGCTCTGGTAAAACCACACTCATTCGGCATCTGATGCAGAACCCGGCCGGCAAGCGGTTGGCGGTATTGGTGAATGAATTTGGCGATGTTGGCGTTGATGGCGATATTTTGAAAGCCTGCGCTGATGAAAGCTGCCCTGCAGAAAACATTGTGGAACTGGCCAATGGGTGCATTTGTTGCACGGTGGCCGACAGTTTTATCCCAACGATTGAGGCGCTGTTGGCACTGCCGGTTCGCCCTGATCACATCTTGATTGAAACATCCGGTTTGGCACTGCCAAAGCCGTTGTTGAAAGCCTTCGATTGGCCGGGCATTCGCAGCCGAATCACGGTTGATGGCGTGATTGCATTGGCCGATGCTGAAGCAGTGGCCGATGGCCGTTTTGCCCCAGATGTGGCCGCTGTTGATGCGCAGCGGGCCGCTGATGAAAGCCTTGATCACGAGACCCCTCTGTCTGAGGTCTTTGAAGATCAAATTGCCTGCGCCGATATCGTGCTGCTCAGCAAAGCTGATCTGGCCAGCCCCGAACAACTGGCCAAAGCCCGCGCTATCATCGCGGCCGAAGCACCGCGCTGCCCGCCCATGATCGATATGATTGAGGGCCGGATTGATCCGCAGGTGATCTTGGGTCTGGGGGCCGCTGCTGAAGATGATCTGAATGCCCGCCCCAGCCATCATGATGGCGAGGATGACCACGATCACGAGGATTTCGAATCGCTTGTGATTGATCTGCCCGAAATTGCCGACCCTGACCTGTTGGCCCAGCGGATTGCTCAGGTGGCGCTGGCCCAAGATGTGCTGCGGATCAAAGGCTATGTCGCTGTTACGGGCAAGCCGATGCGGCTTTTGGTGCAGGCTGTGGGTGCGCGGGTTCGGACGCAATATGATCGTCCGTGGCGCGCGGATGAGCCGCGTCAAAGCCGGTTGGTTGTCATTGCCGAGCATGATGCGCTGGACCTGCCTGCGCTGTTGCGTGGCCTGAACGGCTAGGGCACGGTCATGCATGTCATCTTTCGCGAAAGCCATGGGCTTGAGGAAAGCGAAACCCCGTTTGATCTGGGCCAAAGTCCGGCAGATCTGGTGGTGCTGTCGTTTTCCGACAGTGATCTTGGGGCTTTTGCGGCGGGATGGCATCGGGCAGAGGGCAAATTGCCCGAACTGCGTTTGGCCAATTTGGTGGCGCTAAAGCACCCGCTTTCCGTTGATACCTATGTCGAACAAACCCTTTCAGGTGCCAAGGGCATTTTGATCCGCCTGATCGGGGGGATGGCCTATTGGTCATACGGGCTGCAGCAGGTGGCGATTTTGGCGCGGGCGCGTGGCATTGCTTTGGCTGTTTTACCCGCAGATGGCCGCCCGGATCCGCAGTTAGATGAGGTGTCAACCCTGCCGGTTTCGACCCTGCACCGTTTGGCGCGGCTGTGTGACAGTGGCGGCGCTGTCGCTGCCCAAGCTGCCTTGGCGCAGATGGCTTTGGCGGCGGGGCTTTATGCTGGGCCAGTTTCGGGGGCAAAAATTTTGGCCGATGTGGGGGGGTATAGCCCTGCCGCAGGTGCGCACTGCCCGGCGGCCTTTGCCTTGGCCCCCATGACAGATCAGCCGCGGGTGCTTGTGACGTTTTATCGATCTTATCTGACATCGGCTGATCTGGACCCGATTGATCAGCTGTTTGGGGCGCTGCGGGCGCAGGGGATGGACCCGGTTGGGGTGTTTGTGCCCTCGCTCAAAGCGGGGGATGCTGCGCGTTGGCTGGCGCGCTGGGTGCGGGTGTTGGCACCGCGTGCTATCGTGAATGCCACCGCTTTTTCTGGAATTGGTGCAGTTGGCCCCGGCTCGCCGCTGGATACAGCCGAGGTACCTGTGTTTCAGGTGGCGCTATCGACGGCCACCAAAAGCGCCTGGTCCGAGGCAGATCGGGGCTTGTCGCCGGCAGATTTGGCGATGCATGTTGTGTTGCCCGAGGTTGATGGCCGTCTGTTTGCGGGCGTTGCCTCATTCAAACAGCCCAGCAAAGCTGATCCGGCTTTGCAATATTCGCGCTTTTCGCACCGAGGTCATGCGGGGCGGATTGCCGCGATTGCTGCGCGGGTGGCAGCTTGGGTGCGTTTGGGCCAATCTGATGTCCAGATGCGCCGTGTGGCATTGGTATTGTCGACCTATCCGGGCAAAGACTATCAGATGGCCCATGCGGTTGGGCTGGATGCTCTGGCCTCAGCCGAGGCGATTTTGGCTGATCTGGCGCAGGCAGGCTATGATGTTGGGCCCAAGATTGCCCCCTTGGCTGATGCGCTGACACAGACGCGCTTGGCGTTTTCTTTGGCTGATTATCAGCAGGCCCTGGCCGGTTTGTCCCCTGCGTTGCAGGCCAATCTGACGGCTGCCTGGGGCGCGCCCCAAGAAGATCCAGCCTTTGAAAATGACGCGTTTCAGTTTGCGGCGCTTGAATGTGGCCGCGCCATCATTGCTTTGCAGCCCGAACGAGGCATGCCGCTGGCCCGCAGTGCGGAATACCACGATCTTGCGCGGGTACCGCGCCACAGTTACGTGGCGTTTTATTTGTGGCTGCAAGCCCGCACAGATGCGTTGGTTCATATTGGCGCGCATGGAACGCTTGAGTGGTTGCCTGGCAAATCGGTCGCGCTGTCGGAGGCTTGCTGGCCCGAGGCGCTGGCAGGTGCGTTGCCCGTTATTTACCCCTTTATCGTTAATGATCCTGGTGAAGCAGCCCAGGCCAAGCGTCGGATTGGCGCTGTGACCTTGGGCCATGTGCCGCCCCGCCTGCGCAGTGGTGCGCTGCCCGAGCGTCTTGGGCGGCTGGAGCGGTTGATGGATGAATATTCCACAGCCGATGGGCTGGATCCGCGCCGCCGTGATCGGTTGATCGAAGACATTCGCGCCGAAGCTGCCGCTGCAGGCGTTGAGACTGATTTGGGTCTGGGCGTTGATACCCCCGCGTCTGAGGCGATCCCGCTGATCGACCGCTTTGTCTGTGATGTCAAAGAGACCCAATTTGGCGATGGGTTACATGTGTTTGGTCGGGCCGATGCGGTCGCTGATCCACCCGGCTATGTTGCTGCCGCCGCAGCTGAGCGGCAGGGGCTGCTTGATGCGTTGGCGGGGCGGCGTGTGCCGGCGGGGCCGTCAGGGTCGCCATGGCGGGGTCGGGCTGATGTGCTGCCCACGGGGCGCAATCTTTTCACCACTGATCCGCGTGCCGTGCCCAGCCGATCGGCTTTTGATCAGGGGGGCAAGCTGGCGGGTGAGCTGGTGCGGCGGCATTTGCAAGACCATGGCGATTATCCCAAGGGGATGGTGATTGATTTGTGGGGCTCTGCCACAATGCGCACTGCGGGCGAAGAATTCGCCATGGCTTTGCATCTGATTGGGGTCCGCCCAGTTTGGGATGCGGGCTCAGACCGGGTGACGGGGTTTGAGGTCGTGCCGCTTGCCTTGCTGGATCGACCAAGAATTGACGTAACGCTGCGCGTCTCTGGGCTGTTTCGTGATGTGTTCCCCACCTTGTCACAGATGTTTGGCCAAGCGATCACGGCGCTGGCTGCGCGTGATGAAGCGCCAGATTGGAACCCCTATGCCGGTCGCACAGCTGGGGCGCGGGTTTTTGGCCCGGCGCCGGGCAGTTATGGTTTGGGCATGGGATCTGCCGCCGAAGATTATTCTGATGCGGGCCGCGCTGCTGCCGCTGAGGCCTGGATTTCCGCCAGTTCTTGGGCACTCGATAGCGCCAGCCCTGCGCCTGACCGCGCCGGGATCACAGCGCAGATCGCCGCTGCAGATGCGTTTGTTCATGTGCAAGATCTGCCCGAAACCGATCTTTTGTTGGCTGCTGATTATGCCGCGCATGAGGCTGGATTTGCCGCCGCCCGCAATCTGATCACCGGGCAATCTGCAGCACCCACTGCGCTTTACCATTTGGACGCCACACGTCCCGATCAACCCAGGGCCCGCACTGTAGCGGAAGAAATTGCGCGTGTGGTTCAGGGCCGTGCTGTCAGCCCTGAATGGGCTGAGGGCATGATGCGTCATGGCTTTCGTGGTGGTGCAGAAATCGCGGCCACACTTGATCACATGGCTGCCTTTGCGCATTTGGCAGGTGTGGTTGGTGGGCATCTGTTTGATCTTTACCACGATGCCACGCTGGGCCGCCCCGAGGTGGTTGCGTTTTTGCGCGCACACAACCCCGGTGCTTTGCAAGCGATGCAAGACCGGTTTCGCGCGCTGCATGCGGCGGGCCTTTGGCAGACCCGGCGCAATACGATTTTGGCAGCTTTGGCAGATGATCATGCGGCCTGAGCCAAAGGGCTGGTGCCCCGGTGCCCATCGTCCCATGCAATCGGGTGATGGCATGATTGTACGGGTACGCCCCCGCCTGTCACAGATCAGTGCCGCGCAGGCCAAAGGGCTGGCCCGCTTGGCCCGGCAGTATGGCAATGGACAAATTGACCTAACCAACCGCGCGAACCTGCAGTTGCGGGGGCTTTTGCCCGATGCCGTTGCGCCTGTGGTTCAAGATCTGTCTGCCCTGGGGCTGTTAGATTTGGATGCTGCGACCGAATCGCGTCGTAATATTTTGACCCAACCCTTGTGGCAGTCGGGTGATGACAGCCACCACCTGACGCAAGAGCTGGCTGCCCGTCTGAATGAACTGCCGGACTTGCCAGCCAAATTTGGCTTTGCGATTGATTGTGGCCCAGCCCCGTTTTTGTCATCTGATCCTGCGGATATTCGGCTGGAACGCAGCGCGGACGGGGGGGTGATTGTGCGTGCTGATGGTCTGGCGCTGGGTGCGCCGGTTGCGCTGACTGATGCGGTAGGGCTGGCGATTGCTTTGGCACATTGGTTTGCGCAAACCGCGCAAACTTGCGCAGAGCCTGCTGCCCGCCGTATGGCACATCTTATGCCCAACCGGGCTGCACTTTTGCCCGATTGGGCGCAGCCGCGTGTGCGCCCTGCAGCCCCTGCTGTCAGGCTTTGTCCCGGCCCGCATCCGTTGGGCTATTGCGCCGGGGCGGGCTTTGGCCAGATCAGCGCTGATGCGCTGGATACGCTGGCCGATCGGGCGCCTGGTGGGCTGCGCCTGACGCCGTGGCGGCTTTTGATTGCGCTGGGCGGCGGCGGTGATCTTGGACAATTTCCAGCCGCATTAGGTCTGATTACCCGCGCTGATGATTCGCTTTTGGCGGTGGATGCCTGCGTGGGTGCGCCGTTTTGTGGGGCCGCAACGGTCGCCACCCGCCCGCTGGCAGGCCAGTTGGCTGCTGGAGTTTTGGCGCCGGCTTTGGCGTCGGGGCAAACGCTGCATGTATCTGGTTGTTCCAAGGGCTGCGCCCGCGCCCGGGTCGCAGATCTGACGCTGGTGGGCGCAGGGGGTCGTTTCGATATTGTCCGGGGCGGGGTGGCATGGGATACGGCAGAGGAAACCGGGCTTGCGCCCGATGAGATCAGCGGAGTTCTTTAATGCCTCATACCTATGAAACCGATGGTGCCGCGATCTATCGCCAGTCATTTGCCATGATCCGTGCCGAGTCTGATCTGGCCCGTTTTGATGAGGATGAAGAACAGGTGGCGGTCCGGATGATTCATGCCGCTGGCATGGTCGATCTGGCAGCCGATATCCATTTTTCGTCTGGCTTTGTGCCCGCTGCACGCGGTGCGCTGCAAGTGGGTGGGGCGATTTTGTGTGATGCGCGCATGGTCAGCGAGGGTGTGACCCGGCCGCGGTTGCCGGCGGATAACCCGGTGATTTGCACGCTGCATGACCCAGCCGTTGCGGATCTGGCGCGTCAGATGGGCACCACCCGCAGCGCAGCCGCGCAGGAACTCTGGCGCCCACATTTGGCCGGCGCGCTGGTGGCCATTGGCAATGCCCCCACGGCGTTATTTCATCTGCTCAACATGCTTGAAGACCCGACATGTCCGCGCCCGGCGGCGATCATTGGCTGCCCCGTGGGTTTCGTGGGGGCGCTGGAATCCAAAGAGGCGCTTTGGCAAGATTTGCCTGTGCCCTGTGTGATCGTGCGCGGGCGCAAGGGTGGCAGCGCCATCACCGTCGCTGCCATCAACGCTATCGCGAGCCGCGCAGAATGACCAAGCTTGACCTTGCAACAATGGGTACAGTCCATGGTGTTGGGCTTGGCCCCGGTGCGCAAGATCTTTTAAGCGTGCGCGCCGATCGTTTGGTGCGCGGTGCCCGGCATGTGGCGTTTTTCCGCAAGGCTGGTCGCCCCGGTCAGGCCCGGACGCTTGTCGAGGGTATGCTGGCCGCCGATGTGATCGAATATCCAATGGAATACCCGGTCACGACTGAAATCGCACTGTCTGATCCCGGCTATAACGCAGCACTTTCGCCCTTTTATGAAACGGCCGCCGCCCATTTGGCCGATCTGGCGCGGGCGGGCCATGATGTGGTGGTGCTGTGCGAGGGTGATCCGTTTTTCTATGGCAGCTTCATGCATTTGCACACGCGGCTTTTGGGCCATGTGCCGGTGCAGGTTGTGCCTGCGATCACTGGCATGTCGGGTGCCTGGACGGCCACCGATCGTCCGATCACGTGGGGTGATGATGTGCTTTGTGTGCTGATGGCCACCCTGCCCGAGCCGGAATTGGCCCGTCGGATGGCCGATGCGGATGCGCTGGTCATCATGAAGATTGGCCGCAACATGCCCAAGGTGCGGCGAGCGTTGGAACAGGCGGGAAAACTGGCGCGGGCGATTGTGGTGGAATTTGCGGCTATGCCCGGGCAGACCGTCACGCCGCTGGTCGATTTATCACCTGATCATCCTGCGCCCTATTTTTCAATTGTGGTGGTGCATGGGCAGGGGCGCCGGCCATGAGTGCGGGATGGATTGCGATTGTTGGTCTGGGCCCTGGCGATGCCAATCTGATCACCCCCGAGGTGCAGGCCACGTTGGATGCGGCTACGGATATCGTCGGTTATTTCCCGTATGTTGCGCGGGTGGTCGAACGCCCGGGTTTGCGTTTGCACGCATCCGATAACCGGGTTGAGCTTGAGCGCGCCGCCCATGCTTTGGCGATGGCTGCGGCCGGTCAGCGGGTGGTGGTGGTCTCATCGGGCGATCCGGGGGTGTTTGCCATGGCCTCGGCTGTGTTTGAGGCGATTGAGGCAGGGCCAGATGACTGGCGCGGTCTGGATCTGCGGGTTTTGCCCGGCATCACGGCCATGTTGGCGGCGGCTGCGCGCGCTGGTGCGCCGCTGGGACATGATTTTTGTGCCATCAATCTTAGTGACAATTTAAAGCCTTGGGCGGTGATAGAAACCCGGCTGCGGTTGGCCATTCAGGCTGATTTCGCCATTGCGCTTTATAATCCCCGTTCTGCCTCGCGCCCTGAGGGCTTTGTTAGTGCCTTGGCTTTGATGCAGGCAGAAGCGGGTGATGATCGGTTGATTATTTTTGCCCGCGCCGTTTCAACCCCGCAGGAAAGCCTGCGTGTTGTCGGGCTGCAATCGGCCACCGCCGATATGGCCGATATGCGCACGGTTGTTTTGATTGGATCCAGCCAAACCCGGCAGATTGCGCGGGCAAATGGGGGAGCTTGGGTCTATACGCCGCGTGGGCTTGCACCATGACCCAGCCATGCCAGCACCTGATCGACGCTGTCGGCTGTTGGGCGCGGGGCAATTGCGGGCCGTGCGATCATCACAATGGGCAGGCGCAGCGCGCGCGCGGCCGCAATCTTGGCCGCAGCGCCATGACCGCCAGCGTTCTTGGCCACAAGTTTGGTGATGCGATGCGCTTTCATCAGCGCAATATCGCCCTGTATGTCAAAGGGGCCGCGCGCAATGATGGCATGGGCGTTGGGCAGCGGCAGTGGCGCAGTGGGCGCATCGACCAGTCGCAGCAGATAGGTATGCTGAGGTTGGGCTGCAAAAGCGGCCAGATGCATGCGCCCCAGCGCCAAAAACACCCGTTCCGCTGGCCCGCGCAGCGCGGCGACTGCGCCGGCCATATCGGGCACATCATGCCAGCTGTCGTCTGGTTCAGCGCGCCATGCGGGCCGTTCAAACGCCAGCAAAGGCACGTTGGTCGCGGCGGCGGCCAGCACGGCATGCCCACTCATTTGTGCCGCAAAGGGGTGGGTTGCATCGACCAGATGGGTGATCGCGTTTTCGCGCAGATACTGCGCCAAACCGTCTGGTCCTCCGAATCCGCCAATACGGATTGGCAATGGTTGCGCGCGCGGTGTTTGCGTGCGCCCCGCGTAAGACAGGCAGGCCCGCACGCCACGGTCTGCCAGCGCTTGGGCCAGCGCGCTGGCCTCGGTGGTGCCGCCAAGGACAAGAAGGTTGGCTGTCATGTCTGAACCTCTGGGCGCGCAGCCGTGGCTGACGGTGATTGGATTGGGCGAAGATGGCGCAGATGGCCTGTCGGTGGCAAGCCACAAGGCGCTGACGGGTGCGGATGTTGTGGTTGGCCCCGCGCGCCATTTGGCGCTTTTGGGTGACGGGATTGCAGCGCGTCGGTTGGAATGGCCGGTGCCCTTTGCAGATGGCATCGCTTTGGTGATGGAGATGCGCGGCCAGCGTGTTGTGGTGTTGGCCTCAGGTGATCCGTTCTGGTTTGGTGCGGGCGCGGTCTTGGCGCAGCATTTGGCCGCAGAGGAGTGGGTGGCGCATCCAGCGTCGGCCTGTTTTGGCTGGGCGGCGGCGCGGTTGGGCTGGCGCTTGGAAGATACGCCATGTTTGGGCCTGCATGCGGCACCTTTGGCGCGGTTGCGCCCCTATTTGGCCCCAAATCAGCAGATCTTTCTGACGCTGCGCGATGGTGCGGCGGTGGCCGATTTGGCCGACTACCTCGGTGTGGTGGGCTGTGGTGATAGCGATATTTGGGTGATGGAGGCGCTGGGCGGCCCACGTGAGCGGCTGCGGCGTTTTTGCGCGAAAGACATCGCTTTGCCTGCGGATATTCAAGCGCCGGTGCTTGCAGCTGTTTTGGTGCGCGGTTGGGCCGGGATCAGTACGGCTGCAGGCCAGCGCGATGATCTTTTTGACCATGATGGCCAAATTACCAAACGCCCCGTGCGTGCGTTGACTCTGTCAACCTTGGCGCCACGCCCCGGAGAGCTTCTTTGGGATATCGGTGCTGGCTCGGGATCAATCTCAATCGAATGGCTGCTTGCCCATCCGGCAAATCGCGCCATCGCGGTTGAAGCCGATCCGGTGCGCGCGGCGCGTGCACGCGCCAATGCCCAAGCCTTGGGGGTGGATCGCCTGCAGGTGGTTTTGGCGCAAGCGCCGAGCGGTTTGGATGATCTTCCCATCCCGGATGCAGTCTTTATTGGGGGCGGTGTGGATGAGGAGATGCTGACGCGCCTGTGGGGGGTGGTGCCCGTGGGCGCACGGCTGGTTGCCAATGCTGTGACGCTTGAGGGTGAGGCGCTTTTTGCCCAGTGGCAGGCCCGGGTGGGCGGCAACCTGCTGCGTATCGAATTGGCCGAGGCGACACCTTTGGGGCGCAAACGCGGCTGGCGTAGTGCGATGCCCGTGGTGCAATGGAGCGTGGTACGATGATCGTGGCAGGTTTGGGATTTCGCGCTGCGGCGTCTGAGGCCAGCCTGCGTGCGGCACTGGCGGGCTTGCCCGCGCATTTGCCCCCCGCCGCGCTTGCCACCGCCGCCGACAAGGCCGTAACGCCTGCCTTGCAGGCGCTTGCCCGACACATGGGGGTGCCAGTTATAGCCATCGCGGCGGCTGATTTGACGGCCGTGCAAACCCCCAGCCAATCGCGGGCAAGTCTGGCCGCGCGGGGCGTCGGCAGTTTGGCCGAAGCGGCGGCCTTGGTGGCTGCCGCGCAGGGTGGCAGGGGGGGCGAACAGGGCCAAGGGGTTGCGGTTCTGCTTTGCCCGAGGGTGCTTTCACCCGATCATATGGCAACGGCCGCCCTGGCCCAAACGCAGGAGCTTGCGCGATGACGGTTCATTTTATTGGGGCGGGCCCTGGCGCGCCAGATTTGCTAACCCTGCGCGCGGCGCGTTTGATCGCGGCCTGCCCTGTTTGTCTTTATGCCGGTTCACTGATCCCGCAGGAGGTGCTGGCCCATTGCCCACCAGAGGCGCGAATTGTGAACACAGCACCGCTGGATCTTGACCAGATCATGGCCGAGATCGCTGCGGCCCATGCACAGGGGCAGGATGTGGCGCGGCTGCATTCGGGTGATCTGTCGATTTGGTCCGCGATGGGCGAGCAACTGCGTCGGCTGCGCGCGATGGACATCGATTTTAGCGTGACACCGGGCGTGCCATCATTTGCGGCTGCCGCCGCCGCACTTGGGGCTGAACTGACATTGCCCGGTGTGGCGCAGACGTTGGTTTTGACGCGTACCTCGGGGCGGGCCTCAACCATGCCCGCGGGTGAACAGCTGGAGACCTATGCGGCCACCGGCGCGACCTTGGCCATTCATCTGTCGGTGCATGTGTTGCAAGACGTGGTGGCCCGTTTGACGCCGATTTACGGCGAAAATTGCCCGGTTGCGGTGGTTTACCGTGCCAGTTGGCCCGATCAGCGTGTGGTGCGGTCGGATTTGGCTGGGGTGGTTGCCGCCTTGGGGGCAGGGGTCGAGCGCACGGCGTTGATTTTGGTGGGGCCCGCTTTGGCGGCTGAGGGATTTGAAGAGAGCCAATTGTACAGCACTGGCTATGACCGGCGGTTTCGTCCGGGATCTCTGTTGTTTCCGCAGGAAAGTTGACGCCAGGGGGAGATCCCGACGCTGTGATTGTGGGCAAGTGAGAGCCTCCGGCGGGGATATTTGCAAACGAAAGAAAGACGGTGGGTCCAGATGACGGCGGATGAGATTGTGGCGCTTTTTTCGGGGACTGATGGGCGGTTTTTATGCGCACGGTGGGGGCGGCCGATTGTGCCCGTGGTGTTTGGGGTGGCGTCAGATAGTCTGCCGCTGATCAAAGGGGCGATTGAGGCGGTTGTGGCCTTGGCAGGCCATAAGATGGCCGAGACCGATCCTGAGTTGGGTGCCAATTTGATGATGTTTTTTGTGGCTGACTGGCAGGAATTGCGTGATGCGCCGAATCTTGATCGTTTGGTTGAGGATTTATCGGGGGTGGTTGATCGGCTGCACCGGGAGGGGGCACGGCATTATCGAATGTTTCGGTTCGACCCAGACGGAGCGATTCGGGCTGCGTTTGTGTTTGTGCGGTTGCAAGGCGTGGTGACGGGGGCGCAAGCGGAGGCTTTTGCTTTGGCGCAAGCTGTGCAGGTGATGCTGAGTTGGGGGGCGGGCGCTTTTGCGACCCGTGCGGCCTTACACAGTGTGGGACGTGACGGGGTTGCTGTGCGCCCTGAGATTGCAGAGCTGATGCGTGCCGCCTATGATCCGGTGTTACCCCCTGTTGCGCATCAGCCACATTTCGCGCTGCGGCTGGCGGCGCGGATGGCTGTGGGCGGATGATGCCGCCAGATTGAGATTAAGGCTGGTGTGGGTTGATGGGGGCGGGCAGGCTGGGGGCTTCATCGAAATCGGTGGTCAGGCTGCGGGTGGTGCGTGCGCCAAGGCTTTTGAGTGTTTCTACCTGTGACAGCAGATTCCCGCGGCCGCGGGACAGTTGGCCAAAGGCATCCTGATAAGCATCTTGTGCTTGATCAAGCCGTTTTCCAACCATTTCCATATTTCCGACAAAGCCTGCTAATTTATCATAAAGCAGCCCGGCCCGCTTTGCGATGAGTTCGGCATTCTGGTTGCGCTGTTCGACCGCCCAGACATGTGCAACCGTGCGCAGCGCCATCATCAACGTTGTGGGTGTGGCGATGGTGATGTGGCGGTCCAGCGCATATTCGGTCAGCTGGCCATCTTGGCGCAGGGCTTCGGACAGGGCGCCCTCAATTGGTATGAAAAGAATCACGTAATCGACGGTGTTGTCTTCGGCGCTATGATAATCTTTGGCTGCCAAGCCTTTGATATGGCCACGCAGCGAGGCGACATGGCGTTTGGCGGCGGCCTCTGCTGCAGCAGGGGTTTCGGCATTCACTGCGTCGCTGTAGGCCACGAGCGACACTTTGCTGTCGATGATCAGGGTTTTGCCGCCGGGGATTTTAACAACAACATCTGGGCGCAATCTTTCGCCCTCGCGCCCTTCGCGGTGGGCTTGGGTTTCGTATTCCTCACCCTCGCGCAGGCCAGAGCGTTTTAAGATGCTTTCAAGGATCATTTCGCCCCAAGCGCCTTGTTTTTGCTGATCGCCTTTCAGTGCACGGGTCAGGGCGGTGGCTTCGTTTGAGATTTCTTGCGAGCGTTTGCCCAATTGTTCGATTTCGGCGCGCAGGCGTTCGCGGTCTTTTACCGTTTCTTGGTGGACGGTCTTGAGCTCTTTTTCAAAATGGCCAACATGCTCTTTGAGTGGCGTCAAAGTGGCCTCTAGCCGTTCGAGGTTGGTTTTTGAAAAGGCCTCACCCTGCAGTTTCAAAGCCTCTTGTGCCAATTCGCGGAATTTTGTTTCCATGTCGGCGCGCAATTTGGCCAGCATGTCGATTTTTTCTTGGGCTGACGCACGGTCGGCTTTCATCTGGGTTTCCAGCCGTGAGATCTGGTTGCTGAGATCTTGGCGGGTGGCGCGTTCGCCCTCAAGCTCGGTTTCAAGAGCGCTGCGCAGGGTGGCAAGCGCAGTGGTGAGACGGGTGATTTCGCTGTGGCGCTCTTCGGCCTGAGCGGTGGCGCGGTCAGCTTGGGTGCGGGTTTCGCGCAGATCTGTATCACGGGCAGTCAGAGTGGATTGCAGGGTTTGAATTTCTGCGCGCAGGGGCGTGTCATCGTGTTTGGGGCGGCGAAGAATGGCGATGAGAGCGGCGATGGCCAAAACGGCGGTCGCGATTGCGGCGATCAAGGTCATGTCAGAGACGGGCATTGTGGTGGCTTTCCGGGTGGTGTCGGGGCAATGTCTGTGGCAGGCGAGATGGGTATGGCGGGTGGAAGCTTATCACACCATCTTAGCAGAGCAGAGGAGGCGGCGCATGCATCAATTCTCGCTGCGCGTGTATTATGAAGATACCGATTTGGCTGGCATCGTTTACTATGCCAATTATTTGAAATTCATCGAGCGGGCGCGCAGTGAATGGGTGCGCGGCTTGGGGGTTGATCAGGTGGCGCTGCGGGCTGAGGCGGGTTTGGTATTTGCCGTGCGCCGGGTGGAGGCAGATTATCTGCTGCCATCGTATTTTGACGATCTGTTGGTGGTAGAAACATCGGTCTTGGCCCACACAGGGGCACGGATTGTGCTGCGCCAAGACGTTTGCCGGGCGGGCGCGCTGCTATTTTCGGCGCAGGTAACGCTGGTGTGTTTGCGCTTGAACGGGGCGGCCGCGCGGTTGCCGCAGGCCTTGCGCGCGGCGATCGGAATATTTCCGCCTGTCACAGTGGAGTGAGTAGCTTTTGGCCCAACAAAGGCGTATGCTACAGTGAAATGAGAGCCGCACAGGCGGCCTCGACCCAGAGCAGTGAACCCGAGCAGGCCGATGGAAACCGATTTTTCAATGCTCGCGCTTTTCGCGCGCGCGACTTTTACCGTTCAGATTGTCATGGTTCTTTTGATGGCCGCCAGTTTCTGGTCTTGGGCCATTATCGTACAAAAGATCCTGTTGTTTCGTCAGGTGCGCCGAGCTTCGGCGGCGTTTGATGCGATGTTCTGGTCGGGCGAACCGCTTGATGAGGTGTTTGCCCGGATGGGCCCCGAGCCTGCAGGTGCCTCAGAGCGAATATTTGCCGCTGGAATGTTGGAATGGCGGCGCAGTCATCGTGATGATGGCCAGCTGATCGCCGGTGCACAGGCGCGCATTGACCGATCGATGGATGTGGCGATTGCCAAAGAGGCTGAGGGCCTGAATTCAGGTTTGTCATTTTTGGCCACAGTTGGGTCAACTGGGCCGTTTGTCGGGTTGTTTGGCACGGTTTGGGGCATCAAACATGCCTTTGAGCAGATCGCCATTTCGCAAAACACCAATTTGGCTGTGGTAGCGCCGGGCATTGCCGAGGCGCTTTTGGCGACGGGGCTTGGGCTTTTGGCCGCGATTCCGGCGGTTGTGCTTTATAATAAACTGTCATCTGACAGTGATCGCATTTTGGCGGGCTATGAAGCGTTTGCCGATGAGTTTTCGACCATTCTTTCTCGTCAGTTGGACAGCTGAGCCGTGGGCGCGGGGGTCGTAGGGCGTGGTAAGGCAGGGGGGCGGCGTGGGCGTGGCCGGGCGCGATCTGCGGCGATGTCAGAAATCAATGTGACCCCCTTTGTCGATGTGATGTTGGTGTTGCTGATTATTTTTATGGTGGCAGCGCCGATGCTGACCGTGGGCGTGCCGATCGAACTGCCCAAAACCGCTGCCTCGGCCTTGCCGACCGTCAAGGAAGAGCCGCTGACGCTGACGCTGACGCTTGATGGCCGTGTGCTGATCCAAAACACTGAAACGCCCGAGGGTGATCTTGTGGCCAAATTGCGGGCAGTTGCGGCCGAGCGGGAGGACAATAAGATTTTTCTGCGGGCGGATGGTGGCATTTCTTATGACCGTGTGATGCAGGTGATGGGTGCGTTGAACGCCGGTGGATTTTCGAACATTGGTTTGGTGACCGATGGTGGTGGGCCTGCGCTGGATGGGTCTGATCTGGTTAATGGGAACAGGTAAGGGGCGGCGGTGTGGCGTCAATTGAACACCGGCACGATTGTATCAGGGCTTGGCCATTTGGCCTTGATCCTGTGGATGCTGCTGGGCAGTTTCTTTGGTAGCTCTGAGCCGTTGATGCCCGTGGCCGTGACCGAAGTGTCTCTTTTGACAGCGGCCGAGTTTGATGCACTGACCGCCCCAGACGTGCCGCAGCCACAGCTGGCACCCCCGACAAAACCAAAGCCCCAGCCTGCTTCAAAACCCCAGCCTGCTTCAAAACCCCAGCCTGCTTCAAAACCCCAGCCAGAAATCAAGGCCCAAACCCAACCGGTGGCCCCACCACCGCCCACACCAAAGCCCACACCAAAGCCCGTGCCTGTGGCCCAGCCAACGCCCGACGCTGCGCCCCGGCCTGCCCCGCGTGTGGCGCCTGTGGCCGCTGTGGCATCTGATGCCAAAGTGGCCGATACCGTCCAAGAGGCCCGTGCCGAAAATGGCACAAACGCCAGTGCCACACCCGGCCCAGTGCAAGAGGCCACCGCCCCGGCTGAGGCCAGCACACAGATCGTGCCCGAGGCCCCGAAGGTTGCACCAAAGCCTGCAATTCAGCCACAAGCGGCGCCTTTGGTCGCTGCGCTACCAAAGCAACGCCCCGAGCGGCCAACCCCTGCGGCTGACGTGCCGGCACCAACCAAACCCGCTGCGGCACCAGTTGAGCCGCCGTTGGATACGCCCGAGCCTTTGCCGGCGCTTTTGGATATGTCGGCCATTAATGATGCGCTGGCCCAAAGCATGACCGAAGCGCCGCCTGTAACCCAGCCATCATCCCCATCATCATCCCAGCCCATCGGCCCGCCGTTGACACAAGGTGAGCGGGATTTGTTGCGGCTGTCGGTTGAAAATTGCTGGAATCTTGGGGCCTTGTCATCAGATGCGCAGCGCATCACGGTTCGGATTGGCGTGAGCCTTGCACCAAATGGCACGCCTTTGCGCGATACGATCCGGCTGCTAGGGTTTGAGGGCGGTGGTGATGCTGCCGCAAAACAAGCCTTTGAGGTTGGCCGCCGCGCGATCATTCGCTGTGGGGCAACTGGCTTTCCGTTACCCGCGGAAAAGTATGACCAGTGGAAAGATGTTGAAATGGAATTCAAACCTGACGCGATGAGGATGAGATGACATTTACAAAGGCACTTGCCATCGTCTGCGCTTTGTTCGGCTTGGCCGCAGGCCCCATTTTTGCCCAATCTGGGCCATTGCGCATTCAGATCACCGAAGGGGTGATTGAACCGCTGCCGATTGCTGTGCCCGAGTTTATTGCCGAAACTGGCGCAGCGCGGGCATTGGCTCAGCAGATCACCGATGTGGTTTTGGCCGATCTGACGGGGTCGGGGCTGTTTCGTGAAATTCCAGCCAAGGCCCATCTAAGCCGGGTCACCAGTTTTGATGCCCCCGTGCAATACCCCGATTGGCGGGCGATCAACGCCCAAGGTTTGGTGGTTGGTGCGGTTTCGTTGTCGGGTGGGCAGCTGCGTGTCAAATTCCGGCTTTATGATGTGTTTTCGGGCCAGCCCATGGGGGATGGATTGCAGTTTTCGGGCACCAAAGACAGCTGGCGGCGCATGGCGCATAAGGTCGCTGATGCGGCCTATGCCCGGATCACGGGCGAGGGCGGGTATTTTGACAGCAGGGTGGTGTTTGTGGCCGAAAGTGGTCCAAAAAATCAGCGCGTCAAACGCCTCGCTTTGATGGATTATGATGGTGCGAACCTGCGCTATTTGACCGATGGCAGCGCCTTGGTTTTGGCGCCACGTTTTTCGCCCACGGGTGATTCTGTGCTTTACACAAGCTATGAGACCGGCTTCCCCCGGATCTATTTGATGGACACCCAATCAGACCGCCGCCGCGCACTGCAAGACCAACCCGGCACAATGGCCTTTGCGCCGCGCTTTGCCCCCGATGGGCGGACGGTTGTCTTTTCGCTTGAGCGTGGTGGAAACACCGATATCTACACAGTCGACACGGGCAGCGGTGCTTTGAAGCGCCTGACCAATGCGCCCTCTATCGAAACTGCGCCCAGCTATTCGCCCGATGGCAGTCAGATCGTGTTTGAATCCGACCGGTCGGGGGGGCAGCAGCTGTACATCATGTCGGCAGCTGGAGGAGATGCCAAGCGGATCAGCTTTGGCGAGGGGCGTTATGGCACCCCCGTTTGGTCGCCACGCGGTGATATGATTGCCTTTACCAAACAGAACCGAGGCCGGTTTCACATTGGGGTGATGCGTGTCGATGGATCTGAGGAACGGCTGCTGACGGCGGCGTTCTTAGATGAGGGGCCCAGCTGGTCGCCCAATGGCCGCGTGATCATGTTCACCCGTGAAACCTCTGGTTCGGCCGGCGCATCGGCGCTTTGGTCGGTGGATGTCACAGGCCGCAACCTGCGCCCGCTTGGGCTTGCGGGCGCGGCATCCGATCCGGCGTGGTCGCCGCTTTTGCCCTGAGCCACGTTTCCAAAGCATGAAAACCCTGTTATCTTAAGAAAAAATTGCGCAGGCTTGCCAAAGATGCCTGTCAAAGACACCCCAAAACACCCGAAAGAAGGATCACCCCCATGCACCTGATCACAAAAGCAGCCCTGGTTTTTGCTGCGCTGAGCCTTGCCGCTTGTAACAACCCCGATAAATTTGGTGCTGGTTCCGGCGCTGGAATGGGCGGTGGTGGTATGGGGGCGGGCAATGGCATTGGCACGGCGGCGTTGGGCGATCCAAGCGACCCGACCTCGCCCGCCTATTTTCAGCAAAATATCGGGGATCGTGTGTTTTTTGCTGTGGATCAATCAACCTTGTCCTCTGATGCGCGTGCCATGCTGGCGCTTCAGGCGGATTGGTTGGGCCGTAACCCCAGCTATGGTGTCGTGATTGAGGGCCATGCCGATGAGCAGGGTACACGGGAATATAACCTTGCCCTTGGGGCGCGTCGCGCCAATGCTGCGGTGGAATATCTGATTAGCCAGGGCGTGGCTGCGGGACGGATGCGCACTGTCAGCTATGGCAAAGAGCGCCCCGTGGAAATCTGCTCGGATGAGGCGTGTTATTCCCGCAACCGCCGCGCGGTGACGGTGATCACCACCGGTGGGAATGTGTAAAATCAGTCGTCAGAAAGGGTTTGCCATGAAGCGTCTGCCACGCGTTCTTGGGGGAATTGTTCTGGGGTTTGGCCTTTTGGTCGCCCCGCTAGCAGTTCGGGCGCAAACCCAATCTGACACGCTGGCAGATCTGCGCCAGCAACTGTCTGTTTTGGGGCAGGATCTGGTGGCGTTGCGCCAAGAATTGGTGGCAACCCTGCCGCAAAACGCGCCACTTTCGGCGATGGGCGGGGGGGCGACGCTCTTGCCGTCTGTGGGCGATGTTCTGACGCAGATGGATGGGCTTGAGGCCCGGATGCAGGCCTTGACGGCCCGCACCGAAGAGCTCGAATACCGTATCAACCGCATTGTGGCTGATGGCACGATGCGCATTGGGGATTTGGAGTTTCGTTTGACGGAACTTGAGGGGGGCGACCCGGGGGCCTTGGCCCCGACCCCGACGCTTGGTGGTGCTGCAGGCCGCGTGGGTGGCGCGCCCGAGCTGGCCGTCGGCGAACAGTCTGATTTCAGCCGGGCGCGTGCGGTGTTTGACGCGGGTAATTTCGATCAGGCCGAAACGCAGATTTTGGCGTTTTTGCAGGCATATCCCGGCACGCCACTGACCGCCGAGGCGCATTTTCTGCGCGGCGCCGCCCTCGATGGCCAAGCCCGCACCCAAGATGCAGCATTGGCCTATCTGGATAGTTTCTCTGCCGACAGCGAAGGCCCGCGTGCGGCTGAGGCGCTGGTGCGGCTTGGCCGTAATTTGGGCCAATTGGGCAATCAGGTCGAGGCCTGCGTCACCCTGTCGGAAGTCGCGCAGCGGTATCCGGGTGACAGCGCAATGGTCGCCCAGGCACAGGCCGCATTGCAGGCGCTGGCCTGCCCTTGATCTATCCTGACCCTGATCCTGATCCTGATTTCTGTGGCCCGCTTGCGGCAGCCATTTGCGCGACATTTGATTGTGCGCCCCAGACCCGGTTGGGGGTTGCGGTGTCGGGGGGGGGTGATTCGGTTGCGCTGCTGCATCTGCTGCATGATTGGGCACAGCCCCGGGGGGTGGTGCTGTTTGCGGTGACGGTTGATCATGGCTTGCGCCCCGAATCTGCGGCAGAGGCGGTGCAGGTGGCGGCGGTTTGTGCTGCGCTGGGCGTGCCCCATGACACCTTGCATTGGACGGGATGGGACGGGCGTGGAAACCTGCCCGATCAGGCCCGGCGGGCGCGCTTGGCGCTGATGGCTGAATGGGCGCAGGCGCGTGGCATTGCCAGCGTTGCGCTGGGTCATACTGCCGATGACCAGGCTGAGACGCTTTTGATGCGGTTGGCGCGTGGTTCAGGTGTTGATGGGTTGTCAGGCATGGCAGTTTGGCGCCGGACGCAGGGGTTGGCGTGGGTGCGGCCGTTGCTGGGGCAATCGCGGGCGGCCCTGCGCAGCTATCTGCGTGCGCGCGCCATTGGGTGGGTTGATGACCCCACAAATGATGATCTGCGCTATGATCGGATAAAGGCGCGTAAGGCGTTGGCGGTATTAGCGGATTTGGGTGTTGGGGCGGATGGTCTGGCGCAAACAGCCCAGCGGCTGGCAGGCGCGCGCGCGGCGCTGGAGAGGTGCACTGACGATTTGGCACAGCACTGCGTGCAAATTGCGCAGGGTGATGTAATTTTGGCGCAGGCGGGGTTGGCCGCGGCGCCCCTTGATCTGCAATACCGTCTGGTTGCGCGCGCGATTGGGTGGGTGTCATCGGCAGAATACCGCCCAAGAATGGCCGCAATGCAGGCCGTCGTGGCGGGGCTGCATCGGGGCGAAAAAGCTGCACTGGGTGGGTGTTTGTTGGTGCCAAAATCGGGCGCAATCAGGATTTTTCGCGAATTTCAGGCGGTGCGTGCCTGTCGTGCTGTCCCGGGCGCGCTGTGGGATGGGCGCTGGATTTTGCGGGGGCCAGCCCTGCCTGATCTGCATATTGCGGCGCTGGGGGCTGCGGGGTTGGCACAATGTATCGATTGGCGCGCGGTGGGCGCGCCGCGGGCCAGTTTGTTGGCAAGCCCAGCAGTTTGGCAGCAAAATCGGCTTATTTCGGCACCTCTGGCCGGGTGGCATCAGGGCTGGCAGGCTGATCTTATCGGGCTTGAGACGCTTTTTCCGTCATTATCGCATTGAATGGTGCGAACTAATCTCTATTTTAACACAAGCGAGGGCCGCCCGGTCGTTCGTAGACAAGGAGAATATCTTGGGCAATCTGCGCAATATCGCTTTTTGGGTCGTGCTGTTTTTGCTGATCTTGGCGTTGTTCAACATGTTCAGCGGTGGCTCGACATCGATGTCGTCAGCCCGTTCGCTGAGCTATAGCGAGTTTCTTCAGCGCGTTGACGCGGGTGAAGTGGCAAGTGTGACGCTGGATGGCGAGCGCGCAATGGCCCAAGCCAAAAGCGGCGAGAGCTTCGTGACCATCGTGCCGGGTGCAGTCGACATCACGCAAGAGCTGTTGGCCAACAATGTGGCGATTCGCGCTGAACCGCAGGAACAATCTGGCTTTTTCTCGCTTGTGTCGCTTTGGCTGCCGTTCTTGGTGCTGATTGGCATCTGGATTTTCTTTATGAACCGCATGCAGGGCGGCGGGCGTGGTGGGGCGATGGGCTTTGGTAAAAGCCGCGCCAAACTGCTGACCGAAAAGCAAGGCCGCGTGACGTTCGACGATGTCGCAGGCATTGATGAAGCCAAGGATGAGCTGGAAGAGATTGTTGAATTCCTGCGCAACCCGCAGAAATTCAGCCGTTTGGGTGGAAAAATTCCAAAAGGGGCGTTGTTGGTGGGCCCTCCGGGCACCGGTAAAACGCTGCTGGCACGCGCGATTGCGGGTGAGGCGGGGGTGCCGTTCTTCACGATTTCGGGGTCTGATTTTGTAGAAATGTTCGTGGGTGTTGGTGCAAGCCGCGTGCGTGACATGTTTGAGCAGGCCAAAAAATCAGCACCCTGTATCGTCTTTATCGACGAGATCGACGCTGTCGGTCGCTCGCGTGGTGTGGGCTATGGCGGTGGCAATGATGAGCGTGAGCAGACGCTTAACCAGTTGTTGGTTGAAATGGACGGGTTTGAAGCCAATGAAGGCATCATTATCGTAGCCGCAACCAACCGCCCCGACGTGCTTGATCCGGCGCTGCTGCGCCCGGGCCGGTTTGACCGCCAAATTCAGGTGCCTAATCCCGACATTAAGGGCCGCGAGAAAATTCTTGGCGTGCACGCTAAGAAAACGCCCCTTGGCCCCGATGTTGATCTGCGCATCATTGCGCGCGGGACGCCTGGATTTTCCGGCGCTGATCTTGCCAATCTGGTCAATGAGGCGGCGCTGACAGCAGCGCGCATTGGCCGGCGCTTTGTCACGATGGAAGATTTCGAAAACGCCAAAGACAAGGTGATGATGGGCGCCGAGCGCCGCTCGATGGTTATGACCGAAGATGAGAAAAAATTGACCGCCTATCATGAGGCTGGCCATGCCGTCGTTGGGTTGAACGTGCCCCAGCATGATCCCATCCACAAGGCCACCATCATACCACGGGGCCGTGCGCTGGGGCTGGTGCTAAGCCTGCCCGAACGCGACCAACTAAGCGTTACCTTCACCAAATATAAGTCAAAAATCGCAATGGCGATGGGCGGTAAGGTTGCGGAAGAGCTGATTTTTGGCAAAGAAAATGTCACAAGCGGTGCGACATCTGACATTCAACAGGTCAGCAAAATTGCCCGCGCTATGGTGACGCAGTTCGGCATGTCTGATCAATTGGGTAACATTGATTACGCAAATGAGCAGCAAAGCTATCTTGGCAACTATTCCGGTGGGGTGACCGCCAGCCCTGAAACGATGCAGTTGATCGACGCTGAAGTGCGGCGGTTGGTTGACGAAGGATACGAAACTGCAAAGCGTATCCTGACGGACCAGGCTGAAGATCTTAAGCGTCTGGCCGAGGGGCTGCTGGAATATGAAACCCTGACGGGATCTGAGATCACGCGCGTGATTGCGGGCGAGCCGCTGCGCCGGGGTGACGATTCGGATGATGCGTCGTCGGGCGGCTTGCCCTCGGGCTTAAGCTCAATCCCGAAGACTGCGCGGCCCAAAAATCCACCCACTGCGGGCGGGATGGAGCCTGAACCACAGGCCTGACGCCTTTGGTCTGTAAAATTTCAAAACGCCCCACACATTTTGTGGGGCGTTTTGTTTTGGTGGGCAGGCTTTGCTTTTTGATTGGCCTGCACCTATGGTCTGACTTGCCTTGGGAAAGGGTGCGGGAATGATCAATTTTTACCACACGCAAGACGGACGCCTGAGCGTTTTAGACCCGGCTGGTGATGTGCAGGCCGCGCTGGCGGCTGCGATCTGGGTTGATCTGGTTTTTCCTACCCCTGAGGAAGAAGCCTTGGTGCGCGGCGGTCTGGGTGTTGATGTGCCCACCCGCGAAGAAATGCAGGAAATTGAGATTTCTTCGCGGTTTTATGACGAAGATGGCGCAAAGTTTCTGACCGCGGTTATCTTGTCGCAACCCAATGGCCGTGACCCGATTCTGGCGCCAGTGACTTTTGTGCTGACGGGGGCCAAGCTGGTGACGGTGCGCTATCATTCGCCGCGCTCGTTTGAACGATTTGCCGAACTGGCTGCGAAGTCGTCGATGGTGTGTCATTCGGGTGCGAATGTCTTGGTGGGGCTGCTGGAAAGTATTGTCGATCGATTGGCCGACACGCTTGAGGCAGCGTCGGTGACGCTTGATGATGTATCCAAGTCGATTTTTGCGCCAAATCCCAGCAAGCGAAAGGCCGGGGCGGCGCTGGCCCAAGTGCTTAAACAGATTGGCCGGGCCGAAGATTTGAACGGCAAGCTGCGTGACAGTTTGGCCACGATCAACCGCTTGGCGGGGATTTTATCTTTGATCGTGCCGCAGGGAAAATCTGACCGCGATGGTCGCACCCGTGTCAAAACCCTGATGCGCGATTTGCAATCTTTGGCGGAATATAGCACCGCCCAAAGCCAAAAGGTTACGTTTTTGCTCGATGCCAGCCTTGGCATGATCAACATTGAGCAAAGCCGTATTTTGGGTATGTTTTCGGTTGTGGCCTTTGTGTTTTTGCCCCCCACGCTGATTGCGTCGATCTATGGGATGAATTTTCACAGCATGCCTGAGTTGGATTGGGAATATGGCTATCCGTTGGCTGTGGTCGCGATGTTTGTTTCGGCCATCTTGCCCTACCTGGTCTTTAAGCGCCGCGGCTGGCTGTAGCCGCCATTTCGAAAGGATGTGCTGATGCCTGCTTTGATGAAAACAAATTTCGGGGCTAAAGTCGTCTGGATCGGTCATGTGGCTGATCGCGCATCTGGCATGCGATCTGTTGAGGTACCGACGCTCGATTTGGATTTTGCGGGCCCGGTGGGCGAATCACATGGTGGGCTGACGCGCCCCTCTGACAGTCGGGTCACGGCACAGTATCGCCGGGGCACAACAATCCGCAACACCCGTCAGCTGAGCCTTGTGGCGGCGGAAGACCTGGCTTTGATCGCTGCGGCCTGTGGGGTGGCATCGGTTGATCCGCGCTGGCTGGGGGCTACAATGGTTGTCGAAGGTTTGGCTGATTTCAGCCACATCCCACCGTCGGCGCGGTTGCAAGCGCCAAGTGGGGCGACAATTGTGGTGGATATGGAAAACCGCCCCTGTCAATTCCCTGCCAAAGAAATTGAGGCCGAACACCCGGGCGCCGGGCGGCTGTTTAAACGTGCGGCCACCGGGCGCCGGGGGGTCACCGCTTGGGTCGAACGCCCTGGAAAAATCGCCCTAGGTGATCATTTAACGCTGCATATCCCTGATCAACCGGTTTGGACCTATTTGCAATTTGCCCGCGACGGTGGCGTTTCTGGCGCATCCGACGCGCCATAGGTCGGAAATCAGGCTGTGACAATCTGTCCCAAGCCTATACCCAAAATGGGCAACGGGGGATCATCCTCCCCCCATGAGGGAGACCATAATGGCCGTCAAGTCAGACATCGAAATCGCACGCGAAGCCAACAAAAAACCGATCATGGAGATCGGCGCCAAACTGGGTATTCCAGCCGAGCATCTGCTGCCCTATGGCCATGATAAGGCCAAGATTGGGCAAGATTTTATCAAAGGGCTGGCTGATAAACCAAAGGGCAAGCTGATCTTGGTGACCGCCATCAACCCGACACCCGCAGGTGAGGGCAAGACCACAACCACCGTGGGGCTGGGCGATGGTTTGAACCGCATTGGTAAAAATGCGGTCGTTTGTATCCGTGAAGCCTCACTGGGGCCTAACTTTGGCATGAAGGGCGGGGCCGCAGGTGGCGGTTATTCGCAAGTTGTGCCGATGGAAGAAATGAACCTGCATTTCACGGGCGATTTCCATGCCATCACCAGCGCGCACAACCTGCTGAGCGCGATGATCGACAACCACATCTATTGGGGCAACAGCCTTGAAATTGACCTGCGTCGCATTGTTTGGCGTCGGGTGATGGATATGAACGACCGTGCGTTGCGTGATACGGTTGTGAACTTGGGCGGCGTGGCCAATGGTTTTCCGCGCCAGACCGGTTTTGACATTACGGTTGCATCAGAAGTGATGGCCATTTTGTGTTTGTCGCGTGATCTGGACGACCTGCAAAAACGTCTGGGCGATATCGTGGTTGCCTATACCCGCGAGAAAAAGCCGATTTATTGCCGTGATATCAAAGCTGATGGCGCCATGACGGTGCTGTTGAAAGATGCGATGCAGCCGAACCTTGTGCAAACGTTGGAAAACAACCCGGCTTTCGTGCACGGTGGGCCCTTTGCCAATATTGCGCATGGCTGCAACTCGGTCATTGCCACGACAACTGCGCTAAAACTTGCAGACTATGTCGTAACCGAGGCTGGCTTTGGTGCTGATTTGGGGGCTGAAAAATTCTTTGACATTAAATGTCGTAAGGCTGGCCTGAAACCATCTGCAGCAGTGATTGTTGCCACTGTCCGTGCCATGAAAATGAACGGTGGCGTGGCCAAGGCTGATCTTGGTGCCGAAAATGTTGAGGCGGTGAAAAGCGGTTGCCCGAACCTGGGCCGTCACATTTCCAACGTCAAAAGCTTTGGCGTGCCAGTGGTGGTGGCGATCAACCATTTTGTGTCTGATACCGATGCCGAAGTGCAAGCGGTTAAAGATTATGTCGCTGCGCAGGGTGCCACTGCAATCTTGTGCAAGCATTGGGCGCAGGGGTCAGCGGGCATCGAAGATCTGGCACGTCACGTGGTTGATCTGGCCGAAAGCGGCGTCGCTGATTTCGCGCCAATCTACCCTGATGACATGGGGCTGTTTGAAAAGATCGAAACTATCGCCAAAAATATCTATCATGCTGATGCGGTTGTGGCCGATAAATCGATCCGTGATCAGTTGAAAGTGTGGGAGGCCGCAGGCTATGGCCATCTGCCGATCTGCATGGCGAAAACCCAATACAGCTTCACCACAGATCCAAACGTCCGTGGTGCACCGACCGGACACTCTATCCCGGTGCGCGAGGTTCGCCTGTCTGCAGGCGCTGGTTTCGTCGTGGCAATTTGTGGCGAAATCATGACTATGCCTGGCCTGCCCCGGGTGCCTTCGGCGGAAACCATCCGCCTGAATGATGCGGGCCAGATCGAAGGCCTGTTTTAAAAAGTTGGCCGCTCACCCTGCATCTTTGGTGCGGGGTGAGCGTGCTTTGTGTGGCAACGCTTGCCAAAGGGCTGTTTTCTTTGCAAACGGGGTGATGACTTACCTGATGTCATCAGCCAAGATGATGCCCGCCCAGATCATAAGGAACCCAAAATGACCGCAACAATTCTTGACGGAAAGGCCTTTGCGGCCAAGGTGCGTGCCCAAGTGGGCGAACATGTGGCCCGGCTGAAAGCGCAGCATGGTCTGACGCCGGGTTTGGCGGTGGTGTTGGTGGGCGAAGACCCGGCGAGCCAAGTCTATGTAAAATCCAAGGGTAAACAGACCGTTGAAGTGGGCATGAATTCCTATGAACATCGGCTGGCGGTCGACACATCGCAGGAAGATCTTTTGGCGCTGATTGCCACCCTAAACGCCGACCCGGCTGTACATGGTATTCTGGTGCAATTGCCGCTGCCCGGGCATCTCAATGAAGATCTTGTGATCAACAGCATTGATCCAGCCAAAGATGTTGATGGCTTTCATATTTCAAACGTTGGTTTGCTGTCGACGGGGCAGAAATCAATGGTGCCCTGCACGCCGCTGGGCTGTCTGATGCTGCTGCGTGATCATCACGGCAGCCTGTCGGGCCTGTCGGCTGTGGTGGTGGGGCGTTCAAACATTGTGGGCAAACCGATGGCCCAGTTGTTGCTGCGCGACAGCTGCACGGTCACCATCGCCCATTCGCGCACCCACGATCTGGCTGCCGTTTGCCGCGCGGCTGATATTTTGGTTGCAGCGGTGGGCCGCCCGGAAATGGTGCCGGGCGATTGGGTCAAACCTGGTGCTACGGTGATTGATGTGGGCATTAACCGGATTGAGCGTGGTGGTAAAACCGTGCTGGTTGGCGATGTTGATTTTGGCTCGGCTGCGGCTGTTGCGGGCGCGATCACGCCGGTTCCGGGTGGGGTCGGGCCAATGACCATTGCCTGTTTGCTGGCCAATACCTTGACCGCGACATGTCGCGCCAATGGCCTGCCTGAACCCGAGGGGCTGACGGCCTGACCTAAAGCACCCATCCCGGCAGACGCAAAGAAATATTGCGCGGTTGTTCTCAAGCTGATAAAAAACACCTATAAGTTGTTTTTTATGAGTTTATACCAGTATGAAATTTACCTTTGTCCGGGGTTTGGTGTCTGAAATTTCGCCAAAATTTCTGGCTGTTTTGGGGCTTGGCGCCTTTATTCTGGCGCTTTCTGGGCCGTTTGGCACCTTTGCACAGATGCCACTTTTAATGCGCTTTTTGTTTTGGGGCCTTTTGTGTGCCAGTGCTCTGGCGGGGTTTAGCGTGCTGCATCACGGGCTTCTGCGGCTTTTGCCGGGGCTTAACGCAGTGTCGCGGCTGTTGTTGGGGGCGATGATCTTTGCCTCGGTTCTGACTGCGCTGGTGTGTGGTTTGGCGCATTGGTGGCAATCTTGGGTCAAACTTGCGCCTGCCACGGCGGGGGCCGTCTGGCTCAGCGGGTGGGCGATTTACACAGCCACTCATCTGGCCATCGACCTTATGGCTGACAGGCCCGCTGGCCCGGCTGAAACACCCCCAAACGTGCTGTCGCGGGCAGCAGACCCCCCGCCCATTGACCTAGCTGCTGGTGATGTTGCCGCGCCCCGTCTGTTGGATCGTGTGCCCGATGATGTGCGTGGCCCTTTGGTGCGGGTGTCTGTCCGCGATCACTATGTTGATGTGTGGACAGAACAGGGCAGTGCGCAGCTTTTGATGCGCTTTGTTGATGCACTCAATGAACTGGAAGGTGCAGACGGGTTGCAGGTGCACCGTTCGCATTGGGTGGCGCGCCGTGCGATTGCGCAGGTGCAACGGCGCGGTGGCAATCTTGTGGTGGTGCTGAAAGATGGGCCTGAGGTGCCTGTCAGTCGCCGCTTTCACGCAGCGCTTGGTGCGACTTTTGATGGGCAAGCGCCGGGTGAGTGATGCCAGCTTTTGGTGCAGGACGTTAATGCGCGATGGCTGTGTCTTGAACGAACAGATTTTCCCATGCGCGATCAATCAGGTTGGGTGACATCTGATATGGGATGCCTTCATAATCACAGATCGCAATGATCTGGTCGATCAAGAACACCGGATGGTAGTTGGCATAGAGATTGTTGATGCTAGGGTATTTTTCTTTCAGCAGATAAAGCATCGCGGCCTCGTCTAGGGGCATTTTGCGCCGCCGCGCGGTCATGGCAAAGATTTTTAAAAACAGTTCCTGATCTGGCCCGTTGATTAGAATTTTAAAGAAAATCCGCCGCAGCGCCGCCCCATCAAACAGTTTGTTGGGGTGAAAGTTTGTAGAAAACACCACCAGCGTGTCAAAGGGCACCATGAACTTTTCACCCGATTGCAGGCTGAGGATATCATAGCCCATTTCCATTGGAACGATCCAACGGTTGATCAAATCTTGGGGCGGTTCGCTTTGGCGCCCAAGGTCATCCACAATGAAAATACCCCCCGACGCCTTTAGCTGCAGTGGGGCCTGATAAGTGCGTGAAACGGGATTATAGGCAAGATCAAGCATAGACAGCATCAACTCGCCCCCGGTTACCACGGCGGGGCGACGACACAGGGTATAGCGGCTGTCGATCCTTGCGTGATCGCCCAACCGCAGTGCGTTTTCATTGCTGTGGGTTTCAAACATACGGGTGTGTACAAGTGGGTCAAAAAAACTGATAGTTTGGCCAGAATATTCTAGCGCGTGGGGCACATAAATCTGTTCCCCCATTGCATCACGCAGAGCGTTGGCGATGGATGATTTGCCGTTGCCCGGTGGCCCATACAGCAAAATCGACCGCCCCGATCCCACCGCAGGGCCCAACTGATCCAGCAGTGTATTGGGCACAATCAGATGCTGCATCGCTGCTTCCAGATTATCGCGCGTCAACCGGTTGTTGCGGATAGATTGGCGCCGGACCTGATCGCGATACTGCGCCAGCGGCACTGGCATCGGGCCAAAATATTCAGATTGGGCCAGGGCATCAAATGCACGCGCCTTGCCCGCATCTGACAGTTTATAGCCCATTTCGCGACTGGATGTGGCGTGCAGCGTGCCTGTGGCCTCAAGCAATTTTTGGCCACGCAGAATTTCAACCAGTTCCTGCGTCAGCGTTTGCGGCAGACAGATTGTTTTTGCCAAACTGGTGACATGTTCAATTCCCATGCGAAACATGGTTTTCAGCAAAATATCACACATCAAAATTTGCGAGAGTCCCGTCTCTTGCAAAGTTTGGGGGGTGCGGGGGGCTGTGATATGGGGAAGAGGGCTGTTCATGGCACCAAAACTGCGTGAATTGTCCAGATTTACAAAACGGACAATTCAGGCTTTTTCAGGGCTTTTGTGCGGCGGATTGACTGCTATTCCGCCACATGCAGCTTGGGGTTCAGCACCAGTGGTGGTGTTTTCGTGTGTGCGTTTTCCAAACGATGGAGCCGGTCATTTAGCGTGTCAATTTCGACTTGGGCGGTGTGTAACATCTGACCAAGGGCGTCGGCTGTAGGTGGTATGGGTTCGGCCTCTTTTTCGCCGATCATGTTTTTGAACAGCCGTGAAATCAGTCGGCTAAGATCATCCATGATCAGGAAGAAAGAGGGAACGACCACAAGGCTTAGAACGGTTGACACGATGATACCACCGATCACGGCGGTTGCCATCGGGGCGCGGAACGCCCCGCCCTCGCCCACACCAAGCGCCGACGGCAGCATGCCTGCCGACATCGCAATTGAGGTCATGACGATCGGCCGCGCCCGTTTGTGGCCCGCCTCCATCATGGCGTCAATTCGGGGCATGCCTTGGCTCATCATTTCAATGGCGAAATCAACCAGCAAAATGGCGTTTTTGGTGACGATGCCCATCAACATTAAAATCCCGATCAACACCGGCATAGATACCGCTGAATTGGTCAAAATCAGGGCTGCCGCCACACCGCCAATGGCCAATGGCAGTGAAAACAAAATGGTAAAAGGCTGTATGACGGATTTGAACAATAAAATCAGTACGGTCAAAACCAGCAACAATCCCAAAATCATCGCATTGATAAAACTGGCAAATAGTTCGGTCTGCACTTCTGAATCGCCGGCCTCAGAGATTCGGACACTGGGGGGCAGTTCGACCGCCTCGGCCAGTTCTTTGAACCGGGCTGTAGCGGTTCCCAGCACCACACCTTCGGGCAGATTGGCGCCAATCGTTGCAATGCGTTCACGGTTCAAACGACTGATTGACGCCGCACCCTCGCCCATCGTGATATCGGCCACCGCGGACAGTGGTACGGTCTGGCCTGTGGCGGTAGCAATTTTCAGCGCACCCAATCGGTTGATATCGGTTTTCAGATCGCCCTCAACCCGCACCCGTACCGGTATCTGGCGGCCATCCAGTGACACTTTGGCCAAGGCCGCATCGACATCGCCGATGGTCGCAACCCGGATCGTTTCTGATATCTGGCGGGTTGTGATGCCAAGCCGTGCGGCCTGATCAGCGCGTGGGGTAATCTGAACCTCGGGGCGGGGCAAGGCGCCGGTGCTTGATACGTTGGCCAGCAACGGGTCACCGCGCAGCGCCTTTTCCAACCGCGATATCGCTTCGGTCAGCGCCTCGGGGTTGCTTGACAGAATGGAAAACGAAATATCGCGTTGCCCCCTGTCGTTCAGCTTGAATGCGCGAATATCAGGGATATCGGCGATTTGAGCAAAGACCTCTTTTTCAATGGAGGCCTGCGGACGCACCCGGCCATTTGGGGCTAGGGTGGGCACTGCGTAGCCCAAGATTGGCACGCGTGCCAAAATCTCTGTGCTGCGGCGCAACAACGAATGATCCAACCGTTTCAAGATGACGGTGATCGAGGCCCGCCGCACATCAAGATCTCCGGTGGGCGAACTGCCCGAGAGCACAAAGACGCCCTCAACCCCATTAATCTTTGATAATCGCGTCTCAATCTCGCTGGTCACGCGATTGGTTTCAGACAGGGCGGTGCCAGGGGGCAGTTCGACCGATATTGGTATGCGGGATACATCTTCGGGGGGCAGGAAGCTGCCGGGGATTTGCACCATGAAAAACACCGAAACGGCCAGCACGCCCAAAGCGCCCATCAAGGTGAAATAGCGCCATTTCAGCGTGTGCCGCACCAGCCCAAGATAAAGCCGCATAACGGTGCCATCTTCAGCCTCTTCGTGCATCGCATCTTTGTCGCGCATGAAATAGGCCGCCAACATTGGCGTAATCAGCCGCGCCACCATCAACGAAAACAGAACTGCAATCGCTACCGTCAAACCAAATTGCCGGAAATATTGCCCCGGAATGCCCGGCATAAACGACACGGGCACAAAGACCGCGACGATTGTGAATGTTGTCGCAATCACCGCCAGCCCGATTTCATCGGCGGCCTCAATGGCAGCGCGATAGGGGGTTTTGCCCATACGGATATGGCGCGCGATATTTTCAATTTCGACGATCGCGTCATCGACCAGAATACCGGTTGCCAGCGTAATGGCCAAAAAGCTGACAAGGTTCAGCGAAAAATCCAGCAAATCCATTATAAAGAACGTGGGAACTGCCGATAATGGCAACGCCAGTGCCGTGATCAACGTGGCCCGCCAATTGCGTAAGAACAGCAGCACCACAATCACTGACAATAACGCGCCTTCTAGCAATGTGTGCAGTGCGGCCTCATAGTTGCCATAGGTGTAAAACACCGTGTCATCGACGGGTAAAATTTGCACATCGGG
The DNA here is from genome assembly GCA_937895435.1 of uncultured Paracoccaceae bacterium. Taxonomy (GTDB): domain Bacteria; phylum Pseudomonadota; class Alphaproteobacteria; order Rhodobacterales; family Rhodobacteraceae; genus CALAXT01. Next base: position 92,439 of record CALAXT010000023.1, on the reverse strand, counting down.
GTGGGCCTGGCGCAGACCATCCAGCGTTTCTTCCACCACACGGGCCACGCTGACCTCAGAGGCGCCCTTGGCGCGGAACACTGAAAAAGTCACAACCTGTTCACCGTTAAACCGGGCTTGTGAGCGCAGTTCTTCATAGGTGTCGGTGATCGTGCCCAAATCGCCCAGTCGGACATGGCGGCCATTACCGGCCGCAATCATCGTATCTTCCAGCGCCGCAACCGAGCCCGCATCCCCCAGCGTGCGAATGGTCTGTTCGCGTGCACCCAACGCGCCGCGCCCAGATCCGAGGTTGATATTGGCCTGCCGCAATTGCGCGTTAACGCCCGTTGCGCTGAGCCCGAAACTGTCGAGCCGCAGCGGGTCAAGAGCTATCAGAATTTCGCGATCAGCCCCACCATAGCGGTCAATCCGGCCGACGCCTGCCTTGCCTTGCAAGGCGCGTTTGATCGTATCATCGACATACCATGACAGCTCTTCCAGCGTTTTGTCGGGTGCGGCGATCGCAAAAGACATAATCGCTTGGCCCTCAACCTCAATCCGCGAAACAATCGGTGCCTCAATCTGGCCAGGCAGCGAACCGCGAATGCGGTCAATGGCGTCTTTGACATCTTGCACCGCTTTTTCGGTGGGCACTTCCATACGGAATTCCACCGCTGTGGTCGACACGCCGTCACTTATGCTTGAAGTGATGTTTTTCACGCCTGTGATGCCCGCTACGGCATCTTCGATTTCTTTGGTGACTTGGGCTTCCATTTCGGTTGGGGCGGCCCCCGACTGAGCCACCGACACTGCCACCAACGGAACGTCGATATTGGGAAAGCGGGTGATGGGCAGCGCATTAAACGACTGCCAGCCCACCACCATTAACAACACAAACGCCAGCACCGGCGCGATAGGGTTGCGGATCGACCAGGCGGAAAAATTCATATCAGCCCCCTAGTTTGACAATGGTGCGGGGGTTTGCCCGGCCAAGATTGGTGTGATCTTGTCACCATCGCGCACAAAAGACCCGGCGCGAGCGACGACGATATCACCCTGTGATAGTCCAGCGCTGATTTCGATCAAACCGTCTTGACGAATACCCGTATTCACAAAGACCTGCGCCAATTGCCCGTCGCGCACCTGCATCACCGATGTGTTCGCCCCGGTGCCGCTGACCGCTGAGATTGGCAGGGTCAGGGTTTCGCGGCGGGCGACCAAAATATCGGCTTCGGCAAACATACCGGCGCGAACACTTTCTGGGGTCTCAATGGCTATCCGCACGCTGCCTTGGCGCGTCATGAGATTAATCGTGGGTTCCACCAGGCGCACGGTGCCCATCAATGGCGCATCTAAGCCTGTGACCCGCAGGGTTGCAGTTTGGCCGGGGGCAAGCCGCAAAATATCTTGCTCTGCAACATCGGCGCGAAGCTCTAGCGCGCCATTTCTAATCAGCACAAACATCGGTGCCCGTGTGGCAGATGCTATATCGCCAGCAATCGCGTTGCGCTCTGACACCACACCATCTACCGGTGCGGTGACCGAGGTGCGCTGTAAGTTCAGATCAACATTGGCAATTTGTGCATCGACCAGCGCCACTTGGGCCTGTGCGGCCAGCAGGGCTTGGGTGGACATCGTCACACGGGCTTGCGCTGCCGTTGCATTGGCAGTTGTGGTGTCAACTGTGGCCCGGCTGATGGTGCCCGATTGTGCCAAAGACGTGGCCCGGTCGCGGATGCGCGCGGCCTCATCTGCAGTGGCGCGGGCCTCAACCTGTTGGGCGGCAGCTTGTGCCACGGCAGCCTCGGCGCTGGCGCGCGCCGCTAGCAGCTGGCTTTTTTGCAACACCAACGCGCTGTCTGACAAAAGCGCCAGCTGTTGGCCTGCGCTGACCCTGTCGCCAACCTCAGCGCTTATATCGCGGATCATCTGGCCTTCGATTTGTGGCTGAACCAGCACACGCTCGAGCGCGGCCACCAGACCCGAGCCCGCCACCCGGTCAGACAGGGTTTGCCTTGTAACAGCCACCACGCTGATGCTTGGGCCAGTAAGCGTCGTTGCCGGTGTCTGGGCCGCTGCGGGAAGCGCGCCAATACCCCATACGGCTATCCAAAAACTAAATAAAACGAGAAGAGGGCGCATGGTGTGATGGCTTTCAAAAAACATTGTCAGAAACAGAAGAGGCGTTGATGATCGACCTAGGGCTTTGAGTGCTGGTCTCAAGCTCAGACAAAATTCGGTTGATCATATCGATCACTAGAACCGCCAAACCGTGATCTGGCTGGGGGCTTTCATCAAGCACCGGGCGTGCCATTCGTGTGGTCAGGCCCTGCACCAGCAGCATGATCAGTTTGGCATGATCGCCAAAGCGGCGATCTGCCTCGGGGATCGGCAGTTGGGCAATCACGGCAAAGGCTGCGGTGATATAACCCTGAATTTCTGCCTGTTTGCGTGAAAGAATATCGGCAATTTCAGGGCGTCGCAGGGCTGTGGCCTCAATCTCGGCCCATATTGGGCCCCGTGTTGGGTCGGGTTGTTCCACCCGTTGCCGCACGATGTCATGGAATGTCTGACGCGGCGTTTGTGATGTCAGGATACGGGCAAATTCACAACGCACCTCTTCAACATCGCGTTCCACCAATCCGGCGATCAAGGCATCTTTGGAGGGAAAATACCGATAAAAATTCCCAGCTGACATGCCTGCGGCCTGCGCCAGATCTTTCATCGATGCGCCGTCAAAGCCCTTTTGCGCAAAAATAGCCTTGACCCTATCAAGGATATCGCAGGCACGGGGATCAATCGGCAGGACAGGGGCGTTCATGGCCGGCATTTCGTGGATAAAGAAAAGATATGAGAATGAACATTCATTCTGCAAAGTGATAGCATGCAAAAAAATGTGGGTCCAGCCAGTTTGGGTCGAAAATTCAGGCAAGACTTGTTGCGAAACTTCAGAACTGCGCCATATTAATTTCTAATGCAGCAAGGGGGATGTGATGGCTGATCAAACCGAACGGGCCGTTTTGGCGGGTGGGTGCTTTTGGGGGATGCAGGATCTGATCCGCCGTATGCCTGGCGTTTTGGCAACGCAAGTGGGCTACAGTGGCGGGCACGTTGCCAATGCCACCTATTATGATGTCAAAACTGGCACATCGGGCCACGCCGAAGCGATTGAGATCGTGTTTGATCCGACACTGATCGATTTTAGGACGATTTTAGAGTTTTTCTTTCAAATCCATGACCCTTCTACGGTAAACCGCCAAGGCAATGACCGTGGCAGCCAGTACCGCTCGGCTGTGTTTTATACGTCTGAGCCACAGCGTCAGACGGCGCTGGATACGATTGCAGATGTCGATACCAGCGGTTTGTGGCCGGGAAAAGTGGTAACTGAGGTTGTGCCCGTTGGCGCATTTTGGGCCGCCGAGCCGCAGCATCAAGATTATTTGGTTCACAATCCCGGCGGCTATACCTGCCACTTTGCTCGGCCCGGTTGGCGTCTGCCCCGGCGGGGTGTGGCGGCCTGATTGGCTGTCATGAGGTTTGTATGGGTGTTCGTAACACAACGATTTAATGGAATTTTTTTGACGTAGTAGACCGCATGCGCCGCGACCATTCACGCGGCGCATGCGGTGGTTTACGTTATCTTGGGCTGTGCCAACATCCGTCCCACGGTGTGAACCCGTGACCTGCTAGTGGAAGCCAGGCATCGCACCCCAGGTCAAAGAAAGACTGCAGAGCAACGCTGGTCAAACGGTAAGCCGTAAGGGGCGGGCCAAAATGCCTTTGCGCCCAAACACATACCAAGTGCATCCCGTCCAAGACGTAAAGCTGTCTTTAAAGCAGCAACACTTTGGGCATATCAGCTTTGATTAAAAGTTCCGCTTAATCCTGCGTGAAAATCAACGCAAACTGACGCTTACCAAGCATGAATGTGCGATTGGGCCCTGCGCAAGGGCTGATGTTCCTTTGTCAGGTGTAAGCGTATTGGGATTACCCTTCCGACATGTATTTCCGTCAGGATCATACCACGCACCCGTCGCGATCTGGATAACCCCGGGGCGAATGTCAGCACTGATATTAAGTTCGGCAAAACATGCCCCGCGTATGTTGTGAATGCAGACGATCTGGCCCGCGCTTAAATTGCGCGCGTTGGCGTCTGCTGGATGCATGGTGACGGGTTCTACGCCGTGTGGTCTGTCCCCTTCGCTCACCGATCCGTGGTCAAGTTGGCTGTGCAGCTTGTTGTGGGGTTGGTTGGAAATCATATGCAGTTGATCTGGCTTGGCACGGCCTAACCACTCGAACGGTTCCAGCCAAACCGCATGGCCCGGGCAGTCATCATAACCAAAGCTGGCTATCTTTTCAGAAAATATCTCAATTTTGCCGCTGGGGGTGGCCAGTGGGTTGGCGTCAGGGTTGTTACGAAATTCTTCCATCATGACAGTTGGTTTGTTCGGTTCTGGCACTTTGAACCAACCATTCTGTTGGAAACTGTCCCAATCGGGAAGTTCTATACCGTCCTGTGACGCGCGTTGGCGTGAATCGTCCCAAATCCAGCGTTGCCATTCTGCAGCGGAACGGCCTTCGGTAAAGGCCTCTTGGACGCCCAACTTGGCGGCAATGCCGCACATTATCTGGTGATCGTCCCGCGCTTGCCCAATGGGTTTGATGGCTTGATCCATCACCACCAGATACGGATCCTTTGGGGACATGGCGATGTCAGAACGCTCGAACGTCGTGGTGCAAGGCAGCACGATATCAGCATGTTTTGCCAGCGCATTCCAACACCATTCATTGACGATGATTGTTTCGGGTTTGGCCCAGGCCCCGCGCATTCGGTTCAAGTCTTGATGATGGTGGAATGGGTTGCCCCCGGCCCACCATACCAAGCGAATATCAGGATATTCATAGGATTGGCCGTCATAGTCGAACCGACCGCCGGGATTTTCCAACATGTCTGTCAGGCGGGCGACTGGGATGAAATCATCGACCGGGTTTTTGCCTTGTGGAAACGATGCGTAATCGATTTGTTGCCGGTTTAATCCAATATTGTTCACCGCCGAATACCCAAAGCCGATACCGGCTCCGGGCAAACCGATTTGCCCCAGCATTGCCGCCAGCGTGATTGCAGCCCAATAGGGTTGTTCGCCATGATCCTGACGCGTCAGTGCCCATGCCACCGAAATCATGGTGCGGCTTTTGGCCATGCGTCGGGCAAGATCGCGGATCGTGTCAGCGGGCAGCGCACAGATGTCAGCAGCCCAATCGGCACTTTTGGCGATGCCATCCTGTTGCCCAGCCAGATAGGCGGCGAAGCGCTCAAAGCCGACAGTATAGCGGTTTAAGAATGCTTGGTCATGTAAAGCCTCGACCATCAGCGTATGCGCCAACCCCAGCATCAGTGCAGCATCCGTCGAGGGGCGCGGCGCCAGCCATTCGGCGTTTATACCGTCCATCACGTCTGATCTGAGCGGTGAAATGTTTACAAATTGCACGCCTGCCTTGTATGCCGCAGATACGCCAGCCTTTTGGACATGTGCGCCCGTGCCACCTTGGCTGATTTGGCCATTTTTCAGCGGCACCCCGCCAAATGCGACAAACAAATCACAATCAGAGGCGATGGATTCCCAGCTTGTTGACGCATCGATAAAACCGCGGAACGTACCCAAAACATGGGGCACCACGACTTCGGCTGCGGCGTAGGAATAGGCGTTTTTTGAACTCGTGCAGCCGCCAATACAATTGAGGAAACGTTTGAGTTGGCTTTGTGCGTGGTGAAACCGGCCAGCACTGGCCCAGCCATACGACCCAGCATAGATTGCCCTATTGCCATAGTCGCGTCGAACCCGGCTCAACTCATCAGCAAGAAGTTGATTGACCTCATCCCAGGTCACCGCAACAAAGTCCTCTTGGCCGCGCTTTTCGCGCGCCGCCCCTGCGCCACCCTCTAACCAGCCTTTGCGCACCATCGGTGTCGTGATCCGAGTTGGCCCTGACAAAACATCAATAATACCTTGGCCGATTGGTGATGGATCTTGGTCTTCCCCAAAATCACGCAATGCCGTCACCCGGTCGTCATCCACATCCACCCAATAGGTCCCCCAGTGGCTAGATGTCAGAAGTTCCCGGTTGGTGGGGTTCATTTTTTCATCCTCTTTCTTGTGGCGTATAAATCAAATATTTTTGGGGGTGATACGTCATGGATCTGTATTGCTTTTAGTCAATGAAAGGATGCGTTTGCCGCTGTTTTTCATCATCAGCTGTGCCATCGCGTTATTGCTTTTCAACGTTACGATAGCTGATGAAAATTGCACCGTCATTCTTATAATAACGTCTTGGCAAGCGACAGTTTGATAATATCATCGGGGCCACTACGGGCGCCCTTGCTTATGGTTTCTTGCCCCCTGCGTTGCAGCTGATGTTGCGCAATTGTGCCGTGGCCACGTAATAGGTGCAGCCACCCCTTTGTGATGTTGGTTTGCGGATTTGGCAGCCAATTTTTCATGCGTGGATGATGTTGATGAATGAGGTCCAGAGGGCTGTGGGCCTGCCGTCACACAAATAGGCGGTTTTATGCGTGGGTATTGGCTGGCCACTGTCAGCTGAAATAGCCTTTTTTTCCCATATAAGTGCTCTAAAGATGGGCTTATGACCAACGATGAAAATTTTGATGCCTATAAGCCCGCGACGATTGCCGCCTTGGTGGAGGGCGCTGGTGTAAGCAAGGCACAGCTTCCGTTGTCGCGGATGTTTGTGCTCGCGGTCCTTGCTGGCGCGTTTATTGGGTTTGGCGGGGCGGCCTATACGGCTGTAATGTCTGGTGTTGATACAACATTTGGCCCGGCGCGGATGCTGGGGGGATTGGTGTTCTCGCTTGGCCTCATTTTGGTGATTGTCGGTGGAGCAGAGTTATTTACCGGAAATGCTTTGATGGTTATGGCGGCTGTTGACCAAAAAATATCTGTTGGCCAATTGCTGCGGAGCTGGGCAGTTGTTTATCTTGGAAATCTCGTAGGCGCGGTGGGTCTTGCCGTAGCTTTTGGTTTTTCTGGCCTTTTGGAGGGGCCATTGAACGCTATGGCCGTCTCGATTGCAGATGCCAAAGCCACTTTGGATCCAATGGCGGCCTTCGTTCGAGGCGCATTGTGCAATGTGCTTGTATGTCTTGCAATTTGGCTGAGCTTTGCGGCCCGAACTGTTGCGGGTAAGGTGTTGGCGATCCTGTGGCCAATCAGCGCTTTTGTCCTGCTTGGGCTTGAGCATTCGATCGCAAATATGTATTTTTTCCCACAGGGATGGTTTGCTGGATCAGATGTGACTGCTGCGCAGGCAGTGACAAATTTAGCTTTGGTTACGTTGGGAAATATTGTGGGTGGGGCTGGCGGTGTTGCCCTGGCCTATCGTTATGCGTTTCTTGGTGCCCCCGCGCGCTGAGGTCATGATCGTTTCTGAACCAGTAGCGCCTTAACGTGATTTGAGCGATATGCCTTAGCTTTTGCGCGCTAAACGTAGAGGGGGTGAATGCCGCACGGATCAGCTTGAATGCTGAGTTTGCCGCGATTTAGGTTGATTTGTGCGACAGAGCCTGTTCACGCAACAAGAATTTCTGGATTTTTCCAGTCGATGTTCTTGGAATAGGCATGAACACAAAGCGGCCTGGAACTTTATAGGCTGCAAGCTCTGTGCGGCACCAGTCTTTCAATGTGGCGGCATCGACGTGTTGCCCTTGCGCCAGTTCAACAAAGGCACAGGGTGTTTCGCCCCATTTCTCATGCGGCATTGCCACGACCGCTACAACGGCAACGGCAGGGTGCCGATAGAGCGTTTCTTCGACCTCAATCGAAGAAATGTTCTCGCCACCTGAAATTATGATATCTTTGGAGCGATCCTTGAGTTGGATATAGCCATCGGGATGCATGACGCCAAGATCACCCGAATGAAACCAGCCCCCTGCAAAGGCCTCTTTGGTCGCCTTGGGATTACGAAAATATCCCTTCATGACGACGTTTCCGCGAAACATGACCTCACCCATTGTCTTGCCGTCGCGTGGCACGGGCTGCAGTGTTTCAGGGTCCAGCACGTCCAACTGCTCTAACGGCAAATAGCGCACACCTTGTCGGGATTTCAGTGTGGCTTGGCGGTCAAGTGGCAGGTCTGACCAGCTTTTGTGCCAATCATTCACGACGGCCGGGCCATAGGTTTCGGTTAAGCCATAAAGGTGCGTCACCTCAAAACCAAAAGTCTTCATATCTGCCAACACCTTTTCAGGGGGTGGGGCTGCGGCGGTAAAAAATTGTACTGTGTGCCCAAGGTTGCGCTTGACCCGTTCGGGTGCTGAAACAATCAAAGACATCACGATTGGAGCGCCGCAAAGATGGGTCACGTGCTCGTCTGCGAGCGCATTCCAGATTGGTTCTGCCCGGACCTGCCGCAAACAGACATGGATGCCCGCGATGGCAGAGAGGGTCCAAGGAAAACACCAACCGTTGCAGTGGAACATTGGCAGCGTCCAGAGGTAGACCGCGTGTTTTGGCATAGAGGCCGTAAGCGCATTGCCCTGTGCCAGCAGGTAGGCCCCCCTGTGATGCGATACCACCCCTTTGGGGTCGCCGGTTGTGCCAGAGGTATAGTTGATGGCGATCGCGTCCCACTCATCCTCGGGCATCAACCATGCGAAGTCTGGATCACCACTGGACAAAAATGCTTCGTAATCGAGGCCATCAAAAGGGGTGGTTGCGGCGGTGAACTCTGGGTCATCATATTGTATCACAATGGGTGTGACCGTTGCCAATGCCAGCGCATCTTGCAAGAGCGGCATGAACTCTCGATCAGCGATAACGACGCGTGACATCGCGTGATCAAGTTGAAAGGCGATGATTGCTGCATCCAGACGGGTGTTGATGGAATGTAAGACAGCGCCGCACATTGGCACGCCATAATGGCATTCTAGCATCGCGGGGGTATTCGCCAAAAGCGCTGAAACGGTGTCCCCCCGAACGATCCCTATCTGCGCCAGCCCTGACGCCAGTTGCCGTGAGCGTGTGTAAAACGCGCGATAGCTGCGCCGCAGCGCCCCGTACACCATCGCCGTGTTGTCTGGAAAAACGCACGCGGCACGTTCCAGAAAAGTCAGTGGTGTCAGCGGCTGATAGTTGGCCGTATTGCGATCGAGATCAGTGTTATATTGGTTGGGTTGCATGGGCTCAGACATCCTGCCACTGGGGCGCACGTTTCTGGATGAAGGCGGTGATGCCTTCTGCCGCATCGCGGGTCAGCATATTCTCTACCATCACACCAGAAGCGTAATCATAGGCATCAGACAGGCCCATTTCGCGCTGGGCATAATAGGCGCGTTTGCCGGTGGCCACAGTCATGCTGGATTTCAACGCAATCTTGCGCGCCAGTTTCACCGTCGTGTCATGCAGCGCCTCGGGGGCAACGACGCGGTTGACCAGGCCAATTTCAGCAGCGCGGGCGGCTGGGGTCATATCACCCGTCAACAGCATTTCCATCGCATGTTTGTGGCTGACGTTGCGCGACAGCGCGACCATCGGGGTTGAGCAAAACAGACCGATATGCACACCCGGTGTGCTGAATTGCGCAGTGTCAGCGGCGATGGCCAGATCGCAACTTGCAACCAGTTGGCAGCCTGCAGCTGTTGCAATTCCCTTTACCTCGGCAATCACAGGCTTGGGGCAATTAACGATGGCCTGCATAACACCCGAACACATGCCCATAATTTTCGTGAAATACGCCCGGCCGTGATCATCATTCGTGCGACCCTTTGTCATTTCCTTTAGGTCATGCCCCGCGCAAAACGCGGGACCATTTGCGGCCAGAATGACCACGCGCACCGCGGGGTCGCGGCCAACCTCGGCATAGGCCGAACCCAAGGCACACAGCATCGCCTCGGATAGGGCATTGCGCCGCCCAGAATCGTTCATTGTCAGGCGTAAAACGCCGTGATCGTCCAACTCACGCAACACGATGTCGCTGTTTTGCATGGATTCTTGCACGGATCAGGCCCCCCTTTTACGATTTACAGAATGTTGATTTCAACACTGTCCGCCAGGGTGTTGGCGATAAAACAATAGCGGTGCGCCCGGTCCTGCATTTCTGCAAGGGCCGCCTCATCCACGTTGAATCCTGTATCAAACCGCACCACAGGATGCAGGTCGATGCGGGTAACAGACATCTGGCCCTTGGCGTTTTTTCCAAGATGCGCTTCGGCGTAGTCGTGATAACTGGCCACGGGCCAGCCTGCCTTGGCCGACAAGGCCAAAAACGTCATCATGTGGCAACTCGATAGGGCCGATGCCAGAGCCTGTTCGGGGTTGGTGTTTTCGGGTTTGCCGCCCCAGTCTGCGGCGGCGTCTACCTGAACCTCGTACTGGTTGTTATAGCGCACAACATGTTCAGCCGAATATTTTCCGGGCTTAAAATCAGGCTCAGCGCGCTGCCAGTGCAGTTCAATTGCAAGGTTTGACATGGTTCAGGCCTCTGCTTTGGAAATAGGGTCAGGCGGCTGCCAGCTTTTTGTTTGGGTCGTAAAACGGACGTTCTACGATTGTGGCACTGACCGTGCCGGCCTCGTTCACAATGCCCGACTTGTTTACGACCTTGACCTCTGATCCCAGAACAGCGCTTTGTGCGGTGATCATCGCAAGCGCAATGTTCTTTTTCAGGCGTGGTGAGTAAATCGCTGAGGTGACCTTACCAATAGTCACACCGTCTTTCAGGATATCCCAGAAAGCCGTGTTTGGACCCTGCAGAGGTTCACCGTCGATGATCAGACCAACCTGCTTGCGGCTTGGGCCTTGTTTTTTAATGCGGCGCAGCGCGGCTTTGCCGATAAACTCTGCTTCGATATCAAGGTTGACCAACCGATCCAGTCCCAGCTCGAAGGGGTTGGTTTTGTTGTCTGCATCTGCATGATACGACAGCATCCCACCCTCGATCCGGCGGATCGAGGATGTGTGGCCAGGCTTCAGGCCAAAGGGCGCGCCTGCCGCCATGATCCGCTCCCACAGAGCATCGCCATGGGCGCTGTCGCGCAGATAGATCTCATAGCCCAACTCGCTGGACCAGCCTGTGCGCGACACCAGCACCGGTATTCCGTCCAGCTCAAGCTCGCGTAGCCAATAGTATTTTAGATCCAGAATGCTATCGCCAAACAGCGCCTGCATAATTTGGCCTGACTTTGGGCCTTGCAACTGCAGCGGCGACACGTCCGGCTCGTCGATGGTGACATCCATTCCGGCATGCACCGCCACGCCCTGCGCCCACAGCAAAATGTCACTGTCGGCCAGCGATATCCAGAAATGGTTTTCGGCCAGACGCAGCAGAATTGGGTCATTCAGCAAGCCGCCGTCGGCATTGGTGATCAGGATATATTTGCACTGGCCCACAGCCATCTTGGACAGATCGCGCGAGGTCAGCGTCTGCACGAATTTTGCAGCATCTGGCCCGGTGATCTCAACCTGACGCTCGACGGCCACATCGCACAAAATCGCGTCGTTCACCAAGTTCCAAAAGTTTTGCTCGGGGTTGCCGAAATCGCGCGGGATATACATGTGGTTATAAACCGAAAACCCCTTGGCGCCCCAACGAACGCTTGCGTCAAAATAGGGTGATTTGCGGATCTGTGTGCCAAAGCCAAAATCTTCTGCCTTCATGGTGTTTCTCGCATTTGCTGACCACGGGATAAATTGCCCGCAGACTGTGTTGATCTGTCCAAGATCTAGACTGGGGTGCAGCACGAATGTGGCCTGAAAATGGGTCTGGCAAAGACTGATCAGACTGTTTTTTTGGCACCGATTGGGCCAATTGGTCGGGAATCGTCAGCTGCGATCCCTTGTGATCAGCTTTTCAAGGTTCGGCCTGCTGGATTTGACCCGCCGGGTTGCGATGTAGGTCATGTAGCGGTCGATCCCCAATTCGGCCGCCAGCAAAGTATCCATTAAGGCCTGGAACGCGGCCAGATCAGGGGTCATGGTTTCAATGACATAGTCCATGCCACCGCCGGTTGCGACACAATCGATGATCTCGTCGAGGCCACAGATAAAGGCTTCGAAGCGATCAAAATCTGATTTTCGGTGGTGCGTCAGGGATATGGTCACGACAACTTGGGTAAAGTTGGTAATCTGGTCCAGCGCAATATCTGCGTGATATCCGCGAATGAACCCCGCAGCCTTTAGTCGATCCAGACGGGCCCAACAGGGCGTTGCGGAAATATTTGCAATCTCAGCAAGTTTGGCTTTGCTTAGTTGTCCATGCTTTTGGATGGCACTCAGAATTCGGATGTCGGTTCTGTCCAGGCAAAACTTTTTCATGCGCTCAAAGCTTTCGGCAGCTCTTTAAAGAAGATGAACAGAAATCAGGCTTGCAGCCGGGTTCATGATGATTCTTTTACAAAGAAAATTTTGACTGGGTGCGCAGTTTTACGACCTGTCCAGCGACACCTGCGCCCACACCTGTTGGTTTAATCCCACAAGGGTCTTGGAATGCGTTTGTCCATTTTGGTTTCCAATGACGCAGCCAGATCAACCACAGACCTAATGGCGACACAAACACCCCAAGGTCTCGCAGTTCAAAAGAGGTGCGGTGGCGCAAACGCGTCATGATAAAGTGCACATTCGGGCACTTATGTGGCGATCTGATCGGCCATCAAGGGTCGGGTGCTTTGTGCAAGGTTCTTGGGCTGGTAACCAGCCCAAGAACAGCTGTTAAATCAGGCCTGCATGGCGCATTGCGGCGTCAATCTGGGCCTTGGTGGCGTCTTGCAATTCGGTCAGGGGCAGGCGCACCTCGGGGCTGCAAAGCCCCAGCTTTGACAAACCATATTTGGCGCCAACCAAACCTGGTTCAATAAAAATCGCCTCATGCAGGGGCATCAGGCGGTCTTGGTATTCTAATGCGGTGGTATAATCACCACGCAGCGTGGCCTCTTGGAACTCGGCGCACAGACGTGGCGCCACGTTGGCTGTTACGCTGATGCAGCCCGTGCCGCCATGGGCGTTAAACCCAAGGGCTGTGGCATCTTCGCCCGACATCTGAATGAAATCGGCACCACAGCTGGCGCGTTGTTGGCTGACGCGTTCGATCTTGCCTGTGGCGTCTTTCACACCGACGATTCGTGGCAGTTTTGCCAAGACGCCCATGGTGTCTGGCAACATATCCACCACCGAACGACCGGGAATATTGTAGATGATGATGGGCAATGTGCAACAATCATGCACGGCGGTGTAATGCGCAATCAATCCGCGTTGCGTGGGTTTGTTGTAATAGGGCGTGACAACCAGCGCCGCATCAGCGCCCACGGCTTGGGCGTGGCGGATAAGTTCGATCCCTTCGGACGTGTTGTTTGACCCAGCGCCTGCAATCACTGGAATGCGGCCAGCTGCGGCTTTTACAACCTCGGCAATGACTTGGCCGTGTTCGGAATGGCTGAGCGTGGGGCTTTCGCCCGTTGTGCCCACAGGCACCAACCCGTGCGATCCTTCGGCCACGTGCCAGTCGACCAAACTTTTCAGCGTTGAAATATCCAACGCGCCGTCCTTGAACGGCGTGACCAGGGCAGGAAAAGACCCTTTGAACATGACACGCTCCTTATTTATGGGGGCTGACTCGTGCATGCCCCAGTTTAATTGCGCGGACCCTAGCCTGCTCTGAGGCTCTTGCCAAGTTTGTGTGTTGCCCCCACGGCCATATCCGCTAGATTCCCCCTAAATAAGTGACATGTGGGGTGCGGTATGCGGTGGTTTCTGGGGCGGACATTGGCTGTGCTTGCGCTGGGGCTGACGTTGGTGGGGTCTTTGCCAGAGCGGGCGCGGGCGGATGATGCTGCAGCGTTGTCTGCGGCATTGCGCGCGACACGGGCCGCGAATTGGGCCGCAGCCGATGTGGCGCTGGCCAAGGCCTCGGGATTGGCGCGCGATATTGTCACTTGGCAGCGCCTGCGCGCGGGCAAAGGGGCCGCTGCCGAATACCCGGCATTTTTGCAGCGCCATTCTGATTGGCCGGGTTTGGCATTGCTGCGCAAAAGCGGCGAGCCTGTGTTTGCCAAAGAGGGCGACCGTGCTGCTGTTTTGGCCTATTTCAACAAAGATGTCCCCCGTACTGGGGCCGGCGCGCTTGCCTTGGCGCGCGCTTGGGCGGCACAGGGCGATGTTGCGCGGGCATCGCAGGCGGCGATTTGGGGGTGGCGTTGGCTGACATTGGAACCCGAAGACCAGGCTGGGTTGCTGGCTGAATTTGGCCCCGCTTTGGCCCCTCATCACGCGGCCCGACTGGATGCGATGCTGTGGGCCAAAGCGCGGGGTGATGCTGAACGGATGCTGCCGCTGGTGTCAGATGCGCAGGCACGTTTGGGCCGGGCGCGGCTGGGGCTGCTGGCCCAAGATCGTGGTGTTGACAGCCTGATTGCGGCGGTGCCAGATGTTTTGGCCAAAGACGCGGGGTTGGCCTTTGCGCGCTATCACTGGCGCATGATGAAAGACCGCTATGATGACGCGGGCGCATTGCTTTTAGAGCAGTCGACCAGTGCCGAGGCCTTGGGCCGCCCCGAAGCTTGGGCCGAATGGCGTGCGGCTTTGGCCCGGCGAGAAATGCGTCAGGGTGATCCGGCGCGGGCGTATCGGATGGCTTCGCGGCATTTCTTGACGCCTGAGGGTAATGCCAGCTCTGATTATGCCGATCTAGAGTGGTTGTCGGGCTATATTGCACTGCAAAAACTGGGCGATCCAGCCACAGCACTGACCCATTTCCGCCGGTTTCGGGCAATGGCAAATGGTGAAATTAGCTTGGGCCGCGCGGGATACTGGGAAGGTCGGGCCCATGCGGCGCTGGGCGACACCGAGGCCGCACGGGCCGCCTTTGCTTACGGTGCTGAACATCAGACTGGTTTTTACGGATTGCTTGCCGCAGAACGTGCGGGCCTGCCGATGGACCCGGCGCTGATTGGCCAAGATCGCTACCCTGATTGGCAGGGGGCGGCGTTCATGTCGTCGTCGGTTTTAAAGGCCGCGCTTTTGTTACAACGCGCGGGGGATATGCAGCTGTCAAAGCGGTTTTTTTTGCATTTGGCCGAAGGGCTGGATGCGCAGGGCTTGGGGCAATTGGCTGATTTGGCCCTGTCTTTAAAAGAACCTCATATCGCACTGCTGATTGCCAAACAGGCGGCCGGGCGTGGTGTTATGCTTTACCGGGCCTACTATCCGCTTGAGGATGCCCCCGATGGCAGATTGCCCGTGGCCCGCGAATTGGCATTGGCGATCATGCGCCGGGAAAGCGAATTTGACACCGCCGCGCAATCGCACGCTGGTGCGCAGGGGTTGATGCAGGTGATGCCGGGCACGGCCAAGTTGGTGGCCCGAAAACTGGGCCTGCCCTATAAACCCGCGCATCTTATTTCTGACCCTGACTATAATATGACGATTGGTGCGCATTATCTGGCGGGGCTGATGGATGAATTTGGCCCATCCACCCTGCTGGTCACATCAGGCTATAATGCAGGGCCAGGGCGGCCACGGTCTTGGATGCAAACGCTGGGTGATCCGCGCGTGCCCGGTGTTGATCCGGTCGATTGGATCGAACACGTGCCCTTTACCGAAACCCGCAATTATATCATGCGTGTGACCGAATCGATGATGATCTATCGCGCACGGATGGCGGGGCGCCCCGTGCCGCTGAACATGGTGGATTTGCTAAAGGGGCGGTGACGCGCGCAGATTGCCGGGCGTGTGCACTAATCGGGGGCCTTCACTGCCGCGCGGGCGCGGGCCAGTGTGAACAGCCCCGCCACCACCACCACGGTTGCCCCCACGCCTACATTCCAGCGGAGGGTTTCGCCCAAAAAGGTCAACCCAAGCAGGGTCACAAAAACCAATTGCAAATAGGCAAATGGCTGTACCGCGCTGGCCTCGGCCACCTCATAGGACTTGATCAACAGAAAATGTGCCGAGACCCCAAGACAGCACAGAATGGCCATCAAAACCCCGTCTGAAGGGCTCATTGGTTCCCAAAACCAAACCCCCACGACCGTGATCGCAACAGCACCCACGGTGCCTGTCCAGAAAAAACTGACCTGCGCGCTGTCTTGGCGGCTGGCATAGCGTGTTAGCAAACCATAAAGCGCAAACATCAGCGCTGAGCAAAATGGGATCAGCGCATAGATCGAAAAAACGGCATACCCTGGCTGCAAAATGATCAGCATGCCAACAAACCCCACCCCGATCGCCGCCCAACGGCGCCAGCCGACCTTTTCACCCAAAACGGGGCCAGAAAGGGCCGCCACTAACAACGGATAAGCGGTGAAGATTGCGTGGCTTTCCACCAGCCCCAGTTTCACAAAACCCAAAACCATCACGCAAATTTCGGCCAACAGCAGTACGCCGCGCGCGATTTGCAACAAAGGCTGGCGCGTGGCCACCGCTTGTTTCAACCCACCGCTGCTGCGCGCAGCCCAAGCAATGACGAAAATCGCAAAAAACCAGTAGCGTATCATCACCACCATAAAAACGTTATATTCCCCCGCCAAATGCCGTGACAGCCCGTCTTGCAACGCAAAAAGAAACGTTGTCAGAACCATCAACCAGATGCCAAGGCGAGTGTTTTGTTGGGCCATTGTTGGGTTATCCCTGTGGTGATGGGCTCTGCGTTTGGGGGCCCTTTTGGGTCTGGGGGGGCGGCATCCGTCCAGCTGACATATGCCGTTTGCCACTGTGCCCCGGCAATCGCCATACCTGAAAGCCTGCCGCCTGCAAGCCCCGCCGCACATGGCCTGCAGCAGTATAGGTTGCAAAGCTGCCACCCGCGGTGGTGTGGGTGGCCACCTGCGCCATCATCGCCTCAGACCAAAGGGCTGGGTTGCGGGCGGGGGCAAAGCCATCCAAAAACCATGCATCGGCTAAGCCACGCCACCGTGGCAAGGTTTTGGTGGCATCGCCAACGATCACCTCCGCCAGCAGCCCATCTGCCTCAAACCGCAGATCGCCACGCGCCCAAGCTGTCAAAAAAGGCTGTGCCAAATCAGCCAGTTCGGGCAATCCTGCCAAGACCCGCTCCAGATCAGCGGCTGGCAAGGGGTGGGATTCAAAGCTGGTGAAACGCAGTTGGCCTTTTTGCCCATTGGCCCGCCACATTTGCCATGCAGCCAGCATGTTACGCCCGGTGCCAAAACCCAATTCTGCAATGTGAAAGCCGGGCTGAAACCGGGTGGGCAGGTCATTGCCGGCCAGAAAAACATGCCGCGTTTCTGCCAGCCCATCGTTGAGCGAAAAATAAGGGTCATCATAAAGCGCAGACACAGGAATTGGCCCGGTGGGGCCTTGGCGCCAACTTAGCGCAGGGGGGGGCGGGGCGCTCTGGTGATCTTGGGTCATTTCGCGTAATTCGCTCAAATCAGGATGCGGGGCAAGGGCAAGCAAAACGATGGGTGCAGATGTCACGGTGCGGGGCGCGGGGATCTTTGGGCTTGCGATTGGATATGCTTGTGCGGTGCGTGGGGCGCGCGTGCAGGTGATTGACCCTGTTGGGATTGCTGCTGGGGCCAGTGGTGGCTTGGTGGGCGCTTTGGCGCCGCACGTTCCAGAAAATTGGAATGCGAAAAAAGCGTTTCAGTTGGAGAGCCTGTTGATGGCAGACGCGTTCTGGGCACAGATTGCCGCGCTGTCTGGCCGTGATCCGGGCTACGCCCGATTGGGCCGGGTGCAGCCATTGGCAGATGCGGGTGCGGTGGCGTTGGCACGGGCACGGGGCGACACGGCACAAACGCTGTGGCAGGGGCGGGCTGAATGGCGGGTGGTGCCTGTGGCCAAACTGGCGCAGGAAACCGGATGGGCGGTTCAAAGCCCGACGGGGCTTGCGGTTTTTGACAGCCTGAGTGCGCGGATCAACCCCCAACCGGCCTGCGCCGCCCTGGCTGCTGCGATTGCCGCATTGGGGGGGCAGTTCTTTCTGGGGTCACAGGCCGCGGCCGCGCGCCCCAAAGGCGTTCAGGTATGGGCCACTGGCGCGCAGGGGTTGATGGATATGTCGGCGATGGCCCGCGCCCATGGCGCGCCGCGCAGTATTGGTGCCGGGGTAAAGGGACAGGCGCTGTCACTGGCCTATAATGCCTGCTCTGCGCCGCAGCTGTTTATCGACGGTCTGCACGTTGTGCCGCAGGCCAATGGCACCACTGCGATCGGTTCCACGACTGAGCGTGATTACACGTCACCCACCACGACCGATGCGGCGCTTGATGAACTGCTGGGCCGGGTGCGCGTGGCGATGCCGCAATTGGCCCAAAGCGCCGTTCTTGCCCGCTGGGCGGGCCTGCGCCCCCGCAGCCAGAGCCGTGCGCCGATGCTGGGGGCATTGCCCGCTGATTTGGGTGGGGGTGTGGGCCATTATGTGGCCAATGGTGGGTTTAAAATCGGCTTTGGCATGGCGCCCAAAGTGGCTGAGGTTATGGCCGATTTGGTGTTAGAGGGCCGCGATACCATCCCTGTTGGCTTTCGGGTTAGCGATAATTTTTAGCGTGGCCCCTCGTGTTCGCAGCTCTGTGACGCGGGCGTCTCATCCTGTGGGGATCAGGGATTTTTCCATGAACAGACTGGCCGGGTGGGCGGCATAGTCGCCAAAAGGCCCGCAGACCTGATAGCCCATATCGGTGTAAAGCGCCACGGCAGCGCGGAGTGCATCGCCGGTTTCCAGCCGGATAGTGGGCAAACACTCGGCCCGCGCCATATCTTCAAGCTGCGCCATCAACTGCCGCGCCAGCCCTTGGCCCCGGGCGGCAGGTTCTACAAACAAACGTTTAACTTCTGCATAGTCCCCGCATCGCACCATCGCCACACATCCCACGGCCTGTGTGCCTTGGGGCGTGTCGATTTGTGCCACCAAAAAGCTGATGTGTGGGCGGTCAAGTTCGGCTGGGTCCATTGTAAAGATCTCATCCGCACGAAAGACTTCTAGCAGGGCGGCTTGGCTGGCGGCGATCAACGCGCGCCCCTCAGGCGAGATGGGCGAATGGGGGGCAATCAGCAGCATTTGGTGGGCCTTTGACGTGGTGGAATGTGGGCATTGCAACAAATGCCGCGCTTGGCTGGCTGTCAATCGACAAACGAACGTATAACGGGTGGGCTTGGCACTATGGGGGTGTTTTGGTTGACACTTTTCAGGCAAATGCCATTCTGTGTGCAAAATGGCCCATGAACGGCCCATGGAGGATCTGTGCGTTTCAGTCGGTTGCGTTTGAATGGCTTTAAAAGCTTCGTCGACCCGACCGATCTTGTGATCGTTGATGGGCTGACGGGGGTTGTTGGGCCAAACGGATGTGGCAAATCAAACCTGCTTGAGGCCCTGCGTTGGGTGATGGGCGAAAATCGCCCCACGGCAATGCGGGGCGATGGTATGGAAGATGTGATTTTTGCTGGCACTGCCAGCCGCCCGGCGCGCAATTTTGCCGAAGTTAGCCTGACGATTGATAATCAAGACCGGCTTGCACCGGCCGAATTCAACACCTCCGATGCGCTGGAAATCGTGCGCCGGATCACCCGCGATGCAGGATCGGCCTATAAGCTGAACGGGCGCGATGTTCGTGCGCGCGATGTCCAGATGCTTTTTGCCGATGCCAGCACCGGTGCGCATTCGCCCGCCCTGGTCCGTCAGGGGCAGATATCGGAACTGATCAACGCCAAGCCCCGCAACCGCCGCCGTGTGTTGGAAGAGGCCGCGGGTATTTCGGGGCTTTATCAGCGCCGCCATGAGGCGGAATTAAAACTGCAAGGCACTGAGGGCAATTTGGCCCGGGTGCAGGATGTTATTGAACAGCTGGCGGCGCAGCTTGTGCAATTGGCCCGCCAAGCTCGTCAAGCCGCGCGCTATCGCGAAATCGGCCAAGAGCTGCGTCAGGCCGAAGGGCTGCTGCTTTATCGCCGCTGGCGTGAGGCGGAAACCGCCCATGCTGATGCGCAAGCCAATTTGGCTGAAAGTATGCGCAGCGCAAGCCGTGCCGAGGCGGCAGCGATTGCTGCCACCCTTGCCCGCCATTCCGCCGAAGAGGCGCTGCCACCGCACCGCGAAGAGGCTGTGATAGCCAGTGCCATAACACAGCGTCTGGAAGCCCAGCGAGAGACGCTGAACGCCGAGGATGCGCGTGCCGCAGCCCAGATTGCGGCATTGGCCGCGCAGATCACCCAGCTGCAGCGTGATGCTGAGCGCGAAGAGGCGTTGAACCGTGACGCAGGTGAAACGCTGGCGCGTCTGGCCGGCGAGGCAACGCAGCTTGCTCTTGCCCAAGAGGGCCATGACAGTCGATTGGCTGATGCGGCTGAAGCTGCGCGTGCGGCGGCAGCTGACTTGGGCGCGCATGAACAGGCGCAATCCTTGCGCAGCGAAGATGTCGCGCGTCTGGCGGCCCGCCATCAATCTGCACAGCGTTTGCTGGATGAGGTTACAGCCCAGCTGACGCGCAATCAGGCGGAATATGCCCTTGCGGG
Organism: uncultured Paracoccaceae bacterium; assembly: GCA_937895435.1. Taxonomy (GTDB): domain Bacteria; phylum Pseudomonadota; class Alphaproteobacteria; order Rhodobacterales; family Rhodobacteraceae; genus CALAXT01. The sequence continues at coordinate 71,977 of CALAXT010000023.1, read as the reverse complement.
ATCCGCCGCCCAAGACGCCGAGGTCGCCCTGACCCGTGCCAATGGTGAACATACCGAGGCGGCTGCCCGTTTGGTGCAGGCCGAGCTTGCCGCCACTGCGGCCGAAGATGCGCTGGTTCAAGCTGAAGCCGCCCGTGCGGAAACCCAAACCCGCGAGGCTGATGCCCGTGCTGCGCGTTCCGCCGCCGAAGGCGAAGCCAATGCTTTGCGCGCAGAAGCGGGTGCCTTGGCCAAGCTGGTCGCGCGCGAAGCCAATGCCGGGGCGCAGATATTGGATCAAATCGCGGTCACGCCGGGGTATGAACAGGCGCTGGGGGCGGCTTTGGCGGATGATTTGCGCGCACCCGAAGTGGATGGGGATGTGGCCTCGGGCTGGGTGGGGCTGGCAGATTATGTCGCGCCGCAAACGCTGCCCACAGGGGTTGAACCCTTGTCCGCCCATGTGCAGGGTGCAGCGGTTTTGGCGCGCCGCTTGGGCCAGATTGGATTGGTGGATGCAGACGTGGGGGCAGGTTTGCAGCCAAGTTTGTTGCCGGGCCAGCGGCTGGTTAGTCTGGATGGTGATTTGTGGCGGTGGGATGGATTTCGCGCCAGCGCTGAGGATGCGCCCAGTGCAGCTGCATTGCGGTTGCGGCAATTAAACCGGCTGAGCGCGCTGAAAAATGATTTGGCCGAGGTCGAGGAGCGCAGTCAAGGCACCCGTCAGGCGCATGAAATGCTGATTGCCCGGCTGGCTGAACTGTCTGCCGCCGACCAAGCGGCCCGCAACGCCCGCAGGCTGGCTGACCAGCAAGTGACCGCGGCGCAGCGCGCCCTGAGCCGTGCCGAGGCGGATCAAAGCGTGGCCACGGCCAAACGTGATGTTGCCCGCCAATCACAAGCACGTTTCGCGCAGGAAGCGGGTGCCGCCGAGGGCCGCGTTGCTGACGCGCGTGCAGCCCTCATAGGGTTGCCTGATCTGGGCCAGGCGCGCGCTGAGATAGAGACCCAGCGTGCCTATGTTGAGAATGCGCGCCAAGCCATGCTGACCCGCAGATCAAGCCACGAGGACCTGCGCCGCGAGGGCGAAGCGCGGATGCGCCGCTGCCAAGAAATTACCAAAGAAGAAACCACTTGGCAGGCCCGATTACAAACGGCCGAAGCGCGCAAGGCCGAACTGTCAGCCCGGCGCGCGGAAACTGAGGCTGATCTTGCCAATGCCAGTGCCCATCCGGGTGAAATCGCGCAAAAGCGCGTGGCTTTGGAAAAAGAAATTGATGTCGCCACTGCCCGTGGCCGCAAAGCCCAAGATGCGTTGGCGATGGCCGAAACAGCACTGCAGGCTGCAACCCAAGCAGAGCGTGCCGCTGAGCGTGGTGGGTCTGAGGCGCGCGAGCTGCGCGCGGGTGCCCAAGCACGGGCCGAGGCTGCCATGCTTTTGCGCGATCAGGCCGTGGCGCGGATCATGGAATTGGCCGAGATGACACCGCCCGCGTTGCTAGAGACGCTGGGTGGCGTGCCGGATGATCTGGCGCCCTCAGATCAGTTAGAGGCAGGGGTGAACCGCCTTAAGCGCCAGCGTGAGGCGTTGGGGGCGGTGAACCTGCGCGCTGAGGAAGATGCACGAGATGTTCAGAGTGAGCATGACACTTTGGCGCGTGAAAAAGCTGATCTGGAAGAGGCGATCAAGAAATTGCGTAGCGGTATCGCAGGTTTGAACCGCGAGGGCCGCGAGCGCCTTTTGACCGCATTTGAACAGGTGAATGGCAATTTTACCCGGCTGTTCACGCATCTCTTTGGCGGTGGTGAAGCGCGGCTGGTGATGGTGGATTCTGATGACCCGCTCGAGGCCGGGTTGGAAATCTTGTGTCAACCGCCAGGCAAGAAGCTGTCAACGCTTTCGCTTTTATCAGGGGGGGAGCAGACCCTGACAGCCTTGGCGTTGATTTTTGGCGTATTTTTGGCCAATCCGGCGCCGATTTGCGTGTTGGATGAGGTGGATGCACCACTTGATGATGCCAATGTCACGCGGTTTTGTGATTTGATGGATGAAATGACACGCCAGACCGAAACCCGCTTTTTGGTTATTACCCATCATGCCGTCACCATGAGCCGGATGGACCGGCTGTTTGGTGTCACGATGGGTGAGCAGGGGGTAAGCCAGTTGGTGAGTGTGGATTTGAAACGCGCAGCGGCCATGGTGGCCTAGGCTTGCGCCGCCATCGCTTGGGCCAAAGGTTGGGGCCTCCGGCGGGGATATTTGCAAACAGAAGAAGGGCGCGCGCTGGATTTGGCGCGCGCCTGTTTTTTGTGGATGCCTACTCTGCGGTGAGCAGGGGGGGCTTGCTCTTGGCCAGTTTGGGTTTTTCCGGCTCGGCAATCGTGAGAGCGATTTTGTTATCTTGGACCCCGACAAGGACCAGACCGCCTTTGGTCAGTTTGCCAAAGAGAAGTTCCTCGGCCAGCGGTTTTTTGATATGTTCTTGGATGACGCGTGCCAGCGGGCGGGCCCCCATTTTATCATCATAGCCCTTTTCGCCGAGCCATGCAGCCGCGTCAGGCGAGAGTTCGATGTGGACATTGCGGTCGAGCAGTTGCGCTTCGAGTTGTAGCACAAACTTTTCGACAACCTGCAAAATCACCGATTTTGGTAGTGGCGCAAAAGAGATCACAGCATCCAGACGGTTGCGGAATTCGGGCGTAAAGGTCCGTTCAATCGCGGCGGTATCTTCGCCTTCGCGACGCTCGCGGCCAAAGCCCACAGCGGATTTCGCCTGTTCGCTGGCACCGGCATTTGATGTCATGATGAGGATGACGTTTCGGAAATCGACGGTGCGGCCATTATGATCTGTCAGTTTGCCGTGATCCATCACTTGCAGCAGGATGTTGTAGACATCCGGGTGAGCCTTTTCCATTTCGTCGAGCAGCAAAACACAATGGGGATGTTGGTCGATCCCATCTGTCAGCATCCCGCCCTGATCAAAGCCGACGTAGCCGGGAGGGGCGCCAATCAGGCGGCTGACGGCGTGCTTTTCCATGTATTCCGACATGTCAAAGCGCAGCAATTCGACCCCAAGGGTGCTTGCCAGTTGTTTTGCCACCTCAGTCTTGCCAACGCCTGTGGGGCCTGCAAAGAGGTAATTACCGATGGGTTTTTCGGGTTCGCGCAGCCCTGCACGTGCCAGCTTGATCGCTGATGACAGCGCTTCAATCGCGGCATCTTGGCCGAAGACCACGCGTTTGAGCGATTTTTCCAGATCGCGTAGCAATTCGGCATCGTCTTTTGACACGTTTTTGGGAGGAATGCGGGCGATTTTTGCCACGACCGCTTCGATATCTTTTGGGCCGATTGTTTTACGTCGGCGGGATTCTGCGACCAGATGTTGGGCGGCGCCTGCTTCATCGATCACATCAATGGCCTTGTCGGGCAATTTGCGATCATGGATGTAGCGTGCTGAGAGTTCCACCGCTGAGCGGATCGCATCATTGGTGTAGCGCAGGTCGTGATGGGCTTCAAAGTAGCTTTTGATCCCCATCAGGATTTTAACGGTGTCTTCGACGCTGGGCTCGTTCACATCAATTTTTTGGAAGCGACGCGACAGGGCGCGGTCTTTTTCAAAATGTTGACGAAATTCTTTGTAGGTGGTTGAACCCATGCAGCGCAGTTTGCCGCCCTGCAGCGCAGGTTTCAGCAAGTTTGAGGCATCCATTGCACCGCCAGAGGTGGCCCCTGCACCAATAACGGTGTGGATTTCATCGATGAACAAAATTGCGTCAGGATGATCTTCCATTTCTTTCATGACGGCTTTTAGCCGCTCTTCGAAATCACCACGGTAGCGGGTGCCCGCCAGCAGCGCGCCCATGTCCAAAGAATAGATTGTGGATTTGGACAGCACTTCGGGGGTTTCACCACGGGTGATTTTCAGGGCAAGCCCTTCGGCGATGGCCGTTTTGCCAACACCTGGATCCCCCACCAACAGGGGGTTATTTTTGCGGCGACGGCAGAGCACCTGAATGCAGCGTTCTACCTCATCTTGGCGACCGATCAGCGGGTCAACATCACCTTTGGCCGATTTTGCATTAAGATCGACGCAATATTTGGCAAGGGCAGATTCTTTGCCGTCGGGGTCGGTGACGGGGGTGGCGCTTGGTTCATCATCCTGAGCGCCGGTGACCGGGCGTTGTTCGCCAAAAGACGGATCTTTGGCCACGCCATGTGCAATGAAATTCACCGCATCATAGCGGGTCATATCTTGTTCTTGCAGAAAAAACGCCGCGTTTGATTCGCGTTCGGCGAAAATGGCCACCAATACATTGGCCCCGGTCACTTCCGTCCGGCCAGAGCTTTGCACGTGGATGGCCGCGCGTTGGATTACGCGCTGAAAGGCGGCGGTTGGCACGGCCTCAGAGCCTTCGACATCGGTCACAAGTGTTGAAAGTTCGTCATCGACAAACTCAACCAATGTCCGGCGCAGGTCATCCAGATCGACGGAACAGGCGCGCATGACTTTTGCTGCGTCGGGTTCATCGATGAGGGCGAGCAAAAGATGTTCAAGTGTGGCCAATTCGTGACGGCGTGCATTTGCCAAAGCAAGGGCGCCGTGAATGGCTTGTTCGAGCGTGTTTGAAAACGATGGCACTTGGATCATCCTGTCTGTTGGGGCGGACCGCCAAAAGATATGACAGCGCGCATCACCCGTGTTCCCATAAGTTCGGTGTTATTTGCGCGGCTTCAAGTCTTTTTTCTGCGAAATCAGCATTTCGTGAAAAAATGGCACAAAGAATGACCGTGGTTGGTCAGAACCGGTCTTTCCTTTGGCGCAGTTCTGCGAAGCTTTCCACGTCAGACGCATTAGGCAGGCCAAGGCTGGATTTCACGTGGGGCAGATGGGCGCGCAAAAACGGATTGGTCGCCCGCTCGAGCCCCAACAAGGATGGCACGGTTGGCATGTCTTTGGCGCGGGCTTCCGCGATCCGGGCGGCACGGGCGTGCAGGGCGGTATTGCCTGGTTCAATCGTCAGCGCAAAGCGGGCGTTGGATTGGGTGTATTCATGGCCTGAGCAGACAAGTGTGGTATCGGGCAGCGCGTCAAGCGTGCCCAAGGCGCGCCACATTTGCTCTGCTGTGCCTTCAAACAGGCGCCCACAGCCAAGCGCCATCAGGCTGTCGGCAGTAAACAGCAATTGTGCTGCGGCAAAGTGAAACGCGATGTGGCCGATGGTGTGGCCGGGCATATCGAGCACGCTGCCGCTTTCGGCCCCCACGGTGACGCTGTCGCCGGGGACCAGTGTGCGATCAAGCGGGGGCAGGCGGTGGGCATCGGCGGCGGCGCCTGAAACCTGTGCGCCGGTGGCTGCACGCAATTCGGCCACGCCTTCGACGTGGTCGGTGTGGTGATGCGTGATAAAAATTTGCCCCAATTGCCAGCCACGCACTGAAAGCGCGGCCAAGATTGGCGCGGCTTCGGGGGCATCAATCAGCGCCGTTGCACCACTTTGCGGGTCATGGATCAGATAGGCATAATTATCCTGACGGCAGGGGATGGTCACAAGATCAAGCGGCATGGCAATTTTCCCGATTTCAGATAAGATAGGCAAAGACAGTCCCAGAAGCCGAGCCGTGATGCAATGCATCTTGATGTGTTAGACCTGCGCAGTTTTTACTATCGCACCGGGCTTGGCCGCGCGGCGCAGCGCGCGATTCGTGACAAGATGTTGACGCTTTGGCCCGAGGCGTTGGGGCAAAGCGTTGTTGGATTTGGTTTCGCCGCACCGCTGTTGCGACCCTATTTGGCGGATGCCAAGCGGGTTGTGGCTCTCATGCCTGCCCAGCAAGGGGTGATGGCCTGGCCTGGTGGGGCTGAAAACGTTTCAACGCTTTGCCAAGAACTGCGTTGGCCGTTGGCGACAGGCATGGCCGACAAAGTCGTGATGTTGCACGGGCTTGAGGCCACCGAAACCCCAGGCGCCTTAATTGAAGAATGTTGGCGGGTGTTGGGCCCGGGCGGGCGGGCACTTTTTATCGTGCCTAACCGTGCAGGACTTTGGAGCCGGGTGGATGGCACGCCATTTGGGCATGGCCGCCCCTATTCGTTGGGACAGCTGGAGGCGCTGTTGCGCCAGCAGGGCTTCACGCCCGAGCGTCATGTGTCGGCGCTTTATGCGACGCCGTCACAGCAGAGGTTTTGGCTGCGTATGGCGCCGTTAATGGAAGATTTCGGGCGACACTTGCCGTTTTTGGCGGGTGGTGTGCTGATGGTTGAGGCCAGCAAGCAGGTCTACGCCCCCAGTCGGCGGGGGTTGCGCGATATGGTGCGGCGGCCCTTGCGGGTTCTGGAAGGGGTGCCCCAGCCGAGCTAGCAGCGAATCAAATTTCCCATTGGTCGATGCTTTGCGCGGCATCTTTCCGCCGATTTGTAGCGCTTGGCCAAGCCTGTGGCGCTTGCACCTGTCTGTTGGATGGTGCGGCAATTTGTGCAAAGTAAAGATTTTTTTGGCGTTCATTCAGCGTTTACAAAGGCTTTTTCTGCATTGCGGCGTCGGTGGATGAAATCGTCGCATCTTAAGGCCACGTCAGCGGTTGCGAGATGGTCAGAGCTCTGTTATCACCGCGCCGATTTCAGGTATCACGATTGTTTGATGCCGGCAGTTCGTGGCCGCGCGGCCTTGATGCGCGGCACACATGAATTTCGAAAGGGTGGACGTGTCCGAACCAGCTTCGATCTCAACCGGCATCGCCAAGCGCTATGCCATTGCGCTGTTTGATCTGGCCCGCGATGAAAAATCGTTGCCGGCGCTTGAAAAGGATGTGGCAGCGCTTGGTGCTGCGCTGACAGACAGTGCTGATCTGCGTGCCCTGATTGGCTCGCCTATTTATTCAAGCGATGATAAGGCGCGTGCTATTGCAGCGCTTTGCGCTAAGATGGGCGTGAGCGGTTTGGTTGCAGGCACTTTGGGCCTGATGAGCACCAAACGCCGTTTGTTCGTGTTGCCACAGCTGCTTGCTGTGCTGGCCGATTTGATTGCTGAAGAAAAAGGCGAGATTACGGCCGAAGTTACCGCTGCGAAAGCGTTGACCAAGACTCAGGCTGAAAAGCTTGCAAAGACGCTCAAGGCGTCTGAGGGAAAGACCGTGAAACTGAATGTGGCCGTCGATGATTCACTGATCGGCGGTCTTGTCGTAAAAGTAGGCTCGAAGATGATCGATACGTCGATCCGCTCCAAGCTTGCTGCACTCCAGAACTCAATGAAAGAGGTCGGATAATGGGTATCCAAGCTGCTGAGATCTCTGCGATCCTCAAAGAGCAGATCAAGAATTTCGGGCAGGAAGCCCAGGTGTCTGAAGTCGGGCGCGTGTTGTCTGTTGGCGATGGCATCGCCCGCGCGCACGGGCTGGACAATGTTCAGGCCGGTGAAATGGTCGAGTTTCCGGGCGGCATCCGTGGGATGGCCCTGAACCTTGAGGTTGATAACGTTGGTATCGTTATCTTTGGTGACGACCGTTCGATCAAAGAAGGTGATGTTGTCAAACGCACCAAGTCGATCGTGGACGTTCCTGCCGGCAACGCCCTGCTCGGTCGTGTTGTCGATGGTCTGGGTAACCCGATTGACGGCAAGGGCCCGATTGACGCTTCTGAGCGTCGCGTGGCCGATGTTAAGGCTCCGGGTATTATTCCGCGCAAGTCGGTGCATGAGCCGATGGCCACTGGTCTGAAATCGGTTGACGCCATGATCCCAGTGGGCCGTGGCCAGCGTGAGCTGATCATTGGTGACCGCCAGACTGGCAAGACAGCCATCGCGCTTGATGCGATCTTGAACCAAAAGTCTTACAATGAGGCCGCTGGCGACGACGAATCAAAGAAACTTTACTGCATCTATGTTGCGATCGGCCAAAAGCGCTCGACCGTGGCGCAGCTGGTGAAAAAGCTCGAAGAAACTGGTGCGATTGATTACACGATTGTGGTGGCTGCCACCGCATCTGATCCCGCGCCGATGCAGTTTTTGGCCCCCTATGCGGCGACGGCTATGGCGGAATTCTTCCGTGACAATGGCCGCCATGCGCTGATCATCTATGATGATTTGTCGAAGCAAGCTGTGGCTTATCGCCAGATGTCGCTGTTGCTGCGTCGTCCGCCCGGACGCGAAGCCTATCCGGGTGATGTGTTCTATCTCCATTCGCGCTTGTTGGAGCGTTCGGCCAAGTTGGGTGATGCGTCGGGCAACGGGTCGCTGACCGCGCTGCCGATCATTGAAACCCAAGCAGGTGACGTTTCTGCTTATATTCCGACCAACGTGATCTCGATCACAGATGGCCAGATCTTCTTGGAAACTGAACTATTTTATCAGGGTATCCGCCCGGCAGTGAACACCGGTCTTTCGGTCAGCCGCGTTGGATCGGCCGCGCAGACATCGGCGATGAAGTCGGTTGCCGGCAAGGTAAAGCTTGAGCTGGCACAGTATCGCGAAATGGCGGCTTTTGCCCAGTTTGGATCGGATCTTGATGCCTCGACACAGCAGTTGCTGAACCGTGGTGCGCGTCTGACCGAACTGATGAAGCAGCCGCAATATGCGCCGCTGACCAATGCTGAAATCGTGTGTGTGATCTATGCTGGCACCAACGGCTATCTTGACAAAGTCGCGGTGAAAGATGTGTCGCGGTACGAGGCTGGCATGCTGAAGCACCTGCGCACCAACCACAAGGCGCTGCTGGAAGACATGACCGTCAATGACCGCAAGGTTTCGGGCGATCTGGAAAAAAGTATCCGCGCTGCGCTGGACACATTCGCGAAAGACTTCGCCTGAGGGCGAGGTAGGGAGTGGATAGATGCCTAGTCTTAAGGCCCTAAAAAATCGGATCGTCAGCGTAAAGAATACGCGTAAGATCACGAAGGCGATGCAGATGGTCGCGGCGGCAAAACTGCGCCGCGCCCAAGATTCTGCCGAAGCCGCCCGGCCTTATGCCGAGCGGATGATGGCGGTGATGTCAGGGTTGGCCGCTTCGGTTGGCGGGTCATCCACTGCGCCGAAATTGTTGTCGGGAACCGGCAACGACAAGGTGCATTTGTTGGTGGTTATGACATCTGAGCGGGGCCTCTGTGGGGGCTTTAACTCGACCATCGTGCGGCTGGCGCGGGGCAAGATCCGTGCGTTGCTTGCCGAAGGAAAGACTGTCAAGATTTTGACCGTTGGCAAAAAAGGCCGCGAACAGCTTAAGCGTGATTTTTCGACGCTGTTTGTTGGCCATGTGGATATGACCGAGGTCAAGCGCGTGGGCTATGCCGATGCGCAGGGCATTGCACGCGACATTCTGGCCCGGTTTGATGCGGGTGAGTTTGATGTGGCCACGCTGTTTTTTAACCGCTTTCAATCGGTGATCAGCCAAGTGCCAACGGCACAGCAGATCATTCCTGCGATTTTTGAACAGGTGGAAACGGAAAGCACGTTGTATGATTACGAGCCCAGCGAAGAGGCCATCTTGGCCGATCTGCTGCCGCGCGGAATTGCCACGCAGGTGTTTACCGCTCTGTTGGAAAACGGTGCCTCGGAACAGGGTGCCCGGATGAGCGCAATGGATAATGCCACCCGCAACGCAGGTGACATGATCGACCGCCTGACGATCGTCTACAACCGTTCGCGCCAGGCCGCGATCACCAAAGAGCTTATCGAAATCATTTCGGGCGCCGAGGCGCTCTGACGAACCGGAGAAACGACATGGCAAAAGCAAAAGCAAAAGCTGTCGGCAAAATTACGCAGATCATCGGTGCCGTCGTCGACGTGCAATTCGAAGATGCGTTGCCGGCCATTCTGAACGCGCTGGAAACCAGCAACAACGGCAAGCGGCTGGTGTTGGAAGTGGCGCAGCACTTGGGCGAAAACACCGTGCGCACCATTGCGATGGATGCGACCGAAGGTTTGGTGCGCGGTGAAAAAGTATCAGATACCGGCGCTCCGATTTCGGTGCCGGTGGGCGATGCCACGCTCGGGCGCATTTTGAACGTGATCGGTGAGCCGATCGACGAACGTGGCCCGGTTCAAACCGAAGATCGCCGCGCGATCCACCAGCAGGCCCCGACTTTTGCGGAACAGTCGACTTCATCAGAAATTCTGGTGACCGGTATCAAGGTTATCGATCTGTTGGCCCCTTATTCCAAGGGTGGTAAGATTGGCCTGTTCGGGGGTGCCGGTGTTGGTAAAACCGTTCTGATCATGGAGTTGATCAACAACATCGCAAAAGTGCACTCGGGCTATTCGGTGTTTGCAGGTGTGGGTGAGCGCACCCGTGAAGGCAACGACCTCTATCACGAAATGATGGAATCCGGGGTTATCAACGTTGATAACCTGACCGAATCCAAAGTGGCGCTGGTCTATGGCCAGATGAACGAGCCGCCCGGTGCACGTGCCCGTGTTGCGCTGACCGGTCTGACGCTGGCCGAGCAGTTCCGTGACCAGTCTGGTACCGACGTTTTGTTCTTTGTTGATAACATCTTCCGCTTTACTCAAGCTGGTTCGGAAGTGTCGGCGCTTTTGGGCCGCATTCCATCTGCTGTGGGCTATCAGCCGACGCTGGCGACCGACATGGGTGCGCTGCAGGAACGCATCACTTCCACCAAGGCGGGGTCGATCACATCGGTTCAGGCCATTTACGTTCCTGCCGATGACCTTACCGACCCGGCACCGGCAACATCATTTGCGCACCTTGATGCCACGACCGTTTTGTCGCGGGCTATTTCGGAATTGGGCATCTATCCTGCGGTCGATCCGTTGGACAGTTCATCGCGGATTCTTGACCCAGTTGTTGTTGGCGAAGAGCATTATCAGGTGGCCCGCGACGTTCAGGGTATCTTGCAGCGTTATAAATCGCTGCAAGACATCATTGCCATCCTTGGCATGGATGAACTGAGCGAAGAGGACAAGCTGACCGTGACACGTGCGCGTAAGATCCAGCGTTTCCTGTCGCAGCCGTTTGACGTGGCGAAAGTGTTCACCGGTTCAGATGGTGTTCAGGTTCCACTGGAAAAGACGATTGCATCGTTCAAGGCGGTTGTGGCTGGTGAATATGATCACCTGCCAGAAGCGGCCTTTTACATGGTCGGCGATATTGAGGAAGTCAAAGCCAAGGCCGCGCGTCTGGCTGCGGCTGCGGCCTAAGGGGGCATCATGGCCAATACGCTGCAATTCGACCTGGTGTCGCCCGAGCGCAGGCTTGCCTCGGTTCTGGCGACTGAGGTGCTTATACCGGGTGCAGACGGTGACATGACGGCTATGGCCAATCATGCCGCCACGATCACCTCGTTGCGTCCGGGCCTTTTGACGGTCACTGGCCCAGAGGGCAAGATGACCTATGCTGTGACCGGCGGCTTTGCCGATATTACGGCGGCCAGCACATCGGTTTTGGCCGAACGTGCTGTTCCGTTGTCTGAGGTCACCGCCGAGATGATGGACGGGCTGATTGCCGATGCCACCACAGCAGCGGCTGCAGCCAGCGTAGATGCGCGCAACGTGACCGATAAGCTGGTGGCCGATCTGCAGGCCCTGCGCGCGGCGGTTGGCGTTTAAGCCCTATGCGTCGTGACATGTTCAAAAGGCCCCGCGTTTGCGGGGCCTTTTGCATTTCAAGATCTGGTGTGATCCGCAATCAGCTGCGATTGTACATGCCTTCGTAGATCGGCATCAACGTATCCACCTCAAAGAGTGATGACACCGATGTGCCGTTCCAGATGTTCAAAATTGCTTGGGCAAACATCGGGGCTGTTGGCACAATGCGGATGTTTTTAGCAGCGCTGACAGCTGGCGTTGCCTCAATGCTGTCGGTGATCACCAAGCTTTTCATCACAGAGTTTTCAATGCGGCCGACCGCAGGGCCGGACAATACACCATGCGTGATATAAGAATGTACCTCGGAGGCACCATTTTCCATCAAAACTTCGGCGGCTTTGCACAGCGTGCCAGCTGTGTCGCAGATGTCGTCAACGATGATGCAGGTCTGCCCGGCTACATCACCAATGACTGTCATTTCGGCAATCTCGCCCGGCTTCACCCGGCGCTTGTCGACGATTGCCAGACCACAGCCCAGACGTTGTGCCATATCACGCGCACGGCTGACGCCGCCCACATCTGGCGACACAATCGTCAGCGCTTCCATTTTGTCTTTGAAGTGATGCGCAACATCCAAGGCAAACACGGGGGCTGCATAAAGGTTATCAACAGGAATATCAAAAAAGCCCTGAATTTGCGCGGCGTGCAGATCCATGGTCAAAACCCGTTCAATACCGGCCTCGGCGATCAGATTGGCCACAAGTTTCGCCGAAATTGGCGTGCGGGCCTTGGTGCGGCGATCTTGTCGGGCATAACCGAAATAGGGGATCACGGCCGTGATGCGCGCCGCTGATGAGCGGCGCAGCGCATCGGCCATAATCAGCAGCTCCATCAGGTTATCATTCGCGGGGTTTGATGTCGGCTGAATGATAAACATGTCTTCGCCGCGTACGTTTTCGAACACTTCGACAAAGATTTCTTGATCGTTGAACCGTTCAACACGCGCATCTACCAGATTAACAGACATACCGCGGTGCATGGACATGCGGCGGACGATGGCGCTGGCAAGTGGGCGGTTGGCGTTTCCGGCGATCAGTTTGGGTTCAGTCATCACGGGCATGGGCAGGTCCTTGCAGGATTTGTGAAGCAGGCATGACACCGCCCCCGATTACCACCCAGCCCGAACAATGCAACGCAAAGCCGCGCGATTCGCTGAAAAAACTGTGCGGGTTTGCGGTGTCAGGCTGTCAATGCTGCCAAAAACGCGTCAACCTCATCTTTCGTCGTGGACCAACTGCACACCAGACGGACGGCAAGTGGTGCATCATCGCCGGTGGTGCCTGTTGGTTGATCATCGGGCCACAGGTAATAGCGCGCGCCCGCGGCCTCGGCGCGGGCATGTGCGGCGGCCGGGATGGCGGCAAAAACGGCGTTGGCCTCAGTTGGGTGCAAAAGCTGCGCACCTTCCAGTGCGGCGATGCCGGTGGACAAGTGCTGTGCTGCGGCATTTGCACGCTGCGCCAGATCCAGCCACAGATCATCTGTCAGATAGGCCAGCATTTGCGCCGAGAGATAGCGATGCTTTGATATCAAATGGCCTGCGCGCTTGCGGCGCAGTTCAAATTCCCACGCTTTGGCAGGATCAAAGATCACAACCGCCTCAACCCCCATCAAGCCATTTTTTGTGCCGCCAAATGACACGACATCAATGCCGGCTTTCCATGTCATTTCTGCCGGGGTGCAGCCAAGCGCCACCAGTGCATTCGCAAAACGTGCGCCATCTAGGTGACAAGGCAGGTGATGGGCGCGGGCAAGCGCGGTCAGTTGGGCAATTTGGGCCGGGGTATAAACGGTGCCATTTTCGGTTGAATTTGTCAGGCTGAGCATGCCGCGCTGCACATTGTGAACGCCCGTCTGGCCCGTTGCGGCCAGTGCGCGGGCCAGGGCCTCGGGGCGCATGCGCGCATGTTCGCCATCAATCAACACCAGCTTTGCGCCGCCTGTGAAAAACTCTGGCGCGCCACATTCATCTTCTTCGACATGGGCGCGCCGGTGACAAAACACGGCGCCCCAAGGTTGGGTGCTGATGGCCAAAGACAGTGCATTGGCAGCGGTGCCAGTGGTTACCAGATATACTGCGGCGTCGGGGGCTTCAAAAATTCGGCGGATTTCGGCGCGCACCTGATCCATCAGATGATCCGCCCCATACGATGGCGCGGCCCCAATGTTGGCGGCCTGAAGTGCTGCCATAACTTGCGGTGCGACTGGCGCGGCGTTGTCTGAGGTGAAATTCATCACAAATCCCCTTCTATCACGTAATCTTCCCAGTCTTCTAGCGGCACCTCAAATTCTGGCACGGTTAGCCCGCGCACGGATTGGCCTGCGGTGTGCACACTTTCGGGGTCATTTGTGAGCAACGGATGCCAGTCAAAAAGAGGTCTGCCCTCATAAAGCAGTTTATAGGCGCAGGTTTGGGGCAGCCAATAGGCGACCTTGGGTAGGGTTTTCAGGCTGAGGCTAACACATTCGGGCACAAACTGGCGGCGGATATCATATTGGCCGCACCGGCAGGTTTCGCCATCGAGCAGTCGACAGGCCACGCGGGTAAAAACCACCTCGGCGGTCTCTTCATCTTCTAGTTTGTTCAAACAGCATTTGCCGCAGCCATCACAAAGCGCCTCCCATTCGGGGGGGGTCAGCTTGGCCAAGGGCAGTTCCCAGAACTTTGCGCGCAGCGGTGTGGGGGGCTTTGTCGCCATATCAGAGTGCAGCCAGCAGGTTGCGGGCGGTGCCGCAATCTTGGCCCATCTGGGTAATCAGCGCGGGCAGCCCATCAAATTTCAGTTCGGGTCGCAGATATTCAACCAGCGCAATTGACAAATGTTGGCCATAAAGATCGCCATCGAAATCAAACAGATGGCTTTCCAGATTAGGTTGGTTGCTGCCAAACATCGGGCGCACCCCCAAAGATCCCGCCCCGTGATAGCTGCCGCGATGTGGGCCTGTCAGCACATCCACCCGCACGGCATAGACGCCTAGTTTCGGCAGGTGCAGGCCGCCCACGCTCATGTTGGCGGTGGGATAGCCCAAGGCGCGGCCGCGCTTTTCACCATGCAGCACTTCGCCCTCAATTCGGTGCCAGTGGCCCAGCATCCGCGCCGCATCGCGGGGGCGGCCCTCGGCTAAAGCACGGCGAATGGATGTTGACGAAATTTCGGCCCCTTCGTCGGCTAAAATGGGTGCGACGCTCAGGCCAAAGCCCAAGCTTTGTGCGGCCTGTCGCAGCGTTTCAACCGACCCTTTGCGCCCCTTGCCATAGCAAAAATCTGCGCCAACGACGGCATGGCGGATACCCAAACCTGTGTTTGCTTGGCGGCCCAACACTTGATTTGCAAAGGTTTCGGCAGACATTTCGGCCAGTGCGGGGTCAAATGGCAGCTCATACAGAAAATCAACCCCCAGCTTTTTCAGTTGATTGGCTCGCGATTCGGCATTCATCAGACGAAAGGGGGGGGCATCAGGGATAAAGAACTGCCGTGGATGTGGCTCAAACGTCAAAACGCCCGAACGACCACCAGCTTTGCGGGCCTGTTCGAGCACTGATAGATGGCCCAGATGCACGCCATCAAAATTGCCAATCGCAACCGAAGCGCCACGATCTGCTTCCGTCAGACCCGCCCAATGCCGGATAATGCGCATCTTTCCCCGCTGTGCCTTTCGGGGCGGGGCGACCCGCCAGATCAGTCGAACTTACGGCTGGGCGCCAGAACCAACGCCTCACCTTTCAGCACGACGGTATGGCCGACAAGGCACTGACATTCAAGGGTCACGCGACGTCTGGAATGATCGATGGCCAACACGCTGACGCGGGCTTCGACCTGGTCGCCTGGGCGCACGGGGGCCAGAAATTTCAGGCTTTGGCCCAGATAAACGCTGCCATGTCCGGGCAACTGCTCCCCAATCACCGCCGAAATCAGCCCCGCCGTCAGCATACCGTGCGCAATGCGGCCGCCAAAAATGGTGTCGCGGGCATACTCATCATCAAGATGAACCGGGTTATGATCTGTTGAAACTTCGGCAAACAGCGCGATATCGCGGTCGGTGATTTGTTTGCGCAAATGCCGCGTCATGCCGATTTCTATATCTTCGATGCAGATCGTGCCGCGGGGCAGATTGTCGGTTGCGTGGGAATCAAGCATGGCTTTGCTCCTGATCATGTTGCAGTGCAGCATAATCATTTGCAAGCAATCGCGCAATAAATTTCTGATATTTTGTAGTTTTAGGTAATAAAATTACTGAAAGGTTTAACGCAGCTTGCCAATAGCGGCTGTGGGCGACAGGCCACGCTTGGTCAGCCAATCTGCCAGCAGCGCTGGATCGGGGGCGTTTTCATCGGGGCCAAACGCTTGGGCCGCTAGGCCGCCGGTGACAAACAACACATCAAACCCTTCGGCCAGCCCACCTGCAACATCAGTTTTCTCACCATCGCCGATGCACAAAACGCGATGGTCGGGGATGCCCTGAGGTGCCAGATAGTCGCGCGCCAAATCATAGATCGGCGCGTGCGGTTTGCCAAAATACAGGCTTTCACCACCCATTTCTGTATAAAGTGCCGCCAAAGCCCCAGCGCACCAGATCCGCTTGTCACCAAAATCAACAACGATATCAGGGTTTGCGCACAAAAGTTTCAGCCCACGCGTCTGTGCTGCGTGCAGCAATGTGCGATAGGTCTCGGGTGATTCGGTTAAATCATCAACCAGTCCGGTGCAGACGATACCTTGGGCGTCTTCAAAGGCGACGCGTTCAATTGGGCCGCCCAAGGGGGGCAGATTTTCAAAAAACGTATCATCTTTGCTTGGGCCCAAATGGTAGACCTGTTGGCCAACCACGCCCCGCGCCAGTGCCGCCTGTGCGGCATCGCCCGAGGTGACAATTTTATGATAAACCGAGGGCCCAACCCCCATCTGTTCCAGCTGGTGGCGCACCTGTTCGGCGGGCCGGGGCGCATTTGTCAGTAAAACGACAGTGCCACCCCCGGCTTTATAGGCCGAAAGTGCCGCAACTGCAGCTGGAAAGGGGGTATGGCCATTGTGCAGGCACCCCCATAAATCGCACAAAACCGCATCATAATGCGCACCAATATCTGCAAGACTTTCAATGATCTGGGTCATCGGTGCGCGCCTGATTTACAGTGCAAGATTGGGAATGATCTGCTTTTTGCGGCTCATGATTCCGGGCAGAACAACTGTGTCACCGGTGGCGGTGGCCCCAAAGGACTTCAGTGCCAGTGTGCGCACGAGATCGTTTGGCACCAAAAGCGTTGCCTCTTCGCGTAAAATATCTACCACGAACAGCAGCACCTGATCGGCGCCATCTTCGCGTGCAACATCTTCCATAGCGGCCATCAGGCTGTCTTTGCGGGCCAAAATGACACCTGGTGCGGTGGTTTCCAGCACGGACACCCGGAATTCTTTGCCTGCAATGGCGTATTCCTTACTGTCCATCCGCAGCAGTTCGGCATCAGAGAATGCCGAGACATCTGATTTTGCCGCAAACATTTCAGCTGCATAGGCGGCAATGTCGATGCCCAAATCAGCGGCCAGCGCTTCGGCCACAGCGCGGTCGTGTGGGGTGGTTGTGGGGCTGCGAAATTCCAGCGTGTCCGATAAGATACAGCTGAGCATGGCGCCCTTGATTTCGCGCGGCATTTGGGTGGCATCGGCCCCCATCAGATCGTGCATCAAGGTAGCGGTGCAGGCCAATGGGCGCATGGTGATGTCAATCGGACCACGTGTTTTTAGTCCGCCCACCAACAGGTGATGGTCGATGATACCCAAAATATTGGCTTCATTGATCGAGGCGGGTAGCTCGGCGGGGTTGTTGGTGTCGACAATCACCACCGTGTCGCCTGCCTTTACATCTGCGATAATGGCTGGCTTGGGCAGGCCCCAATAGGTCAACATAAAAGCGGCTTCGGTATTGGGCTCGCCCAGCAGGCATGCCTCGGCCGGGGTGCGTTTGATTTCAGTCAGATACCACGCCCAGATCAGGGGCGAACCGGTCGAGTCGGTATCGGGGGCTTTGTGGCCAAAAACTTGAATCATCGTGTAATCCTACAAAGGCTGAATTTGGCGCTTTATAGGCAGGGTGGGGGGGCTTGTCACGCCCAAGTGGTGCGGCGGTCAGGGATCAATTTGCCGCAGCGCAAACCCTTGTTGGTGCAGCAGTTCCAGCAGGCCCATTGGCCCTGACAAATGTGCGGCACCAACCGCTACGACCACAGGGCCGGTCTGCGCTGCATGAATGATCTGCGGAATCCATAAGACGTTGCGCTGATCGAGCAGCAGGGATTCAACTTGTGTAAAATCGCCAGATTGGCTGTCAGGTTGTCGCTGGCGGTTAAATTCCCAGATCAAGCGATGCTCGCCGCGGAAATAGGCATCTGTCATGGTGGCAAAAAGATCGTCAGCCTGATCGTTTTGGGACAGTTCGGCGCGCAGCATGGCCAGTTGCTGATCCAGTGTTAAACTGGCCATAGCCTGCAGCGTGGTTTCGGGTGGTTCAAGTCCTGTCAATGGCAGCGCGCGCCGCTGCGCCTCAGCCATCAGCAGCGCATCAAGCCCTGGCGGCATGCCAGACATCAGCGTGGCACTGGAGGGTGTGCCTTGGGTGGCATTTGCCAAGCAAGGTGGCGTTTGCAGCAGCATAGAAAGATACCAAGGTTGCATTTTGGCGGCCAGAAATGGCGGAATTCCGCGCACTGATAACGTTGTTTTCAGCCGCGCCCATTCTTGTTGGGACAAAATTTCCGGCAAAGCGGGACCTGTGATGCGAAACAAAAGCTGCGGGTCTTGGGCTATTTGGGCACGCAGTGCGGCCATCTGATCTGGTGTGGCCTCAACCAGCAAATGTTTTGCTTGGGCCAACAGCGGCTTGGCCCTGGTCAACACCTGCTCTGATCTGGGGTCAGGCAGATGCATGGTGCCGATCAGATCAATCACTTGTTCATGCTTTTCCGCACGCCAAAAATTACCATTGGCAAATGGATCTGATTTGATGATCTCATCAAGCGATGCGCGCTGATGTTTGGGCAGATCAGCCATCAGATCGCGGCCCATGCAGGCCGCGCTAACGCTCCCCGCGTAAAAGATCAGCAGGGTCGCCGCCAACCCAATGCGCAGTTTTTCTTGAAAATCCCGCATTGATCTTGCCCCTTTGCTCATTGGCAGCATGGGGTGGGTGCTGGCCGAAGCCAAGATACGATTGCCATAAAATTTTCACAAAAAACAGTCTCATCCGGCGGTTGACACGGCTTGGGGGCTTGCCTAGATACCGGGTGTTAGCACTCGGGCTGTCTGAGTGCTAACCGTATTTTCAACCTGGAACCCAAGGGAGCGTTTTCAGATGGCTTTCACACCGTTGCATGACCGTGTACTGGTTCGCCGCATCGAAGGCGAAGAAAAAACCAAAGGCGGGCTGATCATTCCCGATACCGCCAAGGAAAAGCCCGCAGAGGGTGAAGTGATTTCTTGCGGCGAAGGCGCACGCAAGGATTCGGGCGAACTGATCCCCGTTGCCGTCAAGGCCGGTGACCGCGTTCTGTTCGGCAAATGGTCGGGCACCGAGGTTACGATCGATGGCAAAGAGCTGTTGATCATGAAGGAAAGCGACATTCTGGGCATTCTGGCCTGAGTGTAACGCCGACCTCATACCCACTCAAAATTTCAGGAGCATATCAATATGTCAGCTAAGGACGTCAAGTTCGACACCGATGCCCGCAATCGCATGCTGCGCGGCGTGAACATCCTGGCCGATGCGGTCAAGGTGACCCTTGGGCCCAAAGGCCGTAACGTTGTCATCGACAAAAGCTTTGGCGCGCCCCGGATCACCAAAGACGGTGTGACGGTCGCCAAAGAAATCGAACTGGAAGACAAGTTCGAAAACATGGGCGCGCAGATGGTCAAAGAAGTGGCCTCGCGCACCAATGATGAAGCCGGTGACGGCACCACCACCGCCACTGTTCTGGCCCAAGCCATCGTTCGCGAAGGTCTGAAAGCCGTTGCCGCTGGCATGAACCCGATGGATCTGAAGCGCGGCATTGATCTGGCCACCACACATGTTGTGGCCGCCATCAAGGCGGCAGCCCGTCCGGTAAAAGACAGTGACGAAGTTGCGCAGGTTGGCACGATTTCGGCCAATGGTGAGCGTGAGATCGGCCGCCAGATCGCCGATGCCATGCAGAAAGTCGGCAACGAAGGTGTTATCACCGTCGAAGAAAACAAAGGCCTTGAGACCGAAACCGAGGTCGTTGAAGGCATGCAGTTCGACCGTGGCTATCTGTCGCCCTATTTCGTGACCAATCCGGACAAGATGATCGCGGATATGGAAGATGCCTATATCCTGCTGCACGAAAAGAAACTTTCGTCGCTGCAGCCGATGGTTCCGCTGCTGGAAGCTGTCATCCAGTCGGGCAAGCCGCTGGTGATCGTGGCCGAAGACGTCGAAGGCGAGGCTTTGGCCACGCTTGTCGTCAACAAGTTGCGTGGCGGTTTGAAAATTGCTGCGGTCAAAGCACCGGGCTTCGGCGATCGCCGCAAAGCCATGCTGCAAGACATTGCAATTCTGACCGGTGGTCAGGTGATTTCTGATGATCTGGGCATGAAGCTGGAAAATGTCGGCATCGACATGCTGGGCCGTGCAAAGAAAATCTCGATCACCAAAGATACCACCACCATCGTTGATGGTGCGGGTGACAAGGCCGAGATTGCAGCGCGCGTGTCGCAGATTCGCGCACAGATCGAAGAAACCACCAGCGACTACGACCGTGAAAAGCTGCAAGAGCGTGTGGCCAAACTGGCTGGCGGTGTTGCTGTTATCCGCGTTGGCGGCATGACCGAAATTGAAGTGAAAGAGCGCAAAGACCGCGTTGACGATGCTTTGAACGCCACCCGTGCGGCTGTTCAAGAGGGTATCGTTGTTGGCGGTGGCGTGGCTCTGCTTCAGGCAGCCAAAGGGCTGGAAGGCCTGACTGGTCTGAACTCGGATCAGAATGCTGGTATCGTGATCATCCGCAAGGCGCTGGAAGCGCCGTTGCGTCAGATCGCGACAAACGCAGGCGTCGATGGGGCCGTTGTTGCGGGCAAAATCCGCGAATCGGCAGACCTGGCATTTGGGTTCAACGCGCAGACCGAAGAATATGGCGACATGTTCAAATTCGGCGTGATTGACCCGGCCAAAGTTGTGCGTACCGCGCTGGAAGATGCAGCATCGGTTGCTGGCCTGCTGATCACCACCGAATGCATGATTGCTGACAAGCCGAAAGACAGCGCACCTGCTGGCGGCGGCATGGAAGGCATGGGTGGCATGGGCGGCATGATGTAAGCCAACCCGGCCATATGATGTGGGAAAAGGGGGCCGTTTGGCCCCCTTTTTTCTTTTCGCGCATGGGTTGTTTGCGCATGGGCGGCATGGCACTCTGATTAATATATAATTTGGGGGGATGCCTGATGCGCCGAACGCTTGTTTTGCTTGCCGTGTTGTGCGTGATCTTGGTTCTTGAACCTGCCAGCCGTGCTCTTGCGTCTGATCACGGGCCCAAAGGTGACAGTTTGCACAGTATGGACCTTGGGGCGGATGCGTTCCGTTCGGGCGAAACCGTGATTGTTGATCGTGCAGGCATCGATGATTTGTTTGTATCGGGTGACACGGTCGACAGCCGCGCGGCGCTGGATGGCAGTGCTTTTGCCGCTGGACGTAACGTGGCAATTTCAGGACCAGTGGCGGGGAACGCCTATGCAGCGGGTCGACGGGTGCACAGCCGCGCCGCCATCGATGGATCAGGCTATTTTTCTGGGCAGACGGTTGATGTATCTGGCGCCGTCGGGGCCGATCTTTTTGCGGCGGGTTATGATGTCAGCGTGACAGCGGCCGTTGCGGGCGATGCCTATCTCATGGGCTCTGAGATCGGGGTTGGAACGGTGTTGGGGGATCTGCGGGCGATGGGGCGAACCCTGCGCCTGATGGGGCCTTTGGGCGGCACGGCCCTGTTGCGTGCCGATACCGTTGAGATCAACACCACCATCACCGGTGACACATGGATCAGCGCCAACACTCTGAACTTTGGGCCCGGCGCGCAGATCAATGGTGCGTTGACGCTTTATGAAGAAACACCTGGCACGCTGGATGTGCCACAATCGGTTATTGATCCGGCGCGCATCACCCGGCTTGTCGCCACGGCTCAGCATCCCGATATGCCCCATGATGCCCCGGACAGGGGCTGGCATGTGGTAAAGGATACGCTGGTTGCGGGGCTTTGGACCGCGGTCACCATCGCAATCATCGCGGTGCTCCGCCCCACGACCCTCACCGCGATGGCGCAGCGCGTAACTGGCCGGGCGTTGGCCAGTTTTGGTGCCGGGTTTATTGTGCAATCGGCCCTGTTGGGGGCGGTCGTCGTGTCGGCTGCGACGTTGATTGGGTTGCTGATCAGCCCGGTGGTGGTCGTGGTGGCGGTGGGGGCCGCCTATCTGGGCTTTGTGGTGGCGGTTTATGGGGGGGTGCTGATGTTGGCGCGGTTGCTTGGCCGTGAAGAGCCGATGGCCTTTTGGGCCAAAGCGCTGCTGGGCGGTTTGGGGGGAATGATGGTGTCCCTGTTGGGAATGGTGCCGTTGTTTGGCTGGCTGCTGATGGTGGTGCTAAGTTTAACCGGGGTCGGTGCAATTGCCCTGCATCTGCGCGACAGTCGTCAAAAGCGGATCGTCTAAAGTTCGGTGATTTGGGCCCGTGCCAATCTGTCTTTCTTGCGCGCACAGCCTGTCAGGGTACGATCAGTTCCAACGGGTCATAGCCGATCCCATCGGCCGGACCCCACGCGATTTGGGCTAAGCTGTCGGGTTTGTGACGCAGGGCTGCCATTTCAGCCTGGCTGAAAAACTGCCGGCGGTTCACCACCCCGGCGGGGTCATGCCAGTCTGGATCACATTGATTTTGGGCGATATCGCTTTCATGGCGCAGCTGTGCGCGAAAAAATACCTCAATCTGATGAAAACCATGTTTTGGGGAATGAAATTCATTGATCAGGCAGGGGGCGCCCACATCAATTTGCAGGCCAGTTTCCTCCATCACTTCGCGTGCTAGCGTGTCGGGCAAAGATTGCCCCAATATGACGCCACCGCCAGGCGCACACCACAGATCAGACGTCTGGCCGGGATACGCATTGACCAACAGCAACCGGTTGGCATGCACGATGACGGCGCGGGCGGCGATGCGGGGCTGGGGCGTTTTTATCATGGGGGCACCCTGCAGTTTGGGGGGTGGTTTGTCCAGCGGGCACGCCCAAAGCGCAAAGCGGAATGGATTTTTACGAAGTTTTAACAGTTTCGCGCCAGTTTGTGGCTATGAAACCGATTATGATCACAGGGCTTTTGCTGGGTGCAATGATGCTGGCGGGGTGCACATCGCCCGGGCCAGAATTTTCCGGCGCTGTTGAGCAGCGCGTGACGGTGGCGGGCACCCAGTTTTATGTCTATCAAAAAGCCGATCGGGTGCAGGTGCTGCGGATGGGCTATGCCAATAAAGCCGCGCGCAAAGATCTGCCCGAGCGGATGATGGAAGCCGCTGAAATCGCCACAAAATGCCAAGTAAGGCCGGGAACGATCAAAGGTGACACCGGGGCGATGCGCGCTGATCTGCGCTGCGGTTAGCCGCGTGCGTTATACCAAGAAAGCCCGCACGGCTGTTTCAAAGGCTGCGGGCTGTTCAACATGCAGCCAATGCCCAGCATCGGCCAGCGCATCAATTTGGGCCGCTGGAAATAATGAACGAATTTTATCGTGGTGCTGTGCCGTGACATAGGGCGAGCGTGCGCCGGTCAAAAACAGCGCTGGGCCGGAAAAGACACCTGTGCTATCTGGCCACCCAATGATCTGATCCATCGCGGCCAAGAGCGCGGGCAGGTTTAACCGCCACTGCGGCGGATCGGCCCGCAGATCCAAGGAATGCATTAAAAACGCGCGGGTGCCGGCATCATGCACCGTCGCAGCCAGGGCGCTGTCGGCTGCGGCGCGGCTGGCAAGCGTGTCTAACGGAAGCGCCATCATGGCGCGGATATAGCTGGCGTGGCTGTGGGTATATCGGGTGGGCGCGATATCGGCCACAATCAGCCGGTTCACGATGGCTGGTTGGCCAAGTGCCAGCAGCATCGCCGCCTTGCCCCCCATCGAGTGGCCCAAAACATCCATCTCACCAAAGGGGGCGATCACCTCGGCCAAATCAGCGGCCAGATCAGCATAGCTGTTGGCATCAGCCCAAGGACTATCGCCATGGTTGCGCAGATCAACGGTGATAACGTGGCGTTGGTCTGACAACCGCCGCGCCATTCCAGCCCAATTGCGCCCCGAGCCAAACAACCCATGCACAATCAAAAGTGGCGGTGTGGCAGTTGGCGCCCCAAAGCTGTTGGTTGCAAGTTTCACGCGCCGTATCCTGTCGGTTTTCGGTTTTAAACACAAACGGCGCAGGGGGCCCGCCCCTGCGCCGTTTGGCATCTTATCGTCGAATCACAGACCCGGATAGATCGGGAACTGGGCACACAGCGCTGATACTTTCGCTTTGACAGCGGCTTCGACCTCGGCGTTGCCCTCTTCGCCATTGGCGGCCAGGCCATCCACCACTTCGGTGATCCACTGGCCAATCAGGCGAAACTCGGGTTCAGCAAAGCCTCGGGTGGTACCAGCCGGGGTGCCCAAACGCACACCCGAAGTCACAGTTGGCTTTTCAGGGTCAAACGGAATGCCGTTTTTGTTGCAGGTGATGTGGGCGCGGCCCAATGCTTTTTCGGTGGCATTGCCCTTAACGCCTTTGGGCCGCAGATCGACCAGCATCACATGGGTGTCGGTGCCGCCGGTGACGATATCCAGGCCACCCTTCATCAGCTCATCCGCCAAGGCCTGTGCGTTCAGGATAACCTGCCGCGCATAGGCTTTGAATTCGGGGCGCAGCGCTTCGCCAAAGGCGACGGCTTTGCCTGCGATGACATGCATCAAGGGACCACCCTGAATGCCGGGGAAGATGGCTGAATTGAACTTTTTTGCCAGGGCTTCATCATTGGTCAAGATCATGCCACCGCGTGGGCCACGCAGCGTTTTGTGTGTGGTCGTGGTGGCAACATCGGCATAGGGAAAGGGCGAAGGGTGCACGCCACCGGCCACAAGACCGGCAAAATGCGCCATATCGACCAACAAATAGGCACCAACCTCATCAGCAATCGCGCGGAATTTGGCGAAATCAATCTGGCGCGGCACAGCCGAACCACCTGCAATGATCATTTTGGGTTTGTGCTCGCGGGCGAGGGCTGCGACCTGATCATAATCGACCAGGTTGTCCTCTTGGCGCACGCCATATTGCACTGGGTTAAACCATTTGCCTGACTGGTTGGGCTTGGCGCCGTGGGTCAGGTGGCCGCCACTGGCCAGATCCATGCCCAGAATGGTGTCGCCAGGCTGCAACAACGCCTGAAACACGCCCTGGTTTGCTTGGCTGCCAGAATTTGGCTGCACATTGGCATAGGCTACGCCAAACAGCTCACACGCGCGGGCAATCGCCAGATCTTCGGCCACGTCAACAAACTGACAACCGCCGTAATACCGTTTGCCAGAATATCCTTCGGCATATTTGTTGGTCATCACCGAGCCTTGCGCCTGCATGACCGCACGGCTGACGATGTTTTCTGACGCGATCAGTTCGATCTCATCACGTTGGCGGCCCAATTCATCTTGAATTGCGCCAAACAAAGCCGGGTCGCGTGTGGAAAGGTCTTCGGTGAAAAAGCCGCTGTCGCGGTGTGTAATGGTCATCGGTATCTCCTCCGTCGGGTACGTTTGGTTTTTTTAACTCTGCTAGCGGATGTTAGCGCAATCTCAAAGAAAGGAAACAGACCTGGTGTCGCAGGGGCAGTCAGATCTGGTATTCTTGCATCATTGGTGTTTTGCCACGGCTCAGGCTTGTAATTCAATGGCTATCGCGCAAAGACTTGGGCCCAACCCCTGCCCGGAGCCCCGTCATGCCCGCCCCCTTGGTTTCTCGCATTGCCTTTTGCGCCAGCACGTCTGATCTGGCCCAAGAGGCCTGCGCCCGGTTGGCGGCCCGCCACGGCACCGTCGCGCTGGATCAAGCACAGGTCGTTGTGGCGCTTGGGGGCGATGGGTTCATGCTGCAAACTCTGCATGCCACCGAACGGCTCGATGTGCCGGTTTATGGTATGAACTGTGGCACTGTTGGCTTTATGATGAATGAATTGAACGAAGCTAATCTGCTGGAAAACCTAGCGCTTGCGGAAGAGGCCGCGATTAACCCGTTGGTGATGCGGGCGGTGGCGCGCGATGGGTCACACCATCAGGCACTTGCGATCAATGAGGTGTCGTTGCTGCGCGCCGGGCCGCAGGCGGCGCGGCTGCGTATCACCGTTGATGGTCGGGTGCGTATGGAAGAGCTGGTCTGCGATGGCGCCTTGCTGTGCACCCCGGCAGGCTCAACCGCCTATAACTATTCTGCGCATGGGCCGATTTTGCCAATCGGGGCTGAAGTGTTGGGGTTGACTGCGATGGCCGCATTTCGCCCCCGTCGGTGGCGGGGCGCTATTTTGCCAAAAGCGGCTGTGGTGCGCTTTGATGTGCTTGACCCTGAAAAACGCCCGGTGATGGCCGATGCCGACAGCCGGTCAGTGCGCGATGTTGTGTCTGTTGAAATCCGATCTGAGCCGGCTGTGACCCACCGGATCTTGTTTGATCCGGGCCATGGCTTGGAAGAACGGCTGACCCGCGAACAATTCACCTAAAGCCCCAGCGCCGATGCGCGTTGGGCTGCCAGTCTAAAGAAAGGCCCCATAATGAGCTTTCGTCTGCAACCCGCAGCCCCTGCACGCCCGAACCGCTGCCAATTGTTTGGCCCCGGTTCGCGCCCGGCAATTTTTGAAAAGATGGCCAAAAGCGCTGCTGATGTTATCAATCTCGATCTCGAAGATTCGGTTTCCCCGGATGATAAGCCCGCTGCCCGCGCCAATATCATTCAGGCAATTGGCGATATTGACTGGGGTGATAAGTGGCTAAGCGTGCGGATCAACGCGCTCGACACACCCTATTGGTATCGTGACATTGTTGATTTGCTGGAGCAATCTGGTGATCGCTTGGATCAGATAATGATCCCAAAGGTCGGATGTGCGGCCGATCTTTATGCGGTTGATGCTTTGGTGACCGCAGTGGAACGCGCCTGTGGTCGCAGCCGGCCCATCAGCTTTGAGGTCATCATCGAATCTGCTGCGGGCCTTTGCCATGTGGAAGAAATCGCTGCCGCCAGCCCACGTTTGCAAGCGATGAGCTTGGGTGCGGCTGATTTTGCAGCCAGCATGGGAATGGCCACGACGGGTATCGGCGGCACACAAGAAAATTACTATATGCTGTCAGGTGGCACCCGAACGCCTGCGGATCCGTGGCATTGGGCTCAGGCGGCAATTGTGGCTGCGTGCCGGACACATGGCATTTTGCCCGTAGATGGCCCCTTTGGTGATTTTTCTGATGATGATGGATTTCGGGCACAGGCCTACCGCTCGGCCACGTTGGGGATGGTGGGCAAATGGGCGATCCATCCAAAGCAAATCGCATTGGCCAATGAGGTTTTTACCCCATCACCAGAAGCCGTAGCCGAGGCGCGCGAAATCTTAGAGGCAATGGATCGCGCCAAGGCCGAGGGGGCTGGCGCGGCGGTCTATAAGGGCCGTCTGGTTGATATCGCCAGCATCCGTCAGGCTGAGGTGATCGTGCGTATGTCCGACATGTTTGCGGGCTAAACCTGCCTGTGGGGCTATTGCGGTGCGATGGCCGAAATCCGCACCAAAAGATCTTGGGGCACATCGACCCCTTCGCGCAAGGCCCGCGCCCGTGCGGCCTTGCGTTTGGCGCCGGGCAGGCGTGTGCCCTCTTGCGCGCAGATTGCAGCAACCAGTCGGGATAACTGCCCGGAAAAACGCCCATCTGATGTAACACCAGGGTCAATTGCGATGAAAAACTGTCCTGTCCGGGGTGGGCCGCCCGCCGTGCCGCTAAAGGGCGCGGCGTCAATTCCCAGTTCAGCCCCGGCCATGGCGGCGGCAAATAGTTCAACCATCAACCCGACACCCACACCCTTATAGCCGCCAGAGGGCACCATGGATCCTTTCAGCCCGGCGGTGGCGTCGGTTGTGGGCTGGCCGTGTGCATCAAGCACCCAGCCGGATGGAATCTCTTGACCCTCTCGTGCGCGTTTGACCACCTCAGATTTGGCGATGACGCTGGCGCTTTGGTCGATCACTAACTCTGCACCGCCCTGACCATCGGGGGCGGCCAGAGCAAAGGGATTTGTGCCGATAATTGGCGTCTTGCCCCCAACCGGCGCGATTGAGGCAGGAGCATTGGTAAAGCAAAGCGCCATCAAACCCGTCGCGGCAATGGCCTCGGCATGGTGGCCCAGCACGCCGCAATTATAGGAATTGCGAATGGCCATACAGCCAATTCCATTGGCCGTTGCTGCGGCCAACAGCCCACCCATGCCTGCGGCAATCGCTGGATGGGCAAAGCCTGTGCCAGCATCTACCCGCACCACGCCTGCGCGCGGGGTGTCTAGTTGCGGCTGTGCTTGGCCATCAACCTTGCCGCAGGCCAGATGTTCGGCATAAACCGGCAAGTAAATCAGCCCATGGCTTGAAATGCCATCGCGTTCGGCTTGCATGATGGCATGGGCGAGCGGGGCGGCATTTTGTGGCAACGCACCAGCGGCCACCAATGTGGCCTGTGCCAAGGCTTCAATATCATCCAGCTGCAGCCGTGTGGTGGTGAGCGTCATGGCGGGGATGTCCTTTTGTTGTCTGAGGTGTTCAAATCAAAGCCGGTTCAGCAGCTCTGCTGTGGGCCAAGCATCGGCAGGCAGCCCCAAGCGCGCCTGTTCGGCCTGCACGGCAGCCCGGGTTGCTGCCCCCAATATGCCATCAATCTTGCCCACATCATGGCCACGCTGCGCCAGTTTTTGTTGCAGGGCTTGCATTTGTCCGGTGCCAAGAATTGCGGGGGGTGTGCCGGGGACGAGTGGTGGTGCACCGGTAATCAAGGTTGCGAAATAGGCCGCCGTGGTCACATAGACAAAACTTTGGTTCCACGCAAAAAGTGTCTGAAAGTTGGGATAGGCCAAAAAGGCTGGGCCTTGATGGCCCTGTGGCAAAATCAGCGCCGCCGTCAGGCCGCTTGGCAGCGTGCCATGCTGTGGCGTGATGCCCAGTTTTTTCCAGTGCGCCACAGGCAGTGACTTGTCTAACCCGCTTAACTGCCAATTAAGTGTCTGTGGCACGCGCACCTCTTGCAGCCAAGGTTCGCCTGATTGCCAGCCAAGGGCTGCCAGCTTGTGCGCGGCCGAGTACAGCGCGTCAGGGGCCGAAGTTTTCAGATCAACCCGTCCGTCGCCATCCCCATCGATCCCATGGGCCAAAATATCGCGGGGCAGCATCTGGACCATCCCGATTTCACCGGCCCATGCGCCTGTGGTCTGGTCGGGGTCAAATCCTCCACGTTCAAACAGCGTTAGCGCCGCCAGAATCTGTGGACGAAAGATCGCCGGGCGTCGGCAGTCATGGGCCAGCGTTAACAGCGCGTTGCGGGTGTTGAAATCACCTTGCACCTTGCCAAAATCGGTCTCAAACGCCCAAAAGGCCAATAAGATACCAGGATCGATTCCGTATTCAGAGACAATTTGGTCAAATACTGTGGCCTGTTTGGTGGCCGACCGTTTGGCGTTTTGCAGGCGGTTTTGCGATATCAGGGCCGAAGAAAACTCTAGAAAGCTTTTCCGAAAAACCCCCTGCGCCCGGTCGGCCTGCAGCACTTTGGGGTCTGGTGCGGCGCTGCGCAAAAAAGCGTCAATCAGCTTGGGGGCGTGGCCCGCAGCGCGGGCCTCAGTGCGCAGATCGACCAACCAATCTGAAAAAGAGCCGCCACAGGCTGGGGCCACCCCGGCCGCATGGGCCACATTTGGGGCCAAACTTGCCAGCACAAAAATTACGCCCAGGCCCAAGCCTGAGCGTCTTGAAAAGCCGTGGCGCTGCGCTGACATCTGCCCCCCCCTATGTTCCAGGTTCAGGTCAGCACGCTAGCAGGTTGGACAAAACGAAGAAACCCTATCGCAGTCTGGCGTTGCGCCAATCAGATCAGCGCCACGGCGGCGGTCAGCACCACAAGCGCGGCCCAAGTGCGCCAGAGCGCGCGTACCGCCGCGTCAATCTCCGTGGGGCCGATATCTTTTCGCCCGCTTGCGTTGACAAATGGGTAATCGCGCCTTTGGCCCTCATAGCTGCGCGGCCCAGAAAGTGCGACGCCCAGAACCACAGCCATCGCGGCCTCTGGCCAACCGGCATTTGGTGATCGGTGCAAGGGCGCATCGGCCAAGATCTGCGGCGTGGCATCAAGCCTGCCATGCACAAGTGCGATCAAAAGGGCCGTCAAACGCGCCGGGATCAGGTTAAGCAGGTCATCCAACCGTGCGGCGGCCCAGCCAAATTCGCGGTAGCGTTCGGTGCGATAGCCAATCATGCTGTCGGCGGTGTTGGTGATTTTGTAAAACAGCAAGCCCGGCAATCCAAAACACAAATACCAAAGCGCCGGCGCCACGATGCCGTCTGACAGGTTCTCGGCCGCGCTTTCGATTGCAGCACGGGCGACATCGGGTTGGGTCATGGTGCGGGTGTCGCGCCCCACGATCATGGCCACCGCGCCCCGGCCATCGCCCAGCGACAGGCGCAGCGCCTTTGCCACGGCGCTAACATGGTCGGCCAAGCTGCGCTGGGCCAGCAAGATGGCCACCACAATCATTTCAATCACGCCGCCATCGGGCAGGGCGGACACCAAACCGCCCAAAGCCATGGCCATGCCCGCCAGCACTGCCATAACCGCCACACCGCGTGCGCGGCGGAACCGGCCATGGTTCAAATGCCGGTCACACCAGCCCAAAGCCCGGCCCATCAGCACGGCAGGATGTGGCGCACGATCCCACAGCCAGCGGGGCTCGCCAAAAGCGGCATCGGCCAATAACGCGGCCACAAGAATAACGGATGTTGTCACGTGTTCTCTCTTTGAAAGTTGCACCCTCAAACCCTATTCGGTGGGGTATGGCAACAGGTTTGCGTGTGGGCCGCGCTGGTTGCGCGCGGGTGGGCACCAAAGGCTGTGCCTCTAAACCGTGCCCTTTGCGTCACAAAAGCGTGCCAATCGCATCGCAGACTCCGCGAAACACTTGCCAATTCAGGGCCAAATGCGGCCCATTTTCAAAAAAGCATGAGGTGCCGCGATGGAGATTCTTTCCGACGATATTCAGGCAGATCTGGCTGCTGCACACGCCCGCACCCGCCGAAAGGCCGCGCGTTTGCGGGTTGAGGCGGATGGCGTGTCACATCTGATTTTACGCATGGACACGTCGGGCTTTGTGATTGCCGCCGACCACGATCCGATGTTGCGCGGGTTGGTGGATATTTTCGATGGGTCACGGCATCGGTATCAATGCCTC
This sequence comes from uncultured Paracoccaceae bacterium, assembly GCA_937895435.1. Taxonomy (GTDB): domain Bacteria; phylum Pseudomonadota; class Alphaproteobacteria; order Rhodobacterales; family Rhodobacteraceae; genus CALAXT01. The sequence goes on along the minus strand of CALAXT010000023.1, from coordinate 40,888 downwards.
ATCGTGGCCAGTCGTCTGAATGATGGTGAAGTGGCATATGATTTCAAACGCCTGACGGCAGCAACCGACACCCCTGCGCCAGATTTTGTGCAAGATCTGGGGAAAGGGTTAGCGCAGATCACATCGCAGGGCTAATGCCCTGATGCCGCGCGGCGCAGGCGCTTTTCCAATGTGTTCAACCGATCAACGGTCTTGACCAAGTCATTGCGGATCCGGCGCAGATCTGACAACTCAGCCAAGACATCGGGCAGTTGGATATTGGTGTTGTCATCTGGGTTGGCCACGCCTTCACCTTCGCCGGTCAGCAGCCACATCAGCGACACATTCAACATGCCCGCCAGCATCTGCACCCGATTTGCGCGAGGCTCAGAGCGATCTTCCTCCCATGCGCGCAGGGTCGCAAGTTTGACGCCCAAGCGGCGGGCCAGATCTTCTTGGGATGCGCCGGATGCTTCGCGTGCGCCGGTCAGGCGATCACCGAAGGTTGCATGTTCATCACTGAACCAATTGACCACGGGCAGGGACCTCACTTTGTTGTTACAGATTACCCAACCCTATACGAAAGTCGCTGCAATCGCAAACACCCGGCCAAAACCGGTCTGGCTGGCGGGTTTGACACGGGGCACAACGGTGCCAGTTTTCAGCCCTGCGCCGCAGGCCCAAGATAGCGATTGGTGTGGCCCATTTTGCGGCCGGGGCGTGCCTCGGCCTTGCCATAAAGATGGAGCGCGGTGTCTGATCGAGCGGCCAGTGTGGGGACTTGGTTAACATCATCGCCGATCAGATTGATCATTTCAATATCACTGTGGCGGGTTCCATCACCCAAGGGCCATCCTGCTACGGCGCGGATGTGTTGTTCAAACTGATCGATCACGCAGCCATTCTGCGTCCAATGCCCCGAATTATGCACCCGTGGTGCAATTTCGTTTACCACCAGACCCTGTGCTGTCACAAAAAGCTCAACCCCCATCACCCCAACATAGTCCAGCGCGGTGACAATGCGCCCGGCCAGCAGCACTGCATCGGTACGTTGGCTGGCCGACAGGCGGGCGGGCACGGTTGTGCGGTGCAAAATGCCGTTTTGGTGCAGGTTTTCGCCCGGATCAAAACAGGCCACCGCCCCATCCAACCCGCGCGCTGCAATCACTGACACTTCGTGACTAAATTCAACAAATCCCTCAAGCACTGCCGGGCTGCCTGAAATGGCATGCCAAGCTGCGGTTACCTCATTGGGGTTGGTGAGCCGCACCTGACCTTTGCCGTCATAGCCAAAGCGGCGCGTTTTCAAAATTGCGGGCGTGCCGATTTCGGCCACGGCTTGGTGCAAATCTTCTTCGGTATCTACAGCGTAAAAAGGCGCAGTTTTCAGGCCAAGCGATTGCAAAAACGCCTTTTCATCGGCACGGTCTTGGCTGACGGCCAGTGCGCGGCGACCGGGGCGAATGGGGCGCAGGCTTTCCAGCAGGTCAAGCGCAGAGGTGGGAATATTTTCAAATTCGTAGGTGATGACATCAACACTGGCTGCGAATGCGCGCAGGGCTGTGGCATCATCATAGCTGGCCGTTGTCAGATCTGTGCAAAGTTGCCCTGCGGGTGGGTTTTCTGCGGGTTCATAGACATGAACCTTTAGCCCTAAACGACCTGCGGCCACCGATAGCATACGCCCCAGTTGGCCACCGCCCAAAATACCGATCGTGCTGCCGGGGGCCAAAATATCATGCATCGTCGTTGTCCTCGGGGCTTTCGGGAATGCTTGCGGCCAGATCTGCGCGCCAGCTGTCAAGACGGTCTGCCAGGGCAGGGTCGTGCAGCGCCAGAATGCCTGCCGCAAGCAGCGCCCCGTTGGCAGCCCCAGTGGCACCAATGGCCATCGTGGCCACTGGAAAGCCACGTGGCATCTGGACGATCGAATAAAGACTGTCGACACCATTTAATGCCCGGGTTTGAATGGGCACGCCAATCACGGGCACCCGTGTTTTTGAGGCCATCATACCGGGCAGATGTGCCGCACCACCTGCGCCTGCAATGATCACATGCAGGCCGCGTGCAACGGCGCTGCGACCATATTCCCACAGCCGGTCTGGGGTGCGATGGGCTGACACAATGCGTGTTTCATACGCCACGCCCAAGGTATCAAGCAGGGTTGCTGCCTCTTTCATCGCGGGCCAGTCAGACTGGCTGCCCATGATGATGCCGACCTTTATCTGTGCCATCGCGTCCCCATTTGCACGCTGTGAAAACGCCGCACTATAGCCATGACGGGGTGGGTTGCAAGCATCCGTGGGGCAAGCATGCCGCGGGTATGGGACTTAGGCGATGATATCGGGCGTCAGCCGATCTTCGATCCGGGCGATCCGGTCTTTCAATTGCAACTTTTGCTTTTTTAACCGGCGCAGCGTCAGCTGATCGGCGACGCCAGTACCCTCTAGCGCTGCGATCGCAGCATCGAGATCTCGGTGTTCATGCCGCAGCATTTCCAGATTAAGGCGCATCACCTCATCTGTCTTCATTTCAAAACTGGCGTTCATGAACCTAGTATACCCCGAGTCGTGTATTTGCTCTTTTGTCATTATAGCCGAAAATCGAAGTTGCGAATAGCAAATGCGGGGCTTGCCGTTGCGCTATCGCCTGCCCATATTGTTGAAAGGGTCGCCGCAAGGGGCCAAAACCGAAGCTGTCGCTTTATCAAGGGCATGCAAATGACAAAACTGACCTTTACCGCCCATCCTTACTTGTTGGGTTTTGAACAGCTGGAACGTTTGGTGGAACGCACCGCGAAATCTGGCAATGAGGGGTATCCCCCCTTTAATATCGAACAAAACGGCGACACAGCCTATCGCATTACGCTGGCGGTGGCTGGGTTTGTGGAAAGCGATCTGTCGATCACGCTTGAAGATCGGCAGTTGGTGATCCGAGGCCGTCAGGTTGATGAAGACGATGACCGCATCTTTTTGCACCGTGGCATTGCCGCGCGACAGTTTCAGCGCAGTTTCGTGCTGGCCGATGGTGTTGAGGTGACTGGGGCTGCCTTGGAAAATGGATTGCTGCATGTTGATTTGCGTCGGGCGATGCCCGAGGCGGTGGTGCAGACGATCAAGATCAGGAAGGGATAAGCCGATGAACACGAAATTTAATTTCAACGGCAAGCTGGACAGTCGGATTGTCTATATCCGTGAAGTTTCTGTGGCAGATTTGCCAGATGATCTTCAATCGGAAGCCGATGGTTTGCAGACACTTTATGCGGTGCATGACGCAGCTGGCGAGCGGTTGGCTTTGGTGCGCAATCGCGCCATCGCCTTTATGCTGGCGCGACAAAATGATTTTGCTGCCGTCTCGGTGCACTGACATCTAAGTTTGTCACAGCTTGGTCTGACCATGCAGATTTTAAATGGAAAAGGACGCCGGGTCGCGGCGTCCTTTTGGTATTTGGCTGGGTGATTGGGCAAATCAGGCGCGGATCAAGCCCATTTCTTCCAGTTTCAAAATGACCTGATGCGCGCAATGATCAACATCGGTGCCTTCGGTTTCCACGCGCAGCTCAGGCGTGGTGGGGGCCTCATAGGGGTCAGAAATTCCGGTGAACTCCTTGATTTTGCCTTCACGGGCCAGCTTGTACAGCCCTTTACGGTCGCGCTTTTCGCACTCTTCGATTGAGGTTGCGACATGCACTTCGATAAAGGCACCAAACTGTTCAATCATTTCGCGCACTGACCGACGGGTGGCGGTATAGGGTGCAATCGGTGCGCAGATTGCAATGCCGCCGTTTTTGGTGATTTCAGACGCGACATAGCCGATGCGGCGAATGTTGATATCGCGGTGGTCTTTCGAAAACCCAAGCTCGGACGACAGATGCTTGCGCACGACATCACCATCCAGCAGCGTCACCGGGCGACCGCCCATTTCCATCAGCTTGACCATTAGTGCGTTGGCAATGGTCGATTTGCCAGACCCCGACAGGCCGGTAAAAAACACTGTAAAGCCCTGCTTTGCGCGTGCCGGTGAGGTGCGGCGCAGTTCAGTCACAACATCCGAGAATGAAAACCATTCTGGAATCTCAAGACCTTCGCGCAGGCGGCGGCGCAGCTCAGTGCCGGAAATATCCAGAACGGTTGAACCCTCTGGAACCTCATCCACCGGATAATATTGTGCCTTTTCTTGCACATAGACCATTTGTTTGAAATCAACCATTTCAATGCCGATCTCAGTGGCATGTTCCTTAAACAGTGCCTGTGCAGCATAGGGGTCATAGAAATCTTGACCGGCGCTATTTTTGCCAGGGCCTGCATGGTCGCGGCCAACGATCATATGCGTACAGCCATGGTTGCGCCGGATCAGACCATGCCAGACAGCCTCACGCGGGCCAGCCATGCGCATTGCAAGGTTCAGCAGACTCATTGTGGTGGTGGCGGCGGGGTATTGATCCAGCACAGCTTCATAGCAGCGCACGCGGGTAAAGTGATCGATATCGCCGGGCTTTGTCATGCCGACCACGGGGTGGATCAGCAGGTTGGCCTGTGCTTCGCGCGCGGCGCGAAAGGTCAGTTCCTGATGGGCGCGGTGCAGTGGGTTGCGGGTTTGAAATGCCACAATGCGGCGCCAGCCAAGCTTGCGGAAGGTGGCGCGCAGTTCGTTGGGCGTGTCGCGCCGACCGCGGAAATCATAGTGAATTGGCGGCTGGATGCCGGTGATAGGGCCACCCAGATATACTTTGCCTGCGGTGTTATGCAGATAATTCACCGCCGGGTGCGCCAGATCGTCTGCGCCAAACACCTGTTCTGCCTCACGCGGTTTGTTGGGCACCCATTTGTCGCCCAGCGACATGATGGCCAAGATCACGCCTTCGGCGTCGCGCAGTGCAATATCTTGACCTGACTCAACTTTGGCGGCGAACTCTTCGCTTACATCCAGCGTGATCGGCATCGGCCAAAGCGTGCCATCGGCCAGGCGCATGTTTTCCACCACGCCGTCATAGTCAGCCTGCGACAAAAACCCCTTAAGCGGCGCAAAGCCACCATTCATCAACAGTTCCAGATCACAGACCTGACGCGGCGTCAGATCCCATGAAATCAGCCCTGCAGCAGTGTGTTTCAGTTTTTGCGCCGAATCGTGGGATACATAGAGTTCTGGGATCGGCATCAGGTTTGGGGCTGTCATCGTATGATCTCGCGCGCAAAAGAAATGGGACCGTGGGGCCAAAAAACCCCAAAGTGCGAATGGCGCGGCTATAGACCCGGTGGCTTACTCTGCGCAAGCGCTGGGGGGCAGTTTTCCCAACTTTGGTGCGTTTATGCCGCATTTTGGGGAAAAGCGGGCTGTTTCTGCCCGCTTAAGCTGTGGGCCTAACTGAGCTCGGCCAGAAAACGTTCGGCATCAAGGGCTGCCATGCAGCCCATGCCAGCGCTTGTCACGGCCTGACGATAGATGTGATCGGTCAGATCGCCCGCCGCAAACACGCCTGCGATTGAGGTTGCAGTGCTGCCTGGCGTTACTTTGACATAGCCACCATGGTGCAAATCCAGCTGATCTTTGACCAGTTCTGATGCGGGCGCATGGCCAATTGCAACAAAGAAGCCTTCGCATGGGACAGTCTGTTCAGCGCCGCTGGTGACATCACGCACCCGAACGCCCGTGACACCCCGAGGGGCTTCATCCCCCAAGATTTCGGCCACTTCATGGTTCCACAAAACGCTGACTTTGGGGTGTTTAAACAACCGGTCTTGCATGATCTTTTCCGCGCGCAGGCTGTCGCGGCGATGAATCAGCGTGACCTTTGACGCGAAATTGGTTAAAAACAGCGCCTCTTCCACGGCTGTGTTACCACCACCGATCACCACGATTTCTTTGCCACGGTAAAAGAAACCATCACAGGTGGCACAGGCTGAAACGCCAAAACCCTTGAACTTTTCTTCTGATGGCAGGCCAAGCCAGCGGGCTTGGGCGCCAGTCGCCAGAATAACGGCGTCAGCGGTATAGTGCGTGCCGCTGTCGCCAATCGCACGAAAGGGACGGGCTGATAGATCAAGATCGGTGATAATGTCGCCAATGATTTCTGTGCCCATTTCTTGCGCATGGGATTGCATGCGCACCATCAGGTCAGGGCCTTGCACTTGGGTGTCGCCGGGCCAGTTTTCCACGTCTGTCGTGATGGTCAGCTGGCCGCCGGGCTGAATGCCCTGCACCAATATTGGCGACAGCATTGCCCGAGCAGCATAGACGGCGGCGGTGTAGCCGGCGGGACCTGAGCCGATGATAAGAACGCGTGTGTGTCGTGTCTCAGCCATGCTGTTCGATCCTTTTGTTCTGGTGTTGCGCTGCATATAATCCCCTATGTGGCGACAGAAAAGGATAGAACTGTCCAATCGTTCTAACTTTGGCGTAAGATATTGTCGCGGTTGCGAAATAATATTGCGCGCGGTGGGTGGTTTGCGTAAGGTTGCCCAGAAAACAGGAGCAAAAATGCCCGCGTCCAGATTAGACCCGATTGATCGTCAGATATTGGCTGAATTGCAGGCCGATGGCCGTATGACCAATGTCGAACTGGCGCGCCGCGTCGGTATTTCTGCGCCGCCCTGTCTGCGCCGGGTGCGCACATTGGAAGAGGCTGGGTTTTTGCGCGGCTATCATGCCGATATTAATCCGCGCGAATTGGGGTTTGAGGTGCAGGTGTTTGCCATGGTGCGCCTGCATTCGCAGGCCGAGGCTGATCTATCCGCATTTGAAACGCGCGCGCGGGCGTGGCCCTTGGTGCGTGAATGTCACATGTTGAACGGCGAAATTGACTTTATCTTGAAATGTGTAGCGCCAGATTTGTCTACGTTTCAAAGCTTTTTGACCGAGGGGCTGACGTCGGCGCCAAACGTGGCCAGTGTAAAAACCAGCCTTGTTATCCGCTGCGCCAAAGATGAACCGGGTGTACCGTTTGAAATTGTAGAAGAGCGCGCGCAGCGCCAAGGCTAAGGATGGCTTTTGCCTTGCGCCCAGCCGTTTGGGTCTGGGCTGGGCGCAAGGTGTGGTTTTTAGACCCGGTTTGGTGGTTCTTTGCCTGCCGCAAAGGCCACTAAGTTTTCCACAGCAATCATTCCCATCGCAGAGCGCACTTCTAAAACCGCTGTGCCCAAATGCGGCAGTAAAACGGCATTTTCCAGGGCGCGGAGCGCCTCGGGCACGATTGGTTCGCGTTCATAGACATCCAAACCGGCTGCTGCGATTTGCCCAGTTTGCAGTGCTGCGATCAGCGCGCCTTCTTCAACCACATCGCCGCGGGCGATGTTGACCAGAATACCGGTGGATTTCATGGCGGCCAGAACTTCGGCATTGATGATGTGGCGGGTTTCCGCGCCGCCGGGAACGGCGGTCACCAGAAAATCAACCTGACCCGCAAGTTCGCTCAGGCTGCTGACCTGTTGGCCCGGCACGCCCGGGTCCGCCACGGGTGAGCGGTTGAAAAACGACACCTGCATACCAAAGCCAAAATGACAGCGTTTTGCGATGGCCTTGCCGATCCGACCCATGCCAACAATGCCGACATGGCGCCCGGTGACCGGCTGCCCCAGCATCTGAATGGGGTGCCAGCCCTGCCACGCTTGATCGCGGACCAGCCGCTCGCCCTCGCTGGCCCGACGCGCTGCCATCAGCATCAGCATCAGGGCAATATCGGCGGTGGCGTCGGTGACAGCGCCGGGGGTGTTTGTCACCACAATGCCTGCCGCACTGGCGGCGGCCACATCGATGTGGTTGAACCCCACCCCGAAGTTGCCCAGCATTTTGGCGCGTGGGTTGGGCACGGCTGCAAAAATATCGGCAGAAAACAGATCCCCCAGCGTAGGCAGCACCAGATCATAGTCGCTCAGGGCTGCGATCATTTCATCGCGGCTGAGTGGCAGCGTATTTTCGCGGGCAGTAACGTCAAACTGCGCTTTGGCTGCGGCCATCACGGGTTCGGGCAATGGGCGTGTGATCAAAAGTTTCAAAACATCCTCCCGCCAAGCGGCACATCAAAATCAGGTTTCAACAGTACGACCTCCTCTGTTTCATCAGGAACGCCCAACACCAGAACCTCAGACATGAATTTGCCGATCTGGCGGGGTGGAAAATTGACCACCGCTAAAATGCGGCGGCCAATCAGGGTTTCAGGGGTGTAATGGCGGGTGAGTTGGGCCGAGCTTTTCCGTTCGCCCAATTCAGGGCCAAAATTCATCCACAGTTTGATCGCGGGTTTGCGCGCCTCGGGATAGGGTTCGGCGCGGGTTATTTGCCCGACGCGAATATCGACCCGCAGGAAATCATCATAGCTTAGCTCTGTCATGCACCCAGCTCTCGTCCACGGTCGGCAGCTGCTTTTACGGCGCGCGGCAGCAGGTTGGGAAAGCCTGTGTCTGGGTCCATCAGTACAGCCAATGCGGCGGCTGTTGTGCCGCCGGGGCTTGTTACATTTATGCGCAGTTGCGCAGGGTCTTCGTCTGCAGATTCGGCCAGATGCCCTGCGCCTGCAACTGTGGCGCGGGCCAGCTTCATTGCCAAATCTGCGGGTAACCCCTGTGCGCTGCCGGCGGCTGCCAGTGTTTCGATCAGATGAAAAACATAGGCTGGGCCAGAGCCCGAGACAGCTGTAACCGCATCCATCTGTGATTCATCGTCAAGTCGCACGGTCTGACCAACGGCTGACAGCAGCGCCTCGGCCAGATCAAGCTGGGCGGCGGTGGTGTGGGCGTTGCCAATCAGGGCGCTGATGCCGTGGCCGACAGCTGCGGGGGTGTTGGGCATGGCGCGGATGATTGGGCTTTGGCCCCCCAGAGCGGTTTCAAAGGTATGAATGGGCCAGCCCGCTGCAATCGACAAAAAGACGGTGGTACCGTTTCCGTGGCTGGCAACACTGGGCAGTGCTGCAGCCATCATTTGTGGCTTTACCGCCAGCAGAACAAACGCCGGGTTTTCTGGCAGGGGTTGGTTGATGTGCACGCCCTGCGCGCGCAGCCACTCTGAGGGCATAGGGTCCACCACAAAGACGCTGGCCGGGTTTAACCCGCCACGCAGCCAGCCCGCCAAAAGCGCACCACCCATCTTGCCGCAGCCCAGCAGCACCAGACCGCGTGCGCTAATTTCAGAAAAGTCCATATTTCCCCCGCCGTGTTCTTGCGGGGGTTAGCTTATGCGTGGCCGTAAGCCTCTGCAATGGCCACGTTCAAGGCCTCTTTTGGGGTGCGGCTGGACCAAATTGCCAGCTGAAACGCCGGGTAGAACCGGTCACATTGGCGCAGGGCATTGGCAATCAGGGTATCAATCAGACGTGGCGTCAGTTGCCCCATCTCGCGCATTGGAAACCCATATCGAAAAATCAATTTCTGTTGGTCTTCACAAAAATAAAACGCGCCTGTTGTCATCATTTCATTACACAGATTTATCGTTTCAAACAGCATGGGCCGTTTGGTTTTTGCAGGCACGATTTCAAAACTGCATGTTAACCGTAATATTTTCTGAAAATCAGACCACGAAAGTAGAACCTGATAGCTGCGCCACTGACCCGCAGCGACCATTGAGATTTTATCAGAACCTAACCTTTCAAAATCCCATTTTCGCACCGACGCAACGCTTTCAACCAAATCGATTGGTTCAACATCGTCTAAGACAACATGATCGTCTGACAAATCGCTACCTCAAGAATTGTAAACATGAAAATATCGCCAGTGCCATCCTGACCTAGGTTTCACGCACACCTAGACAATGGCATAAAGGGCGAATTAAATCAATGATATACAATCCATAGCAGAATTTTGTCACCGCTCTCATTTGCGTCAAAAGTGTTATGGTTTCTCAGGTGTTCTGTTGGGCCGCATTCGCCTCAAGCACAGCCAAACGGGCGGAGAGGGCTGCGTTTTCTTCGCGTGCTTTTTGTGCCATGGCGCGAACGGCATCAAATTCTTCGCGGGTGACGAAATCATGATCGGCCAGCCAGCGGTCAATTAGGCTTTTCATGGCGGTTTCTGCTTCGGTTTTAGCGCCTTGGGCCATGCCCATGGCATTGGTCATAAGCTGCGACAGGTCGTCGAGGATCTTGTTGCGGGTTTGCATTTTTGCCTCCGTGGTGCGTTTTCTTTATGAGGGTAACCGCGCGAAAGCTCAAGGTTGACTTCGGGCCGATCTCGCCTGATGCAGGGGCATGGTTGCGCCTTTGCCCTTTCCTGCGATTGACCCCGTGCTGATCTCGGTTGAGATCGGTGGGCTGACACTGGCCGTGCGGTGGTATGCGCTGGCCTATATCGCCGGTATTTTGGTTGGTTGGCGCATTTTGATTTTGCTGATGCGGCGGGTCAGCCTGTGGCCCGGTGCGCGCCCCCCGATGCGCCCCGAACAGGTGGAAGACCTGCTTACATGGCTGATCCTTGGTATCGTTTTGGGGGGGCGGTTTGGTTATGTGCTGTTTTATCAGCCGGGCGGCTTTTGGGCCGAGCCGCTGCGGATCTTGCGGGTGTGGGAGGGCGGCATGTCTTTCCATGGTGGCTTTGTTGGGGTTGTGCTGGCATCAATGATTTATGCGCGGCGTTATGCCATTGGGGGGTGGGCGCTGTTGTCATTGGCTGATGCGCTGGCGCTGGCCACGCCGGTGGGGCTGTTTTTTGGCCGTCTGGCCAATTTTATTAATGCAGAGCTTTGGGGGCGGCCGACCGATCTGCCGTGGGCTGTGGCATTCCCGGGCATCGCGGCGCAAGATTGCCCGGGTGTGGTGGGTATATGTGGCCGCCACCCCTCGCAGCTCTATGAGGCGGGGCTTGAGGGGCTTTTGCTGGGGGCTGTTCTTTTGTTGGCGTTGCGCGCGGGATGGTTGCGCAGGCCGGGTGCGCTTTTTGGGCTGTTTTTGGCAGGCTATGGCGCTGCGCGGTTTGTGGTTGAGCTTTTCCGGCAAGCTGATGCGCAATTTCTTACAGCCGAAAATCCGTTGGGTCATGTGCTGGTTTTGGCGCCAGGGTTTGGGCTGTCGATGGGCCAAATGTTGTCGTTGCCGATGGTGCTGTTGGGGGTTGGGTTGATCGTGTTGGCTCGTCCAACTGTGCCAAGATGACTCCGCTTGGCGCAGCCCTGCTCCGCCGCATTGTTGCCACGGGCCCGATCACCTTGGCCGATTATATGGCCGAATGTTTGCTGCACCCTGAACATGGCTATTACACCCAGCGTCCAGCGATTGGGGGGAGCGGCGATTTTACGACGGCGCCAGAAATCAGCCAGATGTTTGGCGAAATGCTGGGGCTGTGTTTGGCGCAAAGCTGGGTGGATCAGGGATCCCCCGCCTCGTTTGTGCTGGCCGAACTGGGGCCGGGGCGTGGCACGTTGATGGCTGATATTTGGCGTGCCACCCGGTTGGTGCCGGGCTTTCATGCCGCAGCGCGACTGCACTTGGTTGAGGCCGCGCCCCGAATGCGCGCCCAACAGGCCCAGCGTCTGGGCGATCTGACATCACCGGTTTGGCTAGATCGTGTTGATGATTTGCCGCAGGCCCCGCTGTGGCTGGTGGCCAATGAGTTTTTTGATGCCCTGCCCATCCGCCAGTTTCAACGTGGATCAGCTGGGGGTTGGCATGAGCGGGTGATTGGGTTGGACGCTGCGCGCACGGGGCTGGCGGCGGGGCTCAGCGCGGCGACGCCGCTGGCGGCACTGTCCCACCGGTTGGCCGATACTCAACCGGGTGATGTGGTTGAACTGTGCCCAACGGCGGCACCGATAATGGCCAGTATTGCGGGACGGATTGCCCAATATGGGGGTGCGGCGCTGGTTGTGGATTATGGCGGTTGGCGGTCTTTGGGCGATACGTTTCAGGCTGTCAAAGATCATGCGGTGGTTGACCCAATGGCCACCCCCGGTCAGGCTGATCTGACCGCACATGTTGATTTTGAACCGATGGCGCAAGCGGCCACTGGCCTTGGGGCCTGGGTCAGCCCGCTGACCCCCCAAGGCGTTTTGTTGGAACGTTTGGGTATTACTGCGCGGGCTGAACGGCTGGCGCAATCGCTGCATGGTGCGGCACTAGACGCGCATGTTACTGCGCATCGCCGCTTGACCCACCCCCAAGAAATGGGGAACTTATTTAAAGCCTTGGCGGTCAGCCCCCGAGGTGCGCCCCCTTTGCCCGGATGTGTTTGACATGAGCCTTGAAACTGTAACTGCCGATTGCCTGCACCCGCTGCGCCACGGGTTTTTTACCCGCAAGGGCGGTGCCTCAAGCGGGATATACGCTGGGCTGAATTGTGGTCAGGGGTCGGGTGATCAGGCGCAGATTGTTGCAATCAACCGCGCCCGCGTGGCCGATGCCTTGGGCGTGGGGCATGGGCAGTTGCAGACGCTCCATCAGGTGCATTCGCCCAACGTCGTCACGTTGCACGCGCCTGTGGCAGCCCACGACCAAGTGCCAGCTGATGCCATGGTCACCAAAGTGCCAGGTCTTGCGCTGGGGGTGCTGACGGCTGATTGTGCGCCAGTTTTGTTGGCAGATACCACAGCCGGGGTGATTGGGGTGGCCCATGCTGGTTGGCGCGGGGCGCTGGGCGGCATTTTGACCGCAACCATTGACGCGATGGTGGCCCAAGGTGCGCAGCGGGTCATGATTTCGGCCGTGATCGGCCCTACGATCAGCCAGCGCGCCTATGAGGTCGGCCCAGAATTTTTGGATGCGTTTGTGGCAGATGATCCTGATCATACCCGGTTTTTTGCCAATGGCCAAAACGGGCGGATGCAGTTTGATTTGCCCGGGTTTGCACTGGCCTGCCTGTGGCAAGCGGGCGTTGGCCATGCCGAGTGGACAGGCCATTGCACATATAGCGATCCAGAGCGGTTTTATTCTTATCGCCGCAGTGTTCATGGGCAAGAGGTCGATTATGGCCGCCTGATCGCTGGGATCGTGCTTTAGGGGGCCGCGCTGTCGCGCAATAACCGCCCCGGTCCGCGAGCAGCGGTGGGCACGCCCGCCAGCTGCGCCATTTGCCACGCCAACGCCTGATTGCTGCTGATCACGGGCAAGCCCAAGCGTTGTTCCAGATCATCTATGACATCAAGCGTGCGCAGATTGGTGCAGGATAAAAATACCGCCTCAACCCCCGGTGCGCGCCCAACTTGTAAGGCGGCTTGGGTAATGGAATGTGGCGCAATGCGCGCCACGCGCGCCTCGACCTCTTCGCCAAATGAAAGGGTTTGGGGAACGCGCAGACCGGCCCGTTCAAAGGCTTGCTGGATTGGCTGGGCTACCGGGGGGGTGTAGGGCGAAACAATCGCCACTGACCCCACGCGCAAATGGCTGAGTGCCCCCAATGCGGCACTCAGCGGGTTGGCCACCGCCCGTGTTTGGCAGGCGCCAGACACCAGCTGGGTGACATGATCTGCCCCAATCAGTGTTGTGCCTGATGTGCATGCATAGCCCACAACATCAAACGATGCGGCAGGTGGCAACAGGGCCGCCGCATCGGGCAGGGTGGTTTTCATCGTGGCGATGGTTTCGGGCGTGAGATCTGCGCCCGAAGGGATGCGACTGACATAGAGCGCTATGGCAGGGTCGCGAAATAGTCGTCGAAAATCTTGTTCTATCGTTTCATCAACCTGCAGTACGATCAGCCCAAGCGTGGCTTTTGTGCCAATTGGTCCGGTGAGGGTATAGGGGGCATGTGTCATAGTAAAATCTCGGGCAGGGTGGCATTGGCCAGGGGCGATAAAAGCTCTGCGCCATGGTCGCGCAGGACAATATTTTCTTCATGCACCATGATCCGTCCGGGCGCGAGTTCAACCCCTGGCTCAAGTGTCAGTACCATGCCTGCCCGCAAAACGGTTGTGTCTTTCGCACTGATTGAGGGCCATTCGGTCAGGCTGAGGCCCAGACCATGGCCCAGCCGGCCCCCACTGGGCGTCGCGCCTTGGGCTGTCAGCGCCGAAGTCAGGATTTGGTGCAGATCGCGGGCGGTCATGCCGGCACGCAGCTGGTCTAGCGCCGTTTGTGTGGCGCCAATCAGGCTGGCATGCGCCCGGCGTGCGCTGTCAGAGGCAGGGCCAATGGAAAAATTTCGGTCAAAATCGCAAAAATAACCTTCACGTACTGCGCCAGTGTCTAGCATCAGCACATCGCCGCGCTCTAGCGGCCGGTTGTCAGCAGGCGAAATGACATCGCCATAGCCGTCAGGCCCAGCCCCACCGGCGACATAACTGACCCAATCCGCCCCAGCGCGCAGCAACGCTATTTGAAAGTTGCGAAAGACCTGATCTAGCGGCTGTCCCGCCTGTGCAAAGTTGGGCACTTGGGCAAAGGCATCAGCTGCAATGCGGCAAGTGGTGCGGATCTTTTCAATTTCGGGCTCTGATTTAATTTCGCGAACGCGATGCACAACCCTTGTGGCATCGACCATTTGGCGCGGGCCAAGCCGTTCTGTCAGGCGCAGATAATCTGCAATCGGCATGCGCAGATGGGTCTCAAGCCCCATCGGTAGGCCGATGTGCCCAGTGCTGGGCACCAAGTCGCACAGTGTGTCTGCCAGCAAGCTGACGCCATCATCGGCAGGATCTGGTGCCGGCCAAGTGCGAATATCGCGCACCCAAGTGCGGCCCATCAAATCTGCCCCAATCGCCGGGATCACCGCCACTGGATCACCTGCAGCTGGCACTATGATAAACCAAGGCCGGGCCGGGCTTTCCCAAAACCGGGTTAAAAACCCAGTCACATAAAATACGTCAGGAGGGGTGGTTAGCAACAAAGCCTGCACCCCCGCCTGCGCCATCTCCATCTGAAGCGCTGTGGTGCGGCGACGATACTCTGTGGTTGGAAAGATCAACGATCGTTCAGGCATCTTCGGCGCCTTCGCTCAGGATGGCCATCACGCGGGATGTGGCATCAAAGCCGGACAAGCGCCCCGTCAAAAGCCCTGCCAGCCCGGCCCCGCCTGAGGGGGTAGTGGTAAGCCCGTTTTTGGCCAGTGTGGCCACGCCGCTTGCCGCCTCAGATTCCGATATTGTCATGAATATGTCTGCATCGCGCGACAATCCTGCCAGTGCAATCATGGATGGGGTTTTACAATCCAACCGACCCATTGCTGACACGGGGCCAGATGTGGTGACCAATTCGCCGGCGCGAATGCTTTCCAGCAAGGCAGGTGCGGCCTCGGGTTCGACGACTATAATCTGTGGCGCATCACCCCAAACTGCGCGGGCATGGGCGGCAACCGCCGCCGCCAACCCGCCAACACCGGCTTGCAGCAGGATATGTGTGGGGGGGGTGGGCACTTGGGTTGTGGCCTCGGCGGCCAATTGCAGATATCCCTCCATCACCTGATGTGGCAGGTCGCAATAGCCGGGCCAGGAACTGTCAGACAGCAGCGTCCAGCCGTTTTGCGTGGCGGCATCGGCGGCGGCTTGCATGCTGTCTTCATAGGTGGCCCCAGCCCGCACAACCTGTGCACCTTTGGCGTTCAGCCGTTCGGCAAAGGCTGTGGGCACGGTTTCGGCCAGATAGATCACGGCCTTGGCCCCAAAAATATGCGCGCCTGCGGCAACTGACAGGCCGTGATTGCCGGCGCTGGCCGTCACGAACACCCGGTGCTTTAGTGCGCTGGCCCAGTCTGTGGCCGTTGGGGTGGCGGTGTGTGCCAGCGCTGCCATCGCCGCGCGGGCGATGGCAAAGGCCGCACCAAGCGCCTTGAAACTGCCAAGCCCCATCCGCTCCCGTTCATCTTTGACCCAGAGCGCATCAATTCCTATGTCTTTCGCAAGCTGCGCCATATCGCGAAGTGGCGTCTGACCATGTGCGGGGCAATGTGACAGTAACTGCGCCACCGCACTTGCATCCGAGGCTGGCCACAGCGCTTTGCCTTGTGCATCGTGACAGGCAAGCCCTTGGCCGCGAAAGGGGTTTGGAAGGATGTCGTTCATGGCAGGCTCCTGTTTTGGGATGCCGCCACTCTAGGAGGGTGTTGTTGGTAAAGGCCAGAGCCACGCGGCACCTCTGGGGCGTTTTGCGGCAGACCTATGCGTCTGAACCGTCGGTCAGGTCAGATTCTGGGTGCAGTGGCAGACGCAAGCGTTGCAAGGGCATACCTGTGCAATCTGTCCTTTGCATGTAAAGCAGATGGCCTTGGGCGGTCATCGTGCCAAGGCTGATATAGGTTTGCAACGCATCTTGGACAAAGTTGTTCAGATCTGCACGTGTTTCAAAGAAAACATGTTTCTTCACCGTTTCAATAAGTTCCGATGAAATAGTTATGCGCGTCGCCATGGACCAATCCATTGTTGCCAGAGCACACGCTGCATTTACGTGTCTCACCGTTCCCGTGTTGCTATCGGGCAATGGTTAACGCTGCGCTAACGCTTATGGTCTGGTTTTGATATTTCAAAAATGATCTGCGCTTTGGTTAACATCTGACCAAACATGCGCGGGTGTTCAAAAAATTTGGCAATAGTTTGCCCTAAAATCTGAATAAAAAGCAAAAATGGTGACCCCGACAGGACTTGAACCTGTAACCTGCCCCTTAGGAGGGGGCTGCTCTATCCAGTTGAGCCACGGGGCCAGCCAGAGCCGTGGGGGTGTTGTTGCGGTAAATTGGACAATTTTGCAAGGCTGCATGGTCAATCGCCACTGATTTGGCAAAAATGCAGGGCCGAAACGTGATGGCATCAGGTTTGGACAAGTTGGTAAATGCGTTGTATGCAGCACGCACACCCATTACGCATGAGGACCGATTGACCAAGCCGCCCCTTGCTCCCCCCAATTTGGCTGACCCGCATGCTTTGGCGCCCACAGGTCAGCCGCCACATCGGCCTCTGACGTTGCGCGACGTCTCAGAGGCATCTGGGGTCAGTGAAATGACGGTGAGCCGGGTGTTGCGCAATCGCGGTGATGTGTCTGACCGGACCCGCGCGCGGGTGTTGGATGCGGCTAAGCGGCTTGGCTATGTGCCCAATAAAATTGCCGGGGCTTTGGCCAGCCAGCGGGTTAATTTGGTGGCGGTCATTATTCCTTCGCTGTCCAACATGGTCTTTCCCGATGTGATGACGGGCATTTCAGATGGGTTAGAGGGCAGCGATTTGCAGCCCGTGGTTGGTGTGACGCATTACGATCCTGCCCGCGAAGAGGCTGTTCTTTACGAAATGCTATCTTGGCGGCCATCGGGTGTAATTTTGGCAGGCTTAGAACATACGGATGCGGCGCACGCGATGTTGGGCAATTCTGGCATCCCGATTGTTGAGATTATGGATGTGGATGGCCCACATATTGACTGTGCCGTTGGTATTTCGCACTTGCGCGCGGGCCGTGAAATGGCGCGTGCGATCGTGGCTGCAGGCTATCGCCGGATTGGGTTTTTAGGATCGATGATGCCCAATGACCATCGTGCCCGCAAACGTTTGCAAGGATTTGAAGCTGGGCTGCAAGAGGCAGGTTTGCAGCTGCAAGACCGTGAATTCTATTCTGG
The DNA here is from genome assembly GCA_937895435.1 of uncultured Paracoccaceae bacterium. Lineage (GTDB taxonomy): Bacteria > Pseudomonadota > Alphaproteobacteria > Rhodobacterales > Rhodobacteraceae > CALAXT01. The sequence continues at coordinate 23,459 of CALAXT010000023.1, read as the reverse complement.
TGGCTCGGCGCTGCGCAAAGGGCGTGAGATGACGCGCGACATTCTGGCGCGCGGGCATGATCTGGATTTTCTGTACTTCTCTAATGATTTGATTGGTGCGGGTGGGTTGTTGTGGTGTTTGGAACAGGGCATCGACGTTCCGGGCAAGCTGGGTCTGGCGGGTTTCAATGGTGTTGATCTGTTAGAGGGGTTGCCGCGCCGACTGGCCACGATGGATGCGGGGCGGTTGGAGATTGGGCGGTTGGCGGCCCAGATGATCGTGCAGCGTGCTGCGGGGGCGCCGGTGGCTGAAACGCGGGTTGAGCTGTGCCCGATGCTTATGCCGGGCGACACGATCCGGGCGATCTGAGCGATCTGACAAAGGGCCATCGCCAAGGCTACAGCAAAAAATCAGAGGCGATCAACTTATTGCTGCCCTGAACAACCAGCTGAAAATCGGCCTGCCCATTTCCATTCATGTCAATGGCAACATGGGTTTCCATGGGGCCTGAGTTTTCCCACCGAACCATGCCTATGTGGCCGTCAAATGTGGTTTTACCTGCCCAAAACAGGTCGGGCATGTTCTTTGGCATAAGGGCTGACAGATCAATCTTGTCGCCTTGGGCGCGGCTGAAATCGGTGATCGTGTCAGTGTATTTGCCGGCTGGGCTGTCAGATTTGCGTGTGAAAATGAATCTGTCAGCCCCGTTGCCACCGATCAGCTGATCATGGCCGGCGCCCCCAGTCAGCTTATCGGCCCCGGCCCCGCCCAGTAACTGATCTGCACCTTTGCCCCCGAGCAAACGATCTGCGCCGTTGCCGCCCTGCAATGTATCGGCGCCATTTCGCCCGTTCAGCACATCTGCGCCGCTGCCACCCTGAAAGACATTGGCTGCGCTATCGCCTGACATCTTGTCTTTGCGGGGGCTGGCCCGAAAGATCTCGATCGCATCGAAACTGTCCCCTTTGGCTGCGCCAAAATTGTGCTCGGGCCGCGCCAGGTCCAACCCAACCCGGCCCTCAGCCCAGCTGAAAATCATCGTGTCTTGGCCCGCTTGGCCCAGATAGCTGTCAAACCCGGCTGAGGAATAAAACACATCATGGCCAGCCCCCCCCAGCATCAAATCAGCCCCTGCCGTGCCGCGCAGCGATAACCCATCTGCCGCCGCATCACCGGTTATGGCTGACCCAGGCAGCGTGGGGCGTGACACGTTCAAGATGGAATCTGTGGTGAAATCATCGGCACTCAGCGGTGTGCGGTCGTGGCTGGTGATTGTGATCTGTTCCGCGCCATAGGACAGGATTGCCCCGGTTTTTGTCGGGGTGATTTGCAATTGCGCTGCGGTTTGCAGCAATGGAAAAGCGGATAAATCTAGCCGGTCAACGCCGGGGGTATAGTCTTTGACCCGGTCGTGTTGGGCATCATACGAAAAGACAAACACATCCGCGCCTGCGCCACCCCACAGCAGATCTTTTCCAGCGCCATCCATTAAAATATCGTTGCCGCCGCGGCCAAAAAGCCTGTCATTGCCCCCCCCACCATCCAAGATATCGTCATGATGACCGCCCCGCAGCCTGTCGCCGCGTGTTCCGCCCGGCACCACTGCGCCGTTGGAGCTTAGATCCAACTGAAATTGGCTAAGCCCCGGCTCAGACGCCGAGGCAGCATAAATTGTTGCGCCCTCGGACGTGGTGCGGGCGGTAAGAGCAGAAATATTGGCCAAGGCCATGGCTTCGGTATCGGCCAGCGTTGAGAGTGCCAGCAATCGCCCACCGGGCAACAGGGCAAACAGGGTCAACCCATCATCATTGCCCGAGGCCATCACATAGCCGCGATCACCAACGCTAAAGGTTTGCAAGCTGTGCGTGTTGGCAAAGCGTGTGGCGCGCGTGTCTATCACATGATCACAGAGTTCCATGTTGCCAGCGCTGTCGACCGACAGCACGCTTAATGTCCCGCTGCCTTCCGCACCCACCACCAAAAAGATTTGCCCGCCCAGCTGCAGCGTTTCGATTTGGGTGGGGCGGGTCAGGGGCAGGTCATCACCAGCCTGCATCTGATCTGCAACCCTCAAGGTGCCATCGGCATTGCTGTGAAAGCTGCTGAGCGTGCCAAGATCTGGCTCAAGTGTAAACAACAGCGACCCGGTGGCGTTGGGGGCGGCCGCTATAGCTGAAACTGTTGACGGCAGTATAGCACCGCGCGCGGCCAGGCTATTGCCTGGTTGCGCGATGATAAGGCTGTCCGAAATCTGTGCCATATTGTCGCCCAACACCGCAGAGACCGCGCGCAGATCTTGGGGTGAAATCGGCAGGCTGGGCGCAGTGCTGGCCACTGAGATGGTGGTGGGCTGCAAACGGCCATCATCATCAATGGCAAAGCTGATCGTTTGGCCTGTGTCTGACCGATAGCCCTGTAAGGTCAGGCCCTGAGCGTCTTGTGACACGCTCAAATCAAGCAGTGTGCCGGCTTGGCTGAGCGGTTCAAAGTAATAGGTGGTTTGAAAATTCAACTGGGTCACGCGCCGCTCCTTTGGGCCGGGGTTGCGGCAGAAAGGTGCGGGGAACAGGGTTAAGAAATGCTCGCCAATTTGTGGCAGAATTTGGGCGTTTATTTTGAAATTTTCTAAAAAAATTCAATCATTTACATCGATTTTTAGAGAGCTGTTAGCCCAACGTTTACCGAGGGCCTGTGGGCTTTAGGCCCCCAACAGCTGTGGGGCGACCTCGTGATAACCGCGCCAGATCATTTCAAGGGCCACATATAAAATAATCACCAGTCCCAGATAGGCGATCCAGCGATGACGATTCAACAGTTGGGCAATGAAACTGGCCGCCAATCCCATTAGGGCGATCGATAGGGCCAGACCAAAAATCAAAACCTCTGGGTGTTCGCGCGCGGCCCCTGCAACGGCCAAAACATTGTCGAGCGACATCGACAAATCGGCAATCACGATTTGCAACGCTGCTTGACGAAATGTTTTTTGTGGCGCCCCGCCGGCGATGGTGCCATCGGCGTTCAAGTCCTGGCCGCTCATTGCCTCGGCGGCAATTAGGGTGTCATCAGCATGGTCTGCGCGCAGTTCGCGCCACATTTTCCAGCAGACCCACAGCAACAAAATACCCCCCGCCAGCAACAGACCTGTGATGGCCATCAGCTTTGTTGTCAGCAGGGCAAAGATGATCCGCAGCAAGGTGGCGGCCAAAATTCCTATCAAAATGGCACGTGCGCGCTGGGCCTTTGGCAGGCCCGCTGCGGCAAGACCTATGACGATTGCGTTGTCACCTGCCAGCACCAGATCAATTGTGATCACCTGAAAAAGCGCCGACATCATTTCGGATGAAAAGAAATCCATGTTTTGTGCGGCCCTTTTGTGATCATCGGTCGTCTAGCGACTCGGCTCTGGTCTTTCAAGCCGCGTTGGCTGTGGATCATATAAGGTCTGACAGGCCGCTTGCCTGACACTGGGCATCGCGCATGGCGATCAGGTCATAATCTGAATCTGATCGCGCAACCATGCCCTGCATCATCAACTGGTTGCGGGCCTCTGGCCCAATCATCTGCAGCGCTTGATCAAGCGCCCAAAAAAGGGCACCGGCCGGGCTGTTTAGCGCGGTGATCAGCGGCAAACCGGCCGTGGGCGGCGTGCTGAGCAAAACGCGCAAATTTGCGGTTTGTGGCAAATAGCGCTGTGCCATTGCCCAAGTGACCGCATCAATTGCCGCGACATCTGCCCGGCCTTCGGCCACGGCGTCTATCGATGCGGCGTGTGCGCCAGTTACAAGTTCAGCACCAAAGAAACGGCTCGTTTTGCGCAAGGGGGCGATCATATAGCGTAAAGCGGCCGCACCAGATTGGCTGGCGGTGCTGTTAAATGCCACCCGAGCCCCGGCAAGATCGGCCAAGCTGGCGGCAGTGCAATCTTGATGCACAATCACCCGGCTACAATAATATCCGGCTGGCGTGTCGTGCAGCCCATGATCGACACCACCCACCAGTACCACCCGACCACGCAAATGGCGCACATAGGGCAGACCACATGTTTGTGAAATCAGCAGATCAGGGGCAAGCCACTGTGCCATCAAATCGCCCCCACGCGCGAGCTGGGCTGGCGGTTGTGTGCCTGTTTTTGTGCCAAAGGCTTCGGCAATCAGCTGCCACAGCCGATCTGTTTGTGGCTGATGCTGGGGCCAATCATACATGGGCAGGGTGGCGATCATATGGCACATCATCCTGAAACGTCGTGGTGGAAATTTGCCGTGGCTTAGCGACAATCGCGCAAAAATGCCATGGTCTGACAGGTTGTGTCGTTTCGCCCAGAAAACGGCTGTCGCGTTAAACCACGCTTCATCCCCGCCTGTTAAGAAGCCTTGCCCCATCAAGGACCACCGACATGTCTGAACCCAAAACCACCCCCACCATAATCAAACGCAAAAAAGTGGTCTCGGGTGGGAGGCATCATGGCGGGGCATGGAAAGTGGCCTATGCTGATTTTGTGACGGCGATGATGGCGTTTTTTATGTTGATGTGGCTGTTAAACGCCACAACGGAAAAACAGCGTAAAGGTATCGCTGATTATTTCAGCCCTGACATTCCGGTCAGCCGGGCATCGGCAGGGGGCAGCGGCATGTTTCAAGGTGATTCGACCTTTGCAGAGGAGGTGCTGGCCCGAAATGGTATTGGGGCGTCAGATTTTTTTGCGATGGAGGGTCAGAAAAGTGAGGGTGAATTTGGTGCCGCCGACCGGGGCGAGCAGGAAGCGGGCACCGACGCCAAGGAAACCTTAGAGTCGCTGGAAAAGGTTTTGCTGCGCAAAGGTGGGGAAAGTCCCACGATGGAGCAGCTTTTGCGCCACATCGTGACACGCGTGTCAGACGAGGGGCTGATTGTTGAAATTTTTGATTTGGACGATGCACCGCTGTTTCAGGTCGAAACCGCTGAGCCGCTGCCAATTTTGAATGATCTTGTTGAAATGATTGCAGAAGTTTTTGGGGTCGTGCGGAATGGCGTGGCGATCAATGGTCATGTGCGCAGCTATCCGATTGTGTTGATGGATAACCCGGTGTGGGATTTATCGTCCGCGCGGGCGCAGGCCTTTCGGGGATTGCTGAGCCAGATTGGATTTCCTGATGCCCGAGTTGAAAGGGTCACAGGCTATGCTGACCGCAAGCCTGCTGTGGCGAACCCCAGTGTGGTGCGCAACAACCGTATTGAGCTGATATTGCTGCGCTCGGACACCTGAGATTGGCATTGTTTTTGGCGCATATCCGCAGACGCCAATCTTATTAGGGTGCCGTTAAGACAGGGCCGTCATGATGGTGCCAAAGATCGGATGCAGCAGAAAGGCGGCGCATGTCTATTTCATCATCACTCAACGCGGGCGTTGCGGGCCTCAACAGTAACGGCACGCGACTGGCAACCATTTCTGATAATATCTCAAACGCTTCGACCTATGGCTATAAGCGTGCGGTGGCCGAATTTCAAAATATGGTCATTGGCGAAGGCACGGGGGTTGGTTTTTCCGCGGGTGGCGTGCGTGCAACCACGGGGCGGTTGGTCGATGTGCGCTCATCGCTGATTTCGACCAGCAACCCTACCGACATTTCGATCTCTGGGCGCGGTATGCTGCCGGTGACGGAATTGTCAGGATTGGCTAATAACCCCGATCAAAATGATCTTTTGTTGGTTTCCACTGGATCATTTCGTCCTGATTCTGATGGATACCTGCGCACACCATCGGGGCATGTGCTGATGGGCTGGCCGGCTGATGCAGATGGGACGGTGCCTGAATTTCCGCGCGATACTGTTGATGGGCTAGAACCAATTGTTGTTGCGTTGAACCAAATTGCGGCTAACCCAACCACGCGTATCGGCGTTGGGGTCAACCTGCCGTCGACGGCCACATCCGCAGGTGCCACCGGCGAAAGCCAAGTTCTTTCGATCGAATATTTCGACAATATGGGCAGCTCTGAGCGACTTGGCGTGACTTTTGTGCCGACGGTTCCAACATCTGGTTCCTCCAACTCTTGGACAATGACGATCACCGACTCGGCCTCTGATGATGCCACGATTGGCAGCTATGTGATTGTGTTTGATGAGTCGCGCAGCGCGGGGGGAACCCTGCTTTCTGTGACAAGTGCTTCAGGCGACAGCTACGATGCTGAAACAGGTTTGTTGGATTTGGATGTGGCGGGCGGCCCAATGTCGCTTGATATTGGTAAGCTTGGCGACCCTGCTGGCATCACACAGCTTGGCGATAGTTTTCTGCCAACATCGATCACGCGCGATGGTTCACCCGGTGGGTCGCTTTCTTCTGTCGAAATTGATCCCGTTGGCAATTTGATTGGCACCTATGATGGCGGGTTCACGCGTACCCTTTACAAGGTACCCGTGGTTGATGTGCGCAACCCAAATGGCCTGATCCCTATGGAAAATCAGGCGTTTTCAATTTCGCGTGACAGCGGACCGTTCTTTTTGTGGGATGCAGGTCAGGGGCCGACAGGTGCAATGGCCGGCTTTAGCCGTGAAGGATCGGCCACCGATGTTGCGACCGAATTGACCAGCCTAATCCAAACACAGCGGGCCTATTCGTCGAATGCCAAGGTTATTCAGACCGTGGATGAGATGTTGCAAGAAACCACAAATCTGAAACGCTAGGGCCACCTCTTGAACGTGGGATGACACTTATATGAGCATTTCAAGCGCGCTCTCAAACGCTCTGAGCGGATTGCAGACCTCATCGCGGGCTGCGGATATCGTGTCATCAAACGTAGCCAACGCGTTGACTGAGGGCTATGCCCGGCGCACGCTTGAAATCGCGCCCAAGACGGTTGCGGGCGCCAGTGCGGGCGTTCAGATCCTTGGCACGGTGCGCAATGTTGATTTGGGCTTGTTGCAAGACCGCCGCATGGCAGATGCGGCCTTGGGGGCCAGCACAACCACATCTGGCTTTTTGGGCCGAATGGAGCAGCTGGTTGGCACGCCCGATGACGCAGGTTCCCTTAATGGGCGCCTTGCCAGTTTGGACAGCAGTTTGATCGAGGCGCAGGCCCGGCCTGATTCTGAGGCCCGGCTTTCGTCTGTTTTGGGCGCCGCCAAGGCGGTTGTGTCACAAATAGGCAGCATCTCTGACGGTATACAGTCGGCACGACTGCAGGCAGATGGTGACATTGCCAGCGCTGTTGAAACAATCAACGATGCGCTGGCCCGTGTCGCCGATTTAAACCAAGAAATCCGGATGCAAACTTCGGCTGGGGTCGACACCAGTGGGCTGATGGATCTGCGCCAACAACAGGTCGACCGTATCGCACCGCTGATGCCACTGCGCGAAATTCAGCGAGAGGGTAACCAGATCGCGCTTTATACCCGCATGGGTTCTGCTTTGGTGGAAACTGAGCCTGCGGTTTTGTCATTTTCTGCTGTGAATGGCATGACTGAAAATATGACGATTGCAGATGGCAGCCTGTCAGGTCTGTCGCTGAACGGACGGGCCGTGGCCCTAAGTGGTGAGGCCAGCCCAATTATGGGGGGCGCGCTGGCGGCCAACTTTGCCCTGCGCGATGCAGATGCGCCAGGATTGCAAGAAAAAATTGATGCCATCGCCCGAAATTTGGTTGAGCGCTTTCAAAGCACTGAAACCGATCCGACGCTTGGCACTGGTGCCGCGGGGCTGTTCACCGATTCTGGCACTGCCTTTGACAGCGTTGATGAAACCGGCCTGGCAGGCAGGCTTGCCATCAATGATCTGGTCGACCCAGCGGCAGGCGGTGGGCTTTGGAAATTGCGCGATGGTTTGGGCGCCATCGTGCCCGGCCCCGTTGGTCATGCGGCCGGATTGGCCGGCTTACAGCAGGCGCTTAACAGTCTGGTTGCACCGCAATCGGGCGGGTTTTTGACCGCAGCGCGATCTATGCCGGAATTGGCTGCGGAATTTTTGTCTTTTGTGGGGCAGGCGCATCAATCTGCCCTGTCAGATACCAGCTTTGCTGCGGCCCGCCATTCCAGCCTGAAGACGCTTGAGTTGCAAAATGGGGTCGATACCGATCAGGAAATGCAAAGCCTGTTGCTGATTGAACAGGCCTATGCCGCAAACGCCCGCGTCATTCAGGCGGTGGATGAAATGCTGCAATCATTGACGAGGATCTGACCATGTCAGGAGTTACCGTGGGCGATATGTCGCAAGTTTTTGCAATGCGGCGCCAGACCTATGATATTAAAACTGCGCTTGAACGCGCGAGCTATGAGGTCACGACGGGGCAAACCCAAGATTTGGCTGGCGCGGTTGGTGGCGATTTTGCGCCGATTGCCGCGATTGATCATGCCCGCAAGGCTCTGGCCAGCTATGCCCAATCAAATGCCGAGGCGACAAATTTTGTTTCTGGCGTTCAAAATGCACTGGTCGGGTTGGAAAATCTGTCATCCGATATGGGGTCTTCGTTCTTGTTGGTGGCGCAGGCCCAAGACGATGATCGCATTGATGTGTTGGCAAGCGATGCCAAGGGCCGGTTCGGTTCGGCGGTCGCGATCTTGAACACGCGTTTTGCGGGGCAATCGCTCTTTTCAGGCGCTGCAACCGATCAAACAGCTCTGAATGCGCCGGATGTTATCCTTGAGGCGCTTAAAACCGAAGTGGCTGGGCTGACCAGCGGCACCGAGATCGCAGCGCGTGTCACGGCTTGGTTTGAAGCAGATGACGGGTTTTCAGCCGTGGGCTATGCCGGGGCCCAAGACGGGCGGGCACCGTTACAGGTTGGCCCAAATGACCAGGTTGATTTTTCAGTAACCGCGCAAAATTCAGCGCTGCGCGCACATCTGGCCGGCTATGCGATGGCCGCGCTGATGGATGAAGGTATTTTGGCGGGAAACCCAGCTGCGCGTGCCAGTTTGATGGCGTCGGCAGGCACCGCAATGCTTGGCGCTGACAACAAACTGGCCGCGTTGCGGGCCGATGTTGGCGGGGTTGAGGCCCGGTTGGAATTAGCCGCAACGCGCATAGCGGCGGAAGATGCGGGCCTGCAAACAGCCCGGGATGCGATTGCGGCTGTGGATCCCTATGCCGCTGCGGCTGCGTTGCAATCGACGCAAACCCAACTTGAATCGCTTTTTGCCATCACCGCCCGGCTGTCTCGGTTGAATTTAACGGAGTTTCTAAGATGATCCGCTTTTTCACAGTGTTTATGTGTTTGTGGCTGCCGCTTGCTGCGCTGGCCAGCCCAATCCGCATCAAGGATCTTGTGGAATTCGACGGTGTGCGGGGCAATGATTTGGTCGGTTATGGGCTGGTGGTTGGCTTAAATGGTACGGGTGATGGGCTGCGCAACGCGCCCTTTACCGAAGACATCATGTCGAATGTGCTGGAGCGGTTGGGGGTCAACGTAACGGGTGAACAGTTTCGCCCCAAAAACGTGGCCGCAGTGCTGGTGACTGCGGCATTGCCGGCCTTTGCCCGTGCGGGGGGGCGGATTGATATCACGGTCTCGGCCATTGGTGATGCGAAAAGCCTGTTGGGGGGCACACTGGTCATGACGCCTTTGACGGGGGCAGATGGTCAGATTTATGCCGTGGCCCAAGGGACCATTATTGCGGGTGGCATTTCTGCCCAAGGTGCTGCGGGGGGCGTTGTGCAGGGGGTGCCCACGGCTGGTGTCGTGCCCTCGGGGGCGCGTGTGGAACGCGAGGTGGCGTTTGATTTGGGCCAGATGAACACGCTGCGTTTGGCATTGCGCCAACCTGATTTTACCACGGCTGGCCGCATTGAACAGGTGATCAATGCAAGTCTCGGGCGGAATGTGGCCCTGATGCAGGATGCGGGCACGGTTGTTCTAGATATCAAAAAGGCACAGATGCAGTCGCCTGCCCATGTTTTGGGGCGTATTGAAAATCTGGCGGTTGAGCCTGAAACCCGTGCGCGGGTGGTTGTGGATCAGGCCTCGGGCACGATTGTCATTGGATCTGATGTCAGAATTTCGCAGGTGGCAGTGGCGCAGGGCAATCTGACGCTGCGGGTAGAGGAATCGCCCTTGGTGATTCAACCAAACCCGTTTTCAAATGGTGAGACAATCGTGGTGCCGCGCACCAATGCAACGATCACAAACGATCCTGGCACAGGCTTGGCCGAAATTTCGGAAACGACCACCTTATCCGAGGTCGTGGCGGGGCTGAATGCATTGGGGGTGGCACCACGCGATATGATCGACATTTTAAAAACGATCAGTGCCGCTGGTGCGCTGCATGCCGAATTGCTGGTGCGTTAATGCGCGCCATTGTGCGTGATTATCCGGGCAAGACAGCGGCCAACCCTAAATAAAGACAAAGCGCCCCAGCCAATGAGAGCCCCATAGGATAGTCGCGCCTTTGCCACGACACCCAGTCTGAGGTCGATGCACGAAAGCGTTTTATGTGTTTAAGTCCACGATGGGCCACCAGACCACCCAAAAGTGTTGCGGCAAACAGCGGCAAAAACATCTGCAAATCAGCCACTGCGATAAAGGGTGCCATCGCGGCGGCAAATTTTGCGTCGCCCGCCCCAAACAAACGCGCGGTGCTGGCCAAAAACCCGATCACCAGCACGATACCCATTTGTGCAAGCCGCCACAGATACTCTGAACCGCTAAAAACAAACGGCCCGATCAGCACAAAGACCAACATCAACGCGGCCACCGCCAGATTGGGAATTTTCATAAACTTCAAATCACTCCAGGCCACCCAGAGCGAGATTGGCAAGGCCACAGGCAGAAAACACCATGCCGCAATCGCGGGTGTTGCCAGATCAAGTGTCATGGCAACGTCCGATCTTCCAGTGCACGCAGGGCGCGTTCAGCGGGTTCAAAATATTGCGGATGGCTGTCTATGGCATCGCGGAGCAGACTTTTGCCAATCACCAAATCGCCCTTTTTGATGGCGGCAAGCGCCGAGGTGTAGAGCAACTCGGCGCGTTCTGTTTGCGACATTCGGATCACGGGCAGAACATATTTTCCTTGAGCTGCCCGGGCGATGACCAAATTGTTTTTAGTGGTAAAACGATCTGGGTCTTGGTTGAGCGCATCGATAAAAAGCCGCTCAGCGGCCGCGAAATCACCGCGGGTCAGTTTGGAATATCCCCAATTGTTCAAAACCCCACTGGGGTCGGGTGTCAGCCCCACAGCGGTTTCGTAAAAACTGTCTGCGCGGATCCATTTGCGCTGACTGTCTGCAACCATTGCCTCTAGCCTATAGCGTTCAAAGCTGTCCAATGTGGGTGGGATGGTGGTCAAAATACTGGCTGCTTTGTCCCATTGGTTTGCGCGGATCAGCGCGTCGGCATATCCCAAACGGTCTTGTTCTGTCGCGCTGGGTTGGGCGATGATTTTGGCCCAAATGGCATTTGCCTCGGTCAGGCGTGACAGGCGGGTCAGTGCGCGGGCATGGCCGCGTTGTAGTGTCAGGTCATTGGGATTTTGCGCCGAAGCTTTTGCGAAGTAACTTGCCGCTTCATTCGGGTCGGCGTTGCTCATCATCAGTGCATTCAACGCATTTTGTTCGCGCGGTTCCAATTCGGCCATCGCGGCATCGCGCTCGGGGCTGTTGGGCCCCGGTGTGCAGCCTGCAAGCGCTGCCACCACAGCCAGGCCGACACCCAAGGGGCGCAGCGACAAACCGTGCGCATTATAAAAGCCCCAGATCATGGCGCGTCTCCTGATGTGGTCAAAAGCAAATAATCACCCGGCCCCCGACGTAACAATGACAGCTGCCCCGGCCCGCCAGCGGATGGGTTTGGGTTTGGCCCAGCATCGGCCCGGCGCATGGCGCGGCGCAGATTTTCACGCACCGCGTCTGAGCGGCCGTTACTCAGTGCAAAGGCTCTGCGAAAATATTCTTGTGCCGGATAAGGGCGGCCCTGCTCTAACAGTACCACACCAAGATTGTTCAGGGCTGGCACAAAACGGGCATCTTTGGCTAAGGCTTGGCGCAAAATTGTGTTGGCCTGGTTCAGCCGGCCCAGTTTCAAATTGGCGGAGCCGATGGCCGACAACACATCCGCGTTCAGCCCCAGACCGTCCGCGGCCAAATAGTAAGACCGCAGGGCCAGATCATATTCACCTGACTGCATAAGTTGATGCCCGATGGCCAAACCATCAATCTTGTCTGACGCAGTCAATGGTTTTGGCCCCGGGGCAAACGGCCCAGCACGTGACACCGCCAATGGTCGCTCTGGCGCACAAGCGCCCAGCCCAAAGCCGATCAACAAGCCTAGTGCCAGATTGTGTGCCATGCCCATCTTAGCGCACGATGCTTTTGAATATCTGCGACACATCGTAAATTGATGGCGCGATCAAGATCATGAGCAGTGGCGGCAACGTAAAGAGCATCGTGCCCAATGTCAGTTTGGTGGGCAATTTGCTGGCCTTTTCTTCGGCGAGGGTCATGCGTTTGTCGCGCATCTCGCTGGCATAGATACGCAATGCTTCGGCGATAGAGGTCCCGTAAAGTGTGGATTGAATAAGTACCGTGACGAAAGATCCGATATCATTGACCCCGGTGCGATCGGCCATTGCCTTTAGCACCGATGCGCGATCATTGCCCGCCTTTATCTGCAGGGCTACCAGATCAAATTCTTCGGCCAGCGCGGGATAGCCCACCTGCATTTCCTTGGCGACGCGGTTGATCGCCTGATCGAGGGACTGGCCGGCCTCAACGCAGACCAACATCAGATCGAGGGAATCGGGAAAGCCGTTGGTGATTTCCTCTTGCCGCGCTTGGCGGCGCCGCTCAACCCAGTAGCTTGGAATATAATAGCCAACCAACCCTGGCCCCAGGACCCAAAGGGCAACCTTGAGCGGGGGCGCACCATAAAAAGAGAGATAAAAATTATTGTACAACATGCCCGCCGCCAGGCCGCCCAACCCCAACAGAAATTTTGCGGCATGAAAAATACGCACTGCATCGCGTGAGGCATAGCCCGCCTGAAGCATTTTCATGCGGGCGGTGGACATTTCAGCCTGATTTTTGGGTTCTAACAGGCCGGCAAAGCGCTCCAGACGCGCGCCACGTGCCGCATTGCGCAGTGCAGCCTTGCCAAATTGCGATGCCGCCGGCCCACCCGCGTCAAGCCAATTGGCTGAAGTGCGAAATTTTTCACGCGGATCGACCGTTTTGTGAAACAGACCGGGCAGGCCAATCGCAATTAACATCATGCCCACGACCGCCAGCCCAAACAGGGGCCCCATCGGGCCGATATTTTCGACCAAATATGCAGAAATCCAGGCTAGAAAAGACGCAAGCCTGTCCATGTCACACCTTGATGTTGACCATGACGCGCATGAAAATAAAATTCATGATCATCAGCGTGCCAATTAACAAAATGCCCGGCACATAATATCCAGTGTCCTTTATCCCGTCATAGTAATCGGGCTTGATCACTGCCAGCATCACAATCGCCCCAATTGGAAAAAACGACAAAAACGCCCCTGACCATTTTGCTTCAGCCGTAATCGCACGCACACGGCGAAACAGCTTGAAGCGCGCGCGGATCACCTTGGACAAACCATCCAGAATATCGGCCAAATTGCCGCCTGATTGCTGTTGAATGGCCACTGAAATTGCCAAAAACCGCAAATCTTGCAAATTCATCCGTGCGGCCAGTTCGTTGATGGCATCAACCGCCTGCCCGCCATAGGCCATTTCGTCAGCAATAACCCCAAATTCGGTCCCAATTGGGTCGGGTATTTCGCGCGCAACGGCACCGATGGACGCGCTGAGCGGTTGGCCCACCCGCAGACTGCGCACCATCAACTCAATGGCGTCGGGCAGCTGTTCTTCCAGCTTGTCCATCCGTTTTTTGGCCTTTCGGTTGACCCATGCATAGACCCCGCCCACCGACAATACGGTTGCCGCAACGATGCGGGGGGCCGCGGCCATGTCCGTGCCAATGGCCAGCCCAACAAAACCTGCCAGTGCCAGCAACACCATCAGCACCACCAACATCATTGGCGAAAACGCCAAATTGGCGATCTGCGCCTTGCGGGCCAATCCTGAAAACAGCGGAATTGATTGCGCAAGGGTGTATTGATCCATTTCTTTACGCAGCCGTTCCATCACCACGGCGCGGTCATTGCCTTTTTTCATCAGCTCAAGCCGACGGTTCATCCGGTTGTTCAGATTGATGGATTTGCCAAAGGCCAGCAAATAAATAGCCTCAACCAGCAACAAAACAGCCAAAAACAACATGCCGTAGATGACGGGTGCGGTAAGAAATCTGTCCATGTGCGGCCCTAGTCGTTTGGTTCGTAAATGGTTGATGGCAGTTCATACCCCCAGCGCCGAAAGCGGTCGGCATAGTGTGATCTTAGCCCGGTTGCATTGAACCTGCCCATCACCCGGCCGTCTGGTTCCATCCCCAGCCGTTCGAACCGAAAGATTTCCTGCATTGAAATCACCTCGCCCTCCATTCCGGTCACCTCGGTCACCGAAACCATGCGGCGCGTGCCATCTTGCAGGCGGACCACTTGCACGATCAAATTCACAGCCGATGCAATCTGGGCCCGCATCGCCTTAATCGGCATGTCGATTCCGCTCATGGCGATCATATTTTCCATTCGGCTGACCCCATCGCGCGCAGAATTGGCGTGGATTGTGGTCATTGAGCCGTCATGGCCGGTGTTCATGGCCTGCAACATGTCAATCACCTCATCGCCACGGGTTTCGCCCACGATGATGCGGTCAGGGCGCATCCGCAGCGCGTTGCGCAAACAGTCGCGTTGGCTGACAGCCCCCTTTCCCTCTACATTGGCGGGGCGGCTTTCCATGCGCCCCACATGTACCTGCTGCAGTTGCAGTTCGGCGGTGTCTTCGATTGTCAAAACGCGTTCATCGTTGCCAATATAGGCCGAAAGCGCGTTAAGCGTTGTGGTTTTGCCAGACCCGGTGCCGCCCGATACGACGATATTTAGCCGCGAGCCAACCGCCGCATGCAGATAAGCCGCGATTTCCTGCGTCAGCGCGCCATAGCGCACCAGATCGTCCATCGACAATTTGTCTTTGCGGAACTTCCGAATAGAGACCAAGCTGCCATCAACGGCCACGGGCGGGATCATCGCATTAAACCGGCTGCCATCGGCCAAGCGAGCGTCGACATAGGGGTTGCTTTCATCGACGCGCCGTCCCACGGCCGAAACAATTTTGTCGATAATTCGCAGCAAATGGCGTTCATCTTTAAATGTGATATTGGTCAGCTCTAACCGGCCTGTGCGTTCTACAAAGACCCTATGTGGGCCGTTCACCAGAATATCATTGACCTCATCATCTTTAAGCAACGGCTCTAACGGGCCCAACCCCATCACTTCGTCATAAAGGTCTTGATAAAGTGTGATCCGATCTTCGCGGGTTAAAACCACGCTCATTTCTTCCAGGGCTTCTGATGAAATGGCGACGATTTCCGCCCGTAAATCTGCTTCAGATGCGGTTTCAAGCGCGGCCAGATTCAGGTCATCAAGCAGGCGTTTGTGCAATTCCAGTTTGATGTCTGACAGGCGATCCTTGCGTTTGCGTTCGCGGTCTTCGGGCGATGCTGCGACGGGGGCTGTGGGTGTTTTGGGCGGTGCGCTGATGCCAAGAGCTTTGATTGGGGTAAAAGCGGGCTTTTGCGCCAATGACTGGGCCGGGCTGGCTGCGCCCAGATGAGATTTAGCACCGTCTTTTTTGTAGCGCGCAAACATTATGTTCCCCGTTTGGTGGTGGCGGCTTGCATGCGGCCTGTGGCCTGCAGGGCCAACAGAGCGTGTGCGGCCTTGCGAATTTCTTTGCGCAGCGGATTTTTCGGTGCAGATTGCGCCAGTGGCAGACCCGAATCATTGCCCTTGGTGACCGCATCACCCCCATCGGGCAGGCGCAGATCGAATGAAATCATCAGGCTTTCGGCCAAACGTTTAACATGCGCGCGCGCGTTTAAATTGGTGAAACTGGGCGCGCGATTCAAAACAAAGCAAATCTTTTCAATGGGTTGCTCTTCTGCTTTTAGAAGGCGGATCATCCGCATCGCATTCTGGCCTGACCGCATATCACTGCCCATGACTGCGAAATAACGATCCGCCTGTTTCAAAACGGTTTCTGTCCAAGACACGATGTATCTTGGCATATCGATCACCACAAAATCGCAATCAGCTCGGACAAGGTTAATCAGAGTTTCGACATTTTCTGGGCTGAGAATATCGAGGGGCAAGATCTCGGCTGGGGCTGTCAGCACGTGCAGCGTACCACTGGCAGATAACAACGCACGCGTCAGGGCTGGGCCATTGGCACGATCGAGATCTGCCAGAAATTCATAAACTTGATCGCGGCGTGGTAAATCAAGATAGGTCGCAACCCCACCAAATTGCAGATCTAAATCCAGCAGACACACCCTTGGGGTCGTCTGTTTTGTGCCCAGCGCCAGCTCCCAAGCCAAGTTTACGGCCAGGTTTGTGGCCCCCATACCGCCCGAAATTCCCTGCACTGCCAACACCATTGCGCTGGGGTCTGGGGGTTGTGTGGCCATCGTATTGGCTGTGATGGGGGTGGGCTGTGATTTTTGGGCGATGCGCGCGATGGCGTCATTCAATGCCCCCTCGGGCAGGGGATAGGGCACGAAATCATCAGCCCCCAGGCGCAGCAATTCATGCAGGGCAATTGGGCTGATTTCGCCAGCAATCAAAATCACCCTGATCTGGGTTTCTTTGGCAACGCGGATAAGATCGGAAATTTTTGGCAGGTTGCCTTGCGTTTCATCTTGATCATCGACTGCGATGGAAACAAATTCGAGTGTCTCAGCCTCGGGTTGGCGCAGAAAAACTGCGGCCTCGGCCAAAGACAGATCACCCCAAGCATCGCCCAAAGCTGTTTCCATATCTTCGACCAAAAGCCCAAAGGCCTGCACATCGCGTGACACGGTGCAGGCGCGGATGGGTTGAAAGCTGTCGGGGGATTGCCGAAAATTAGACATGGGCCGCCGCCCCGTTTGTGTGTGGGGGCACGGCGCTGCAGGCATTGGGCTGTGGGGGGCGTGGCCGTGCCATCAATTGCCACCCCCAATTAGCAGTGGCGTGGGTGCCGTGCTTGAGGGTTGGTCTATGCGCCCTGAGGTTCCTGCCCCGGCGACATAAGAGCGAAAGATCACATCGGCGTAACGACCGTTCATCACTGTGGGTGTTCCGGCCACAAAGCCGGCAACCTCTGTGACGGCGCGGCGGTTTTGGGCGTTGGGGCTGGGCGTTGGCACGAGGGGGCGGCTTTCGCCAAAAGACCGCATCGATTTCAGGCGCCCACCATTTACCCCTTGGCCAGTCAGATAGCCGATAACGGCTTTTGCCCGGCGGTCGCCCAAGCTGGAATTAGCGGCCTCACTTCCGACCAGATCAGTGTGGCCGTAGACGCTAAACCAGACTTCGGGAAAGGATTTTATCCAATTGGCTTGACGGTTTAGGGTTATTTTGGCGGCCTCGTCCAGTTTGGCGCTTCCAGTTGTAAAAAAGACTGTGTTGGGGACTTGGGCCATAAAGCGCTGCGCCAGCGCATCTCGGGCACCCGATTGCCCGGTCATCATTAATTCGGCGTTGCGGGTTGCGTGACCAAAGCTATCATCGGCCAGAGGCCCGCCGATTTGCGTTGTGCCACACCCGGCAACGGCCAACAGGCAGGCCAACATCAGCGCGGGGGTCATGTTTGGGCGTTCCATGTCACCTATTCCATCACATAACCGTAAGAGCCGTTGAAATCTTGCCGGGCCACCTCACCCACGGCGCCCGTGGTGGGGTGGCCGACTTTGCCAAACAAAAACAGATCAGTTTCACTGGGCAGACGGATCCTGTCGGTGGGCAGAACAAAGGCATCGCCGCGGATTGGGTTGACCAAATGCGGGGTGATGATGATCACCAGCTCGCTTTGTTGGCGGGCATAAGAGGCGCTGCGAAACAGCGCACCCAAGATTGGCAGATCGCCGAGCCAAGGCACCTGGTTGGCAGAATCGCGAAAATCATCCTGTAACAAGCCCGCAATTGCCAGGCTTTCGCCATCGCGCATCTCAAGGGTTGTCGATGTCTCGCGCCGTTTAAAAGCGTTAAGCGCATAGCCGCCATTTGACACGGTGATGTTCGTGTCAATGCTGCTGACAGCGGCGGTCAGGTTGAGGTTGATTTGATCACCATCCACCACGCGGGGCACAAAATTTAGTTCAACCCCAAAGGGCTTGTAGGTGATTGTGACGTTTCTATCAACGTCGACGACGGGAATCGGGTATTCGCCCCCGGCCAAAAATTTGGCTTTCTGGCCAGAAAGCGCTGTCAGCGTTGGTTCGGCCAGCGTGCGCACAAGCCCCTTGGCTTCCAAGGCCTCAAGCGCGATCTGCATTTGCAGGTTGCCAACACCAAAGCTGGTTGAAATGAGCCCGTTCCTGGCTTGGACGGCGGCATTTGTCATCAGCGAATTCGTGGCGCCCTCAACCACTGTCACGCCAGAGGCTTGGCCCACCGTGCCCCTCAGACCCAGACTGCCAGTCAAGCTTTTGGAAACCGAGCGCTGCATTTCGGCAAATCGCACCTTTAGCATTACCTGTTGTGTGCCACCGACCACCATCAGGTTTGACACCCGCCCCGGTGCATAACGTTCGGCCAGTTGCAGTGCGCGATCAAGCTTGGCGGCACTAGAGACTTGCCCCGACAGCACGATGCCATCATTGGCCGCGCGCACCTCAATGGGTTCTGACGGCAATATTTCGCGCAACAATCCCTTGAATTCACCCAAATCAGCGGTCACCAGCACTTCGACACTCGCAATCAAACTGCCATCGCCGCGCAGCAAGGTCATCGTCGTGCCACCGGGCGCTTTCCCCAGCAGATAGATTGATGTGTTCGACAGCGTTGCAATGTCTGCGATGCCTGGGTTTGCAATCGACAGTTCGGCAAAGGGCACATCGCTTTCCACGACAACGGCGCGGTTTAACGAAACCAAAATCGTGCTGTCAGTTGGGTTTGATTTGACCCGTAAGGTTTGGCCAAGCACAGTCTGACTGGCGCCGACCATAACGGCCACGCCCATCACCAATATCTGTACCAAACGCAAAAATTTCATGCCGCCTTAACCCTTTGTTCATACTTTTTCGAACGGCGTAACGTTTTGCAGTATTGCCTCAAAGTTGTGTAATATCAAGGCAAGTAGCCGTTTAAGATTATTTTGTTAATCAATCATAAGATGATTAAATTTACGTCAAATGCAATGAAATGACGCGTCAGATCATCCGCTTGGGTCAAAACAGGTGTGCCGCTATTGCGGGCAAGGGATGGGCACCTCGGTTACCGTGGCGCCGTTGCGCTGGCGGATGGTGCAGATTTTTGGGGCGGGCGTAAAAATTTCAGCCTCGGGTTCGGTCAGGCCCAGCAGGCTTTTTTGATCAACGTCGCGCACAATGGCCAAACTGTCATCGCTGACGCCCACCAACGACAGGGTCAGCTGACCGGTGGATTGCGCCTGGGTAAAAGCTGCGACTTGTTGTGGGGTAATTTCAACCGTTACTGTTTTGGCAATGCCGCCTTTGCCGTTTGGCTCATCCTTGATGGATTGATCAATGGCCACCAGTCGCACGCCGGGTTCAATCAGTTTGGTGAATTCGGCACCATTGGCGCTGCCGGTCCAATATACATCCACCCGGTCCCCCGGCCGCAGCAATCCCGATACGCCCGAGCGCAGATCGACCTTAATCGTAAAGGCCCGCATGCCGACCGACAGGCGCGCAGCAATCCCCGCATCTTCCCCCGGGGCTGATACTTTTTCTGATAAAATCGGTTCGAATTTCACCATTGCCTGCAGCGCGCTGCGGGTTTTGGGGCCATCTGTGGGGAAAAGTGTCTGGGTGTCTTTGAACGCTGTCTTGGGCAGCATGGCCTGTGGCCAGGGCATACGCAGCACATCTGCGGCGGTGATTTCCGTGCCAAAGGGCAGATCGCGCTTGGCCACCAGCAGTTCGGTCATTGGCCCACGATCCTCGCGCATTTTACGTTCGGCGATCAATGCCGCCTGCGATTTTGCCACATAGGCCTGCGCCATGAAAACGGCTGTACCCGCAAGGGCAACGCCCACAAGCAGCGACAAGATATAAAAAAATCGCATCTGTGTGTCGGGTCCTTGGGGGCGGGGGCGCGGTGCCGCCGATGGCTGCGCGCGGCCCACCGGGGTGGTCGGGCGCACGCACCATATTCAGCAATCAAACCGCGCCAGTTGCCGGGCGCGGTTTGGAAACGTTCCGGCTGTCAAACGATGGGTGCAAATTTACCCAATGATTTGGCCATCCTGTAATTAAGGCCCCGCAGGATCATCACCGACGGTGATGCTGCTGCCCAGATAGTCGCTGATACTGGTTGCCAAATCGCCCGATCCGCCGGCCACCGTTGATAAAACGGCGATCCCCAGGCCGACGATGGCCGCTGTCAGCACAACCCAATCAACCGTGACAGCGCCGTCTTCATCTGCGAAGAAGTTTGTGAAGAGTTTCATGTTTAGTCTCCAAAAAAGTTCGACCTTGCTCAGCCATTTAAGGTTGGCATCTGTCAGAGGTTTCGATCGATTAACCCCCGTTTACCGTGGGTTCAAATACAGGTTAGATCGTGGCAAGAATTTGACCAACATCGTACTTTTTTGCGTAAGCCACCGTAAAAGATGTGCAAATTTAATAAATATCAATCTAATATGAGAAGCTTTGGGGTAAAAAACCCAAAAATTTACCATCAAATCAGATACCTTAAACACGCTTGCAGGGGCACCTGATCGCGGGCAATCTGATACAGATTTTGCACATGAACAAAGGTAAGTGTTTATTTTTATGAAATTTATCTTGGTGTTCTTGGGGGTGGTGGTCATCATCGTGGGCGGGCTTTGGGGCGCGCCTGTGGGCGCCGAGGTGCCGCGCCCTTATGTTAAATCAATCGAAAAGCGAATTAAGCCACCGCTGCCCAACGCCACCCGCCGAATCACGGTGCAAATTGATCCGGCCGAGCAGGCGCGTGTGCTGGCCGCAGGCATTCGGGCGGCGCAGCAGGCGCAAGACATGCGGCGTGCGCTGGGCCGTGCGCGCACAGATGGGTCTGGCCGGGGGCAGGGGTATGAATGGTTCTGGCAACGCATTTCGCCGCGCCTGCTGCCCGGCCCGCAGCCCAATCGGCTGGCGGTAGAGGCGCGGCTGTCACAGGCATTGGCGCAGCTTGATGATGGGCCTGTGTCGGTTGGGACAATGGCGCCCAACCTGGCGGCCTTGCGCCGGATCGCGCAGCAATACGGCACGAACATCACACGCGCCACCCAAGGTGGGCCCGTTTCCCCCGCGGTGGTGATTGCGTTGATTGGGGTGGAATCATCGGGCCAAAGTGGTGCGGTCAGCCCAAAGGGGGCGGGTGGGCTGATGCAGTTGATCCCGGAAACCGCCGCCCGGTTCGGTGTGCAAGATCGGTTTGATCCGGCCCAGAATATTGCGGGTGGTGTGGCGTATCTGAATTGGCTTATGGCCACGTTTTCGGGTGATCCGTTGATGGTTTTGGCTGGATATAATGCGGGTGAGGGGGCTGTGACGCGTCATAATGGGGTGCCGCCTTTTGCGGAAACCCGTGCCTATGTGCCCAAGGTGTTGGCCGCGTGGCAGGTCGCGCGCAGCCTGTGCCTGCGCCCACCCCTAAGCTTTCAGGATGGCTGTGTTATCGCTGATGTTGCAGCAAAGGATCAGTCTTTGGGGGCGAACGCATCGGCCCAATCGCGGTGACGATCGCGTTGAACGGCAACATAAGAACAGCTGGGGATGATCTGCATGCCCTCAGCGCGAGCATCAGCCACCAAGCGCGCCACCAGCGCCAAAGCTACGCCCGATCCGCGAAAGACGGGCGGCACAAAGGTGCGATAGGCGTCAATCTGGCCTGGGCCAATCACACGATATTCCAACACGGCCTCATCCGTGCCGATCTGCACACTATAGCAGCCCGCAGCCGCTGATTGGCTGCGGGTGATTGTCAGATCAGCTGACAATAGTGGCCTCGGTCGCGGCGCGCAGCGCATCTTCGGTGACGCCATCTGCCAGTTCAACAATCCGCAGACCGCCCGGCACCACATCCATCACGCCAAGATTGGTGATGATACGGTCGACCACGGCAGTGCCTGTCAGCGGCAGGGTGCAGGCTTTAAGAACCTTGCTTTCGCCATGTTTTGATGTGTGATCCATCACCACCACAACCCGGCCCACGCCGGCCACCAGATCCATCGCACCGCCCATGCCCTTGACCAATTTTCCCGGAATCATCCAGTTGGCCAAATCGCCATTTTCGGCCACTTCCATTGCGCCCAGAATGGCCATCGCAATTTTGCCACCCCGGATCATTGCAAAGCTTTGCGCAGAATCAAAATACGCCGTCTGTGGCAGTTCGGTGATGGTCTGCTTGCCTGCGTTGATCAGATCAGGGTCTTCTTCGCCTTCGAACGGAAACGGGCCCATGCCCAGCATACCGTTTTCGGATTGCAGTGTTACCTCAATCCCATCGGGGATATAGTTAGACACCAATGTGGGAATGCCGATGCCCAGATTGACGTACCAGCCATCTTGCAGTTCTTGCGCCGCACGGGCGGCCATTTGGTTACGGTCCCACATGGGTCAGGCCTCCTTTTTGCGCGTGGTGCGTTGTTCAATGCGTTTTTCATGCGTGCCTTGAATCAGGCGATGCACATAGATGCCCGGCAGGTGGATGTGGTCGGGATCGAGGCTGCCCAATGGCACGATTTCCTCAACCTCAACAATGCAGACCTTGCCACATGTTGCGGCAGGTGGGTTGAAATTGCGCGCAGCTTTGCGAAACACCAGATTGCCCGACGGATCAGCTTTCCACGCTTTGACGATCGACAGATCGGCCACCAGCCCACGTTCCAAAATATAGGTCTGGCCATCGAAATCTTTATGTTCTTTGCCCTCGGCGATCACGGTGCCAACGCCGGTTTTTGTGTAAAAACCTGGGATGCCCGCACCACCGGCCCGCATCCGTTCGGCCAGCGTGCCCTGGGGGGTAAATTCCAGTTCAAGCTCACCCGAAAGATATTGACGCATGAACTCGGCGTTTTCGCCGACATAGGAAGAAATCATCCGCTTTACCTGATGGCTTTCTAACAAAACCCCCAGTCCAAACCCATCGACGCCCGCGTTGTTTGACGCAACAGTTAAATTTTGCGTGCCCGCCGCCCGGATTGCGGCGATCAGCAGTTCGGGAATACCGCACAGGCCAAACCCACCTGCGGCAATTGTCATCCCATCAAACAAAACGCCGTCCAGCGCTGCTTCCGCCGAAGCATATACCTTTTTCATCCGCCGCCCCTTTTCAAAAGTCGCGCCTTTTGTGACGGGCGCGCGTGTGTCTGTCAATGATCTGTGCCGGGTTCAACGGCCTGTCAGCTGTCAGGTTTTGCCACTTTTGGCTTGGTTGCTTTTGGCTTGGCTACTTTTGGTTTGGCT
>CALAXT010000022.1 GCA_937895435.1 uncultured Paracoccaceae bacterium | reverse complement strand
CCGCCATCCGCCGATTGCGAGCGCCACCGCTATGCGCGTGACCGCGATCTGGGCCCAAATTCAACGAACGCCGCAGGACAGGTCCGTCCGACGCGCTGAAAAACGGGCCCACCGGGCCAAGAATAGGCGGGTTCGCGGCCCGATCTGCCAAGCTCCAGGGGTTTGCGCGACCACAGACGCCGGTTGGGGCGAAAAATGCTTGTCCAGCAGGCAAAATCAGGCGATCTTCACGTCAGCCAGCATGCCGCTTGGGGAATGTCGAATTAGGTGTCTTTGTCGAGGGGCGGGATTGAATGACGGATACATTTTCCCGAATTGGTTACTATTGCGGCCGACTGGGCGAGGGCCTTACCGCAGAACCACAGAACGCACTGACCAACGTAGCCTTCTTGATCGCTGCGGGCTATGGGCTTGTGCTTTGGCGCGCGACGACGCGGCGCGATGGATACCAGTTGGCGCTGATCGGCCTCGCCGCGATGATCGGGCTTGGAAGTTTCCTTTTTCATACCATGCATGTGCCGATCACCCTTTGGCTGGATCTGATCCCAATCCAGCTTTTTGGTCTGGCGGCCCTGTTCTATCTGGCGCGGGGTGCCTTTGGCCTGTCGGTCAGCGGTGCACTGGGGGTAATCGCGGTGTTCTTTTTGCTCAGACAGGGCTGGATCATATCTGCGCCGCGCGGTGCGCTTGGTGGCGGCATAACCCATGTGCCCACGATTGCCCTTTTGATCGCCAGCGGCATCCTCTTGGTCCGCCGAGGCGAGAGGCTTGGTCGCTACCTACTGGCCGCCGCAGGTCTTTATGTGGCAGCTATCGGTGCACGCGTGGCGGATATTATGCTTTGCAGCGCGCTGCCCTTTGGGTTTCACTGGCTGTGGCATCTATTGACCGCCGCTGTCATCGCGCTCATCCTGATCGGCCTGATCGGCAGTGACGGGACCGCGAAGCCGAAAAACCACGCCCCCATGCCCAGCCCCTGACAGTAAATGTTGATGTTGGGGCCTGTGTTCGCCTGAGTTTAGCCAAGATGCTTTTGGAACACTGGGAGATCAGATGTCAAATAGACATCTGGATAAGGCAGTGGGACACAGGTCTGGTATCCCATTGATCTTGCTGACGACTTTCAGGCACCTCCGTGGGACACGTCCTCCATATTTTATTGGACTTTCAACGGGTGTGCCAATCCCCTACGGGCTGCCACTTATCTCTATGAGTGATTTTTTTAGCTGATAAAAATTCAGCACCAATTTCTCTGCCTAAGTATTGCCTTGATTATCGAACGGCGGCGAACGGCCCCGAAAGCAACTGCAACCGCTAACGAAAACGTGACCGCATGTCGCGCCATGCACAGCGCGCCAATCAGTCGGCGACCGCAGCATCATCTTAGCGTAGCCTTGCGCAAAGCGGCGAAGTGGTTGTTTTGCGCACTTGCGCAACGCATGATCCATCAAAAACCAACTACTAGTCGTGGAAGTGTGATGGGAAGAACAAAGCCGGTAGCTAGCGTATTTATTGATACAAACATTCTGAAGTTCTCAGCGGTAAAGAAGCATGTTTATCGCCCGAATAAAACGACGGTGAACTGGGGCAGCACGATATTTGAGACAGAGTATCACGAACCTTACACGGTGAATGATATTCACAAGATTAGGAACGACGTGCAGAAGCGTGACGCCGTGTTTCTCGGAATGTTAGCATATGCAGGAATTTCCGGGTGGCTTACGTTTCACGTTCACCGCGAAGTTGACTTGGAAACTTGGGGGCTACCCGGCATGGCTAGCCCATCTGGTCGCTTTTTCGAATGCCCGCTCCACGAAGTTCCCGACCCTATTGTGCTGCAATCTCGCATACTCCTTGGCGGCAACAAAAAGTTCAAAGAGCACAATCTGGATTTCGTATGTGGTATCAAGCACCCTCGCTATATTGATTTGACGAAGATGACCGGGGCATTTCAGGGCGAAGACAAGCCGTTAAATTTGAACCAAGCCCTAGACGCCTACCACATTTGGTGCGCTGAATGCGCAGGCATTCAGTATTTTCTGACCATGGACTACAAACTTCAAAAAGTCGCGGGGCTGTCGAATATCAAAACGCCGGTCGTCATCAAAACACCTGACCAGCTTTTACGCGAAGTTTTGCCGAAATTCGGTTTGGTTGGTGCGTTCAAGTTTATGTGGCAAGGATACCGTTTTGCCAAACCCCGCGTAGGGTTTGATGAAGGCAAAGGCTGGACATAAAAGAAACCCCGGCTGCGCCGTTGAACGCAAACCGGGGTCAGTTGCCCCAGGCACTTGAGCGAAGGGTCGTCAGGCGGCGACGGCGTAGGTGCTGCGGCAAACCTCAAGTGTGCGGGCACGATCCGACGCGGCTTGCCTGTGCCGCTTCAACGACTTCGTGCGAATAGTAGGACGAATGCACGTCGCCTATGACGCGTTCGTAGTTACGCACCTTTTCGGCCAATTCGACGCCTTCATTCAACAGTTTGAAGCCCGACGGCGCGAAAAGTTCGACGGCTTTCAAACGCATGGTCGAATGCAATTGGTCGGTCATATCCATGGGCGCGTTGCCTGGTGCACACGTAAACTGGGGCCGATAGCCCGCAGGTGCATTGGTGGGATTATCGTCAAAACAAAAGCCCCAGCCGATCATTTCGGCCGGGGCTGCGTTAGGCTGGGAAGCGGGGTGGGGTTAGGATGGAATATCGCCCTCAATCCCTTCGACATAGAAATTCAGACCACCCAAGGTCATATCATCGGCAATCTCGCCTGCGGCCAGCCAATCAGAGCCGTCTTGTTTCTTGATCGGGCCTGTGAACGGGTGATAGCTGCCGGCGGCGATGGCATCGCGCATGGCTTCGGCCTCGGCTTTGAATTCAGCGGGCACCACGTCAGAAATCTCACCAATGCCAACCATGCCAGCGCCGATCCCATCCCAGGTAAAGGCCGGGGTCCAGGACCCATCGATCACCTGCTGGGCGCGAGCAATGTAATAGGGCGCCCAATTGTCGATGATCGACGAAATACGGGGCATTGGGCCATATTCTGCCATGTCGGCGGCTTGGCCAAAGGTATAGACATTGCCGGCCTCTTTGGCCGCGGCTTGCGGCGCGGTGGAATCGGTGTGTTGCAACACCACGTCGCAGCCCTGTTCGATCAGCGCCTTGGCGGCGTCAGCCTCTTTGGCGGGATTGAGCCATTCAAAAATCCAGATGATCTTGAACTCAACATTGGGGTTGACCTTGCGGGCGTGCAAGAAGGCCGCATTGATGCCACGCACGACTTCCGGGATCGGAACTGAGGCGATATAGCCCACTTTGTTTGTTTTGGTCATCCGGCCGGCCAGCGTGCCTTGAATGGCGCGGCCCTCATAAAAGCGGGCCGAATAGACGCCGACGTTATCGGCCATTTTATAGCCGGTGGCATGTTCGAATTTCACATTGGGAAATTTCGAGGCAACATTGATCGTTGCATCCATATAGCCAAATGAAGTGGTGAAGATCAGATTGGCGCCGCCCAGGCACATCTGGGTGATTGCGCGTTCGGCATCGGGGCCTTCGGGCACACTTTCTTGATAAACGAAATCGATCGCGCCACCGAAGTGTTCAACCATCTGTTTGGCCGATTCGTGATGGTGCTGGGTCCAGCCGCCATCATTGATCGGGCCGACATAAATAAAGCCAACCTTGGTTTTGGCTTGGGCGCGCAAGGGGGCGCCGATGGCGGCGGCAAGTGCGGCGCTGGCACCCGAAGCAAGAAGCGTTCTGCGTTTCATTCTGGTTCTCCCAAAGGTTTCCGGCACCTTGATGGCCGGGTGTTGATCGGGCCTCACCGCGAGGCGTGAAAAGTCTTTCCCAACGATCCGGGGGCCCGCCCGCCTGACAACAGCACAAGCACAAGGATCGTCGCGATATAGGGTGACATGGACAGATATTCGACAGGAATCGCAAGCCCTGTTGCTTGGATGTTCAGCTGCAATGCGGTCACTCCGCCAAAAAGATAGGCACCTGTGACCAATCTGCCCGGTTTCCAGCTTGCAAATGCAACAATGGCCAGTGCAATCCAACCCGCGCCCGAGGTTATGTTATCAACCCACTGCGGCACGCGAACCAAGCTGATATAAGCGCCCCCCAGTCCAGCGCAGGCACCGCCAAACAGCAGCGCAAAAAACCGCACCCGTCGCACATGATAGCCCAAGGCATGTGCGGCCTCATGGTTTTCCCCGATGGCGCGCAAAATCAGGCCATTGCGGCTAAATCGCAAAAATCCCCAAACCGCCAACACCAGCACAATCGACAGATAAACTATGGCATCATGGGTAAAAAATATCCGCCCCAGCCCCGGTATGTCTGACAGGCCGGGAATAGGCAGTTTTGGCACGCTGACCACGGTGGTTGTGGCATAGCCTTGACCCACCATTGCCGCCAACCCCAAACCAAAGAGCGTTAGCGCCAGCCCCGTGGCCACCTGATTGGTTAAAAGCACCAACGTCAAAAATGCAAAAAGCGCAGCCACCCCTGCGCCACCCAATGCCGCCCCAGCAAACCCCAGCGTGGCCGAGCTGGTTTCATGCGCCGCAATATAGCCGCAGACTGCGCCGGTGATCATCATCCCCTCAACGCCCAGGTTCAAAACACCTGCACGCTCCACAACCAATTCACCGATGGCTGCCAGCAAAATTGGGGTTGATGCGACAATAACCGCTGCCAGCAGCAAGACCGGATTGATATCCATCTCAGTCACCTTTCGCCCACGTGAACCGCACGCGGTAATTCGTCAGCACATCCACCGAAAGCAATGAAAACAACAACATGCCCTGGAATACCTTTATCGCCGCCGAGGGCAGGTTCATTGCCGATTGCGCAGCATCGCCCCCGATATAGGTCAGCGCCATCAAAAGCCCCGCCAGCAGAATGCCAACGGGGTGCAGACGGCCCAAAAAGGCCACGATAATGGCCGTAAAGCCGTAAAACGCTGGAAAGCTGCCCAGAATTTGCCCCGATGGCCCGGCCACCTCAAACAATCCAGCCAAACCAGACAGTCCACCAGAAAGCCCCATACAGCCGATCACCAACCAATTCGTATTAACCCCGGCAAAGGCCGCCGCGCGTGGGCTTTGGCCGGCCAACTGCACATCAAAGCCAAATCGGTGGCGCGTGATCACAACATAGGCAAGCCCAACCGACAGTACGGCCGTAATCACGCCCCAATGAATACCTGTACCGGCAAACAGTTCCAGATTAGCAGCGGATGGGTATTGCGTGAGGTTTCGGCTGCCGGGAAAACCGCGACCTTCGGGGTTGCGCAGCAGGCCTACGGCAAAGGCTTTCACCAAAACTTCAGCTACATAAACCAGCATCAACGATACCAGAATTTCGTTAGTTTTGAAATAAACCCGCAGCAAAGCCGGGATCATCGCCCAGACGACCCCACCCAAAATTCCAGCCATGATCATAAGTGGAAAGATCATCCAGCGCGCGGCCATTGGGTAAAAGGCCAGCGCCACGCTCGCGCCACAGATGGCGCCGATGATATATTGCCCTTCTGCACCGATGTTCCAAATGCCCGCACGAAAGCCAAACGACAGCCCGATCGCGATCATGATCAGGGGGGCTGCTTTTTTGATCAATTCGGGACGATAGTAAAACGCGAACTCTCCAAAGACCGGATCCCAAAATATCGTTTTGATGGCGAGAAACGGATCGCGGCCAATCATCCAAAATAACAGTGCCCCCAGCACCATCGTCAGGACGACGGCGGCCATTGGCGCGCCCCAGCGCCACAAGTTGGATGGCTGGCGCCGGCGTTCAAGCCTTAACATGCGCGACCTCCATATCATGGGCGCCGCCCAGCATCAGGCCAATCTGATCAAGGCTGAGTGAGGCGGTGGGAGAGGGGGGGCTGAGCCGGCCACCATTCAGTGCGGCGAAGCGATCAGATATTTCCATCAGCTCATCCAAATCATGGCTAATGCAAATCACTGCCGCACCTGCCTCAGCCAAATCAAGAATGGCCTGTCGGATGGCCGCCGCTGCTGCTGCATCAACGCCCCAAGTCGGTTGGTTGACCACGAACACTTTCGGCGCTTGCAAGATTTCACGGCCAATGACGAATTTCTGTAAATTTCCCCCGGACAGCGCGCGGGCCAAAATATCGGTGCTGGGGGTGCGCACATCAAAACGTTTGATAACAGCACTGGCAAAAGACCGTGCTTGGGGGCGGTTGATAAACCCATGGCGCGACAGGCCCATGCGGGCATCTGCCGTCATCAGCGCGTTTTCAGTCAGTGATAAATCGGGGGCAGCGGCATGGCCGTTTCGGTCTTCGGGGGCGGCGCAAAGGCCCAGCTTGCGGCGGGCGTTGGGGGGCAAGGCACCTACAGCCTGGCCATAAAGCTGGATCATATTTGCGGCCACGCGCATCTCACCCGAGAGCGCTGCAACCAGTTCCTCTTGGCCGTTTCCTGCGACCCCACCGATCCCAAGAACCTCACCCGAACGCACGGTCAGATTGATGTCGCGCAACGGCGTGCCAAACGCCTGCGGCGCGGGGGCAGACAGCTGCGACAGGGTAAGGGCCACCGCGCCTTGTTCGGTCACGGTTTGTTTTTTCGGGGCCTGCAAAGCGCTGCCCACCATCATTTCTGCCATTTCCTTGGCAGACACTTGCTGGGGGTCGCAGTTTGCCACCACTTTGCCCAAGCGCAAGATTGTTGCCTGGTCACACAGCGCCCGGATTTCTTCGAGTTTGTGAGAGATATAGAGAATAGCTGTGCCCTGCGCGCGAAGTTGGCGCAGCGTTGCAAATAAAATCCGAACCTCTTGTGGGGTCAGAACGCTGGTGGGTTCATCCATGATCAGCAATTTTGGATCTTGCAGCAGGCAACGAATAATTTCGACCCGCTGCCGCTCACCCGCCGACAAATCGCCCACGATCCGCTGTGGGTCAAGTGGCAGCCCATAGGTCTGCGATACCGCCTTAATCTGTGTGGCCAAGGCGCGCATGGTTGGGGGGTGTTCCATACCAAGGGCGATATTTTCCACCACAGTTAACGCCTCGAACAGCGAAAAATGTTGAAATACCATTGCAATGCCCACGGCACGGGCCGCACGCGGATCAGCTGGGCGAAAGGGCTTGCCCTCAAAGGTCATATGGCCGGCATCAGGTGCGACCAGGCCATAGATCGTTTTGACCAAGGTCGATTTGCCCGCCCCATTTTCGCCCAAGAGTGCGTGCACTTCGCCCTTTTGGATGGCCAGATCCACACCACTGTTGGCGACCACACCGGGATACGCTTTGGTCAGGCCTTCCAGTTTCAGCAAGATTTCTCGCATCCATCTCTCGTTTTATTAAGTTTGGCCATGGGCATGCGACTCGCGCGGCTTAATAGGGCATAGGGCCCCTTGTCGCCAACTGCGAGCGAAAATGGCGACTGAGCTGTGCAAGATGTATCAATCTGGCATGGGTGACGCGCCTGTGCAACATGCGGGGCATGGGCATGCTGGTAAACCCTGACGCGCTTGGCCTCGCTGTTTGGCAGGGCCGCGCGCTGATTTGCGAGCGCCACCGATGCCAGCGTTTATGTAATTTTGCATGTGATTTTTTTAGGAAGGGGGACCTGTTCACGAAGGCCTGGCCCGAATGCGCGATGGCTAAGGTTGGGTCATTGCTGCG
Source organism: uncultured Paracoccaceae bacterium (assembly GCA_937895435.1). GTDB lineage: Bacteria > Pseudomonadota > Alphaproteobacteria > Rhodobacterales > Rhodobacteraceae > CALAXT01. The sequence continues at coordinate 8,771 of CALAXT010000022.1, read as the reverse complement.
TTCCACTCGGCCAGAAAATTGGCGCGCTTGATGCGGTCAAGATATACCAACAAACCTGGGTCCAGACGGATGGGCCGCACATGCGGGGGCAGGGCTGCCTGTTCGCGTGGCAGCAAGGCTGCGCCGCCAGATCTGGTCGTTTGCCCATCGGTTTTACTAAGCATAAAATCAAGCAGTTCTGCGCCCATTTGTGGCCGCTCGGCATTGCGGGGTACAAAAGCTGTGCGCACAAGCGCCACGGTAAAATCCTCAAGCTCAATCACAACCAGGTCATCCGAGCCTTGCACACGCGTAAAGGCATAGCTGCCAACAATATTATAAGCCAGCGCCAGCTCGTTGTTTTCTAACCCGGTGATCATTTCGCCAGAGCAGCAATAGAGCTGCGCGTTCAGCCGGCCCATCACCTCTGCCAACCGCCAAAAGGCGTCTGTCTGACGCGCGTCTTGTGTTGCAAACAGATAGCCCGCACCAGAAATATTGGGATCATAGGTTGCGATGCGGCCATTAAAGCGGTCTGGGTTGGCGCGCAAAAGATCAATCAGATCACGCCGTGTGCGTGGCAAAACCAACCCCTGCATCGCCTTTTTCGATGCCATAAGCACCACGGGCTCTAGCGCAAAGCCAAACAGCCTGTCGCGCCATTTTGTCCAGGGTGGCAGAGCTTGGGTTTGGGCGGAGACAATGGGGGCTGCGAACCCATCATTGGCAAGCTTCATTTGCAGATCCATGGCGGATGAAATTACCAGATCAAACTGTGCGTCTTCATCGCGCATCGCGCGAAATACCTCTTGGCTCGATGCCGCAACATAGCGCAGCGCATGGTCAGGGTGGGCGGCCAGAAAGGCTTCGATTACGGGGGCAAAAACATCAGTGTCAGTGGTCGACAAAACCGAAATCACTGGCATGTTTGGGGGGCCAAACAAACGCTCATCTTCTATTTCGTAAGCTTCCACGCGTGTTGCACAGCACATCAGTGCTGCGGCAATGACATATTGGCGCATGTTCCCCCCGTCGCTTGTTCTTCCAAAAGGAACTCTCCGCCCAGGGCTGCGATGACTTCGGTCACAATTGTAAGCCCCAGCCCAGAGCCTACGACATCGGACACATTTCCCCCGCGGGAAAAGCGCTGGGCAAGTTGTTCCATGCTGGCCCCCGACAGCCCACGCCCCTGATCGCAAACCCGCACCTTGACCATGCCATTGCCTTGCGACAGTGCAATACAGACTTCGGTTTCCTCGGGTGAATACTTGATGGCGTTATCAACAAGATTGCGCAGCGCAGCCTCGATTAGCAATGGGTCCCCCCGGGTGGGCAAGGGCCGATCATCGCCCAAAACAATCAAAGACACCTCTTTCAGCTCGGCCGTTGGGCCAAAGGCGCGTGCGACATTGCGGGCGGCCTGGCCCATATCCACCTCAACCATTTCCAGCTGATCCGATCGATAGAGAACCATCGCATGGTCGAGCAACTGGCTGGCCGAGCGTGCACTTTCTTCGACCCCGCGGATCATTGAGCGCAGCCGTATCCGTGTTGCCTCATTATCGGACTGGCGCAGCGCAATCTCTGCCTCCGTGCGCACAGTGGAGAGCGGGGTGCGGATATGATGTGCTGCTTCTGCGATGAATGTTTCTGTCTGCGACAATGCCCCCCGCAGGCGCGAGACAAAACCGTTCAAAGCGGCCACAAGTGGTGCAAGCTCTCGGGGGGTGGGGTGGCGCACGGCGCGCAGATCGCGCGGCCCGCGTCGGCCTACGGCTTCGGCCAGGCGATTGATTGGGTTGAAAATTGACCCCGCCGACAGCAGGCTTAGTGGCACCGCCAGCACAAAAAAACCAAACCCCAGCAGTGCTGCGCGATTGGCCAGCGCCCCGGCGATTGCAGCCTGACCTTGACGGGTTTGACCGATCATAACCAGCACTGGAACCGGCGATGTGCCCACCACAATTGTCCGCGATACAGCGGATATGCGAATTTTCGTATCAAGATAGGGGGCCGTATAAAATTCGGCGGCAAGGCTGGTGGGGCGTTGTTCTGGCAGGGGCAGGTCATCATAGCCCGTCACAGTGCTGTTGCCGATGTCGATCCGGTAAAACAGTCGGTCTTGGCCTATCGCGCCCAGCATCGAAAACGTCGAATAGGCAAGATCGATTTCCACGCCCTCTTCTGTGGCGCGCAGTTGCTCGGCCACCGAGGTGGTGGCCGCGCCCAAAATGGCGTCCTGCGTGGCTTCGGCCGCGCGGTCTGCCGTGTAGCGGACGGTGAAAAACAGCAAAACCGCCAGAACAGCCGCCACCACAAGCAATTGCAGCACCAGCCGCGCCCGAAGCGATCCGCTTTGCAAGCCCATGGTCATCCGCTGATCCGTTCTGCGGTCAGTTTATAGCCAAGCCCACGCACGGTTTCGATCCGCGCTGCTGAGCCAGCAAGCTTTTTGCGCAGTCGCCCAACATAGACCTCAATCGCGTTATCACTGACAGATTCTGCATAGGAAAACAGCCGATCACACAGCTGATCTTTGCTGAAAATTCGGTCAGGGGCGCCCAGCAAGATTTCAAACAACCGCAGCTCTCGGTTGCGCAGGTCGCGGGATTCGCCTTGAATGGTAACAGTTGCTGTCAGCGGGTTAAACGACAGGTCGGCAAAGCTGCGCACCGTTTGTGCCGCCCCGCCGCGGCGGCGCAGCACAGCACGCAGTCTGGCCTCTAATTCTTTGAAATCAAAGGGCTTTGTAATATAGTCATCGGCGCCGCTGTCCAAAAGATCAACCCGGTCTGAGACGGCCGCGCGCGCTGTCATCACGATCACAGGGGTGTCGCACCCGGCGCGGCGCTGGTCTTGCAAAAAGCGGCGGCCGTCACCATCCGGCAGCATGATATCCAACAAAATAAGGTCATACTGGGTGGCGTTCAGGCAATCTTGGGCCTCGGTCAGGGTTGCGGCCCAATCAACGCCGTGCCCGTCGAGCGACAACAGATCATGCACCGAGCGCGCCAGTTCGGGACTGTCTTCGACCAGAAGAAAACGCATCTTTTCCCCTTTATCCGTCTTTTCGCCCATCTGGTGACAGGTTCGTGTCAGCTTTAGGGGGAATCTTCTATCATGCAAGGGCTTCACACGAGAGTCGCCCTGCTGAGGGATAATGTCTGGGAGGACGCCTATGAAAATGAACCTGATGAAGACGCTGGGCTCCAGCGCCGCTATTGCCCTTTTGTCGGGCAGCACCGCATTCGCTTATGAGTGTATCGCGCCTGCGAACCCCGGTGGTGGTTGGGATTTCACATGCCGCCAGATTGCCAATATTCTTTATGAAATCAAGGCAATCGATGCGCCGATGCAGGTGACCAACATGGCTGGTGCCGGCGGTGGCGTTGCTTTTGCCAATGTTGCAACCGAGCGGACCGACGACGCCGATCTGATCGTCGCGGCCTCTTCTGCCACAACCACCCGTTTGGCCCAGAATGCTTTTGCAGGCATGACCGCTGATATGGTGCGCTTTGTCGGAGCTATCGGTGCTGATCCCGGTGTAATCGTCGTGGCCAAAGACAGCCCCTTTAAAAACCTGTCTGAAATGGTTGAGGCCATCAAGGCTAACCCAGGTTCGGTTGCTTTTGCCGGTGGTTCCGCTGTCGGCGGCTTTGACCATATGAAACCTTTGCAGGTTATGAAGGCTGCCGGGTTCAATGACATCACCAAGATCAAATATATTGGTGTTGATGGCGGTGCAGATGCGATCACGCAGACGGTTGGGGGCTTTACCCAAGCCATGACCGGTGACATGTCGGAAATCGTGGGCTTTCTGAAATCTGGTGATGTCCGGGCTTTGGCTGTTCTGACCGAAGAGCGTGTGCCGGGGTTTGAGGATATTCCGACGGCACGCGAACAGGGTTTTGACGTTGTTGCGGTGAACTGGCGTGGTCTTTACGTTCCAAAGAACATCACCGACGACCAGTTCAATACTTGGGCGGACCGGCTTGCCAAAGTGGCCGCCTCGGCCGAGTGGCAAAAGGCTATGACCGACAATGGTCTGGCCCCGTTCACGAAGGTTGGTGGTGATTTCCAGGGCTGGGTTGATGGGGTAGTTGCCTCGACCGTTGAGCTTTCGAAAGAAATCGGAGTAATCCAGTAATGCGTGGTGACCGGATTTTTGGTCTGGTCATGATTGTTCTGGCGCTGGGGTATATCCTCAGCGCCACGGGCATTCGGTCAAGTTTTATGTCAGATCCGGTTGGGCCACGGGTCTTTCCCTATATGATTGCTGGCGTGACCATCATGTGTGCCGTTTCGATGATTTTGCGGCCTGACCCCGATGTTGAATGGCCGCTTGGTCCGATGCTGTTGAAATTGGCGATCGCTCTGGTTCTTTTGGTTGGCTATGCCATGACGATCAAGACTTTGGGCTTTATCATCCCCACCATCATTGTATCGGGAATTCTGAGCTATCAGATCAGCCCGCGCCCAGCTTATGCGGCGGCAACCGGACTGGGGCTCGGGGTTGGCCTGTTCGTTCTTTTCAAATTTGTGCTTGGACTTGGCCTGCAGGGTCTGCCCAAGGGCCTGTTGGGCTAGGGATAAAACATGGACATCCTAACAAATCTTGAGCTTGGTTTTTCAATTGCGCTTTCGCCCTACACGCTGATGCTCGCGCTTATTGGTTGTTTTGTTGGCACCATCATCGGGGCACTGCCGGGCCTTGGTCCGTCAAACGGCGTGGCGTTGCTAATCCCAATTTCATTTTCAATGGGCTTTGATGCGATTGAGGCATTGGTTTTGCTGACCTCGGTCTATTATGGTGCGATGTACGGGGGGCGTATTTCATCAATCTTGCTGAACATCCCCGGCGATGAGCCTGCGATGATGACGACGCTTGATGGCTATCCGATGGCCAAACAGGGCAAAGCGGGGGATGCGCTGGTTGTCTCGGGGGTTGCTTCATTTGTTGGGGCGTTTCTGGCAACGATCGGCTTGATGCTGCTGGCGCCGATGTTGTCGCGCGTAGCTTTTCAGTTTGGCCCTGCCGAATATTTCGCGCTCTATCTGCTGGCGTTTTGCACGCTGGGGGGGGTTGGATCGAACAATCAGGCAAAATCTGCAATGGCGGCATGTCTTGGCTTGGGCATTGCGATGATTGGCCTTGATAAAACTACGGGTATGCCTCGCTTTACGTTTGGTGAACTGCACCTGATGGATGGAATTGACTTTTTGGTTGCCATCGTTGGGCTGTTTGCGGTGTCGGAAGTGTTTCACTTTATCGAAACCCACGGCAAAGACAGTGCCATTGGGATCAAACTGGGTAAAATTTCCATTCCTTGGAAAATCTTGGGTCAGACCAAGGGCGCGATGTTGCGCGGCTCGGGCATTGGTTTTGTGGCGGGAATTTTGCCGGGGGCAGGGGCCTCGCTTGGGTCTTTTCTGGCCTATATGGCTGAAAAATCTGTGGCGAAAGATAAAGCGACCTTTGGCACGGGAAATCCCAAGGGGGTGGCCGCGCCCGAGGCAGGCAACAACGCTGCAGCGGGGGGGGCGTTGATCCCAATGCTGACCTTGGGCGTGCCCGGATCTGGCACCACTGCTGTTCTGTTGGCGCTGTTGCTGACACTGAATATCACACCTGGCCCACTGCTGTTTTCTGAGCGGCCAGAGGTTGTGTGGTCGCTGATTGCCTCACTTTTGATCGCCAACATCATGCTTTTGATTATGAACGTGCCGATGGTCAAAGTTTTCGTGCGGATTTTATCGGTGCCGTCTTGGGTGTTGTTACCGGGCGTGACCATGGTGGCCTTTGTCGGGATTTATTCGCTGACCGGCTCCAGCTTTGACATGCTGCTTATGGTTGCCTTTGGGGTGTTGGGCTATATTTGCCGCAAGCTTGATATTCCGACTGTTCCGATCATTTTGGGCATTCTGTTGGGTAATGCGATGGAGGACAATCTGCGCCGCGCGATGGTTTTGTCAGATGGGGATTGGATGTATCTTTTGTCGTCGCCAATCTCGATCAGTTTTTGGGTTGCGGCTGTGTTGGGCTTTGCAGCCCCCGTTTTTCTCCGTCAGTTCCTGCGAAAGCCGGCGTTGCCGACCATTGGTGAAAATTGATGCCCACCCGCGTCCTTATTCCTTCGGGTGTGCTGTGTTTGGGTTTTGACCGTGACGCGCTTGCCCGGGGTGTTGCGGCGAAACCTGATCTTATTGCGATTGATGGAGGTTCGACAGACAGTGGGCCGTTTTCGCTGGGGTCAGGCACATCAAAATATGCGCGTGCAGTAACGAAATCGGAATGGCGCGACCTGATGCTTGCAAGGGCGCAGGCAGATGTGCCGCTGGTAATTGGCACCTCTGGCACCAGCGGGGCGGATGCTTGTGTTGATTGGATGTATCAAATCACCTGTGAGCTGGCGGCCGAACTGGGCCAATCTTTGCGTGTGGCGCGGCTTTACTCAGGCCAGCCCAAGGCGCGGATCGCGCAGGCATTGGCTGATGGCCAGATAACCCCGCTGACACCTGCGCCCGACATCACTGCGGATGCGATCGCGCAGATGACAAATATTGTGGCTTTGGCAGGGGCCGAACAAATTCAGGCCGCATTGGCGACTGGCGCTGATATTGTGATTGCAGGGCGTACAACGGATACGGCCATCATCGCGGCCTTGCCACTTGCCCGTGGCGAGCATCCCGGCGGTGCTTGGCACGGTGCCAAAATCGGTGAATGTGGTGCGCTTTGTTCCACAAATCCGACCTCAGGCGTGATCTTGGTTGATTTTGATGAAACGGGTTTTACCGTTGAACCGCTGGCGCATGGTGCGCGGTGCACCCCGCATTCCGTTTCGGCCCATATGCTCTATGAAAACGCAGATCCCTTTTTGCTCTATGAGCCGGGGGGGTATCTGGATGTGACCCAAGCCACCTATCATGCTCTTGATACGCGCCGCGTTCGCGTCACTGGATCGCAATGGATATCCGGCGCTTATACGGTCAAGCTTGAGGGCGCACGCGCAGCCGGATTTCAAACTACGCTGATCGCCATCTTGCGTGATGCCCACTATGTCGCGCATGCCCAAGATTGGGCTGACAGATTGCAGCGCTTTCTCATGGCTCTTATCACTCAACGTATGGGGCTGGCGCCAGACAGCTATGACCTCGACTTTCGGCTGATGGGGCAGAATGCGGCACTGGGGCAAATGGAAAACCGTATCGGCGCACCCGTTGAAATTGGGGTACTGCTGATCATCACGGCCCCAGATGCACAAACCGCTGCAGAAATTGGAAAATTGGCCAACCCACACATGCTGCACTACCCGCTGACCGAGGATGAGGAACTGCCAACCTTTGCCTTTCCGTTTTCGCCAGCACAGTCTGATCGTGGCCCGCTTTATGAATTTGCGCTGAACCATGTGATGGCTTTGGATGACCCGATGTCGGCCTTTAAACTGACCGTGTCAGAGGTGCGGCCATGAAAACCGTAGGATCCATTGCACAAAAAATTCGGTCAAAAAATGCGGGGCCGTTTTGGGTGACTATTGACATCTTTTGCGGCACGCAAACGGCCTATCAGACGCTTACTGCAGCCCTTAAAACGGTGGATGTCGCTGAATTGTATTGTCAGCCAAGCCAGATGCTGAAGCGCTTTGATATTGCAGATTTGCGAGTGATCAAATTTTCATTTCCGCGCCCGGTGGTGCAGGGGCACAGGGGCGATCGCGATATGCATGGCGCCCAATGGGCCGTGCTTTTGGCCGAATTTTCGCCCCCTGAGATCGAAGCTTTGTTGGCATAAACGCTGAATTTTTCAAACAGTGCGTTAAGCATCTGGCGGATAGAAAAGTTACTGTGTGTCAGTAACCACAGCCCCTTATCAGATCTGTTTAGCAGATTTTTTGTACAACCCGAGAACGGGTTGGCCAGACCGCTTTTTGAACTGTTCCAGCATAATTACGACTTAAACTGGTCGCGTTCCTCACAGATAAAAGCCCAAAAACCAACAAAGTCTTGGCTGTCGTTGGGGGGTGCCATGGCGCAAAATTCGGTCTTTCATGATATGCTGCGGGCAATCGCAAAAGTCTACGAGGCTGAAGCCGATCCCCAAGGGCCGCACACGGCCAAAACTCTTTTAGTGACACCTTCGCCTGTGGGCTTTGACCCGGGTGTGCCCTGCCTGTTTGATGCGGGTATTCGCGCGGTTTTGGCTGACAGCAACCACCCAACCGCACGCTCTGTTCTGGCAGCACAGAATTTGCTGCCTTGGGGATCAAACCCTGTCGAGGGGAATACCGAAAAGCGTATTGCCGCGATGATAAGTGTGTCGACCCTTATGGGGCCGGAGGGGCCGATCCCCGCGCCAGATGTGAGGCTGGGTTTGGTGTATATGCGGCCCGAAAGCTATTACCCGCTGCATCTTCATGATGCTGACGAGACCTATGTCATCATTGCGGGGCGGGCGCTTTGGACCGCCGGCGATGACACTCGGATGCGGGGTGTGGGCGACATGATACATCATCCCAGCCTGATGCCGCATGCATTCCGCACGGGGTGTGAGGGCTTTGTCGCACTCTGGCGTTGGAGTGGCGACATAAACACCCATTCCTATGCTTTTATTGACGATCAAGGGGCCGAGTTGCTGGCCTGATGGGCCTTTGATCCAGTTTTATCCAAACGGATGTGCGCCGACGCAGATGGCAAGTCAGCTGATGTCGTGGGGGATTGAGGGGTGTGTCAAACGTCACACGAAAACGTTTTCAATTAAAAACAGCTTATAAGATGAATATGGTGCCCCCATCAGG
>CALAXT010000021.1 GCA_937895435.1 uncultured Paracoccaceae bacterium | reverse complement strand
TATGCTTAACTCGGGCAGCGTGCATCAGCTTTGCCCCTCTTTGGCTTATTTTAAGTATTGTTAGGTGAGCTGAGGGGTGGTTCGGTTGATCTGAACAGGTTCTGGGCGTTTTCTAAGTGGTTTTTCACCGTTGTTACGCCGCTACCGCTTCGGGCATCGGCTGGTTAAAGTAGGCCTGATCGGGGGTTCTTCCGTCAAGCGATGAATGCGGGCGACGGGTATTGCAGAAGGTCAGATACCGGCCAATCCCGGCGCGGGCCTCGGACACGCTGGCATAGGCCCGCAGGTAGACCTCCTCATATTTGATGCTCCGCCACAGACGCTCGATGAAGACGTTGTCGCGCCAAGCCCCCTTGTCATCCATGCTGATTTTGATCTCACGGGCGGCCAATACCTTGATGAAGTCGGTCGAGGTGAACTGGCTGCCCTGATCGGTGTTGAATATCTCGGGCGTGCCGTGTTTCGCCAACGCCTCCTCGACAGCTTCCATGCAAAAATCAGCCTCCCGCGTGATTGACACCCGCCATGCAAGGACACGCCGTGTGAACCGTCTAGCACGGCCGCCAGATAGATGAACCCGCGCGCCATGGGGATATAGGTGATGTCCATCGCCCAGACCTGATTGGGGCGGGTGATTGGCAGCTTCCAGAGCAGATAGGGATAAATCTTGTGTCCCGGTGCCAGTTTTGAGGCGTTCGGCTTGCGGCAGAGCGCCTCAATTCCCATGCGTTTCATTAGCGTGGCAACGTGCAGACGCCCGGCCTTGAACCCTTCCTGAACCAGCAGTCCGCGCAGCATCCGGCTGCCCGCAAAGGGGAACTCCGTATGCAGCTTGTCGATCCAGTGCAACAGCTTCAGATTGGCATCTGACACCGGGCGGGGCGTGCAGTAGACACTGCCCCGGCTGATCCCCAGCATGATCGCTTAGCGGCTGACGCTCAGCTTGGCTGTGGGATCGATCATTTTTTTGCGCTCAGCAACAGACCCGCCTTGCCAAGCGCGCCGGACAAAAAATCATTCTCCAGCGTCAGCTCTCCGAGCTTTGCATGCAGGGTCTTCACGTCAATCATCGACCCCGGCATAGCTTTCGCCGCTTCGCCGAATACCCCAGTTGAGCAAATTTGCGCAGCCACCCCTGTCTGACCTGTTAAAGAAAAAAACAAGGATCTTCAGCAATTTTAGGTGATGCGGTAGCATTGGTGGCGAGGGGGGGACTCGAACCCCCGACCCCACGATTATGAGTCGTGTGCTCTAACCAACTGAGCTACCTCGCCACTAGGGATGGGGGGTATTGAAACTCCCTCGGTGCGTCAAGCGGAAAACTTGGGCCACCTTTCCTTTATCAACCCTGGCAGCTATTCAGGGGCCAGATTGAAAGGCCACGACGTGCAGCCAAACCCCGTTCCACAAACCCGTGACATCGTGCTGATTGGTGGCGGTCACACCCATGCTTTGGCGCTGCGCCGGTGGGGCATGGCGCCTGAGCCGGGCGTTCGGCTGACCCTGATATCCCCCCTGCCCACAGCGGCCTATTCAGGCATGCTGCCCGGCCATATCGCGGGGCATTACACCGCATCCGAGCTGATGATTGATCTGGTGCATCTGGCCAGATTCGCAGGCGCAAGGCTTATTTTGGGCCATGCGGCCGGACTTGACCGCGCAGCGCGTCGTGTGCATGTGCCGGGACGGGCCGATGTGGTCTATGATCTGCTGTCGATCGATATCGGCATCACAACCGAGCCCGCAGACCTGCCGGGATTTACTGATTTTGGCATTGCCGCAAAGCCGCTGGAACGGTTCGCCAGCCGCTGGCAACGCTTTGTAGCAGATGTTGCGCAGGGGCAGGCCGCGCCCCAAGTTGTGATCATCGGCGGCGGTTTGGCTGGGGTGGAATTGGCCCTGGCTGCCCATCACCGCCTGACAAAAGTACAGCCGGCGCTCCGGCCAACCATCACCTTGCTTGAGGCATCGCCCACTCCACTTTCAGCCGTTGGCCCCGCCGCCCGCACCGCGCTGTTCAGCCGTCTCAGTGAGGCGGGCATTGATCTTTTGGCCAATGCCTGCGTGGCCGAGGTGCAAAAGACCGGTGTGATCTGCGCAGATGGGCGTCACTGGCCATCGCAATTCACACTGGGGGCCGCTGGCGCCCGACCACAGGGCTGGCTGGCCGATACTGGTCTGTCGCTGACAAACGGTTTTATCGACATCATCCCCACACTGCAAAGCGCCAACGATCCAAGTATTTTCGCTGTCGGTGATTGTGCACATATGCCTTATGCGCCACGGCCAAAGGCTGGGGTGTTTGCAGTGCGTCAAGCGCCCATTTTGCATGACAACCTGCGCGCAGCGTTAAACGGGCTGCGGCTGCGGCGCTATCAGCCCCAATCAGATTATCTAAAATTGATTTCAACAGGCAGCAAATCCGCCGTGGCCGATCGGTTTGGCCTGCATCTGGGCGGCGCTTGGCTGTGGCGGTGGAAAAACCGGATTGATCGCCGCTTTATGACGCGGTTTCTGGATCTGCCGCACATGCAAACCCCGGCCACCCGCCAAACTCCCAGTACAAACCCTGAGGGCTCTTTGGCGCAGAGCTTGTCTGAGGCGCTTGGGCAGGGCCCTTTGTGTGGCGGATGCGGGGCCAAAGCCGCGCGGCGCGCCCTGGATGCAGGGCTGGCGGCACTGCCACAGCCCATGCGCGCCGATGTTGTGCAAGGACCGGGTGACGATGCGGCCGTGTTGCGGCTGGGATCTGGGGCTGGCCAACAGGTTCTGACAACCGACCATCTGCGGGCCTTTACACTGGATCCATGGCTGATGGCACGGATCACAGCGCTGCATGCCATGGGGGACGTTTGGGCCATGGGCGCAGCACCACAAGTGGCGCTGTCGCAAATTATCCTGCCCCCCATGGGGCCAGAACTGCAAAGCCGCACCTTGGCTGAAATCACTGATGCCGCAGTACAGGTCTTTGCCCAGGCGGGGGCCGATCTGGTGGGGGGGCACACCAGTCTGGGAAGCGAGCTGACCATCGGCTTTACCGTCACAGGCTTGCACCCCAAGACGGTAATCACAAAGACAGGCGCACAGATTGGCGATGCCCTGATTTTAACCAAACCATTGGGCACGGGCGTGATCTTGGCTGGTGAAATGTCACAATCTGCGCCGGGGGCAGTGGTAGCGCAGGCTTGGGGCAGCATGGCCCAATCCAGCGGCCCAGCCGCCGCGATTTTGGCACCAAACGCGCGTGCCATGACCGATGTCACAGGCTTTGGTCTGGCGGGGCATTTGTTAGAAATGCTGGGGGGGGCTGCACCCGGGCGGTTGGGTGCAACCCTCAATCTGGACGCCATTCCAACACTGGCCGGGGCCGAAAATTTGGCAGCACTTGGCGTGCAGTCAGTGCTTTACCCAGCCAACCGCGCCGTGATGCCCCCCCTGTTTGAAACCGATGGGCCCGCTGGGGTGGGGACCAAGGCAGATTTACTTTTTGATCCGCAGACATCGGGGGGGCTGTTGGCCGCCGTGCCCGCCGACACGGCCGCCGACATTTTGGCACAATTGCACCAAGCGGGGTATCTGCAAGCAGCCCAGATTGGCGTGGTGGTGCAGGTTTCAGCCAGTGCAACCCCAGGTGCGACCGCCGCACAGATTACGCTGGTATAGCAAAAGCCAGTGCTGCAACGGCAGGCACCAACCGATCAGCCAGCACATTCAGCGCATCGGGTGACAGGCTGTCTGTTTCAAAAATCTGTGGCGCATGGGCCCCCACACGATCGCGCTGACAGCTGTAACGCGGGTCATAATGGCGCGCCATCAGATCATGGGCTAGCGCAACATACGCCCCCTCTGCCGCCATCACCCGCCACTCTGCGATCACCTTGGCCGCATGCAAGGGCGACAGCTTCGCCAAAATGGTGTCAAGTTCCAGCGGATCGGCGATGATATCTTGATAGGCCTGCGCCAAATAGGCCGCACGGGCCGCCAAGGGCGCGCGGATCACCACACGTGGTGCTGCACACATTGCGGCCCACAGCCGCGGTGGCAAATTACGGTTGCCCACCTTGCTGCTTTCGGCCTCAACCACCACAGGACGGTTTGGGTCTAACCCAGCCAGCACTTGGGCCAAGGCACCCTCAAAAGCCTTTTGTGATGGCTGCCCACCTTGGCGCCCGCCAAACAAAGACCCACGATGATTGGCCAAACCCTCCAGATCAAGCACCTGAACCCCACGGTCAGACAACGCCGCCAAAAGCGCCGTTTTGGCCGTGCCAGTATTGCCATCAAGCACCACCACCGGGCTTGACACGGGGTCATCATAAAGTGCGCGCACCACCAGATGGCGATAATGCTTATAGCCCCCCGCGATCAGATCAACCCGCCATCCAACCTGTGTCAGAATCGACGCAAAAGACCCAGACCGTTGCCCCCCGCGCCAACAATAGACCAAGGGCCGCCAGCCACCAGATTTGTCACAAAGCGGCCCTTCAAGATGTGCAGCCGCATTACGCGCCACCAATGCAGCCCCGACTTTGCGGGCCAAAAACGGGCTTTGCTGTTTGTAAATCGTACCAACATGCGCGCGCTCAGCATCGCTGAGCACGGGCAGATTGATCGCACCGGGCACATGATCCTCGGCATATTCTAACGGCGCACGAACATCGATGATCGTGTCAAACCCAAGGTTGGGCAGGTCGCGCAAGGACATCAACGATAAAGCCATGCCGTCCTATACGCCGATGCCCACCCAAGGGAAAGTGGGGCCGCAGCTATCGGCTGAACCGTGCGGCCAGCTCGACATGCGGCGACCAACGAAACTGATCAACCACCTGCACCCAATCCAGCCGATAGCCTGCCGCCAACAAAGCACGAGCGTCGCGCGCAAATGTCACCGGGTTGCACGACACCGCCACCACAACAGGCACCGTGGTTTCTGGTTTTTGCGCCGCCTCAGCCAGCGCCGCGATCTGCGCCTCGGCACCGGCACGGGGGGGATCGATCACCACAGCATCAAACCGCTTCAGTTCATCGCCCAGCAGGGGGCGACGAAACAGGTCGCGCGCCTCGGTGGTAACGCGCTTAAGACCTGCCGCTTGGCGCCAGCCTTTTTCCAACGCCACCAGCATGTCCGGCTCAGACTCAACGGCGTGCACCTCGGCCCGCTGGGCCAGTGGCAACGCAAAAGTGCCCACGCCAGAAAACAGGTCGGCCACGCGGCGGGCCGGGCCAACGGCCTCGGCTATGGCGGCCAGCAGCGCGGCCTCACCCTCAGCTGTGGCTTGCAAAAACGCGCCGGGGGGTGGGGCCACCAGCGCCGGGCCAAAGCGCTGCACGGGCGGCACAGATTGGGCAATCACTTCGCCCTCCCAGCTTAAACGGACAATACCATGGGCCTGCGCCAAGGACGCCAGATCTTGTTGCAGCGCCGCATCCAGCGGCTTGCCACCCGCCACAGCCAAATCCAGCCCGGTTTCAGACCGCGTCAGTGTCAGCGCCACAGCCCCCTTACGCGATGCCCCCAGCGTGACCAACGCACGCAAACCGGGCAGCGCGGCCATTAAATCAGGGTGCAACAAAATGCACGATCCGGCCTCAATCAATACGTCAGAACCGGGGGCATAAAAGCCAACGATCGCGCCAGACTTGCTGCGCCGCCCCCCCAGTTTCGCCCGCCGCCGCGACGCAGGCGGTGAGGTCAAAACTGGACGAAACAGAACATCGCTCAGGCCCTGCGCCGCCAACGCGCTGCGCACCACGCCCAACTTCCAATCGGCCACAAAATCATCATTGGCGTGTTGCAAGTCACACCCACCACAGCTGCGATAATGCGGGCAAGGCGGGCGCACACGCGTCGCAGCCGGGGTAAGGATGCGGGTATCGAGCACCCGGTCACCCTCAATTCGGCCCTCAATTTCTTCGCCGGGCAAGGTGCGGGCGGCAAAATATGGGCCGGGTGCAATACCATCACCTAAATGGCCCAGCCGCTCAATTGTCAGTTTCATGTCGCACTTTCTTTGTTATTGGGGGCCGAATCTGCCGGGTCATCGGCCCCAATCATCCCACCCGATTGCCGCGCCCAATAACGGGCATAAAGCCCGTCTTGGGCCAGCAAATCCTCATGGCTGCCCTGCTCGACGATTCGGCCCTGATCCATCACCACAATCCGGTCCATCGCAGCAATTGTGGACAAACGGTGGGCAATGGCCAGCACTGTCTTGCCCTCCATCACACGGGTCAGGGCATGTTGAATATGGGCCTCGACCTCACTATCCAACGCGCTTGTGGCCTCATCCAGCACCAAAATCGGGGCGTCTTTCAAAAACGCCCGCGCCAAGGCAATGCGTTGGCGCTGCCCCCCCGAAAGCTTGACACCACGTTCCCCCAAAAATGCATCATAACCACGCAGGCCCTTGTGGTCTTTCATCGTTGAAATAAAGCTATCCGCCTCGGCGGCACGGGCAGCAGCCATCAGCGCCTCTTCGCTGGCATCAGGCCGACCATAAAGAATATTGTCGCGTGCAGATCGGTTAAACATCGCCGTTTCTTGCGTCACCATTGCAATCTGACGGCGCAGGCTTTCCTGCGTGATGTTACGCAGATCCTGGCCATCCACCAAAATCCGCCCCTCTTCGGGGTCATAAAGTCGTAAGAGCAGCGCCACCAATGATGATTTGCCAGCCCCTGACGCCCCAACAATGCCCAGCCGTTCGCCCGCGCGGATATGCAGCGCAATATCCGACACCCCACCCCGGCTGCGGCCATATCCAAACGAGACCTGATCAAACACGATATCGCCACTCAGACGCGGCAGATCACGCGCACCCGCGGCATCGGCCAGCGCGTGTGGCACACTTAGCGTGCGCATCCCGTCTTCGACTTCACCAACGTTTGTATAAATGGACATCAGCGTGAAACTGACCCAACCTGACATCTGTGCAATTCGCATTGAGATGGCACCAGCGGTTGCAATCTCACCTGCCGTGGCATGACCAGACTGCCACAGCACAATCGCACCCCCAATCAGCATCACCGGCAACAGCCCCGCCAACGTCATCAGCGACAGGCGAAACCAGGTAGAAATTTCGCCAAACTCAAGAGAACGTGTACGGAAAATCCGCATCGCATCAAGCGCAACGCGGTCTTCAAAAGCGGCGTGGGCAAAAAGCTTGACGGTTTTGATATTGGTGATCGTATCAACCACCTGCCCCGACACCATCGCGCGCGCACCCGCCCGCGCAGCGGAATTGGCCCGCACCCGCGGCATAAAAAACGCAATCAACCACAGATAAAGCCCCAACCAAAACACCAGTGCCACCGCACCCCAAGCGTTGATGGCAATCAAAAACAGCGCCGAACCGATCACTGAGGCCAGCGCGAAAAACACCGTGTTGATCACCTCGGTCGCGACATCGGTCACGGCGCGCGCGGCCTGCATCTGTTTTTGTGCAATGCGGCCAGCAAAATCATTATCAAAAAATGTGATGTCCTGCCCCAAGGTCCAGCGATGCAACCGGCTGAGCACAAGCGGCATCACATTCGGCCCGACGATCACCGCATTGGCTGCGGCAGAGACGCCAAAGGTAAACGGGCGTAGCAGCAGATAGAACAGCGCAAACCCAGCAAAAAGCCAAAGATTATCACGCCAAAGGGTCTCAGGGCCCGACGACAACGCACCATCAATCACCCAACCCAACAAAATTGCCGAAAACACCTCCATCGCACCGGCCAGCGCTGATAACAGCCCCGACAAGAACAAAACCAGCCAAGATCCACGCAAAGACCAGCGGAAAAACGCGGCCAAACTGCGGGGTGGCGGCCCATCAGCCGGGTCAAAGGCCGGGATCAGCTGCCCCATCCACGCAAAAATTCTGGCAATCATGGCAGGGGCTCCTCTGATCCGATAAACCCGCCCGACTGACGGTTCCAAAACCGGGCATACAGCCCGTTTTGCGCCATCAGCGCATCATGTGTGCCATCTTCGGCAATTCGGCCATCTTCCAGCACCAAAATACGGTCAAGCGCAGCAATTGTTGACAGCCGATGCGCAATTGCGATCACAGTCTTGCCTTGCATCACGCCATAAAGCGTTTGCTGTATCTGTGCCTCAACTTCGCTGTCCAACGCACTTGTGGCCTCATCCAACACCAAAATCGGTGCGTCTTTGAGAATAACACGCGCCAGCGCAATGCGTTGGCGCTGCCCCCCCGAAAGCTTGACACCACGTTCGCCCACCCGCGCATCATATCCGGTGCGGCCATCAGAATCTTGCAGGCCCAAAATAAAATCATGCGCTTCAGCGCGGCGGGCAGCGGCAACCATCTGCGCCTCACTCGCCCCCGGCCGGGCGTACAGAATATTGTCGCGCACCGAGCGATGCAGCAACGCGCTGTCTTGCTGAACAACGCCAATTTGGGAACGCAGGCTGTCTTGGGTTAGGGTGGCGATATCTTGGCCGTCCATCAAAACCCGACCGGCATCTGGATCATAAAACCGCAACAACAACTTGACCAAGGTTGATTTGCCCGCGCCAGATCGGCCCACCAGCCCAATCCGTTCGCCGGGGCGAATGGTCAGCGTCAGACGATCAATTCCCCCTGATCCTCGGCCATAATGATGTGACAGATTTTCCAGTCGAATCTCGCCTTGTTGCAAATCCAACAAGGCGGCATTGGGCGCATCCACCAAACCAATCGGCTGTGCGATTGTTTCCATTCCCTCTTCCACAACCCCAAGCGCGCGAAAAAACTCTGAAAGCGCCCACATGATCCAGCCGGTCATCGCATTCAAACGCAGCACCAGTGCCGCCGCCGCGGCGACAACCCCAACACTGGCCGCCCCCTGCATCCACAGCAAAATTGCCCATCCGACAACAGCCACAATCAGCAGGCCGTTCAACGTGACCAGCACGAAATCCATCACGGTGAAAATGCGCATTTCATGCTGAAAGGTCTGTCGCGCGGTTTCGATGGTTTCGCGCGCATAATTTTCTTCGTGTTCGTTTTGTGCGAAAAGCTTGACGGAATGGATATTGGTATAGCTGTCAACCACGCGCCCCGTGACGGCCGAGCGAGCATCTGAACTGGCCTTTGACGCAGGGCCAACCCGGCGCAATGTCCAGCGCACCAGCGCACCATAAAGTATCAGCCAGCAGGCCAGCGGCACAAAAAGGCGTGCGTCGGCATCTAACAAAATAATCGCCGCCCCCACCACATAGGCGATGGAAAAGGTCATCGCATCGAAGATCTGAAACACCGCATCACCCGCCGCCGGAGGGGTTTGCATGATTCGGTTGGCAATCCGGCCCGCAAAATCGTTTTCAAACCACCCAACCGGTTGGCGCAGCACATGGCGATGCGCCCGCCAGCGGATCAGCGTGCCAAAATTGGGCAAAATAGCATTGTTCAGCAATAAAACGTGCAGCCCCTGCAAAAATGGGCGCAGGGTCAATATAAACAGCGCCGCCAGCATCAGCTCAGATCCATAGGCCTGCCACACCGCCTGAGGCGTATCGCTGCCCAGCAAATCAACCACCCGCCCCATGTAAGCGATCAGACCAATTTCGATCACCGCCACAATGATTGAGCTAAGCCCCGCCAAAACAAACAGTCCCCGAAACGGTCGGGCATAGGTCAACAAAAACGGCCAAAGCTTGCGCGGTGGCGTGTCTTGCTGCGGATAGGCGACATAGGGATCGACCAGCTGTTCAAAAAAACGAAACATGGAAATGGGGGGACTTTCTGACCGATGTGGGGAATGACGGCGGCGCAAGAAACGCGGCTTTCCCCGTTATAGCTGGCTTTGCCGCGCAGGAAAACCCGCCCCCCTAAACCCGCAACATCCACACCACCCCCAGAACAATCAGACCGCTCATCGTGACGTTAAATATACGCAACCGCGCAGGCGTCGCCAAAAACCGCGCCAACACAGCCCCAGCACTGGCCCACCCAAATGCGGAACTGAGCCCCGACAAAACAAACACCGCCGCCAAACCAAGCGCGCTGCGCATCGGGGCATCAACACCAATGAACTGGGCCGAAATACCAATGGCCATCGCCCAAGCCTTTGGATTGATCCATTGAAATGCGACGGCCTCATGGAACCGCAGGGGCCGCGCCCGCGCGCCTTTGCCCCCCAACCCACCCGACGTGGCAATTTTCCAAGCCACCCAAAGCAACAGCGCAGCCCCTCCCCAACGCAGCACTTGCTGCAGCACAGCGCTGCGCTGAAACAGTTCGCCTAAAAACAGACCCACCAAAAAGAGCA
This sequence comes from uncultured Paracoccaceae bacterium, assembly GCA_937895435.1. Lineage (GTDB taxonomy): Bacteria > Pseudomonadota > Alphaproteobacteria > Rhodobacterales > Rhodobacteraceae > CALAXT01. The sequence goes on along the minus strand of CALAXT010000021.1, from coordinate 6,246 downwards.
TCAACGGAAAGCCCAATGCCACACCCAGCGCATGCGGCACCGTGCGGCGCAGGCCAAATGTCGCGCCCGAGCTTGCCAGCATCGCGTTGTTGGGGCCCGGCGTCCAGGTTGAGGGCAATGCGATGGCCAAAATTGACAAAAACAAGGCAAGCGTCACGACAAATCACTTTCAGACAGATCAGGCAGGGCCAACAGATCAGCCCGTTCCAGCACAAAGCCAGACCCAATCCAGCGATCTTCCAACATGCGAAGCCGTGCACCCAGCGCAGGCCCCTGCAGCCCGGGCATCAGATCGCTGGATGAAACCGGAAAACGCGCCGCGGCACCTTGGGCCAGAGCCTCCCGCCATGCCGGATCGGGGGGCTGTTCAAATATCGCCGCACGCAAGGCCAGCACATCGCCCGCCCCCACTAAACCCAGCCGATAGGCCAACACCGCGGGGCCATCTGGCGCCCCAATCGCCGCAACCATATTTGCTAAATCGCGGCTTTCCGCCCGCGACAATCGCAGCGCAGTTTGGGGATCTTGGCCACCCAAAACCGCCAGACGCCGCAGCCAATTGGCCGGGGTAGGTAGCGCCATCGCAGCTTCAAAATGCACAAGAACCGCCAGTGCTGCAGGGTCAGCCCCCGGCAAAACCCGCGCCAAAACGCCTGTGGCTGCCATCGCACCAAGCGCTGGGGCAGGATTTGGGGCGGCCAAAAGCTTGCGCATTTCCGCCCCGATCCGTTCACGCGACAGCTGCGACAGCCCTTCACAATGTGCCGCACAGGCAGCAAGGGCCTCGGGGTCAGGGCCCACATCAGGGTTGCCATATTGCGCATAAAACCGAAAAAACCGTAAAATCCGCAGATAATCTTCGCAAATGCGGGCATGTGCATCGCCCACAAAACGCAAACGCCGGGCTGCAAGATCGGCAAGGCCCAAACCCAGCGGATCAATCACATCCCCCTGCGCATTGGCGTAAAGCGCGTTCATGGTAAAATCACGCCGGGCCGCATCTTCGCCAAGACTTGCCTGAAAGCTGACGATGGCATGGCGGCCATCACCGTGCAAATCGTGGCGAAAGGTTGTCACCTCATGGCCAATGCCATCAGCCACCACCGTGATGGTGCCATGTGCAATCCCTGTGGGCACCGCACGCAAACCGGCCCTTTGGGCAAGCGCCTGCACCTGATCTGGCAGCGCGTCCGTGGCGATATCAATGTCACCCACTGTCAAACCCATCAGCGCATTGCGCACACAGCCCCCCACCAATAACGCCCTGTGGCCCTGCGCGCTGATTGCAGCCAGCACCGCCTGCGTGGGCGCGCGGCTAAGCCACGCACCACTCAGCCGCATTGCGCAACCCGTTCGGCCAGCCCACGCAAAATCCGGGCTGTCGCACCCCAAATGTAATAGGGCCCATAGGGCACCGTGAAATAACGCCGACGCTGGCCCAGCCAAACCCGTCCTTCAATCCGGTACGCAGCAAGGTTCAGCACATGGACCAGCGGCACCGAAAAAATCTCATCAACTTCGCCCGCTTCGGGGGTGGTGGAAAACGGCGCAGCAACCCAAGCCAGCACAGGGGTGACCGCAAAACCAGTTACGGTTTCATGCTGCGGCAACCGCCCCATGATTTCAACCAAATCGGGGTCTAATCCCACCTCTTCTTTTGCTTCGCGAAGGGCTGCGGCCTCTGGTCCGGCATCAGTGGCATCCACCTTGCCACCGGCAAAAGCGATCTGGCCGGGGTGATGTTTTAGTCGTGACGACCGTTTCGTTAGCAGCACATGCGGCTGCCCAGACGGCCCGTCAAACACCGCAACCAAAACAGCCGCAGGCCGCAACGACCGCAACAGCGGCGGGTTCAATCCAGCGTTCAGGTCAAAATCAGACGACACTGGCGCGGGCTGGGCCAACGCCGCGCGCAAAAGAGCCAAAGATGAGTCAGCCGCGGCTGTCATCCCCAGCCTCCTCACTGACCGCATCACGGCCCAAGGTTGCAGGATCGAATTCGTAATGCGCACCGCAAAACTGGCAATCCGCTGTAACTACGCCAGTGTCAGTGACCATTTCAGCAATATCATCAGCCGAATAAATCGCCAGACTGTCACGCACTTTATGCGCCGCGCAGGAGCACCCAAACCCAACAGGCTGTGGGTCATAGACACGCGGTCCCTCTTCGTGAAACAGCCGTACCAACAGGTCGGTCGGCTGCACCGACGGACCAATCAGCTCTAACGTCTCCACCGTATCCAACAGCAGATTGGCCCGCGACCAGTTTTCGGCATCATCGCCATCCAACATATCTTGTGCCGCCAACAGCCCATCCGACCCACTGGCACCATCCCCCTTGGCATGGGGTGAGGCCTTGGGCATATGTTGCACCATCACTCCGCCCGCGCGCCACTGCCCAGTCGCGCCTGCATCACCCAGCCGCGCGCAAGACAGCTGAAACCGGGTCGGCAATTGTTCAGATTGGGCAAAATATGTTTCGGCACAGGCCCGCAGCGACCCACCCGAGATCGGCGTGATGCCTTGATAGGGCACCATGCCGGTACCTTGATCAATGATCACCGAAAAATAACCTGACCCAATTTGGTCAAACGCTGGCGCCTGCACGTCAACCGCGGCTGCGTCAAACAAACCATAGGCGCGCATCCGCGCCGGCGCCCCCGGTTCGGCAGGCGCGTAATAGTCGGTGGCAATCATGCGCACCGCACCCTCGCCCCGAACCTGAATAGAAAACCGCCATCGCAGCTTCATGGTCTGACCGATCAGCGCGGTTAAAACCGCAGCCTCGGCCACCAGCTGTTCGACCGGGGCGGGATAATGATGTTGGGATAAAATCTGATCGAGCACACCATCAAGCCGCGCGACGCGGCCGCGAATATCGCACCGGTCCAGCTGAAAGGGCAGAACAGTGTCATCCCACGCGATTTTCGAGCCAATGTGATCAGGGGCAGATGTCATGGGGGGTTTCCTTGCGCTATGCGTCTTGGCATACCGCAGCTTGCGGGGCAGGGGCAACTGCCCCGCAGACATCACCGATCACTTTTGAGGCCAGCAGATGATCAGACGTGTTGGACAGCCCCCAGACGCACGCGAAAAGTATCGCCGCCGTCCCGGCGTTTATGCAGTGCTTTGGGATCGCGGCCATGTGCTTTTGACGTATCAAGAAAACCCCGAGCCCGAATTTCAGTTGCCTGGCGGGGGTATTGATAGGGGTGAGGCCCCACTGCACGCGCTGCACCGCGAGGTGTTCGAGGAAACCGGCTGGCGCATCCGGCCGCTGCGCAGATTGGGTGCCTTTCGCCGGTTTACGTTTATGCCCGAATACGACCTGTGGGCCGAAAAGCTGTGTACCATATATCTCGCACGCCCTGTACGCCGCCACGGCCCACCGTCAGAACCTGGCCACTCGGCGATTTGGATGCACGCGGAAACCGCGCTGGAACAATTGGGCAATCCCGGCGACCGGCACTTTTTGGCAGAGGTTTTACACCGTAGCCATCGCCCCACCTAAGCCAAAACTGGTGGCCGCTCAAAATCAAACAGCACGCCCGAAACATCATCTTGAAAATCCTGACCACCGGCATGGGCCTGCAAATCCCAAATCAAAGTTTCCAGCAAAGCAGGCCCACGCAGGCCCGCATTGCGCACCAAAAGTGCGTTCAACCCGTTTTCGCCCAATTCATCCCCCGATGGTGTGGCGCATTCTGTGACGCCGTCTGACATAATCAACAAACGATCACCGGGTTGCAGGCGGTCGGTCAGGGTTTCATACTGGGCCTCAGGGAACAGCCCGATGGGCAGACCGCCCGTGCCCACATATTCAATCACACCAGCCGCGCGCTGAATGACCGGATGCGGATGGCCCGCCTGAACAAAAGAAAACTGGCCCGTTTCCAGATCAATATCGCCATAAAGTAGGGTAAAATAACTGTCTGTTTCGATTTCAGCCAACAAAAGCCTGTTGAGAATCGCGGCGACCTCGGCCGGAGCACGGGCAGCATGCTGACCATCCAAGCCCGCCAGCAAAGCCACGTTTTGATCGGGTGCATTGCCAGAAAACAACCCAGCCAACCGGGCTGTCATCAAGGCGGATGCAACACCATGGCCCGCCACATCTAAGGCAAACACCCCCAAGCGGGTTGGATTGATCTGAAAGAACCCCACCAAATCACCCCCAACATGACCCGAGGGGCGCAGCATCAACGATACCTCTGATGCGCCAAAGCTGCGATAGCGTTCACGCACCAAGCTTTGCTGCAGCTTGCGCGCCTCAACCAAGTCGCGGTTCAATGATTCATAAAGCCCTTGGATCTCGGCCAAAGTGCGGGTGACCAGCCGATTTTTGGCGCGCAGTTCTGCCTCCATCGCCAAAATCCGTTCGCCCGCCATCAGGCGGGCGTGCAGTTCATCGGGGCTGACGGGTTTGGTTAGAAAATCATCAGCCCCCGCATCCAGACCAAGCGCGGTTTCCCCAGCGCCCCCCTTGGCCGTTAACAAGATGAAATAGCCATAGCTATCGCGCGGCAAGGCGCGAAAGGCCGCACAAAACTCTAACCCGTTCATTCCACCGGGCATCACCCAATCTGAAAGAACAATATCAAACACCTGCTGGGTGCACAAAGTCATTGCAGCTTGACCACTGTCTGCCTCAACAACAAAATAACCCCAGCGGCGCAGCATCGTCGACAGCAATCGGCGCTGCAAGCGGCTGTCGTCCACCAGCAATAGCCGCCGCTGCGGCGCAGGTTTCGCAGTCTTTTGGACGGCGGATAGTTTGTTCACTAACTCTGCAACCATATCCACGCCCAAACAAAATTCATGTGTCAGACATTTGACAGATGCGGATTAACGGCGGATAAATCCTTGATGCACAAAGATACAGCGCGTGCATTAGCAAAGACGATACTTCTTTTGGCCTAAAGTAAGTTCAAAGTATGGGTTTGGGATGAACCAGAATGATTGATTGGGCGCGGGTCAAAACGTTACAACAAGAAATTGGGAAAGAAGAGTTCCCCGAAGTTTTGCAAATTTTCTTTGAAGAATCCGACAGTGTGATTGACACTTTGGCCAATGATCCATCTGAGGATTATTATGAAAAAGCCCTGCATCTTTTGCGTGGATCAGCGCTGAACCTTGGGTTTTCTCAATTCGCAGCCCTCTGCCAAGAGGCTGAGACGCGCGCACAGCAAGGGTTGGCCGATAGTGTGGTGATTGCAGCAGTCATAACCACATATCACGCATCGCGTACAGCGTTCATGGATGGTCTTGCCCAACAGTTGGGTACAACGATTGGCAAATGATAATTCAGGCACACGATCGCCTTTACCAATGACTGCCCACAGTAGACCTGTGCCGCAATTTAGATTACGATCATGTGCATTGCGGCTTGGATGAGTGGTTACCATGGCGAAGTTGGTCGGCAAAATGGCTGCCGTGGCGATAACGCTGCTTATTTTAGATATGGGCCAGGCGGTTGCACTGACGAAATGTCCAGTGGCGCTCATAGCGTATCGCGCGCATTGTCAGGGGTTTTTAATCCTGAATGACGGTCGGAAATATTTAGGTGAGTTTAAAAGCAACGAATTTGACGGCAAAGGAACCCTGACATGGCCAGACGGGCGAAAATATGTCGGTGACTTTGTCCAAGGCAAACACGCAGGTCAGGGCACCATGACCTTTCCCGATGGCAAAGAATACATCGGCGCTTGGCGAAACAATAAAACCCACGGCAAAGGTATTTTGACCATGCCCGATGGGACAAAGCACGACGGCGTCTGGAAAGACGATAAATTTCTTCATCCCTAAGATTGCGCTGCGCTGCGCTGCGTGGGTTGCGCCATCTCATGCGTCAAGGCAGGTGTCGGCTGCTCTGATACCGCATCAAATCACCTGACAGATTCTTTGAGCATGAGTGTCATCTGGCCACACGCGCTTGACCGACCACCCAAGCGCACCGCTCCGGCGGATGTCATGGGAAGAGCGCACGAAATTGCACAAGCCCCAGCCTATGCCGATGCCGATGCCTTCGCCGTAACCAAAATTTCCCACACCGCAAGCGGCCGTTGCCAAACAAATGTCTTGCCCGTGCGAGCATTGAATAACGGCATCAATGGATGCCCTCGAACACACCAAAGTTTCGCAAAATAGTGACAGACTGAAATGCCAACCCAAAAATTTTCAATGAAATAATATGGATTCATGGTGCTGTGAGAGAGGATTGAACTCTCGACCTCACCCTTACCAAGG
>CALAXT010000020.1 GCA_937895435.1 uncultured Paracoccaceae bacterium | reverse complement strand
CAACGCCGCATAGCCCGCAGCCGCTGCGGCCCCGGTAACAAACAGACGCCGATCCATCATGATGTCTCTCCTGTTGTGAACGGGCGGGCGGGGCCGCCCGCCAGAATAATCTCAGCCAAACATGTCAGCCGTGATGCCTGCATACCAGCCAATCGATTCCTCATAGGTCGCTTTGCGCAGCGCCGCATCTTCGCCCATTTGCGAGACAAAGCTGGAAACTGATGCGATTTTTTCAGGGTTGGGCTCGTATGATGCGCCCACCTTGACCCCATCATCAGCCGCAATCAAAGACCAGCAGGTGTTTGCGTATTTTGCGGGATAAACGCGTGACCCCGTCAACTCACCACGCACAGCCATTGCCGCCACTTTTGCCTGACTGTTCGCCGAATAACCTGATTTTGGCATATCGCCCTGTGCACTGGAATCGCCCAAAACAAAAACGTTTTCATCCATGCGCGACTTCATCGACTCGGCCATCACAGGCGCCCAACCCGAGTCAGTCGTGACACCGGCCATCTGTGCAATTTTGCCAGCCATTTGGCCGGGGATAACGTTACAAACGTCAACCTTTTGCACCTCGCCATCAATCACGACTTCCATGGAACTGGGGCGCACTTCGACCTTATCGCCCCCAAAATCCGGGCCAACCCGTTCGATCATGCCGCCATAGTGACGGGTCCAGCCCTCTTCAAACAAAGCCTGTTTCGAGAATTTTGGCTTTGGATCAACGATCAAAATCTTGGCGGTTGGGTTCTTTGCCTTGAGCACGCTGGCCACCATCGAAATCCGCTCATACGGGCCGGGCGGGCAGCGATAGGGGTTGGGCGGAGCAATCATGGCAAACACCCCACCTTGTGGCATCGCTTCGATCTGCGCTTTCAAAAGCTCAGTTTGCGGACCAGCCTTATAGGCGTGCGGCATGATGTCTGCAGCCTCAACGCCCCATCCGGGCACCGAGCCTTCGCGAAAGTCAATGCCAGGGCTCAGGATCAGACGGTCATAGGGCAACACTTGGCCGCCCGCCAATGTGACCGTACGCGCGGCGCGATCAACCCCCACAGCCATATCATGAATGACATTCACCCCCGTCGCGCCAACTTTGTCATAGCCATGTTGCAAGCTGGCCATTGTGCGGAATCCGCCCAGATAGAGGTTTGAGAAAAAGCAGGTCGTGTAAACGGGGTTCACCTCAACCAAAGTGACATCAAGTGCCCCCTTGCTGTCTTTGGCGATGTAGCGCGCAGCCGTGCCGCCACCCGCACCACCGCCAATAACAACCACACGCGGCTTGGCCTGCCCAATGACCGCAGGCGCAGCCAACAGCGCACTCAAAGCCACCCCAGAGCCAACAAACGTTCTTCTGTTCAGTATCATCGTTCCCCTCC
>CALAXT010000019.1 GCA_937895435.1 uncultured Paracoccaceae bacterium | reverse complement strand
CCCCCAATAAATGATTCAGAGGAATTTTTGCGCCAAGGCATTAAAGACCTGTGAAGGCGGGGCTTGAGAATGGTTAGAATTTTCCTATATTGCGACATATCATGACACACCCCCAAAAAGATGCCGCCCCATCGTCCCTGAACTCATTGGGATTTGCCAAACCACCCGCACAAACCCGTGTGGTTGTGGCAATGTCGGGGGGCGTAGACAGTTCGGTCGTGGCGGCACAATTGGCCGAAGAGGGTTATGATGTTGTGGGTGTTACCTTGCAGCTTTATGATCATGGGGCGGCACTGGCCAAAAAGAGCGCATGCTGTGCCGGGCGCGATATTCACGATGCCCGCCGTGTGGCCGAATCTATGGGCTTTCCGCATTATGTTCTTGATTACGAGAACACATTTCGGGATGCCGTGATTGATGAATTTGCTGACGCCTATCTCGCCGGGGCGACACCCGTTCCTTGTATTCGTTGCAATGAGCGCGTGAAGTTCAAAGATCTGTTGGAAACCGCACGCGATCTTGGCGCAGATTGCATGGCAACAGGCCATTATATTCAGCGCAAGATGGGCTTAACTGGCCCAGAACTCCACTGCGCCGAAGATCGCGCCCGAGATCAAAGTTATTTCTTGTTTTCAACCACGAGCGAGCAGCTGGATTATCTGCGCTTTCCATTGGGGCATCTGGGGTCCAAGGCTGAAACTCGGGCTTTGGCCGCACGCTATGGCTTGGGCGTCGCGGATAAGCCCGACAGTCAGGACATCTGCTTTGTGCCCAATGGCGACTATGCTGCGGTGATCCGAAAACTGCGCCCCGGTGCTGCGGAGCCTGGCGATATTGTTGATCAAAGCGGTGCGGTTTTGGCCCAACATCAAGGAATTTTGCACTACACTATCGGCCAAAGACGCGGTTTGGGCATCGGCGGCTTGGCTGACCCGCTGTATGTGGTTGGGTTGAACGCTGATCAGCGGCAGGTCATCGTTGGGCCAAAAGCGGCACTGGCCACACGCCGGGTGCCGCTGCATCAGCTGAATTGGTTGGGCGATGCGCCGCTCAACAGCCAGCCAGAATGGCCGATCGCGGTCAAGGTTCGTTCAACACGACCACCGCGCCCCGCCATTCTGCGCCCCACAGGCCCAGACCACGCCGAAGTCGAATTGCTGAGCGCCGAAGAAGGCGTATCCCCCGGCCAAGCCTGCGTCTTTTACGCCGAAGACAGCAGCCGGGTTCTGGGCGGAGGTTGGATCACCCGCTAGGGCAGAAATCACGGCATTTCCACCCACGCTAGCCCCGCCCCCCTTGCACCCGGGCGTTTGGGTCAATATGCAATTTGGATGACACAAATTGCCCATGACCGCCTCTTGATCATCGACTTTGGCAGCCAAGTCACGCAGCTGATTGCGCGGCGCCTGCGTGAGCTGAATGTTTATTGCGAAATTCACCCCTTCAACCGGGTAGATGCAGCTTTTCTTGACGAATTTTCGCCCAAGGCGGTGATCTTGTCAGGTGGCCCTGCATCGGTCTTTGCAGAGGGCGCGCCGATGCCACCGGCGGGGCTTTTTGAACGTGGTATCCCAATCTTGGGCATCTGCTATGGCCAGCAAGTGATGATGCATTGTTTGGGTGGCAAAGTTGAACGCGGCCACGGCACAGCAGAATTTGGCCGCGCCTTTGTCACACCCGCAGCTGAAAAGCACCCCATGCTTGAAGGCTGGTTTGCAGATGGTCGCGAGCAGGTCTGGATGAGCCACGGCGATCATGTTTCGCAGATAGCACCAGGCTTTGCGGTTTATGGCACCTCGCCCAATGCCCCATTTGCCATCACGGCCGACCCCGCGCGCGGTTTTTTTGCGGTGCAGTTTCATCCCGAAGTGCATCACACCCCAGCTGGTGCACAGCTTTTGCGCAATTTCGTCCATTTAGCTGGATTTAACGGCGATTGGACAATGGGGGCCTATCGCGAAGAAGCGATCAGAAAGATCTGTGAACAGGTGGGTGATGCAAAGGTCATCTGTGGTCTGTCAGGCGGGGTCGACAGTTCTGTGGCGGCCGTTTTGATTCATGAGGCTATTGGCGATCAGCTGACATGTGTCTTTGTCGATCATGGCTTGCTGCGCAAGAATGAGGCCGATGAGGTCGTCACGATGTTCCGTGACACCTACAATATCGCGCTGATCCACGCGGATGAATCTGATCTGTTTTTGGGCGAATTGGCTGGGGTGACAGACCCAGAGGTAAAGCGCAAAACGATCGGTCGGTTGTTTATCGATGTGTTCCAAAAGCACGCAACAGCCGTTGGGGGCGCTAAATTTCTGGCCCAAGGTACGCTTTACCCTGATGTGATCGAATCGGTCAGCTTTTCCGGTGGGCCATCGGTCACAATCAAATCACACCATAATGTCGGCGGGCTGCCTGAAAAAATGGGCCTGAAACTGGTTGAGCCGCTGCGTGAGCTGTTCAAAGACGAAGTCCGCGCCTTGGGCCGTGAATTGGGCTTGCCCCCTTCTTTCATTGGGCGCCACCCCTTCCCTGGCCCTGGGCTGGCCATTCGCTGCCCAGGCGAGGTTACGCGCGAAAAACTTGCAATTTTGCGTGCAGCCGATGCCGTGTTTATTGACCAAATTCGCAAGCATGGGCTCTATGATGATATCTGGCAGGCATTCGTGGCACTTTTGCCCGTGCGCACTGTTGGTGTGATGGGGGATGGGCGCACCTATGATTACGCCTGCGCCCTGCGTGCCGTGACCAGCGTTGATGGTATGACGGCCGATTACTTTCCATTCAGTCATGAATTCTTGGGCGAAACGGCCACCCGCATCATTAACGAAGTTCAAGGCATAAACCGCTGCACCTACGACATAACCTCAAAACCGCCAGGCACGATTGAGTGGGAGTAAACCCACCAACCAACTGCGCGGGTTACCCCCACCCCAGCCGCATATCTTGGAAAGGCCAACCCCATGAATTTGCGCGAAAAATCACCGATTTTATTGTGTATTGACTTGCAAATAGGTTTTTTAGACGAAGCCGCATGGGGCGGAGGCCGAAACAACCCAGCGGCCGAAGAAATTAGCGGTAAGTTGTTAGACACATGGCGAGCATTGGGCCTGCCGGTCATTCACGTGTGCCACAGCTCAAGTGACCCCCACTCACAACTGCATAAAAACAATCCTGGCTTTCCGTTTAACCCCCTTGCTGCCCCCATAAAGGGTGAGCCAATCGTCACAAAATCGGTAAACAGCGCCTTTATTAGAACGAACCTTCAGGAATTGATTGATGCCAATGGCACAACGACCCTTGTCATTGTTGGGTTGACCACTGACCATTGTGTGTCAACCACCACACGCATGGCCGGAAATTACGGCTATGAAACCATTTTGATTTCAGACGCGACCGCAACCTTTGACCGGGTTGGGATCGATGGCAAACGGCTTCCTGCTGAATTGGTGCACCATTACGCCCTGGCAAGCCTGCACAATGAATTTGCTACGGTTATGACGGCTCGCCATTTGATTGATATATTGTGATAATATAACGATAGAAACGCCTTATGCGTTCCACATCGCACATTTGCGGTCAATCGTCTTACGCGAAATGCCCAGGCGGCGCGCAGCTTCGGCGCGGTTGCCACCACAGGCCTCCAAAATAGCCTGAATGTGTTGGCGTTCGACCACATGCAACGATTCACTCGCCTCGGCCGCCTCAGCGGTTGCATCCCCCGCGAATTCAGGCGGGAATTCACCCAGAATAAGTGAACGCTCGATAAGGTTTTTCAGCTCGCGCACATTCCCAGGCCAATCATAGCGCGCAAGATTAAGGCGCAGTTCTTCTGATATTGGCAAAGGCACTACGCTAAGTTGGCGCGACAAGCTGCCCATAAACAGTTCTGCCAGTTCAGCAATGTCGCCCACCCGGTCACGCAAGGCGGGCATCTGAATGCTGAGAATGTTGATGCGGTGATATAGATCTTTCCGGAAACGGCCGGCTGCCACTAACGCGTCAAGGTCGGCATTGGTGGCAAAGACAAAGCGCAAGTTCAGGGGAATTTCACGCTCGGCGCCGGCCGGACGCATCCGACCGTCTTCAATCACCCGCAGCAGCGTGGCCTGAATGCTCAGCGGTAGCTCTGCAATTTCGTCAAAAAACAACATCCCGCCCGAGGCATGCGCCAACAGGCCATCCCGCCCGGCAGCCCCTGCCCCACCAAAAAGTTCGCCCGCGATGCGATCGGGCGAAATAGCAGCGCAATTCACGGCAACAAAGGGCTTGTCAGCGCGGTCTGACATAGCATGCAGCGTGCGGGCCGCAATTTCTTTGCCTGTGCCACTTTCACCGGTGAACAGCACAGGTGTCGGCAAACGTGCAGCCTTTTCCAGCGTGCTGCGCACCGCCTCAATCCCCGGAGACTTGCCAATCAACCTGCCACGTGCCGCCAGAAAATCAGCGCGCAATTCATATTTCAATAAGAAATTTTCACGCCGCAAATAGCGACGGTCCATGCAGCGGCTGGCAGCCGTCAGAATTTGGTTTGACCGAAAGGGCTTAAGCACAAAGTCTGATGCCCCAACACGTAACGCCTGAATAGCCGTGTCAAGATCGGCATAGGCAGTCATCAAAATGGCCTCGGCAAACAGACCGACACCCCGCTGCTCTGCCAACCAATCCAAACCTGATTGGCCGGGCATAACATTATCAAGCACCACCAAGTCAAAGTGTTGGGCATCGAGCAGGGCAGAAGCCTCTTCGGCGCTGGCAGCCTCTTCCACCCGCTTGCAGCGCGGCCCAAAGGTGCGCATCAAAAAATTGCGCATCCCCGGCTCATCATCCACGATAAGAACGGAGACATGCTGAAGAATGCTGTCAATTTCTTCTGACCCGGGCAGATCAGCGCTGAGGCGTGGTGTCATACCGCTAACGGGATCTGACGCGTCAATTCACACGCACCGCAGGGCCTGATGTCATCTCTTGCGATGAAAACCCCGCACGATGCAGGCCATAATCAGCAGCAAACCCAACCAACACAATGGTCAGAAAAGCCAAGAACATGCTCTTCATAATGTTTATCCCTGTTCAAATGCAGCCGGGCCAAGCCCGCGCTGCATGCAGATGGTTATTCGGCCGGTTTGACCGGGGCGTGATCATCATGGGCTGACTTGCCCGTAACCTCTTCATACCAGAGGCCATGGTGTTCTTTGGCCCATTGTTCGTCGACCTCACCCGTTCCCATCGCGTCAAACGCACCTTCCATGCCGACCGAGCCAAGGTAGATATGTGCAATGATAATTGCCATGAACACAAAAGCAACGATCCCATGCCAGAGTATGGCCAGCTGCATTTCTTGGTGCGGCATCAACGCTTCGGGCAAGGCGGCGAACCCCATCAGCTCGGGCAGACCAATTGCGTTGATCTTGGCAAACGTGGCGCCAAACATCGGCAGCTGGAACGGAAACATCAGCGACAGACCCGAGGCTGAGATTGAAAAGCCCAAAACCAGAACACCCCAAAAAATCAACTTTTGACCCGCATTGAACTTTTTCGCGGGGGGATGAGCACCCTTTGAAAACATACCACCAGCCATGGCCAACCATTTCAGATCGTGACGATTGGGGATGTTTTGCGCCAGCCAAAAGATTGTCACCAAGACAAGCGCAACCATGAAGGCCCATGAAAAGTTGTTGTGCGACCACTTGCCAACAGCTGCCGCTGCTGCGAACGACTCTTTGCCCATCAGCGGGATGATCACCAAGCGGCCAAACACCATCATCAATCCCGTCAACGCAAGCACAACGAAAGAACCGGCCAACAGCCAATGCGCAAAGCGCTCAATCGCCTTGAAGCGCAGAATGGTGCGGCCAGTACGCTCACCATCAATACGGATCTTACCACGCAGTGCGTAAAACACAGCCAAAGCCGCGATAACACCCAGCAACAGATTGCCGCCGTATTGCGACAGCGGCCCGTGACGGAACGTCAGCCAATCCATACCACTGTCTTGAATGATCACTGCATCGGGCAAGCCATGCGACGATACATTTACGTCGGCTTTGCCATACCGTAGTGCGCGCCACAGCTCTGGATCAGACACACCCCCAAGCGTTCCCAGTTGGTTCGTGCTTGATGCCGCATTTTCGGGCGTGCCAAGGGCATCACTGCGGAAACTGTCATCCATTTTTTGTCCGGATTGCCGGGCCAAAATATCAGCCAAGGTTTGCGCACCACCCGTGGCCGCGCGCGAGTCTTGTACCATATTTTCCTGGGCATCCGCGGCCACAGCCGGCAGCCCCAGCCCGATGATTGCTATCAAAACAATAAAAATCTTGCGCATATCCATGCCAATACCCCTGCCGATCATTTCGACCATAACGCCCAGACTTATTGCCCGCGGTGCAGATGCGCCGCGGGCAATATTCTTCATTGGGGAAAAACCCCTTTTACCAAGACAGACCTGTCTCAGTTGGCCTTTTGCTCATAGGCTGTACCCCAGCCCCAAGCCCCCGAACCAAAGCCGCGCGCCACGACCCGCTCACGATAGATGTTGGAGACGATATCGCCATCACCTGCCAGCAACGCTTTGGTGGAACACATTTCGGCGCAAAGCGGCAGTTTGCCCTCGGCAATCCGGTTACGGCCGTATTTTGAGAATTCGGCGGTTGAGTGGTCTTCTTCTGGGCCACCGGCGCAGAAGGTACACTTGTCCATTTTGCCACGGCTGCCAAAGTTGCCAGCCTGTGGGTATTGCGGCGCACCAAACGGACACGCGTAGAAGCAATATCCACAACCAATGCACAGGTCTTTTGAGTGCAAAACCACACCGTCTTCGGTCTGATAGAAGCAATCCACTGGGCAAACGGCCATACAAGGCGCGTCTGAGCAATGCATACAAGCGACCGAGATCGAACGCTCACCGGGGGAACCATCATTGATGGTTACCACACGGCGACGGTTGATGCCCCAAGGCACTTCATGCTCGTTTTTACACGCGGTGACGCAAGCGTTGCATTCGATGCAGCGTTCGGCGTCGCAGAGAAATTTAGCTCTTGCCATGATAATAGGTCCTTATGCTGCGCTGATCTTGCAGAGAGTTGCCTTGGTTTCCTGCATCTGTGTGACGCTGTCATACCCATAGGTCTGTGCGGTGTTGCAGGATTCGCCCAAGACGACCGGATCGGCACCTTCGGGGTATTTATCCCGCAGATCCTTGCCCTGGTAATGCCCGCCAAAGTGGAATGGCATAAATGCAACGCCTGCCCCCACCCGTTCGGTCACCATGGCCATCACCTTAACACGGCCACCCTCTGGGCCTTCGACCCAAACCTGTGCCTTGTCACGGATACCCAGATTATTGGCGTCGCGCGGGTTGATTTCGACAAACATGTCTTGCTGCAATTCGGCCAACCACGGGTTTGAACGCGTCTCGTCCCCGCCGCCTTCGTATTCCACCAGACGCCCCGATGTCAGAATCATCGGGTAATCCTTGCTAAAGTCTTTTGCCTGAATTGAGGCATAGAGCGTCGGCAAGCGATAGAACTTACGGTCGGAATAGGTCGGGTAGTCAGCGACCAAATCGCGACGGTTGGTGTAAAGCGGTTCGCGGTGCAGTGGAACCGGATCTGGGAATGTCCAGACCACGCAGCGCGCTTTGGCGTTACCAAAGGGAGCGCATTCATGGGCAATCGCCACCCGCTGGATCCCACCTGACAGGTCGGTTTTCCAGTTGGTTTTGGGCCCAGCAATCCCGTCAATCACAGCACGCTCTTCAGCGGTCAGTTCATTATCCCAGCCCAGATCCATCAACATCTGCATGGTGAATTCGGGATAGCCATCTTTGATATCCGAATTCGCGCTGTAGACGCCTTCGGCCAACAAATTCTGGCCATCGCGTTCCACACCAAAACGGGCACGGAAGGTCAGACCACCCTCAGACACTGGGCGCGACATGTCGTAGAGGTTGGGCGTGCCCGGATGCTTCATTTCCGGCGTGCCCCAGCACGGCCATGGCAGACCATAGTATTCGCCATCAGCCGGGCCACCATTGGCGCGCAACGTTGTGCGGTCAAAAGTGTGCTGGTTGGCCATATGCAGTTTGATCCGCTCTGGTGATTGCCCCGTGTACCCAACCGTCCACATACCGCTGTTGAATTCGCGTGTGATGCTTTCGATATTGGGTGTTTCGGCGTCTTCCATTTCGATGTTGCGGAACAGCCGATCGGCAAAACCGAACTTATTGGCAAATTTCGCAATAATCACATGGTCCGGCTTGCTTTCAAACAGCGGTGCCATGATCTGATCACGCCACTGAATCGAGCGGTTTGATGCTGTGACTGAGCCGCGGGTCTCAAACTGGGTTGCGGCCGGCAACAGATACACGCCATCGGTGCGATCGTGCAAAACTGCCGATACGGTCGGGAACGGATCCACTACGACCAGCATGTCGAGCTTTTCCATGGCAGTTTTCATTTCGACCATACGGGTCTGCGAGTTGGGCGCATGGCCCCACAAGACCATCGCACGCACGTTTTCTGGCTGATCGATATTGGCCGGATCTTCCAACACGCCGTCAATCCAACGCGACACAGGGATGCCGTTCTGGTTCATCAGCGGCATATCTTTGCCATCAGCACCCTTGATGGTGGCAAAGCGGCTTTTCAGCCAATCCAGATCTTCGTTCCAAACGCGGGCCCAATGCGCCCATGAACCGGCTGCCAGACCGTAATAGCCGGGCAAATCGTGGCTCAGAACGCCAAGGTCTGTCGCGCCTTGCACGTTGTCATGGCCGCGGAAGATGTTGGTGCCGCCACCGGCGACGCCCATGTTGCCCAGGGCTAGCTGCAACACGCAATAAGCGCGGGTGTTGTTGTTGCCATTGGTGTGCTGCGTACCACCCATGCACCAGATCAGGGTGCCGGGACGGTTGTTGACCAAAGTGCGGGCCACACGCTCAAGCTGGGCGCCCGGAACACCGGTCACGCGCTCGCACTCTTCAGGGTGCCACTTTTTCACTTCGTCACGGATCTGGTCCATCCCCCAAACGCGGGTACGGATGAATTCTTTATCTTCCCAGCCGTTTTCAAAGATGTGCCACAAAAGCCCCCAGATCAGCGCAACGTCTGAACCTGGACGCATGCGGACGTATTCGTCTGCATGGGCAGCGGTGCGGGTAAAGCGCGGATCGCACACGATAAGGGGGGCATTGTTTTCTTCTTTGGCTTTCAGCATGTGCAGCAGCGACACGGGGTGTGCCTCGGCTGGGTTGCCACCAATCAAGAAGATCGCCTTGGATTTGTGGATGTCATTGTAGCTGTTGGTCATGGCGCCGTAGCCCCATGTGTTGGCCACACCCGACACGGTGGTCGAGTGACAGATACGCGCCTGATGGTCGACGTTGTTGGTGCCCCAATAGGCTGCAAATTTCCGGAACAAATAAGCCTGTTCGTTATTGTGCTTGGCGCTGCCCAACCAATAAACTGAATCCGGGCCGCTGGCGTCACGGATCTGCAACATTTTGTCGCCGATCTCGTTGATCGCATCATCCCAGCTCATCCGTTTCCAGACGCCACCCTCTTTTTTCATAGGGTATTTCAGGCGACGCTCGCCATGGGCGTGCTCGCGAACAGCGGCACCTTTGGCGCAATAGCCACCAAGGTTGAAAGGGCTGTCAAAGCCGGGTTCTTGCCCGATCCAGACGCCATTGTCGACCTCGGCTACAACCGTACAGCCAACCGAACAGTGCGTACAAACTGACTTCACGGTTTCGACCGCGCGGGCGGCTGCGGTTGCAGCACTTGCGCGGGTGACGGTGCCACCAGTTGCAGCCAGCGCGGTCAAACCGCCAATGGCCAGACCTGAGCCACGCAAAAATGCGCGCCGGTCAACCGAGGTTTGACCAACCGATGCCAAAAGCGGCATCGCACCGGTGCCGCTGCGGGCCACCCCATTTGTTTTTCTTTTAAGCATTCGTCTCTCCCTTGCTGTTCCGGGTCATGGCCCGGGGGCTGGGTTGTCTGGCACGCTCGGGCGCCAAGGTTGGCGCGCCGGGCTGGGTTTGAACTTAAAACCGGGCGTTTTCGTAATAGGCGCGGCTGTGGGCGGTATCTTGCAAGCCCTGGGCGGTGGTCGTGGTGGCCGCTTCGGCGGTTTGCGCGCCGGTGGCTGCCACAGCCACAGCTGCCGGCAATGCCGTTGTCGCCAGCTTTAGAAAGCTGCGACGATCAGTCTGGGCTGCATCGGATGTCTTTGTCATCTTTTGGCTCCTGTCTATGTTTATATATTGGCGCGGTTGCACCGGTTTGGCTGTGGGCCGCACCCGGCCCGCACTGGCTTATTCTTTCCCGGCAGCGCCGGTCAGGCGAAAGGCTTCTTGTTCGATCTGCATAAAGGCTCGGCCGATCGCGCCGACGGGAACGTAAAAAACAGATGTCTTCGCCCCCTCAAGGTCAGAAAAGAAATGCCCGGCCCATGGGGCGATGTGGCGGTTAAAGAAATCGCGCTGCACCCCAAGTGATGCAGGCGTACCAAACCGACCATCGATCAACCCCGCCATCATTTCCATGAGGCTGGCGATGTTGTCTTCGGGTTCATACACATTGGCCGCACGCACAATCCCATTGGCTGTCATGTCACGGCGCAACAATGCGAGCGGCTTTTCGTTTAGAAATCCTGTCATGTAATAGCTGGCATAGGGCAGCAACTCGCCTCGGCCCAAACCAATGAACAGCTCATTAAATTCACGCTCAACCGAACCAGGCGTCGCAGCACGGGCCAGTTTAGCCAATGTGCCAATGGCTTGGCCCAGTGCGGACCCATCTCCAGAAAGCTTTGCACTGCGCTCCAGCAAATGCCGTGCGGGGGGCGCAGCCAACAGTGCCGACAAAAAGCCATAGAGATCAGAACGCAGTTGATCTTCTTCGGCAATCGGCGTTTGGGTCATCGGTTCTGTGTTCATATCCGGGCCCCCTCCATGGGGCTGGCAAACGAAAAGCGCATCGCCCGGCGCAGCGGCGCCTTTGGTTCGGCAAGCCGGGCCTGTGCTGTTTCTAACGCATCTGCATCATCCTGCGCCATCACCGCTTCATCTTGGCAAGACCCTGCACCAATGGGCTGTTCGGCGGCATCAAGACTGATCGCAACCTCTGGCTGTGGGCCATCCACAATCTGCTCACCTGCCGCCAACCGTGCTTCACGCTCTGCCTCATCGGCCAGTGCTACGATATGGCTTAGCATGCCGCGGCCCACCTGATAGGTGGTTTTCATGTCTGGAAACACGGTCGCCGCATCGCTGAAATCTTCACCATGGTCCAACAAACCATCCAGATTGGCCAAAACCGGGTTAGACCGCCACAAACACCGAAGTGCCCGGCGACGCAAATGATCGGGCACACCCGATTTCATAAAGCCGGAAAAATCATCGCCCTGTTGCAAGACTTCGGGCTGCGGCAGCCCAAGTTCCGCCAAAATCTCATCATCTGTCTTTTCAGCCAAGGCTTTTGCCGCAGCCGCTTCATCCTCAGCGCGCTGAGCGGCAAGGCGGGCAGACTCTTCGGCGGCACTCTCGGCCTGAACAGCCGCACGGCGACGCGACCAAAAGTCGTTGCGGGGTTCTGATGTCACGCTCATGACTCGCCCTGCCCCAATCCACCACGTGGCGCGCGATAGACATCGGCCATCTGACGGATCCTTGCGTCGCCCTTACCATCTTCAACCAAATCAACGCGCTTGCGGTCACGTTTACGCTTTATAAACGGCTCATCAACATGATGTTCCAAAACAAAGTCCCTGACCCAGGCCATCAGGCCAAGTGGCATCGGTACCTGTTCGATCAAGCCATCGCCACTGTCCATATAATCCTGCCCCTCATAGGGCGAGGCCGTGACCAAGGTGGGAACCCACGGCATGTCACCCTCTGGGTCGGTATTTTCGCGCAAGACAACCACGACGCCTGGGATCTTGCTGGCCAATGCAACCTGATAGGCTTCGGTGTCTGTTGAAAACAATTCCAAGGGCAAGGTCGCAGCATGATATTCGACCGCATCGCCTTCACGGCGCAATTCACGCCATTCGGCCGGACCCGCACCGGGCAGCACTGCAACAACCTTCCATGCCCAAGCCGCCCAGCGTGTCACGCCAGGTGTCTTGCGAACAACTATGCCCACAGGAATGGATGCGCGAACAAGCGCCATGTCTCGGTGTTCCCCCAAATTTTTCGGTGTACTACGGCACACTCTAGCTGTCTCCAGATAGCCGCCAATTGAGGCAAGGAACAAACAAAAAAACACCGAATCGCATAATAACATTGCAGCACCGCAATCATCTGGACAAAATGTCCCTGCATGACGTTGAGCGGCAAAATTTGGCTGGACGAAATGACCCAACGGTAAAAGCCATCTGTTTTGGTCAGGGATTTTTGCCTCCAAACCGCCGAATCAATCGCCCCAGCCACCGATTGATCTTTACGTTCCGGTCGCTTTCATGCCTATGGTGCGCCCCATGCGGGCGACACCGCCCACAGTCCCTATAGAATAATTCGGAGCAGGCCATGACCAAGCATCTGATTTTGTGCAATTGCCTGGGATCGCAAACCCTTGATCGTGAAGCACTTTCAAACGCCACAGGTTTAAAATGCAGCCGGGTGCATTCCGCCCTTTGCACGACTGAAATGGGCGACGCCGCTCAGGCACTTGCTGGCAAAGATGTCGTGATTGCCTGCGGGCAAGAGGCCCAAAGGTTCACCGAATTGGCCGAAGAAATTGGGGTGGATACGCCGATTTTTGTCGATATCCGCGACCGTGCCGGTTGGACCGATACGCCGGGCGACGCCACGCCCAAAATGGCCGCGCTGCTCGCCGAGGCGCTGCTGCCAAGCCCCGCAACAAAAACGATTGATGTCGTATCTGAGGGTGTCTGTTTCGTGTTGGGACGGGCCGATGTGGCGCTGCCTGCCGCACAGCAGTTGGCACAAACCTTGGCTGTTACCGTTTTGATCACCGATCATGGTGATTTGCCTTTGACGCGTGGGGTTGATGTTGTGCGTGGCCGTTTGCGCAACGCCTCAGGCAGTTTGGGCAACTTTACGCTGCACCTTGATGCGCTGGCACAAATGCAGCCCGGCGGTCGCGGGGCTTTCGGCTTGATGCCCGCACAAGACGGTGCCGAGACCCGCTGTGATGTCATTCTTGATCTGACCGGTGGCACACCGCTGTTTCCGGCCCACCACAAGCGTGATGGCTATCTACGTGCCGACCCAAACAGTGCAAGCGCCGTGAATGATGCAATATATGAGGCGGCGCAAAGCATTGGAACCTTTGAAAAACCGTTGCATTTGTTGCTTGAAAGCCATCTGTGCGCACATTCCCGTGCAGGTCAAACCGGGTGTAGCCGCTGCCTTGATGTCTGCCCAACCAGCGCGATCAGCCCCGATGGCGATCATGTCAGCGTAGACCCGATGGTCTGTGCGGGCTGTGGGGCCTGTGCGGCGCTTTGCCCTTCGGGTGCGATCCGCTATGACGCGCCCCCCACCAGTCACGTTCTGCGGCAAATTCAGACCTTGGCGCAGACCTATCTGGCGGCTGGTGGCAAGGCCCCACGTCTGTTGGTGCATGATGCCCCCCATGGTGCAGATATGATTTCACTTGCTGCCCGGTTTGGCCGTGGTCTGCCGGTTGATGTTATTCCGCTGTCGGTGGCAGCTTTGGCAGGTTTTGGGCATGCCGAAATGCTGGCGGCGCTCGCGTGTGGGTTTGTGGGCGTTGATCTGTTGCTTGCACCAAAAACCGAACGTGCGCCCATCGAACAGGAATTGGCGCTGGCACTTGCCTTGGCCGGCCCAACATCGGGCGACACATCAGCGTTTGTGCGATTGCGGCTGCTAGATGTCCAAGATCCTGACGCGCTCTGCGACATCGTGCGCGAGGCTGCCCCCTTACCGCTTGAACTGACGCCCATTTTACCAATGGGCAGCCGCCGTCAGGTGGCGCGTCTTGCAGCAAAGGCCCTGCATCCCAAAGACACCGCGCCACTTCCCCTGCCCCAAGGTGCCCCCTATGGCGCTGTGTTGGTGAATACCGATAGCTGCACGCTGTGCTTGTCATGTGCATCTTTATGTCCATCGGGTGCGCTTTTGGACAATCCCGATATGCCACAGCTGCGCTTTCAAGAAGATGCCTGTTTGCAATGCGGCATTTGCGCCACGATCTGCCCCGAGCAAGCGATCACCTTGCAGCCGCAAATGGACCTGAGCGACGCTGCATTTTCACAGCGCGTTCTAAATGAGGAAGAGCCATTTTGTTGCATCGATTGCGGCGCGGCCTTTGGGGTGCGCTCGACCATTGAAAAAATCATGGAAAAGCTTGCAGGCAAACATTCAATGTTTCTTGAAACGGGTGCTGGGCGGCTTATCCAAATGTGTGATGATTGCCGGGTAAAGGCGCAGATGCACAGCACCAACAACCCCTTTACCGCCGCAGACCGGCCACGCGTGCGTACAACCGATGATTACTTAAGCAAACGCCGCGATCACTAATCCCACAAGACCGAACCAACCACCTTCAGGAGACCCCGATGGACGATGAGTTCAACATGTCGATGCGCAAATTTCTTAAGCAGGTGGGTGTCACCTCGCAGCAAGCGATTGAAACCGCACTGCGTGACGCCAGCAGCGATCTGGCCGGCAAGCAACTGCGCGCACGGATGGTGCTGACGCTGGAAGGCACAGATATGCACCATGTGGTTGAAGGCACAATTACAGGACCCAAAGCATGAGTGTTACCCGCGAAATTGCCCTGGCCGAACTGCGCCAAATCACCGATCCGGTCGGTGGACAAGATATTGTTGCCGCGGGCATGGTCCGCGCACTGACGGTTGATGACAACAATATTCGCTTTGTGCTGGAAATTGATCCGGCACGCGCTGCCAAAATGGAACCCGCACGTGCCGAAGCCGAAGCCCGGCTGCGCGCTTTGCCGGGTGTTGGCACCGTGTCCGTGGTGATGACTGCGCACAGTGCCCCTGCTGCCCCACCAGATCTGAAAATGAAAGGGGCGGCCAAGCCCTCCGGGCCCGAACCCATTGCAGGCGTCGACCGCATCTTGGCGATTGCATCCGGCAAAGGCGGCGTTGGAAAATCGACTGTTGCAGCAAATCTGGCCACCGCTTTGGCCGCCGAAGGCCGCCGCGTTGGCTTGTTGGATGCAGATGTTTATGGCCCATCACAGCCGCGCATGCTGGGCATTTCTGGCCGCCCTGCCAGCCCAGATGGCAAAACCATTCTGCCGCTGCGCAACCATGGCGTCACCTTGATGTCACTGGGGCTGATGACGCAAGAAGGTGAAGCCGTGGTTTGGCGCGGCCCAATGTTGATGGGTGCGCTGCAGCAAATGCTGTTTCAGGTGCAATGGGGCGCGCTTGATGTATTGATCGTCGATCTGCCGCCCGGCACTGGCGATGTGCAGATGACGCTTGCGCAAAAAAGCCATATCAATGGTGCGATTGTGGTTTCCACCCCACAAGACATAGCCCTGCTAGATGCCCGCAAAGGCATCGACATGTTCAAAAAGTTGAACACGCCGATCCTGGGGCTGATTGAAAACATGTCGACGCATATCTGTTCCAACTGCGGCCATGAAGAACACATATTTGGACATGGCGGTGTTGCCGCCGAGGCCAAGATCTTGGGCGTGCCGCTTTTGGCCGAAATTCCGCTGCATTTGGCCATTCGTACAGCGGCAGATGGGGGTGCCCCAATTGTGGTGTCAGACCCAGATTCGCCACAGGCCCAAGCGTTTCGTACACTGGCGCGGCGCCTGATTGCCGAGGGACAGGCATGACCGAGGCCCCAATTTTCCCCCCACTGATGAAAGGGCTCGCGGCCAGCCCTGCGAATCCATTCACCATTGCGGTCGCGCAAGCGGAACGTGGGGTCGATGCGGGGCTGATTGCTTGGTCTATCACAGCTGAAAGGCTGCGTGCAGCCTTAGTCTTAGCACCCGAAACCCCGCTGGAACCTGCGATGGCGGGTATGATTGCATGCGGGGTTGGGCTGCAAAACGCGCTGGGCGTGATGGTTCCCCCCGAAACCGCCGTGCATTTGGAATGGCAGGGCGGATTGCGGTTGAACGGTGGGCATTGCGGTGGTCTGCATGTCGCGGTTAGCCCCACAGCGCCCGGTTCAATTCCTGACTGGATGGTGGTGGGGCTGGATCTGACCTTGTCTTTGCCACCCGAATATGAACCGGGCGAAACCCCCGATTGGACCGCCCTTGACCAAGAAGGCTGTGCAGAGCTTGACGCGGTGCATCTGCTAGAGGGATGGGCACGGCACACGCTTTTGTGGATGAATGAGCTGGATGATTCTGCTGGCCGGGCAAAACTTTTTCGTGAATGGCAAGCTCTTGCTTGGAAAATTGGCCAAGAGATTTCTTTGCCGCTCGATGGCAGCCATGTTTACGGCACGTTTCTTGGGGCCGATGAAAATTTTGGCATGTTGTTAAAGCAGCCCGATGGCACCACCCGCCTCATCCCACTTTCCACCATTCTAGAGGATTGCTGACAGATGTTTCTTGCCCGCGCCATTCATTTTGACGAAAGCGATCGCAACGTCTTTCATTCCCCGGCCCGCACTGGCGAATGGGCAATTTCGGGGGGGTTTGAGTTTTCGAACTGGTCCGACGGCGACTTGGTCGGCAAGGCCCGTCAGGCTTTTGCCAATGGCTGGCTCGGCATTGAAACCTTTGGCCGTGTGACATTTGTGGCTGTGACCCGCATTGAACCGCAGGAATATGACGCGCTGCTGTCACATCTGGCCCGCCATTTCGTCGATGTTTACGGCGCCCCATCCCTCGATGTGGCCTTGCCGGTGGCAACCGAAGAACTGGCGCAAATGGCTGAGCTTTGCGCTGATCATGCGCCAAATACGGTTCTTACCGTTCTGCGCGAATTAGGGCCTGCCGGTGTGCGCGAACAATACCGCTTTATTGAGGCAAATGACGCCGCCCTTGACCAATTCGCCATCCACGGCTCATTGGATGAAGAGCCGCACGCCCATTAATAACGCTGGACCAGCCGCGCCTTAGCCATTTGGCGCGGCCCGCCATTCAAAAAACCCAGCCGGGGCCAGCCCCAGCAGTTCTTGCGCAAGATCAGCACCCATTCGGGGGCCATCTGCAATGTTGCCGCGGATCTCACCGTTGAAATGCATGGCACCATCGGGCTGCAAAATTTCGCCCCGCAGCCAAATCTGATCTCCCTCCAGCACAGCAAGTGCAGCAATCGGCGTTTCGCATGAACCATCCAACGCGGCAAGAAACGCACGTTCCGCCCCCAACCGCTGACCACTGGGCGTGTGGTGAATCGCGGCCAGCATTTCAGCGGCGCGTTCATCGTCACAGCGCCTTTCGATTCCAATAGCCCCTTGGGCCACCGCAGGCAGCATGTCTTCGGGTGCAATCGCCGATGACACGATGTCGGACATGCCAAGCCGGTTCAAACCCGCCATTGCCAGCAGCGTGCAATCGGCAACGCCATCACCCAACTTTTTCAGCCGCGTTTGAACGTTGCCACGAAATTCGACCACATTCAGATCAGGACGTCGCGCCAAAATCTGTGCCCGGCGCCGCAGGCTGGAACTGCCCACCACCGCCCCGGCTGGCAAATCAGCCAGTGATTTGACAGAGGGGCTGACAAAACCATCCCGCACGTCTTCGCGTGGCAAAATACAATCCAGAATCAACCCATCGGGCTGCAATGTCGGCATGTCTTTCATCGAGTGCACTGCGATATCAATGCGATGCGCCAACATGTCATCTTCGATTTCGCGGGTGAAAAGACCCTTGCCACCAATCTCTTTGAGTGGGCGATCCAGCACACGGTCACCTGTGGTTTTAATCACTTTGATGACAAAGGCTGATTCCGGCAAAGAAAAAGCTGCCATCAGACGTGCCCGTGTCTCATGTGCTTGGGCCAATGCCAAAGGAGAGCCGCGTGTGCCAATCACCAAGGGTGCTTCAGGGGTGGGAAGTTCTTTTGTCATATGTCATTCCTGTTGATGACGGTTTATGCAAACAAGCCCCCCCACATGTCAACTCTGCTTGACAAATGGTGCAAGGATTGTCCCCATGCACCCAGGACAAACGGAAAGTGAATGATGCCCAGCGAAACTGCACCCCAAAAGACCATTCTGCGCGCCCTGCGTGGCGAAAATCTGCCCATTCCACCGGTGTGGATGATGCGTCAGGCTGGCCGCTATTTGCCAGAATACCGCGCCACCCGTGCGCAAGCTGGTGATTTTTTAAGCCTGTGCTACACGCCAGATATGGCAGCCGAGGTCACATTGCAGCCCATTCGCCGTTATGGCTTTGACGCAGCTATTCTTTTTGCAGATATTTTGTTGCTGCCCCAAGCGCTGGGCGCAGACCTTTGGTTTGTGACCGGCGAAGGCCCGCGGCTTTCAACCATCACAACCCCTGCAGAAATGGCTAAACTGAAATCTGCAGATGATGTCCATGAAACGCTCGCCCCAGTCTATGAGACGCTCCGCATCCTGCGCGGTGCTTTGCCAAATGAGACAACACTTATTGGCTTTGCGGGCGCGCCATGGACTGTGGCCACCTATATGATCGCAGGCCGTGGCACGCCTGATCAGGCACCCGCCCATGCTTTGATGAACGAAGATCGTGCAACGTTTGATGCCCTGATTGAGCGGATCACCGAAGGCACGATTGGCTATCTGTCAGCCCAGATTGAGGCCGGCGCCGAGGTTGTCAAACTTTTTGACAGCTGGGCTGGGTCGCTGAAAGGCGATGCTTTCAATCGCTATGCTGTTGCGCCCGCACGCCAGATCATATCGGCGCTGAAAACGCGCTATCCACACATACCAATCATCGCCTTCCCACGCGAGGCTGGGCAAGGTTACGTGGGCTTTGCTAAAGCCACGGGGGCTGATTGCGTGGCTTTGGATAATTCTGTGTCGGCAGAATGGGCAGCAGAGCATGTTCAATGCGATGGCTGCGTTCAGGGCAATTTGGCACCCGGTCATATGGTGACCGGGGGTGCTGATCTTGTGCGCGAAACCCAGCGTATCGTGCGGGCATTTTCAGCCGGGCCGCATATCTTCAACCTTGGCCACGGCATCACCCCTGACGCCAACCCCGACAATGTGGCGCTGATGATTGAGACGCTGCGCACCCCGCTGGCAGATTAGCGCCAACAGGCGAAAGGTCCCAATGGACTGGGTCGAAAACAGGCTGTTTTGTGATATCCGCCTCGGCGATACCGCCGTGGCGGTTCAAACGCTTTCGCGCCGCGATGTGGCGCTTTATGCCAATATGGCGGGGGAACCCGTTCCGCCCCTGTCGCTTGGTGGCGGCACGCCGCCTGCTCAAGATCGTCAGAGCGCCGCACAGGGGCTGTGGGCAACGGCGAAAATTGCGGCGCTGATCACCACGCAGCTGCCTGGCCCCGGGGCGGTGGTGCTTGAACAGTCGCTGCAGTTCCACGCGCCCTGTTTGATTGATGCGCCGTTAAAGCTGTCGCTCAGTGTGCAGAACTGCGACAGCGCCTCGCTTTGCATCACCCTCGGCTGCCGCATGTACACAGACAGCGGCACTGATCTTGTCACCGGCACTATCCTTGTGCGTCCCGCCCCCAACAAAATCCGCCTGCCCGCCACCCATGCCCGGCAGATGCGCCTGCATGACACCCCGGGCGCGCATCTGCACGCGCTCATCGCCCAAACAGAAGCGCTGCCCCCGTTGCGAACGGCGGTCGTGCATCCTTGTGATGGCGTCAGCCTGACAGGTGCTTTGGCAGCCCGTGATGCAGGGCTGATTACACCGGTCTTGGTCGGACCGCGTGCAAAAATTATGGCCACCGCGACCGAAGCTGGCCAAAATTTGGCGGGTATCGAAATTCACGATGCCGCCCACAGCCACGACGCGGCGCAATTGGCAGTGGCGTTGGCGCGCCATGGGCAGGTTGGCGCGTTGATGAAGGGAAAGCTGCACAGTGATGAGCTGCTTTCGGCCGTGCTTGACCCAAGCTTGGGCCTGCGCACCGAACGGCGCTTAAGCCATGTCTTTGCCATTGATGTGCCCGATCACCCAAGGCTTTTGTTCATAACGGATGCCGCCATCAATATCAGCCCAGATTTGGGCACGCTGCGCGACATTGTACAAAACGCCATTGATCTTGCCCAAAACTTGGGGATCACCTGCCCCAAAGTGGCGCTGCTGTCGGCGGTGGAAACTGTCACGGAAAAGCTGCCCTCAACATTGTTGGCGGCGGCCATCTGCAAAATGCACGATCGTGGCCAGATTACGGGGGGCGTGGTGGATGGTCCGCTGGCCTATGACAATGCGATTTCACAAGACGCCGCCCGGGCCAAGGGCATTATATCGCCCGTGGCGGGGTGCGCCGATGTTTTGGTAGTGCCCAATATCGAAAGCGGCAATATGGTGGCCAAGCAGCTGATCCACCTGTCGGGCGCAGCCTCGGCCGGTATTGTGTTGGGCGCGCGGGTGCCGATCATGCTGACAAGCCGGGCCGATGGGGTTGCGGCGCGGTTGGCATCGGCAGCATTGGCCTGTTTGATGGCCGCCACGCCGCCTGCACATCGCAGCAAAGAGGGCTGATCAGCCCTCTCTTTTATCAGCCAATCGCTGAACCATATGTTCGGCCAATGCCACTTGCCCACTGGCCCGCACCCCATCCGCCGCACCTTGTCCATCAATCGGTTCTCGGTTCTGGCTCAGCTTAGATTTCGCCAAAATGCGTGTCACAGTGATTTGAAACGCCACAATATTGTCGAGCATTTGGGCCATGTAGTCAGCGGGGGCATCAGCCATCCGCCAAGCCGCGTCACCATTGAGCCCTTGCTCATGGTGGCGGGTCAACAGCCCCACCACGGCCCGCTTTGACCGGGTGTCATGCTGAAATGAAATTGTGCCATGCATATGCACCACCTGATAGTTCCAGGTCGGTACATGACGGTGATGCAGGGCCTTTGTCGGATAGTAATTGGGCGAAACATAGCCGTGATCACCGCGAAAAATCGCCAAAACGGGCGGGCCGTCGGCCATCAGGCGATGCATGTCATTGGCCAGCGCCACATGGCCGATCAGCGTATCACGCCCTTTGGCAAGAACGGGGATGTGGTTGGCCACAAGCCCCTCAGATGTCTGGGCCACGATGCAGGCCAATGGCGCGGTCGCAACAATCTGTGAAATGATGTCAGGATTTAATTCTTGGAAATGGGGGGGCAAATACATGGCGAGGCTCGTGCGTTGTTTGGGGCAATCTGACCCCTGCAGATCAGCGTTGCCGGATACGCGCCACCATGACAACCCCCACCCCACACGATTGTCCCGCAATTTCCCTGATTGGCTCTGGCAAACGCCCCTTGCCACGAGGATGCGCACGGGGTATTCGCAACGCATGCCTTGAATGATGGATCATCAGACATGGGCGGGTGTAGCTCAATGGTAGAGCAGAAGCTTCCCAAGCTTACGACGAGGGTTCGATTCCCTTCACCCGCTCCAACATCGCATCCCATGCTTTTTTTTGTTAAACAGATGGCTTTGACACGGCACAACTGCCGGGCATAGTCCTGTTGAAACACATCGTCAGCAAAGCCACCCGGGGGAAACCATGAAGCTGGAATTTCATCACATCAATTTCGTGTCGGAAAACGTTGACCGATTGCATGATTTTTACACGCATGTCCTTGGTCTTGGCGATGTGCCGCCCGAAAATTTTCCACGCCCCGACGAAACCGCCACCCGTGGTTACAGTGGTAAAATTCGTTTTGCTACCGATGGCACCATGCAAATGCATCTGGCAGAAAAAAACCTACAGGTTGGGTTTAAACATCAGGCGGCCATCAATCCCGTAGAACGCGGCCACATTGCCTTTCGGACGGATGACATGGCTGAATTTCTAAGAACGCTTGAGGCCCATTCCATCCCCTATAGCGACTATGGCACCAGCTTTGCCAAAGACTGGCATCAGGTATTTTTCCATGACCCTGAAGGAAATATTATTGAAGTACATCAATCTGTTGCGTGAGCGTTGCGGGGGCTGAAAACCTGTGCATCCCATAAAAAAGCCCATGGCAGAAATCGCCATGGGCTGCAGGAGTTCGCAAATTGCGCTGATTATTTTGGCTGTGCGTTAAACACGAACAGCTTTTGGCCATTAATCGCATAGCCATCGATCAGCCCTTTGGCAGTGTCACCTGTCAGCCAGTCTTCCAGACGGGCCGCGGCCTCAGATTTAACATGTGCATGTTTAGCAGGGTTGACGGGCAAAAAGGCATATTGGTTAAACAGCACCGGATCGCCTTCGAACACCAGCGTCAGGTTGGCTTTGTTGCCAAAGTTCAACCAGCTGGCGCGATCTGACAGGATATAGGCATCCATGCCTGCGGCGGTGTTCAGGGCGGCGCCCATGCCTTGGCCCACAGCTTTATACCATGCACCCTCATGTGACACGCCCGCAGATTTCCACAGACCCAGCTCCATCTTATGGGTGCCGCTGTCATCGCCACGGCTGACAAAATCGGACTCGGCTTTTGCCACGGCTTGCAAAGCTTCATTTGCCGTTTTGGCTGATTTCACCTTTGCGCCGTCATTGGACGGACCGACGATAATAAAATCATTATACATGATTTCACGACGGTGGGTGGCGTTACCTTCATTGATAAATTTTTCCTCAGCAGCACGCGCATGCACCAAAACGGCGTCAACATCGCCCGCCGCACCAAGGGCAAGCGCCTGCCCCGTGCCCACAATCAGCAGCTGCACATCAAGCCCGGTATCGGCCTTGATCTGGGGCAGCAGCACTTCGGCCAGACCCGAGTTTGCAAATGACGTGGTCACCGCCATCTTGAATTCTTCGGCCAAGGCCGCGGTTCCGATCCAAAGCGCGGCCAGACTTGTAAGAATGGGTGTCATTTTCATGGTAACAGCTCTCCTTTGATATGGGCTTGGGCTTCAGGGGTTTGGGGGGCTGCAAAAAATGCGTCCCGCGGGGCGGATTCGATCAACCGCCCATCGTAAAGAAACAAAACATCATCAGCCAAACGGCGGGCCTGACCAATGTCATGCGTCGACATCAAAATGCGCGTGCCATTGGCGCGGGCGCGCTGCAAAATAAGTTCAATTTCACGGGTGGCACGGCCATCAAGATTGGCGCAAGGCTCATCCAAAAACAGCACTTCTGGGGTGCGGATCAGGGCGCGGGCCAGTGCCAGTTTTTGCTTTTCGCCCCCTGACAATACCTGAGCTGGGCGATCAAAGGCCGCGCTTAGCCCAACCTCTGCGGCCAAAACCTGTGCTTGGGCGCGCGCCTGCGTCCGTGACATGCCATCCAAAACCAAGGGATAGGCGATGTTTTCGGCCACAGAGCGG
The DNA here is from genome assembly GCA_937895435.1 of uncultured Paracoccaceae bacterium. Classification (GTDB taxonomy): domain Bacteria; phylum Pseudomonadota; class Alphaproteobacteria; order Rhodobacterales; family Rhodobacteraceae; genus CALAXT01. Next base: position 101,599 of record CALAXT010000019.1, on the reverse strand, counting down.
CGCATCAAAATTGGGGTTTGAAAGACAAAGGCTTGGCGGGCACGCAGATGTCCGGCTGCCGCTTGCCAGATTACCTGTCCCGCGCTGGCCCGCTCTAATCCATGGATCGCGCGCAGCAGGCTGGTTTTACCGCTGCCATTTGGGCCCATAAGCACGGTAATGCCCTGCCCGCCCAGCTCAAGCGAGATGGGCCCCAAAATGCGGCGCCCCCCCCGACGTAATTCCAGCGCAGTCACCCGCACAGGCAAGATCGAGCCTACCATCGGCTGCCCCTTTCCGTGCGCCCCAACATGTGCAGCGTTAGATTGACCAAAATCGACAACCCGATCAGCACAAAGCCCAAGGCCAGCGCCATCCCAAACTCGCCCTTGCCCGTTTCCAACGCGATTGCCGTGGTTAGAACTCGTGTGGCATGATCGATATTACCGCCCACTACCATAATGGCCCCCACTTCGCCAATCGCACGGCCAAAACCAGCCAAACCAGCCGTCATTAAGGCCCGTCGCCCATCCCACAGCAGCGCTTGAATGCGTTGCAGCCGGCTGGCGTTTAATGAAATCAACAGATCATGATAATCGGCCCAAAGATCACGAATGGCCTGATGCGCAATCGATGCGACAATCGGAGTAATGATAATAACCTGCGCAATCACCATCACGGTGGGCGTAAATAATAACCCCAGCACCCCCAAAGGCCCTGCCCGCGAAAATATTACGTAAACGATCAAGCCGACCACCACCGGTGGCAAGCCCATCAACGCATTCAAAATAGCAATGACAAAGCGGCGCATCACAAAGCGGTTTACCGCCAGCCACGCCCCAAGCGGCAATCCTAAAACGCAGGCCACCAGCGTTGCACCCATGCTGACTTTCAGCGAAAGCGCCGTTATTTCTATCAGGTCAGGATCAAGCGTCACCACCAGATGCGCTGCCTGAGAAAGCCCTTCGGCCAAATCTCTCATGGCCGTGCACCTGCGGGCGTCTGTTGCGGGATTGAAGGCAAAAAATATGTCATGGCCCGTTCCATACCATCACCAATTGGCAGGAAAACGGACAATTTGGGGGTTTTGCGTGAATAAAAGGGACAAATTGTCCCTTAGACACTATCTGATGTGATCTCGTCACACCAATCAAGCACCGCAGCCAAATTTGCGGGCAGTCGCGTGCCCATCCCTTGAGCAAAATCATCAAACCCGGCCAAGTTACCCTGGTTTACCGCCGTGAGCACCGGAATGCCCGCAGCCAAAGCCTGCCCAATTGCCGGGCGAAATCCGCGGCCATCCAGCTCTTGCTTGCCGAACTTATTCACGATCAAAAGCTGTGGCTGCGCGATCAGGGCAGCCTCAACCAGCCCCACCGCTTCTTCCAAACCGGCGGGGTCTAGCCGACAGCCTTTTGACAATGCGCCCAAGTTTTGGCTAATCCGCACCACGCGGCCCATTGCCAATACATGCAAATCCATATCGCATGCACGCGCGGGGTCATTGACCAAATTCACTTGCACAGCCCCCGCCAATGGCAACCCACGCGCATGAAGCTGCGCAGCGACATCGGCCAAAAGCGCATCACTTTCCCCGCGCGCCTCTGCCACAACATAGCCCAGCATGTTCGCCCCCTTGCATCTGACGTGACTGCCATACAAGATGGATCGGCCTCAAGGAAGATCCCCCATGCACCCTGCCCCCCAACTGCCCGTTTTTCCTAACCCTCAAGATCCCCGCCTGACACGCCCCGTGTCAGGGCATGATCAGACCGGGGCACCGGTTTCAATCGCGGTGGTAGAAGAGCGGCCGCTGACGATTTTCCTGAACAGTCAGGAAATTGTGACCGCCATGACCATCGGGGATTATCCCGATTACCTTGCCTTGGGATTTTTGCGCAACCAAGGCATGCTGCGCCCCGATGATGTGATCACCGGCATCGATTACGACGAAGATATTGAAACTGTTGTGGTGCGCACAAAGCGTCAGACCTCTTATGAAGAAAAAGTAAAGAAAAAAACCCGCACATCGGGCTGTGCCGTTGGCACGGTTTTTGGCGATATGATGGAAGGGCTGGAAGGGCTGACCCTGCCGCCCACCCCGCTGCGGACCAGCTGGCTTTACGCACTGGCGCGCCAGATCAACACCACGCCCTCACTTTATTTGGAAGCGGGGGCCATTCACGGCAGCGTGCTGTGTCACGAAGACAAGCCGTTGGTGTATATGGAGGATGTTGGCCGTCACAACGCAGTCGACAAAATCGCGGGCTTTATGTTGCACCACGGGATGCGCGCCGACGATAAAATTCTGTACACCACTGGGCGGCTGACATCTGAAATGGTGATTAAAACCGCGCTGATGGGGATACCCGCTTTGGCGTCACGCTCAGGATTTACGGCTTGGGGGGTCGAAATCGCGCGTCAGGTTGGGCTCACCTTGATTGGGCGGATGCGCGGGCAACGCTTTGTCTGTCTGTCAGGTGAAGATCGGCTGATCCGTGATATCGACCCCAGCCTGATCCAAGATGAACCGGGCCGCGCCGGGCGCAAAGCATCAGATAAGGCATCGCACAATGACTGAGGTCGCGGGGGTTATTTTGGCCGGAGGTCGCGCCACACGGATGGGCGGCGGCGACAAGGGGCTGCGGATGTTGGGCGGCCAAAGCCTGATGGATCGGGTGATCGCACGGCTTGCCCCCCAATGCGGGGCCATGGCTTTGAATGCCAATGGCGATCCGGCCCGGTTTGGCGATCTGGGCTTGCCCGTTTTGTCTGACAGCTTGCCCGATCATCCAGGCCCCCTTGCCGGGGTTTTGGCAGGGCTGGACTGGGCCGCCCAAATGGGCGTGCCAGCGATTGTCACGGCCGCAGCAGATACGCCGTTTTTCCCCAATGATCTGGTCGCTCGCCTGCAGGCCGCCGCCGGGCCCAGTGGCTTGGCGTTGGCCGCGAGCCCCGATGACACAGGCCGAATGCAGCGCCAACCGACCTTTGGTCTGTGGCCTGTCGATCTGCGGGACGAATTGCGCGCAGCCCTGTTGGGGGGATTGCGCAAGATTGTGTTGTGGACCGATCAGCACCACGCAGGCACCGCCGAATTTTCTGCACAATCCTATGATCCGTTTTTCAACATTAACCGCCCCGAAGACATCGCGGCGGCCGAGGCACTGCTGGCGGGTCAGGCATGAATATCTATGGCGTGACTGGCTGGAAAAATGCAGGAAAAACCAGTTTAATGGAGCGGCTGGTGACAGAAATCACCACCAGAGGGTATACGGTATCAACCGTTAAACACGCCCATCATGCGACTGAAATCGACCACCCCGGGCGTGACAGCTATCGCCACCGTCAGGCTGGCGCTCAACAAGTTATTTTGGCCTCACCGCTGCGTTGGGCGGTTATGGCCGAATTACGCGGCACGCCCGAGCCCGAGTTGAACACGCTGTTGGCGCATCTTGCCCCTGTCGATCTTGTGTTGGTCGAGGGGTATAAGACAGCACCCCACCCAAAGCTTGAAGCCTATCGCCCTGAAACAGGCCGCCCCTATCTGGCGCTTGAAAACCCGACAATCCGCGCCATCGCGCAAAGCGGGCCGCCTGCCGCCCCCTGCGATGCACCTGCGCTGCCGGTTCTTGACCTCAACGACACCAACGCGCTTGCAGATTTTGTGCTTTGCCAAGTTGGTCTGGCAAAATCAGGACCATGAGGCCATTTGACACGATTGTGATTGTTGACTGGTCCAGCGGCAATGATCGGGGGGCCACGCCCAAGAAAGACGCGATTTGGGCAGCCGTTGCATCGCAAGATATGCCCCAAGATCCGGTCTATCTGCGCAATCGCCAAGTGGCGCAGGTCTGGCTGACAGAACTTTTCACCCGCGAAATTCGCGCAGGGCGTCGCGTGCTGGCGGGGTTTGATTTTCCGTTTGGCTATCCTGCGGGTTTCGCCCAAGCAATCACAGGCCACACAGACCCGCTGGTGCTTTGGGATCACTTTGCCCATCACCTGTATGACAGTCCTGGCAAAAACAACCGCTTTGCACTGGCAGCGCAGCTCAATGCCCGTCTGCCGGGGCATGGACCGTTTTGGTTTAACGCCTTGCCCACCCCCCTGCCCGATCTGCCCCGTAAAAAATCAGACCGCCGCGGCCAGATGTGGCCCGAGTTTCGGCTGGCCGAAGCCCAAGCCCCCGGCACATTCAGCTGCTGGCAAATGGGCGGAGCAGGGTCTGTGGGCGGACAGGCCATGACTGGCCAGGCCGTTCTTGGGCAGCTGCGTGCAGCATTTCGCGCTGATCTACGGGTTTGGCCTTTTGAGCCGATCACCGATGCGGCTGTGGTTTTGGCTGAGGTCTGGCCCTCGCTCTTGCGAGATCAGATCAAAGCCGCTAGCAGAAAAGATGAAATCAAAGATGCCTGCCAAACCCGCGTCTTGGCTGCGGCCCTTTGGCAAATGCAGTCAGATGTTGGGCTGGCCCAGCTGCTGGATGACGTGCCCGAATTGGGCAAAACCCAAGAGGGTTGGTTATTAGGTCTGGCCCAAACATCTGCCCTGCGCGCCGCGGCCACCAAAGCCATACGTGTTCAGCCCACCCCTTTTTTGCCCAAGTATGAGATCCAACCAATGTCGACCCTGATCCCACCGCGTTTGCGTAATGACTGCTTTGCCATGCCGCAGGGTGTGGCGTGGGTGCCGGTGGATGTGGCGCTGGAACGACTGCGGGCCAATCTGCATGCGGTCTGCCCCATTGAAACCCTGCCAACATCCAAGGCGCTTGGCCGTTTTTTGGCCCAAGACGCGCTGGCATTACGCGCCAATCCACCCGCGGCCAATGCAGCGGTTGATGGGTACGGCTTTGCCCATGCTGCCACAACGGCGGATGTGCAGCGTTTACCGCTGTTGGCAGGGCGGGCAGCTGCAGGGCAGCCCTTCTTGGGCGCGGTTCCATCAGGCGCGGCGCTGCGCATTTTAACCGGTGCCATTTTACCAGATGGCGTTGATACCGTCGTGTTAGAGGAAGATTGCGCCGTGGGCGATGGGCTGGTCGTATTTGATGGCCCGGTCAAAGCGCGGATCAACACGCGCCGCGCGGGCGAAGATATGCAGGCCGGGCAAATCGCCCTGCCCGCTGGGCATCAGCTGCGCGCGCCAGATCTGGCACTATTGAGCGCCTTGGGTGTGGCGCAAGTCTCGGTGTTTCGTCCGCTGCGGGTGGGCGTGCTGTCAACAGGAGATGAGCTGATCACAGCGCCCGCCCTCCCCACAGGATCACATCAAATTTATGATGCCAACCGCCCCATGTTGCTGGGGCTGGCACAAAGCTGGGGGTTCACCCCAGTAGATCTTGGCCATGTCGGCGATGATCCAACATTGATTGCGGCCGCGCTAGACCATGGTGCAACTGCGGCCGATGTTATTTTGACCTCGGGGGGGGCATCGGCCGGAGACGAAGACCATGTCTCAGCTTTGTTGCGCACGCGTGGTCAACTATCATCGTGGCGCATCGCGATGAAGCCGGGCCGCCCGCTTGCGCTTGCGCTTTGGGACGGCGTGCCGGTTTTTGGGCTGCCGGGAAATCCGGTGGCGGCTTTTGTCTGTGCGCTTATTTTTGCGCGACCGGCCTGCCTGCATTTGGCTGGGGGCCACTGGCAGGCCCCAAACGGCTTTCAGGTGCCTGCCGCTTTTACCAAGAGCAAAAAGGCTGGCCGGCGGGAATATCTGCGCGCGCGTCTGACAGAAGATGGCCGGGCAGAGGTTTTTGCATCTGAGGGATCAGGCCGGATTAGCAGTCTAAGCTGGGCCGAGGGCTTGGTAGAGCTGCCCGATGCCGCAGCCGAAATCACCCCCGGGGATGTCGTACGTTTTTTACCCTATGGCAGTTTTGGGATCTAAGCGCCCAATATATCAAGAACGGCGGATCATAAAAATGTGCCCACCGCCCAAGTCTGCACCAGTCTGATCTGCACCAGTCTGATCAGAACAACTGATCAACACATGACCAGATTCATTGCAAAAATGTGGCACGTCAATCACTGCCGCTGGATCGGTTGTGATCAAACGTAGCACCTCTCCGGGGGCCATACCCTGCAAACGCTTACGCGCTTTAAGCACTGGCAACGGGCACAAAAGCCCGCTCGCATCCATATCTTGAACCTTTTCCATAAGGTGGCATTTAACCCGAATTCAGTCGCCTGTCTATCAACTCTGCGCTTTGGGAGGACAGGAAACCGGCGAAAGATTGGGCGTTGCTTGATAGATTAAATCTATCAAGCAACGAAATATCGAAATTGAATCCCCGCCCATCCCGCTGCATCAGTAACACTAAGGCCCACAATGGGGCCGCAGACCAAAAGGGCAGACAACTATGGCGTTGGATCAAGAACAAGGCGTGTGGAAATCCGGCAAAGGGCGTGGGCGCAAGACCCCTAAAGGTCGGCAATATGATGATACCGCCTTGGCTGAGGTCAAGACGCTTCTGGCTGACCACCCCCGCAGCCGGGATATGCTGATTGAATTTCTGCACCTGATCCAAGATGCCTATGGCCACTTGTCTGCGCCCCATCTGCGCGCATTGGCTGAAGAAATGCGTCTGTCGATGGCCGAAGTCTGGGAAGTAGCAACCTTTTATGCCCATTTCGATCCGGTGCGTGAGGATGAGACGCCACCACCTGATCTGACAATCAGGGTTTGTGATTCATTGTCGTGTGAATTGGCTGGGTCTGAGGCGCTGCTGGCTGCACTGGAACAGGGGATGGACCCCATGCGGGTGCGGGTGCTGCGCGCGCCATGCATGGGGCGGTGTGACACTGCGCCTGTTCTGGAAATTGGCCATCGCCACATCGACCACGCCACCCCGGCCAAAGTTGATGCCGCCTTGTCAGCTGGGGATTTTCACGCCGAAATTCCGACATATGAAGGCTTTGATGCCTATTGCGCTGCGGGGGGCTATCACCACCTGCGCAAGTTGCGCAAACATGGCAATTGGGAAGACGTACAAGAAACCATTTTGCAATCAGGGCTGCGGGGGCTGGGCGGTGCGGGTTTCCCCTCGGGTCGCAAGTGGGGCTTTGTACGCGCCAATGCAGGCCCACGCTTTCTGGCAGTGAATGGCGATGAGGGCGAGCCCGGCACTTTTAAAGACCGCTATTACTTAGAGCGCACGCCACATCTGATGCTTGAGGGACTGCTGATTTCAGCCTGGGCGGTCGAGGCCGATAAGTGCTTTATTTACATGCGCGACGAATATCCGGCTGTGCTGCATATCTTAGCGCATGAAATTGCCGCATTAGAGACGGCTGGCATCATCAAGCCGGGCTATATCGATCTGCGTCGTGGTGCAGGTGCCTATATCTGTGGTGAAGAAAGCGCGATGATCGAATCGATTGAGGGCAAGCGTGGCATTCCTCGGCTCCGCCCCCCCTATGTCGCGCAGGTTGGTATTTTTGACCGCCCCACTTTGGTCCATAATATCGAAACCCTGCATTGGATTACCCGCATCGTGCGCGAGGGCCCGGAAATTTTGTCATCCGTCGAAAAGAACGGCCGCAAGGGGTTGCGCAGCTATTCTGTTTCGGGGCGCGTGGCTGCGCCGGGCGTCTATCTGCTGCCAGCAGGCTCAACCATCACCGATATCATTGAGGCCGCTGGCGGTATGGCGGCTGGCCATCAATTCAAAGCCTATCAACCTGGTGGACCAAGCTCGGGTCTCTTGCCCGCGCACATGAACGACATTCCGCTTGATTTTGATACGCTGCAGCCCCACGGCAGTTTTATCGGCTCGGCCGCTGTTGTGGTGCTGTCTGACCAAGACCGGGTGCGTGACGCGGCGCTCAATATGCTGCGGTTTTTTGAATCAGAAAGCTGTGGTCAGTGCACGCCATGCCGGGTGGGCTGTGAAAAGGCGGTAAAGCTGATGCAGGCTGACCGCTGGGATGCAGATCTGCTGGAAGATCTGTGCACCGTGATGACCGATGCGTCGATCTGTGGTTTGGGCCAAGCCGCGCCAAACCCGATCCGGCTGACGCTGAAACATTTCCCGCAAGAGGTATAAGATGACCGACCAAATTTCCTTTAGCCTCGACGGGCAAGACGTCACCGCAGAAGCGGGTGAAACCATTTGGCAGGTGGCCAAGCGCCACGGCACAACAATTCCGCATCTTTGCCACAAAGATCAGACCGGCTATCGCTCAGACGGCAACTGCCGCGCGTGCGTGGTTGAGGTTGAGGGCGAGCGGGTGCTTGCAGCCTCATGCTGTCGCGCGCCAAGCGCTGGGATGAAAGTGCACACCGGATCCGAGCGCGCAACCAAGGCCCGCGCGATGGTGATGGAATTGTTGGTGGCCGATCAGCCAGAACCCGAAGTGGCGCATGATAAATCGTCACATCTGTGGGATATGGCTTCGGCCCAAGGCGTTTCCGTCAGCCGATTTCCCACGATTGAGGTTGAACGCATTCCGCTGCTTGACGACAGCCATGTTGCGATGCGGGTCAATTTGGATGCGTGTATTCAATGCGGGCTTTGCGTGCGCGCTTGCCGTGAAGTTCAGGTAAATGACGTGATCGGCATGGCCGGACGGGGCCATGATGCCTATCCGACCTTTGATTTCTCAGACCCGATGGGCGAAAGCACTTGTGTGGCCTGCGGCGAATGCGTGCAGGCCTGCCCCACAGGCGCGCTGATGCCAGCCAGCGTTTTGGATAGCGCCGAAGTGGGCGATAGCCGTGATTATGACAGCGAAGTTAAATCGGTCTGCCCATTTTGTGGCGTGGGCTGCCAAGTGTCTTTGAAGGTCAAGGACGGCAAAGTTAAATATATTGAAGGCATCAATGGCCCCGCAAATGAAGGGCGGCTGTGCGTTAAGGGGCGGTTTGGCTTTGACTATATCCACCACCCACACCGTCTGACCAAACCATTGATCCGGCGCGATGATGCGCCCGCCAAAGGTCTGAATGTTGACCCAGCCAACCCGTTGACGCATTTTCGCGAAGCGACATGGGAAGAGGCGCTGGAACGTGCGGCCGGTGGGATGGCACGTTTGCGTGACACCAACGGTGGGCGTTCGGTCGCAGGCTTTGGCAGCGCCAAATGCACCAATGAAGAAGCGTATCTGTTTCAAAAACTGATCCGCCAAGGCTTTGGCCATAACAACGTCGATCATTGCACCCGCCTGTGCCACGCGTCTTCGGTCGCAGCGCTGATGGAAAACGTGGGCTCTGGCGCGGTGACCGCCACGTTTAATGAAATCGAACACGCCGATGTGGCCATTGTAATCGGGGCGAACCCGATTGAAAACCATCCGGTGGCTGCGACCTATTTCAAGCAGTTTGCCAAACGCGGTGGAAAATTGATCGTGATGGACCCGCGCGGTCAGGCACTTAAACGCCACGCCACACATATGTTGCAGTTCCGCCCCGGTGCCGATGTGTCGATGCTGAACGCGATCATGCATGTGATCGTCGAAGAAGGGCTGTATGATCAGCAATATATCGCCGCCTACACCGAAAACTGGGAGGCAGAAAAGGCGCATCTGGCCCAGTTTGCACCCGAAAAGATGCAAGACATCTGTGGGATTCCCGCTGAGACACTGCGCGCCGTGGCCCGTGACTTTGCCGGTGGCAAAGCTGGCATGATTTTCTGGGGCATGGGCATTTCCCAGCACATTCATGGCACCGATAATTCGCGCTGCTTGATCAGTCTTGCCCTGATGTGTGGCCACGTTGGGCGGCCGGGCGCGGGCCTGCACCCACTGCGCGGTCAAAACAACGTGCAAGGCGCCTCAGATGCCGGTTTGGTGCCAATGTTCCTGCCCGATTATCAAAGCGTAATGGACGAAGGTGTGCGCAACGCCTTTGCCGAGATCTGGGGCACGGATGATTTTTCACCCGAAAAAGGTCTGACCGTCACCGAGATTTTAGATGCGGTACACGCAGGCCAGATTAAGGGGATGTATATCTTGGGTGAAAACCCCGCGATGTCTGACCCCGACGTCAGCCATGCCCGAGATGCTTTGGCCGCGCTGGATCATCTGGTGGTGCAAGATATCTTTGTCACTGAAACCGCCAATTTCGCCGATGTAATTTTGCCGGCCGCCGCACTCTATGAAAAATCGGGCACCGTGACGAACACCAACCGTCAGGTGCAAATGGTCCGCCCGGCCGCCACACCGCCGGGAGAAGCCCGCGAGGACTGGGCTATTACCGTTGAATTGGCCAAGCGGTTGGGCCTTGACTGGGATTATACCCACCCCAGCCAAGTTTTCACCGAAATGACGCGCTCGATGAAATCACTGGCCAATATCACATGGGATCGTCTGGCAGATGAAAGCGCTGTGACCTATCCCAGCCTTACGCCCCAAGATCCGGGCCAACCGATTGTGTTTGGCGATGGGTTCCCGCGGGCCAATGGCCGGGCCAAGTTTACTCCGGCAAATTTGATCGCCCCAGATGAGTTGCCAGATGCCGAATACCCGATGATCATGACCACGGGGCGGCAGCTTGAACACTGGCATACAGGTTCAATGACCCGCCGTGCCAGCGTTTTGGATGCGGTTGAACCCGAGGCCAACTGTTCTCTGCATCCCGCTACTCTGCAGCGTCTGGGGATTTTACCCGGCGGCGCTGTGCGACTGCAGACGCGCCGGGGCGAAATCACTATGATGGCGCGCGCTGATCGGGCCGTGGCCGAAGACATGGTATTTGTGCCCTTTGCCTATGTTGAGGCGGCCGCCAATATGTTGACCAACCCGGCGCTTGACCCCTATGGCAAGATCCCTGAGTTCAAGTTTGCCGCTGTCAGGGTGATGGCAGGCTAACACAGGCCACACGTTTGAAATGCAGATCGGCGCCATCTTTCCACGGGTGGCGCCGTTTGCGTTTGTCGGGCTGTTTTGCACCCGCAAATCTAGACCTGCATGTCGTTTTCGTCTGCCAAATGTCGGGCCAATCTTTCGCTTTTCGCTGCGCTCTGGCATGAGTGTGCCATCACGCGCGCAGGAGCAGCCCCATGTCAAACACCAACCTCACCCATGTTAAGGCCCTTGTTGTCGGCGGTGGCGCCGTGGGAACGGGTATTGCCTATCATCTGGCAAAGGCCGGGTGGGACACCATGCTGGTTGAACGCGATGAGCTGACATCTGGGTCAACTTGGCATGCGGCCGGGCTGTTGCCGCTGTTCAACATGTCTTATGCCACCACACATATCCACAAATACAGTGTCGATTTCTATAAAGGGCTTGAGGCTGAAACAGGCCTGAACCCCGGTTTTTACGTTGTGGGCAACCTGCGGATGGCCCAAACGGACGCGCGCATGGATGAGTATAAACTTTATTCGTCGGTCGCCGAAACGGCGGATGTTTACCACGAATTCTTGACGCCTGCGCAGATGAAGGACCGGTGGCCACTGTTGCGCACCGATGATCTGAAGGGCGCACTGTTTCACCCGCAAGATGGCTATATCAACCCCGCCGATGTCACGCAGGCGATGGCCAAGGGTGCCCGGCAATTGGGTGCGCGGTTTGAGCGGCGCGTGCAGGTGGATGGCTATCGCTGGACAGGAACCGAGTGGGTGGTGTCATGCACCCGGATGGTGGAACAGGGCGGCAATCTTATTGCCTCAGAAGAACGGTTTGACATCATCGCCGAACATGTTGTGACGGCCACTGGCAATCACGCACAGCGCACAGCCCGCTTGTTGGGGATTAAAATACCGGCCATCCCGGTCGAACACCAATATATCGTGACCGAACCAGATCCCGCCTTGGTCGAATGGCGCAAAACCAACGCCCAACACCCGGTGCTGCGCGATGCTGATGCAAAATGGTATGTCCGCGAGGAACGCGGCGGCTGGATTTTGGGCCCCTATGAACGCAACGCCCCTGCCCGCTTTCTTTATGATGTTCCAGCCAGCTTCCGTGCTGATCTCTTCGCGCTCGATCTTGAGCGGATCGAAGAAGAATATATGTCGATGATCCATCGCCTGCCCTCATCGGAAACAGTCGGGTTGAAAGATGATTTCAACGGCCCGATCTGCTACACCCCGGATGGCAACCCGCTGCTGGGGCCCGCCCCAGGGCTGCGCAACATGTGGCTGGCAGAAGGGTTCAGCTTTGGCATCACAGCTGCGGGTGGCACAGGGCAATATCTGGCCCAATTGATGACGGCGGGCGAAGCAGAAATTGACATGGCCAGCCTTGATCCGCGCCGCTATGGCGATTGGATGACAACTGAATATGCAGCGCGAAAAAATGAAGAATGTTATGAACATGTCTTTATTCTTCATCACCCAGACGAAGAACGCGAAGCCTGCCGCCCGTTGCGCACCGCCCCCGTCTATGATCGTCAAAAGGCACTGGGTGCCCAGTTTGGCCAAGTAAACGGCTGGGAACGGCCAAACTATTTCGGCCCGTTGGATGCAGCGCCGAATTTTGATCATGACGCGCGCAGCTTCCGGCGCGGTGCTTGGTGGCCCTATGCCGTATCTGAGGCCCGCGCCATTCGTGAAACTGCCGGCCTGATTGATGCGACTGCCTTTACAAAACATCTGGTGCGTGGGCCCGGTGCGGCAGCATTTCTGGATTGGTTCACCACCAACAAACTGCCCAGCGTTGGTCGCATCAACCTGACCTATGCGCTGACCCCTACGGGCACGACACGGACCGAATATACCATCGTGCGCCTGGCCGATGACGAATTTTATATCATCTCAGCTGGGGCTTGGACGGCCTATGATGGGGATTATCTGCGCAGCTGCGCGGCTGATAAACGCGCCGATTTTGGCTGGATCGATATCCACGATGTCACGACCCAATGGGGCGTGTTTGCAATCGCAGGCCCAAACAGCCGCGACGTTTTGCAAGCCTTGATCAAAGACGCTGAATCTGAAACCGCTCTGAGCAATAAACGGTTTCCTTGGCTTTCCATGCGCAATATCGAACTGGGGATGTGCCCGGTGCGTGCTGTGCGCGTCGCCTATACCGGTGAATTGGGATGGGAACTGCATCACCCGATTGAAATGCAGCGCTATCTTTTTGATTTGTTGATGCAGGCAGGCGCAGCACACGGGCTGAAACTGGTGGGTGCGCGGGCGCAAAACTGGCTGCGTCAGGAAAAAAGCTATCGCGCTTTTGGCAATGAACTGGGCCGCGATGCGACACCGCTTGAGGCTGGTCTCGACCGCTTTATTGATCTGTCAAAAGAGTTTCAGGGTAAAGCCCGCATGTTAGACACCGGCATCCGGTCAAAATGCGTAACGCTGCTGATCGACGGACCTGACGATGCCGATCCTTGGGGAAAAGAGGCGCTGTTGCACGACGGCCAAAAGATTGGGCGACTGACGTCAGGGGGCTGGTCGGTGGGTTTTGGCAAACAGATCGGTATGGGCTACGTCCGCCCTGATCTGGCTGAGGTCGGGACGATGCTGCAGGTGCGCATTATGGGCGCGCTTTGGCCCGCCGTTGTCACCGAAGACAGCCCCTATGACCCCAGCAATGCCCGTATCAGGGTAAATACCCCGGTTTGATGCACGCACGCGACGCTGCCGCATCTGATGTAACATTCCGGCCCGCATAAAAGACCTGCAGGCCGGAACAGGGTTGTGTTTGGCGCTAAATCGTTTCAAGCGTGCTGGAATGCGGCAGGCCATGGCCGCGCTTACAGGATACCCCACCCAACATGCGCTCAATGCTGACCCTTGCCCGCTTCAACACGCTGGCCCTTGCCTTTGTTGGTGCTGTTTTGTTTTGGTGGGTTGGGCTACCCCTACCCTTTATTTTTGGGCCAATGACCGCTTGTTTAATTGCGGCACTGGCGGGCATGAAACTGCAGGGGTTTGGCGCCATATCTGTTGGGGCGCGCACGATTCTGGGCGTGGCGGTTGGTGCTTCCATCACGCCTGATGTCGTGCATCAATTGCCACAAATGGCTGCATCTTTGGCCTTTATGCCGTTTTATGTTGTGCTGATTGCAGTGGTGGGTGTGCCATTTTTCAACCGCGTCTGCGGGTTCGACCCTATCACATCTTATTACGCGGCTATGCCCGGCGGGCTGCAGGATATGGTGATTTTTGGTGGTGAGGCGGGCGCTGATGTCCGGGCGCTGTCGCTTATTCACGCAACGCGGGTTTTGGTGATTGTTACACTGGCACCGATTGTTTTGGTGCATTTTTATGGTGTTGGTCTCAGTCATCCTATCGGTGCGCCCATGCGCGACGTGCCGTTGCGCGAATTGGGAATTATGGTGCTGGCCGCGCTTGTGGGGTGGAAGGGTGGCGAGGCGATTGGGCTTTTTGGTGCATCGATCCTTGGGCCGATGATTGTGACCGCCGCTCTATCTTTGGGCGATATCATACACATGCGCCCCCCTGCCGAGGCGATTTTGACAGCCCAGCTTTTTATTGGCACCGGAATTGGGGTTTTTTATGTAGGCGTCACACTGCGCGAATTGCGCAATGTGGTGGCCTCTGGTGTGGCATTTGTGCTGTTTTTGGCTGTTCTAACAGCGATTTTCACAGAATTGGTCACGCTTTTCGGGCTGTCACGACCCGTTGAGGCCTTTTTGGCATTTGCCCCCGGGGGGCAGGCTGAAATGACGGTGTTGGCACTTGTTGTTGGGGCTGATCTGGGATTTGTGATTGTGCATCACCTGAGCCGGATTGTGCTGGTGATTTTGGGCGCACCAATTGCGGCGAAATTTTTGATCCCCGCAACCAAGAGCCATGATGACCACCCCTAGCTTGGAACGACAGCGCTGCGCGGGCGCCCCATAGCGGTAACCATAATCCGGGCCTCAATAAACATCGGCTGACCCTCAATCATCGCCTCACGCAAATCTGTGGTCACCTCAAAGCGCAACTCTTGGGCACCCGCAGCCAAAGCGCGGGACTTGGCCTCTTGGCGGAGCGCGGTTTCCATTGCACTCAAAGCGGCATCCCTGTCAGAAAAATCCTGCGGGCCTGCAGCCAAAAGTGCCGCAAACCGGCCCGGGCCACGTGCGGTCACAGCCCCCTCGGCGCGCATCGAAATTTGCCCAACAACAGCACCAATCGCATTGGCCACCCCCGCATGTTCGGGCAAAATCATCCGCGTGCCAAGCCGTGCCCCCACCGCCCCATAATAGCTGGGTGCCGATGCCCCAAGACCAATCACCGGCACACCAAGCGCCAGTTGCAGTGTGATCAAGCCCTGATGGCGGTCAAGACCTGCGTGGGTCAGCGGGTGGCGTGCCAGAGACTTGGCAGGCACGTCACCCCAACTGGCGCGGTCTTCATCAAATGCGGCTTCCAGCAGACATTCAACCGTTTGCGCGGTCAATTGGTCGATGATGCGCTGTGCAAGCTCTGAGCTGTCTGATGCGATCCGCTCGCCCTTGCCGTCGCGCTTGCGCGCAAAAAGCGTCAGCGCTTTTTGCGCGGCCGCACCATCCCAACTGTCCAGACGGTCCAAAACATGGCTGGCGTCTGACGGCGTTACGCCTGAAATCATCACAGCCCCCCGCGCAACCAAACGGGTCAGCGCAGCCTCATCCATGCGTGAGGTCAGCACTGATGCCAACGTGCATGGTGTTTGGCCGATCCGTGCCAGCAGCGCCTCTTCCCGCGGGGCAAGACCCGCGGGTGCGCCATGCAGTGGCATTGGCAGAACAAAACGGCCATCATGTTCGCCCGGTGCCTCGGCGGCCAATGCGCGGTCAAGCGCCGGATGTACCAAATCAGGAAAGTCCTGCGCCATCAACGCCACAGGGATCAATCGGCGCGGTCCCAAAAACAGACTGCCGCCAAGGCCAAGATTGACCTGCGACACTTCACTGTCACCACCAAGCCCCGTTGTGCGCATCGCAACCGCTTCAACCATTGTGCGAAATTCGCCCACCCGCGCCCCCATCGGATCAATCTCGGGGCGGCCATTGCGCAACAGCGCAACATCAGTGGTCGTGCCGCCAATATCAGAAACCAGCGCGGTGTCTTCACCAGTCAACCACCGCGCTCCTTCGATCGAGGCCGCCGGCCCCGACAGAATCGTTTCAATCGGCCGCTCGCGCACCATAGCCGCTGAAATCAGCGCGCCATCCCCCCGCACCACCATCAGCGGTGCCACAATACCAATATGGGACAGATGCTGTTCACACCCTGTTACCAACCGGTCAATCATGCCAATCAGCCGGGCGTTCAAAACTGCCGTCAACGCACGTTTTGGCCCGTTTAGCCGGGCAGAAAGCTCATGGGCACATGTTACCGGGCGACCGGTGCGCGCCCGAATGGCATCGCGCGCAGCAATTTCATGCGCCGGGTTGCGCACACCAAAGCTGGCAGCAATGGCAAAGCCTGAAACACTGTCACCCAATTCGGTCAATGCGCGCTCAAGACCCGCCATGTCAAACGGCACCACCTGAGCGCCAGAGTGGCCATGCCCCCCCGCAAGTTGTATCACCGGATCACCTTTCAGCGCCTCAACCAAGCCGCCACGGTTCAAATCTGCGGCATCAAAGCCAATAAAAACCAACGCAACGCGTCCACCCTGCCCCTCAACCAACGCGTTTGTGGCAAGCGTTGTCGACAGCGATACCATCGCAATTTGATCCGGACGAACGGCTGCTTTGGCAAGTGCTGCATCGACAGCCCGCCCGATTCCAAGCGAAAGATCAGCGCGCGTGGTCAAAGACTTGGCCGAGGCCAGCACTTGGTTGGCGCTATCATCCAGCACAACCGCATCCGTATACGTGCCGCCCGTGTCAACACCCAGAAAAATCGCCACGTCCTACCCCTGTCCTGTGCTGCCGAACCATCAAACAATCCCCACCCCAAACGGGGGCTTGCGCCCGTCTCTGCCGTCTAAAGCCTTGTTACCCCCAGATCAAAGCAGGAAACGACCTGAGATGTCGCAGCCAAACCGATAGAGAACCGAACAGCCTGCGCAACACCCCGCCACGCAACGGCCCAAAGTCCCAACCCTCAGGCAGAACCACGCATCGCACTGGCGCTTTGGCCAAAATGCTGACGAAAGGCGCGTGCAAACGCAGCCTGCGACGAAAAACCACAACGCAACGCCACCTCTTGCAGGGGATGGCTTGTATCTACAACCAGCCGCCGCGCCGCCTGCAGCCGCAAATTTCGGCCATAAGCCCCCGGCCCCATGCCCAATTCTGTACGAAACAGCATTTCCAGCCGGCGTTGGGTTACGCCAACAGCGCATGCGGTAACTTGAATGGTTTCCGGGTCATCCAATCGCGCCATCATACGTGCGACCGCAGCTGCAACCCGCGGATCAGATCGCCCCGGCCCCCGCCGCGTCGCCGCAACCTGTGGCGCAGTGCCATCGCGATGTGCCTCATAAATAAAGCTAGAGGCCACTTGCATCGCAAGCGGCGCGCCAAGCCGCGCGCCAATCAGTCGCAACATCAAATCCGCCGCAGGTGCCGCCCCACCCGCCGTCATTCTGGGCCCCGAAATCACATAGCGATCGGGCACCACATCAATCTTAGGATAGGCGCTTGCCAGATCTTCAAGATCTTCCCAATGAACCGTTGCACGGTGGCCATCGAGCAACCCCGCCCGCGCCAAAACCCAAGGCCCAGCATCAATTCCCCCCAACATGCGAAAGCGCGGTGCAATCCGGCGCAGCACCGCAATGAGGGGCCGGGTTGCGACCTCGGCCTGCCGAAAGCCCGCAATCACCACCAGGGCGTCTGCCCCAATTGCAGCCTCTAAACCGCCGCAGCTTGGCAGCTCTAACCCACAGGTCAGCGGCACTGCAGCCCCATTGGGGCTAACCACCCGCCAGCGAAACGCCTCACGTCCCAAATGGCGGTTGGCACTGCGCATCGGGTCAAGCGTCGCGGCCACCTCTAAAATAGATGCCTGCGGCAAAACCAGCAGCGCGATATCCAGCGGCTCATGGGTGCGGGTGAATATGTTTGCATCTTTGGTCATATGTGTTTCGTAAAATGTAAAATCTTCCACTGCAAGCCCGCTATATTGTCAAGCAAAGGGAGAAGAACATGCCACTTTCGATGACCAAAGACGTCTTTATCACCTGCGCTGTCACCGGCTCGGGGGCCACCCAAGACCGCAGCCCGCATGTGCCACGCAGCCCTGCACAGATTGCAGGCAGTGCGATTGCCGCGGCAAAAGCCGGCGCTGCTATCGTGCACTGCCACGTCCGTGATCCCGAAACTGGCAAGCCGTCACGTGACGTCGCCCTTTACCGCGAAGTGACCGAACGTATTCGCGACAGCGCCACGGATGTTGTGCTGAACCTGACGGCTGGAATGGGCGGTGATATGGTCTTTGGCCCTGTCGAGTCACCGTTGCCGTTCAATGCACAAAGCACCGATATGGTTGGCGCGACCGAGCGGATGCGCCATATTGCCGAATGCCTGCCAGAAATCTGTACGTTGGATTGTGGCACAATGAATTTCGCCGAAGCCGATTACGTCATGACAAATACACCCGGCATGCTGCGCGCTATGGGCCAGATGATGACAGATCTGGGCGTTTGCCCCGAAATTGAGGCCTTTGATACCGGCCATCTTTGGTTTGCAAAGCAACTGGTCAGTGAGGGTGTTCTGACATCCCCCGCGCTGGTGCAGCTGTGCATGGGGGTGCCCTGGGGGGCCCCAAATGACCTGAACACCTTCATGGCGATGGTCAATAATGTTCCGACAGATTGGAATTGGTCGGCCTTTTCGTTGGGCCGTGATCAAATGCCCTATGTCGCCGCTTCGGTTTTGGCGGGCGGCAATGTGCGCGTCGGCCTCGAAGACAATCTGTGGCTTGGCAAGGGGCAACTGGCCACCAATGCGCAACTCGTCGAGCGCGCCGTGGGCATCATCCAAGGCTTGGGTGCGCGGATCATGACACCAGCCGAAGTCCGCACCAAACTTAACCTGACCAAAAGGGCACCCAAATGACCAAAACAAAAAAAGCCGCCATCATCGGTGGTGGGGTGATCGGTGGTGGCTGGGCTGCACGGTTCTTACTCAATGGTTGGAATGTATCCGTCTTTGATCCAGACCCAGAGGCCGAGCGCAAAATTGCTGAAGTCATGGCCAATGCCCGTGCCGCATTACCCGCACTTAGTGACGGCCCTATGCCCCCAGAGGGGCATCTGAACTTTGCGCAAAGCATTACAGAAGCCGTCGAAGGCGCTGATTACATTCAAGAATCAGTCTCCGAACGTCTGGAGCTGAAACACCGTGTTTTCGCCCAAGTGCAACAAGCAGCACCAGATGTGTTGATTGGGTCATCAACATCCGGCTTTAAACCGTCACAATTGCAGGAAAATGCTGCCAACCCAGCAATGATCTTCGTAGCCCATCCCTTCAACCCGGTCTATTTACTGCCCTTGGCCGAAGTGGTGCCAAGCGCCAAATCTGACCCTGCAGGGATAGAACGTGCCAAAGACATTCTGCGCGAAATTGGTATGTTTCCATTGCATGTGCGCAAGGAAATTGACGCCCATATTGCTGACCGCTTTTTAGAAGCCGTCTGGCGCGAGGCGCTCTGGCTGGTCAAAGACGGCGTTGCCACAACCGAGGAAATCGATGAGGCCATTCGGATGGGCTTTGGCCTGCGTTGGGGCCAGATGGGGCTGTTTGAAACCTATCGCGTGGCTGGCGGTGAGGCAGGCATGAAGCATTTCATGGCGCAATTTGGCCCCTGCCTGACCTGGCCGTGGACAAAACTGATGGATGTCCCTGAATTCACCGACGAGTTGGTGGATTTGATTGCTGGGCAATCAGATGCGCAATCTGGCCAATATACGATCCGCGAATTGGAACGTATCCGCGATTCAAACTTGATCGGATTTCTGCGTGCGTTGAAAGACCGCGATTGGGGCGCCGGGCGTGTTCTAAAAGATCACGACAAACGCCGCGCACAAACGCTGACGGGCGCAGACGCGGCCCCCGCCTCAGGGCCGCTGGCCATGGCACGCATGCAGGTGCTGCCAAGTTGGATCGACTACAACGGCCATATGACCGAAAGCCGCTATCTCTTTGCTGCGTCGGAAACCTCGGACGCCTTTTTGCGCATGATTGGTGCAGATCTCGACTATGTAAAATCAGGCTTTAGCTATTACACGGCCGAAAGCCACATCTGCCACTTGGGCGAGGCAAAACTGGGCGATCAACTGACTGGCACGCTGCAGATCTTGGCCATTGATGAAAAGCGCGCTCATATTTTTATAACAATTCTGCGCGGGACAGAAAGCGTGGCGACCATCGAACAGATGCTGTTACATGTCGACATGGCGGCGGGCAAAGCCTGCGCTGCCCCCGCCAACATTCTCGCGCGCCTCACCAATTTGGCCCAAACCCACGCCAGCTTGCCCCGCCCCGAGCGGGCCGGCCGGATGATCGGACAAAGGAAAACCTGATGCATTTTGGCTTGACCGACGAACAAGAGATGATTGTCGCAACGGTGCGCAGCTTCGTTGAAAACGAAATCTATCCGCATGAAACGTTGGTGGAACGTACGGGTGAGGTCCCCACCGAAATCGCCGCTGAAATCAAACGCAAAACGATCGAATTGGGATTTTACGCCTGCAACTTTCCAGAGTCTGTGGGTGGTGCAGGTCTGTCCCATCTTGAATTTGCTTTGGTTGAACGGGAACTTGGCCGTGGGTCTATGGCGCTTAACCACTTTTTTGGGCGGCCCCAAAATATATTGATGGCATGTCAGGGTGATCAGATTGAACAATATCTGATGCCTGCCGTTCGCGGCGAGCGGATGGATGCGCTCGCCATGACAGAACCAGACGCCGGGTCTGACGTACGCGGCATGAAATGCACCGCGCAACGCGATAATGGCGATTGGGTTTTGAACGGTACCAAGCACTTCATCTCAGGGGCCGATCATGCCGACTTTGTAATCGTCTTTGTCGCAACCGGAGAAGAGCAAACCACGGCTGGTGCAAAGAAAAAAATCACAACATTTCTTGTCGATCGCGGCACGCCCGGATTCACAATTCGCGACGGTTATCGCTCGGTCAGCCACCGCGGCTATAAAAATATGATATTGGAATTTGATAACTGTCGCCTGCCCGACACCCAAGTTCTGGGCGAAGTTGGGGGCGGATTTGCGGTGATGAACGAATGGCTGTATGCCACGCGCATCACGGTGGCGACAATGTCTGTTGGCCGCGCCCGGCGCGTGTTTGATCTCATGCACCACTACGCAGCTGAACGAAAACAGTTCGGACAACCCATTGGTAAATTCCAAGGTGTTGCTTTCCAACTGGCCGACAGCATCACCGAAATTGACGGAGCCGACCACTTGACCCTTGCTGCAGCATGGCGGCTTGATCAAGGGTTGCCCGCAAACCGAGAAATCGCATCAGCGAAACTTTACGCTACAGAAATGCTGGCCCGCGTCACAGACCGGGCAATACAAATTTATGGTGGCATGGGCCTGATGGACGACCTGCCACTGGAACGATTTTGGCGAGACGCCCGTGTCGAGCGGATATGGGATGGGACATCTGAGATCCAACGCCACATTATCGCGCGTGATCTGCTCCGCCCGCTTGGCGCCTGATGCCATGAAATTCTTGCCTCCGGCGGGGATATTTAGGAACAGAAGAGGGAACGATTTGTTAATATTTGCGGTCCACACTCGTGAAACGGTACAGGCGGGGACGCCGATGACCGTAACGGAAGAGGGCATCCTGTCTCTTAATATGAGGCAGGATGTTCCTTTTATTGGCTTCTTTCGTTCGCAAATATCCCCGGGGGTCCGGGGGCGGGCAGCCCCCGGTCTGCGGATCATGACACAGGCGTTGACCTAATGGCACGATCATTTTCTCGGCTGTTACGACCGAAATCGGTTGCTGTTCTGGGCTCTGTATGGGCCGCAAATGTTATTGAACAATGCAGAAAAATGCAGTTTTCAGGGAATATCTGGCCTGTGCACCCTACTCGAGCTGAAATTGCTGGGGTTGCATGCTTTCCATCGATCGATGCCCTACCTGATGCGCCTGATGCGACTTTTGTTGGTGTGAATCGTCATGCTACGATTGAGGTTATCCGCCGTTTAGCTGCCAATGGTGCGGGAGGGGCGGTTTGTTTTGCATCTGGGTGGACCGAGGCTGGTGCCCAGGATTTACAAAATGAGTTGGTCGTGGCAGCGGGCGACATGCCTATTCTTGGGCCAAACTGTTACGGTCTAATCAATTACTTAGACGGCGCATTGCTTTGGCCAGATCAGCATGGTGGGCGGTTGGTTGAGCGTGGAGTGGCGCTTTTATCGCAATCTTCGAACATCGTGATCAATTTGACGATGCAGGCGCGCGGCCTGCCGGTGGCCTATGTCGCCTGTTTGGGAAATGCAGCCCAAGTTGGGTTGGCCGAATTGGCTGGGGCTTTGCTGGATGACGATCGCGTCACGGCCCTTGGTGTATATGTTGAGGGAATCGATGATGCCCCCGCTTTGGCTGCGGTGGCTGAACGCGCGCGGATGGCGGGTAAAGGGATTGTTGTCATTAAGTCCGGCAAGACCGAGCTGTCACGCAGCGCGGCGGCCTCACACACGGCATCCTTGGCCGGTGGTGGCGCAGCGTCATCAGCGTTTTTGCGGCAAGCTGGAATTGCTGAGGTGGCTACATTGTCTGAGCTGGTCGAAACGCTGAAGATTTTTCACGTGCACGGGCCGCAGATTGGCAAAAGACTCTGCTCACTTTCTTGTTCGGGGGGTGAGGCGGGATTGGTGGCAGACTTGGCTGCCCCCTTTGGTTTGAATTTCCCCGCCCCATCAGAGCCACAACGCAACAAGTTATCTGATATTTTGGGGCCGATTGTCACCATTGCTAATCCACTGGATTATCATACATTTATTTGGGGCGATGGGCCACGCACGCGCGATGTTTTTGCGACGATGTTGTCTGGTTATGATGCGGGGATTTTTGTGATCGATCCCCCACGGTCAGATCGATGTGATCCCAGTTCATTCCAGCCAGCATTGGATGCTATTGAGGCCGCTGCTGCTGAGACGGGCAAGCCGGCCTTTCCTGTTGCCTCTTTGCCCGAGAATTTTGATGAAGCACTGGCCATCGCGTTGATTGAGCGCGGCATTGCGCCTTTGATGGGGCTTGAGGCAGCGTTGGGCGCACTGACGGCTGCAAGCATGACAGAGCCTGGGCGGGTGGGCTGGCGGCCGTGGCCTGCCCATGGTGTCCGTCATGCCCCGCTCAGGCTGCTGGATGAGGCGGCTGCAAAGGTTCTTTTGGCAAAGGCAGGTGTTGCGGTTCCGCGTGGGGTCAGCGCGCCTGATCTGCCCGCGCTTACACTCAAGGCAACCGTTTTAACACCGCCACTGGCACTTAAGGGCTTGGGCTTTGCCCATAAAACAGAGGCCGGTGCCGTTCGGTTGGGCCTGAGAAGCCTTGCAGATCAGGCACCGATACCAGAGGCCCACAGGTATCTGGCTGAAGAAATGGTCCAAGGCGCTGTGGCCGAAATTTTGCTGGGCTTGCGGCGTGACCCAGTTTACGGTGCCACTTTAACACTGGGATTTGGCGGTGTGACCGCAGAACTCTTGGCTGATACAGCCACGCTGGTTTTGCCCTGCGATGGTGATGACATTCACACGGCCTTGCGTGGATTGCGACTTTGGCCCTTGTTGGATGGGTATCGAGGGCGGCCGCGGGCCGATGTGGCGGCGCTGGTCAAGACATCGTTGGCATTGGCGCAATTGCTGCAGGAGCGCCCTGACATTGATGAAATTGAAATAAATCCACTGATGTTGCGTGCCGAGGGCTGCGGCGCAGTGGCGGTGGATGCCCTAATCCGAGTGGAGGACGAGACATGAAAATGACACAGAGCGGGCCGATCAAAACCCGGCGCGAGGGGGCAGTTCTTGAGGTAACGCTTGATCGCCCCAAGGCAAATGCCATTGATTTGGCCACGAGCCGGATCATGGGTGAGACCTTTCGCGATTTTCGGGATGATGAAACTCTGCGTGTGGCCATTTTGCGCGCCGAGGGGGACAAGTTTTTTTGTCCAGGGTGGGATCTTAAGGCCGCGGCTGATGGCGATGCGGTGGATGGTGATTATGGTATCGGCGGCTTTGGCGGGTTGCAGGAGCTGCCACATTTGAACAAACCCGTGATTTGCGCGGTGAATGGCATTTGCTGTGGCGGTGGCTTAGAGCTGGCACTGTCATGCGATTTGATATTGGCCAGCAATAACGCAACATTTGCGCTGCCCGAAATCAGGTCGGGCACTGTGGCGGATGCTGCCTCAATCAAACTGCCAAAGCGCATCGCTTATCATATTGCGATGGATCTTTTGCTGACTGGGCGCTGGTTTGATGCAAAAGAGGCGCTGCAATGGGGTATTCTGCGCGAAATCACCACCCCAGAGACACTGTTGAGCAAGGCATGGGATTTGGCGCGGCTGTTGGAATCGGGGCCCCCGCTTGTTTATGCCGCGATTAAGGAAGTGGTGCGTGAGGCGGAAGATATGCGGTTTCAAGATGTGTTGAACCGGGTCACCAAGCGCCAATTGCCAACCGTTGACAGGCTTTATTCCAGTGAAGACCAATTGGAGGGCGCCCGTGCCTTTGCGCAAAAGCGCGATCCGATCTGGAAAGGCCGCTAATCTACCAGCTCATCGGCGCTTGAATTTTGGGCATCGGGTGGCACAAGTTTGGCCCCAGCCCAAACCCCACTTTGTACCAACTCCACCACCACCTCGCGCAGCAGGGCGCCGATGGCCTCGGCTGCGCGGGTCATGGGACGGCTGGTTAAATGTGCCAAATGGGCCTGGCGCCACAGCGTGGGCTTGGAGAAATGGCGGATGCGCAGCAGGCCCTTTTCTGCCTCAGCCGCGACCGCATGATAAGGCAGCACCGAGGCCCCCATGCCACTGACAACCAGCGCAATAATGTTGTGGTAGGAATCGATTTCAATTTCTGGGGCCAAGGTTACGCCCTCTGCCTCGGCTGCGCGTTCCAGCATTGCGCGCAGACCATGCGCCCCACTGGGCAAAATCAGGGGGGCGTCTGACAGCATTGCGCGCAAACCATGGGAACCACTGGGTAAAATCAGCCGATGGCCACCAATTTGCGACAACTCCATGGAACTGGCCAGATCATCTGCAGGCAAGTTTGGGCAGATCATCACCAATTCTTCGCGCACCATCGCCGACCATTGCACACCACGTTGCGCAATCTGGGAATAAAGCACCGCAAAATCTAACCGCCCCTGCATCAGCCACTCATTTACAAAGCCGCTCATCGCTTCGGCGATTGTAATCTTTATGCGAGGGAACCGTTTGCGGGCTTGGGTGATCAGCGGCACAGCGATAATTCCGCTGATAGTGGCGGGCAGGCCCAAACGCACCTCGCCCGCCGGATCGGTGCCCAAGCTTAAAATATCTTGTTGCGCCGATGCCAGCGTATCTACGATCAATCGCGCGCGTTGCAGCAGCACTTGCCCAGCCTCGGTTGGCACCACACCTTGGGGGCCCCGCAGCAAGAGCGGCAGACCCAAGGCGGCCTCCATGTTGCGCAAATGAATCGAGAGCGCAGGCTGCGCGACATTTAATACTGCCGCCGCCGCCGAAAAAGAGCCCTGTTCGACAATGGTGATGAAATAGCGCAGTTGCCGAATGTCCATTTGGGTCAGCCGTATCGTTTTATTATGGGATGTAGCTAAAACAGATATTTGATCAATAGGCCAGCCCAAGGCTTAGTATATGCCATCCGGCAAAATTCCATCAGGACGCATGACATGACCCAATATTCCCCCGAACGTTTCCAAGACATCCGTGAAGCGGTTCAGGCCCTCTGCCGCGAATTTCCAGCCGAATACCACCGTAAAATCGATGAGTCGCGCGGGTACCCCGATGAATTTGTGACAGCCCTGACCAAGGCGGGCTGGATGGCAGCCCTCATCCCAGAAGCCTATGGCGGGTCAGGCCTGGGGCTGACCGAAGCATCGGTTATTATGGAAGAAATCAACCGGGCGGGCGGCAATTCGGGTGCCTGCCACGGGCAGATGTATAACATGAACACGCTGGTGCGGCACGGATCGGAGGCGCAGCGACAAAAATATCTGCCCGCGATCGCTGCGGGGGATTTGCGCCTGCAATCAATGGGCGTGACAGAACCGACAACCGGCACAGATACCACCAAAATCAAAACCACTGCGGTGAAAAAGGGCGATCGCTATGTAATCAATGGCCAAAAGGTCTGGATTTCGCGGGTTCAGCACTCAGACCTGATGATCTTGCTGGCGCGCACCACACCACTGGCCGAGGTCAAGAAAAAGTCCGAAGGGCTGTCAATTTTCATCGTCGATATTGCCGAGGCGATGAAGTCAGGCATGACGGTGCGGCCGATTTTGAACATGGTCAACCATGAAACCAACGAGCTTTTCTTTGATAACCTTGAAATTCCAGCTGAAAATCTGATTGGTGAGGAAGGCCAAGGCTTTAAATATATTATGACCGGGCTGAATGCCGAACGCGCGCTGATTGCGGCTGAATGTATCGGCGATGGCTATTGGTTCACCGACAAAGTGACGGCCTATGCCAAAGAACGCACCGTGTTTGACCGTCCGATTGGTCAAAATCAGGGTGTGCAATTCCCGATTGCCGAGGCCTTTATTGAAATTGAGGCCGCAAACCTGATGCGATACGAGGCGTGTCGATTGTTTGATGAAGGCAAGCCCTGTGGCGCGCAAGCCAATATGGCCAAATATCTGGCAGCCAAGGCCTCTTGGGAAGCGGCGAATTGCTGCATTCAGTTTCACGGGGGCTTTGGCTTTGCCTGTGAATACGATGTTGAACGCAAATTCCGCGAAACGCGGCTTTATCAGGTGGCACCAATTTCTACCAACCTGATCCTTAGCTATGTGGCCGAGCATGTGCTTGGCCTGCCTAGGTCATTTTGATGGCCACCTCTGCCCCAAATCTGCCACTCAGCGGGTTGACTGTGATCGCGCTTGAACAGGCGGTTTCAGCCCCTTTTGCCACGGTGAAACTGGCCGATGCGGGCGCACGGGTGATCAAAATAGAACGCCCCGAGGGCGATTTTGCCCGCGGCTATGACAAGGCGGCCAAGGGCCAAAGCAGCTATTTCGTTTGGCTTAACCGTGGCAAAGAAAGCCACATCGCTGATCTTACCACAGCGGCTGGCAAAGACGATCTGCGCGCACTTTTGGCGGGGGCGGATGTTTTGGTGCAAAATCTCAAACCCGGGGCCTTGGACCGGCTGGGGTTTGAGCGCGCGCAATTGGCCCAAGAGTTTCCGCGCCTGATTATCTGCGCCATCACGGGCTATGGCCAAAGCGGACCAATGGCGGATCGCAAAGCCTATGATCTGCTGGTTCAGGCTGAATCGGGGCTATGTTCAATTACGGGCGGGCCAGAACAGGCCGCGCGCGTTGGCACATCGGTTGTTGATATCGCCACCGGGGCCACGGCGCATGCCGCAATTCTTGAAGCGCTGATTGCCCGCGGTATCACGGGGCGCGGTTGCCATATCGACGTGTCGATGTTTGATGTGATGGCTGATTGGCTGTCCGTGCCCCTGCTGAACCATGAGGCGGGCAAAACACCGCGCCGCATTGGCTTGGCGCATCCCTCAATCGCGCCCTATGGGGCCTTTGCAACGCGCGATGGGGCTGAGATTTTGATCGCCATTCAAAGTGATCGTGAATGGGCCACCCTGTGCCAAACATGGCTGGGCCAGCCGGCACTTGCCCATGACCCACGCTTTGCCACCAATGTCGGTCGGGTGCAAAACCGCACGGAAACCGATGCGCTTATGGCCGTAGCCTTTGCCAAACTGACAGTCGCAGAGGCTTCGGAAAGTTTGGCAGCAGCCGATCTGGCATTTGCGTGCGTGAATGACATGGCGGGGCTGTCCACACACCCGCATCTGCGCCGCATCACTGTTGAGACGCCGATGGGGCCAGTCTCATATCCTGCACCGGCGGCGATTTTTTCTGACCAGCCACGCAGCTATGGGCCTGTGCCAGCACTGATGCCCCCAGAAACATAAGGGTCTGCAATGGATATCGATATCGCACATCTGAAAGAATGGATAGGCCGCGAGGACACCGCCAGTGAGCAGCTGACCCCTGCAGTTGTGCGCCGCTTTGCCGCCACGCTGGATCTGCAGGCCGATGAAAAAATCGGCGCGCCCGCGCCTGCGATGATACATCTTTGCCTTGGCCAACCCTGCGTCCCCGAGGCGGCCCTTGGCCCCGACGGTCACCCAGCCCGTGGTGGATTTCTGCCGCCCGTGCCCCTGCCCCGCAGAATGTGGGCGGGCGGCGCTTTGGTATTTCATGGCCCAATTTGTGTGGGCGATCTGGTTACACGGCGCTCGACAATCACCGACGTCAGTCTGAAACAGGGGCGCAGTGGCCCGCTGTGTTTTGTAACCGTTTCGCATGAGATCTTTAGTAACGGCCGCCTTGCCCTGACCGAGCGTCAAGATATCGTTTATCGCGGCAACGACACCTTCCCCCCCACGTCCTCTGTTACCGCCCCCCCCCCTGCGCCAGCGCCACAAGCAGAGCACATGCGCCAGCTCACCCCCACCGCCACGCTGCTCTTTCGCTATTCGGCGCTGACATTTAATGGCCATCGCATCCATTACGACACCCCCTATGCGACCGAGGTTGAGGGCTATCCCGGTTTGATCGTACATGGACCATTGCAGGCCACGCTTTTGGTGCAATTCGCCCAAGCCCTGCGCAACCAGCCCCCCGCGCGGTTCTCATTTCGCAGCACGGCCACAATTTTTGATACCGCTGATTTCACCCTGAACGCTGAAACCCAAGGAGATAAAATGGCGCTTTGGGCGGCCCAAAGCGGCGGACCCATTGCCATGCAGGCGACCGCGGAATGGTAGATATATCAACCATTCGCGCCCCACTGTTTCTGCCCGCCACCCGGCTTGACAGGCTGGCCAAGGCAGCGGCATCTGGCGCAGATGCGCTGATTATCGATTTGGAAGATGCCGTTGCCGCATCTGACAAAGATACCGCAAGGCAGGGGTTGTTGGCTCTGGCGGCGAGGGGGCCAAATTTGGGCAACGCCACCCCCCTTCCACCGCTTATTTTACGTATCAATGCCGCTGATACCGTTTGGTACGAGGATGATCTGGCTGCGATCTCTGCGTTGCCACTCCACGCGGTCATGCTGCCCAAAGCCGAAACTTCGGCAAGCCTGCACTGTCTGGCTGGAGGGCTGAATGGCCTGATCTCGGTTATTGCGTTGATTGAAACCGTCCAAGGTTTGGAAGACGCACGCAGCATCGCTGCGACCCCTGGCATTTCGCGGCTGGCCTTTGGGTCGATTGATTTTTGTGCCGATCTTGGCTGTGCGCATCACCGCGATATCTTGCTTTCAGCGCGGCTGGAATTGGTAATGGCCAGCCGTCTGGGGCAAAAGCCTGCACCCTTTGACGGTGTGACAGCCCAATTGGATGATATGGCCCTGACCGAGGCTGATGCGAACCATGCACGCGATTTGGGCATGACCGGAAAATTATGTATTCACCCAAAACAAATCGCTGCCGTCCACCGTGCCTTTGCCCCCAGCGAAAAAGACATTGCTTGGGCCACGCGTGTGCTTGGTCTGCCCGATCGGGGCGCTGTGAATGTTGATGGTGAAATGGTTGATGAGCCAGTTCGAATACGCGCACGCGCTATTTTGGCCCAATCCCAGACAGAGCTGAAAACTGGCGTGTAAATCGCCCCGCCCTGTCTGCGGGCGGGGCGTCACAGTGCCATTCTTAGCTGGGCAAAACTGAGGCGCGGGCCACATCTGCCACATCCGCCAGTGTTGGCGTTTTCCAGCACATTGCCAGCAACGCATCCGTGGCCACCTGCCCAATGACCAGCACAGACTGAGTGCGGAATTTCGCATCAATCTGGGCATCGGTCAGGGGCACATCATGACTGCCAATCGCCCGCTCAACATGTTTGCGCAGGGTTGTGCCGTCGCGGAATGTGATATCGATCGTCACCGATGCTTCATGGCAAGATGGGTCTGATGTGGCCGAAATCGTGTCACGCAGCGCGATGATTTCGGGCGCGGTCACCAGCTCATCGGTAAAGGCCGTGGGCGCGCCATCGCCACGCAGCAACGCCGCAGCTGCGGCATGAAACACGCTAAACTTGCCTTCAAGCCCAGTTTGTGGTGTGCGCTTACCTGTCAGCTCCAGCACCAGCGGATGGGTTGTCAGCGCGACGGATGCAATATCATTGACCCGCGCCCCAATTTCGGCCCGTATTTGTTGACAGCCATCGATCGCCGGGTGAATCACAATACCGCAGGCAAAAGGCTTATAGCTGTTAAGCGCCGATTCCCAACGGCTTCCCAATCCGTCAAGGATCTCGCTGTAATCTTGTTTGTCTGACAAAACACAGGCAAATCCACGCGGTGCTTCAATGGCGCGCAGTGAACTGTCAAACCCGGCCTCGGCCAACAAAGCCGACATCATGCCATTTTGCGCCGCCCGTCCGGGGTGAAAGCTTTTGGTCATGGTGCCAAACATTTCACGCAGGTTTGACGCCTGTGTTGCGGCCAGACCAAAGGCCCACTGCATCTGCAATCGCGACAAACCAATAGCCTTACCCACCGCGGCTGCCGCACCAAAGACGCCTGCCGTGCCCGTGATATGCCAGCCACGATCATAGTGATTTGGATAGACTGAGTTTCCAATCCGGCATTCCACCTCAATCCCGATGATCAGCGCGGTTAGAAAATCTTCGCCCGACATCGGACGCATTTCCGCCAAGGCGAGCAAAGCCGATGCAACCGGGCCGGCCGGATGTATGATGGTTTTCAGATGGGTGTCGTCATAGTCAAGCACATGCGATGAAATACCGTTGATCAGCGCCGCGTGGGCGGCATCCAGATGCTCTGTGCGACCAATCACGGTGGCAATGCGCGGCCCGCTGAACGGGTCAATTGCGGCCAAGGCGCGGTCAACCGTTTCATGGCTGGCGCCACCAACGGCACAGCCCATCCAGTTGACGAATGTGCGCAACCCTTCGCGGCGGACTTCGGGCGCGATGTCGCGGCCCTTCATCGAAACGACCCACTGGGCCAGAATTTCAGTAACTTGCGGTGTGCCCTCGGGCGTCGCGTGATGCGTTGTCATGTAAATTTGCTCCTAAAGCAGACCACGGGCGATGCCGCCGTCAACGTTGATGGCCTGCCCGGTGATATAGCTTGCGCAGGGGCTGGACAGCCAAACCACCATACGTGCGATTTCATCGGCTGTGCCAAAGCGCGCCAGAGGAATGTCTTTGGAGAAATCCGCCAGAATATCCTCGACGCTGCGGCCCTCTTCTTGCGACATTTTGGTGGCGCGGTTGATCCAAAGTGGTGTCAGCGTGCGGCCTGGGGCCACCAGATTGCAGCGAATGCCTTTATCGGCGAATTCGGCCGCCAGTGTTTTGTTTAAGCCCAGCAGCCCGGCTTTGTGCACGTTTGACACGATTTGGTGCTGATACGGCATTTTTGACGCCGCCGCCCCCAGCATAACGATTGATGCAGCCTGCCCAGCTGACAAATGGGGCAAAAGGGCACGAATGGTGCGCACGGTTGACAAGACGTTGAAGGTGTAATTGCCAATCCAATCTTCGTCCGTCAAATCGGCAAAAGCCGACCGGATCGACCCGCCCACAGCCGTCACAACAGCATCAATCGCCCCACCCCATTCAGCGCTGACCCATTGGGCCAATTGCGCGCCTGCATCAGCGGCCGTCACATCACACACAAACTGGCGCGGCGCCCGGCCTGCGGCTGTGGCAATTTCGTCAGCCGCTGTTTGCAAATTGCCCGCACTGCGTGACACGATGGCGACATCTGCGCCCTCAACCGACATTTGCCGCGCGGACGCCAGGCCAATTCCATAGCTGCCACCCACGACAAGGACGCGCCGTCCCTTAAATTCCAGATCCATTGCGATCTCCATTGAGTTGAGAGTAAAGACGATACACCAGCAAAATCGTCGTTGAGACGATAGCAATGCGCATCACGTGAAAAGCTGCCACCGTTTCGGCATCCAGCCCCATCAATTTGGCCACCAAAACCATTTCGGTCACCGCCGCTGGTGCCAAGGATAAAAACGCCGTGCTAAAGGGCAGGCCTGCAACGGATGCCAAAACCACGGCACCAAGCGCCGCTGCTGTGATCAAAAATAAACCAATCGCAAAAGCCGAAGCTGTCACACGCGGCAGCGACGCCAAAAGATCGCGACGAAATTGGCAACCAAGCCAGGTGCCCAAAAAGATTTGCGCCACGGTGATCATCCAACCGGGCACGTGGATATTCACAAGGTCCGACAGGCCAATCGCCATCCCAGCAAGAATGGGGCCCAGCAGCCAGGGGTTGGGCAATGCGGTTGGTCGCAACACCAACGCCATCAGATAGGCCGCCACCAAACCTGCCACCAACGTCGCACCATCTAGCCAAGGATGGCCCTGCGCTACGCCCGTCGACACCGTGGCGCGTGGAGCGGATTCCCCAAGATACAACACAACAAATGGCACCAAAGCCACAACCAGCGATACCCGCATGGCATGCACGACAGCAACCGAACTGGGTGCCCCCCCAAACCGCTGTGCCACCGTCGCCATATCGGCCACACCACCCGCTGCGGTCGCAAAAAATGCCGTCACCGGATCAACAGCCGCCATAGGCCGAAACAAAATAGCCGCACAGGTTGTGACAATCATCAAATAGAGTGTCGCACCAATCATATGCGGCAGCAAAAGTGCGGTGGCGGCCAAAACAGCCGGGGTAAACCGCAAACCTATCGCCAAACCAATGGCCACCTGTGCCAATTCCCGCCCCATCGGCATCACAGAAAACCGCCGCCCCGTCGCAGACAAAGCGGCAAACAGAAAAAACGGCCCCAGCATCCACGGCAAGGGCAGCGAAATCTTAACCGCAAACGCCCCAGCCGCGCTGGCCATTGTATAGACCAACAACAACCGCGCCAAGCGCAGAAGTCGTGCCGGCGCTTTAGCCCCGGCCCTGTCATTGTGAGGTTTGTGTATCATGCCGCTGGGGCCATCCCTTTATCAGCGCCGCAAGAGCGCCATCAGGCCATGCAGGTTGGGCAGGGTTTCAAAAGCCGCGACGATATCGACAACCTCGCGCGCGCGCGCCATATCCCAAGACGCAAATTCGGCACATTCCAGAAATTTCTGGGCGACTTCATCATAGCTCATTGGGTTCGCGGGGCTGCCCTTGCCAAAATCGGCCATCCCCGAAATCACACGCCCATCGGTCAAGGTCACATCAATATAAGTGGTCATCAGGTGATACCCTGCTGCCTCGGCGCGGCTATCCACGACGAAATCCACCTTTTCGATCATCGCCTTAACATCTGACCGCAACACCGTTTCATCGGTGAACTCATTCAGACCGGCGCGCCCCTCAATCAGCAAAATCGCCATGCAGAATTCCATTGAGAATTTTGCCTGCAATTCATTGCGTGGACGGTGGTGGATAAGTGCGTTGGGCATGTTGGAATTTGTGCCAATACGGACATGCGCCACGTCTTTGGCGGTAATCCCATGGGTTTTGATCAGTTCCAGCATTTTGGTCATGCCAGGGTGGGTCAGCGACCCTGATGGGTGCGGCTTGATCGACACGCCCGGCTCGGCAAAGGTCCATGGGGCGCCAAGTGCGCCGGAAATGGCGGTGTCGTCGTAACCGCCACCCGCCGCGCTGAAGAATCCGCGCGGGGCTTCCAAAATATTACCTGCAGCCGTCCAGCCATAGCTGGCGAATTGCGCGGCAACCACCCCACTTTCGCTAGAGCGCCCGGCATGAAACGGTTTGGTCATTGTGCCAAAATTTTCCCGCAGGCCTGCCGATTGGCTGCCCGCAAGCGACAGCGCGCGCTGCATTGTTTCCAGATCCAACCCCATCAAACGCCCAGCAGCCGATGCGGCGGCAAAGGTGCCGCAGGTGGCGGTCGCGTGAAAGCCAGTTTGATAATGGCGCGGGTTGATCGCCTCAGCGATTTTACATTCGACCTCTACACCCAGATGATAGGCCAACATCACATCGGCACCACTGGCGCTGGTGGTTTCCCCCAAAGCCAGCGCAGCAGGCAAAGCTGGGGCCGTCGGGTGGGTCAACAGCCCGTAGACACGGTCTTTGGCCACAGCCAACTGCGTGTCATCATAATCATCGGCGTGAATGCCAACGCCGTTGCAAAAAGCGGCAAACCGCGCTGGAACCCGCAGATCAGAGCCGATCACCGTCGCCCCACCCTGCATACCCGAACCACCTGCATCATAGCCGATATCAGCCATGTGCCGGCGCACAAAGCCACCCGTGGCAGCAACCGAGCCAGACAGTGCCAGACCAAAACCATCAAGAATCGATTTCTTGCCATTGGCGACCACAACGTCCGGCAAGTCCGCCACTTTGGCATCACAGACAAACTGGGCGACTTCTTGTGTCAGCCCCGCCGCATAGCTTGCACCTTCAACACTTTTGAGGTCTGCGTGGGCTTTTTCGGTGGTCATGGGCAATTCTCCTCTGTGGGCAAAGTTTGGGCGCAGGGGCCACAAGATATGTTTATTGCGCAAAAATGCGGGTAATGGTCTGCGGGAAAGCAAAACGGAACGACCGTGTTGTGGCCCCCCTGCCCTGCAATTTTTTATGTTTTGTGCAGCAGCTCGCAAAATTGTCAACAACTTTGATTGTCAAACGACTGACACCTCGGTCAGCGTGGACGCTGGGCTAAAACTAACCAACCATCTGTTTTATTGTGACAAATTTCAGATTATCTGTTTAACGATAAAGCCTTGACCACCAAAAAAAACGATGTCTGCCTGTTTTTTGTGCAGTTTAAAAATGGTGTGATTGCGAAACTTGTCCCAACGGCATAAATATTGTTGACAATCTCGCCGTCGGCAATAGGGTGCAACGCGTCACTTGTTACAGCTTTGCTTGTCTGTTTGATTTTAAGAAGGCCCTGCCCGCCATCCTTGGCAAGCAGACCCCAAGATCTAAATTGGGCAAAGCCACACGGCAATGACCACCCCAGAGGAGGAAACCATTATGAAATCCACATTGACCCGTCGCCACATGCTTAAGCTTGCATCGACCAGTGCCGCTGCCCTGATTGCAGCGCCATCGATGCTGCGCGCTGATGCAAACTATCCCAGCCGTCCGATCAACGTTATCGTGCCTTTTAAGGCCGGTGGCTATAATGACCGCCTTGCGCGGGCTTTTGCACCATTTCTGCAAGAAAAACTGGGCCAGCCTGTAAACATCATCAACAAAGGCGGCGCTGGTGCATTGCTGGGCCACAGCTATTTCCTGCAGCAGCCCGATGACGGCTACACCATTCTGTGCACCTCTGCAGCGCCCTATTTGCCGCTGAACGTTTTGCTGCAGGATGCGCCGTTCAAGGTGTCTGACTTCCAGATGATCAACCTGCCGTCGCAAGACTACACCTTGCTTGCCACCAGCAAAGATTCGGGCATCACCTCGATCGATGATGTCATCGCACGTCTTAAGGCAGACAATACATCACTGTCGATCGGCCTGCAGCCAGCATCGGCTGATCTGGTTAACCTGATGCTGCTGATGGATATGAGTGGCATTTCGCGCGAAGGTCTGCGCTTGGTGACCTTTGACGGTGGCGGGCCTGCTCGTAACGCAGTTGCTGGCAATGTTGTCGACATCGCATTGGTTGGTGGCCAGGGCTTCTTGCCGTTGGTTGAACAAATCACACCGCTCTTGACCTTTGACACTGAGGTTCAGGACGGCTGGGGTGGCAAGCTGATCACCGATCTGGGCGGCGCTGACGCAGCGTTTGTGTATGGTTCGCAGCGCGGTTGGGCTGTGCATTCGTCAATGATGACCAGCAACCCTGACGTCTATGCCAAAATCACAACAGCCATCGAAGCTGCTTCAAAAGATCCGGCCACGATTGAGGCACTGACCAGCCAGCAGCTGGCCACCCAGTGGCGTGGTCCAGAGGCATCGAACAAAGCACTGGCTGACACCTCAAAGGTTATGGCGCAATACGTCGACCTGCTCAAAGGCGCGTAAGAACCACTTTAGATCAGACCGCCTCCCATTATGGGGGGCGGTTTTTTGCATTTTTGACACATGAAAGGTGGACCAAATGACCCGGCCCCAAGGTCTGCGCATCTCGTTTGGGCATTTGGCCCTGTTGGCGGTGATCTGCATCGCGGTGATCGCCTATCTGCTGGATGCCCGTGCGACATCTTTGAAACCCAACAACCTGCTCTTGGTGCAACCGGCCGCCCTGCTGGCATTGGTGCTGATCGCAATGGTCATTCCGCAATGTTTTCGCAGGGCCAGCCCCGACACGGAAACCGATAAACCCAAAGAGACATGGGGAGATCTGGCCAAGGTTGGGGCGCTGATCGCTGCCTTTATTTCACTGGCGCTGATGCTGGACGTGGTTGGTTTTGATCTGGCGACCTTTGGGTTTATGGTGGTCGCCTTGTTTCTATGTGGCGAGCGCAACTGGCTGCTGAACTTGGGCTATAGTGCCGTCTTTACGGTGCTTTTGATCTATGGGTATGGCGCGATCATCCCCTTTCCTTTCCCTTTGACAGTATTGTGAGCGTGCAGCGATGATTGATTTTGGTGCACTTGATGCGGCATTCGCCCTGCTGTCATCGTCTTGGACGGCCTGGGTTTTTGTTCTGCCAGGCCTGATCATTGGCCTCTTTTTTGGTGCGATGCCCGGCATTTCCATCACCATGGCAATGGCGATCTTCCTGCCAATGACGCTTTACATGGATTTTTTGCCAGCGATCATCTTTTTGACCGCTATTTATACTGGCGCCGGATTTGGCGGGTCGGTTCCTGCGGTGTTGATGAACATTCCGGGCACATCATCGGCCTTGGCCACAACGTTTGATGGTTATCCCATGGCCCGTCAGGGCCGCCATAATGAGGCACTTGGCCTGGCGCTGACAGCGTCAGTTTTGGGGTGTTTGGCCAGCTATATTTTGCTGCTGGTACTGATTGCACCAGTGTCGCACGTCGTGCTGAAAATGGGGCCGCTTGAGCTGTTCGTGATTGCGGTTTGGGGTTTGCTGTTGTTGGGGTCTTTGTCGGGCAACTCACTGCCGCGCGGCTTGCTTGCGGGGGTGTTCGGTGTGCTTTTGGGCACGATCGGCATGAACACGGCCGGGTTCATTCGTGGCACAATGGGGGTGCCATGGCTTTTGGATGGTATTCCAACGATCCCAGCGATGATGGGTCTCTTGGCGGCCAGCCAATTGCTTGGGCTGATCAACACATCTTATCTGATCGAAGACGAAGGCCTGCGCAAAATTTCGATGCCCAAGATTTTATCAGGCGTCAAAATGGCCGTGAAAGAGCCCAAGATCATCATTCGTGGCACTTTGATTGGGGTTATCGTTGGATCGATCCCGGGGGTTGGTTCTTCCATTTCCAACCTCTTGTCATATTCCGAGGCGCAGCGCACATCGGATGATGGCGAAAGCTTTGGCAAGGGCAACCCAAAGGGTGTGATTGCTGCCGAAGCTGCCAACTCGTCTTCTGAGGGGGGGGCGATGGCCACAATGCTGGCCCTTGGCATTCCCGGTGGTGGCGCTACGGCGATTTTGCTTGCAGCCTTTGCCATGCACAATATCGTAGGTGGCCCAAGCTTTATCGCGCAGAACAAAGACATCGTTTACGCAATCATCTTTTCGAACTTTGCTCAAGCGATGCTGTTGTTTTTCGTGGGGTTGGGCTTTGTCTATCTGGCGGGTTATGTTGTTCGGGTGCCCCTGCGGTTTTTGATCCCCAGCGTGTTGGTCGTGTCTGTGTTTGGATCTTATGCCATTGACGGCAGCGCCTCGGGTCCGATCACGCTGGCGGTCTTTTCAGTGCTGGGTTGGGCGATGGTACGCTATGATTATCCGGTCGCTGCAACCGTGGTGGGCCTGTTGTTGGGGCGATTGCTTGAGGGCAATCTGCTACGTTCCTATCAGGTCAGTGGGGGCAAACTGTCATATGCGTTAGAGCGCCCCGGCGCCCTGTTCATTCTGGCGCTGTTGGTGTTGTCAATCGTGTTGTCGGTTATCTCGCGTGCGCGCAAAAAGCGCCGCCTGAGCGTGAGAGACGCCGCCGAAAGCTAACACACGCACTATTCATAAGTAAAAAGGGCGGCGCGGTATCACACCGCGCCGCCCTTTTGTTATTTGTGCACATATTGCAAAGGCTTAGGGCTGATACAGCCGATATTCTGCCCGCTCCGCTGCTGAAAGCTGTGCAATCAAGCCAGTTTCCCACGCCAGATATTGGCGCGAGGCTGCAAGGTTCCCATCATGGCGGTCATGCACAAAAAACAGGTGATCAATGGCATCGCCGTCAGCGGGGGTGTTGGCGCTTTGGGTCACTGCGGCGCCGGCCTGCGCCAAGGCTGCATGCCCCCCCGCAACGACCGTAAACTGCGGCAAATCCTGTTCAGGCAACGTTGCGTACACGTCACCCACAACCAATGCTGCAACGCCCGGTGTGTCTTCAATCATCAATACACGCCGAACACCAACCAATGCGGCTTTCACAGCATCAAGCCGCGGCCTGATCGCCCACTGTGCGCCCACCACATGTTCCTTGCGATAGGCCATGGACCCGCGCAGATCCAACACCCTGACATCGGATGCGGCGATCATGGCCACGGCTGATGCTGCATCTGTTTCGGACAGTCGCTGGGGATGGGGCAGCGCCAAACCCGCAGGCAACGCACCCGAGCGCAGCGCATCATCAATCACCAAAATCTGGGCATCATACCCCATCTGGCGCAGCCAAAACGCCGCAATGGCCGAGCGCATCCCCGTATCACAACACAAAATCAGCCGAGCGTTGCGCAGGCCCACCCACTGGTCAGTGGCCTGAACCAACTGCCCGCCCGGTGCATTCACCGCACCACGAATGGGGTCTGATATCGCCTCATCCGCACTGCGTGTATCCAACAGATATGTGGTGCGGTCTGTGTCTTGCAAAAGTGCTGTGGCCGTTTGCGGATTGAGAACGGGAATGTTGAAACGTGCAGCCAAGGCCTGCGCCCCGCGATGGGACGCGGCCATATCGTCTGCAGTGAGTCTCGGATAGGGCGCGACCGGGTTGCCACGTTCCAACGTTTCCCCCGCCAAGGCCCACCCTTGGGTTCCATTTTCCAATGCAAAGACTGGCCCCTGAAACCCTGACAACCGCAGACCAATCGCACCAATAATGCCCCGCGTGCGCCCGGCACAGGTGATAACAACCGGTGGCCCATCAACGGTGGTCTGGGTTGTGATACGATGCGCCAATTCGCCATTCGGCAAGCAACGGGCACCCGGCACGCGCATCTTTGCATATTCGGCCGGCGGGCGTGCATCATAAAACAAAAACGGCGTTTGATCGCGCTGCCAATCTGCCAAAGCCTCGGGCGTCAGCATATCAGGGTGCCACACATGTTCAGCCAACTCGCCCAAAGTTTTTGAGGGCACATTGACCCCCTTATAAACCCCAAGACCAGCCGCACGCCACCCCGGCATGCCGTCAGCGATTACCGACACATCGCTGTAGCCCAAGGCCTCTAGCCGCGCAGCGCCCCTTTGCGAAATACCATCCCCCCCATCGAGCAGCATAATCGGCGCCGCTAAATGGGGCACCAACCGCGCAATGCTAAGTTCCAACTGTGAAAAGGGTGCGGGAATTGCAAACAGCGGATGCGCTTCGCCAAATTCACCAGCTTCCCGCAGGTCAAGAAAGGCGATTTCTGCGCCAGAATGCAGCCGTTGGCTGGCCTGAGTTGCGGTAATCGTGATCATGCTTCCTCCGGATTTTTTGGGGTGTTGCCTGAAAAGAAATCAAAAAAGATCGGATAAACCAAATCAGGACGATGTTCTGCCGGGTAATGGCCCGTGGGCAAGGCAAACCCCTGCAAATCAGGCGCCCAATCGGCCCAAGCTTGCAACGGTTTGAAATGCCGCCCACAATGGCTGTTTGAGCCCCAAAGCACCAACACCGGGCAAGCGATTTTACGGTTTCCAAACTCTGCCGTATCCATCGCCAAATCCAGCGTCACCGTCGCGCGGTAATCTTCACAAACCGCATGGATCTGCGCGCGGGTGGTGCAGCGTGTATATTCAGCAAGCGCCTCCGGCGTGAAGATTTCCAAACCGACGTTCTTTTTATTTAACTTGTAGCGGATGTAATAGCCCGGATCGGCGGATAAAAGATCTTCGGGGAATGGGGCTTTTTGCGCCATGAAAAACCAATGATACGCCTCTAGCCCCCAACCAAGGCTGACATTGCTTAAAACATGATGGGTCGGCACAATATCCAGCGCGCAAAGCCGTGTGACACGATCTGGCTGATCAAGCGCCATGCGAAAGCCCACGCGCGCGCCCCGGTCGTGACCTGCCACGGCAAACTGGCTGAACCCAAAATGGTCCATCACATCAAACGCGTCTTCGCCCATTGCCCGAAAAGTATAGGCAGCATGATCTGGCCCGCCATCGGGTTTTGAGCTGTCACCATAGCCCCGCAAATCAGGGGCAATCACGGTAAAGCTTTTGGCCAATGTTGGGGCAATCTTGTGCCAACTGACGTGGGTCAATGGGTTGCCATGCAGCAACAAAAGCGGCGGCCCCTCGCCCGCGATCACCACGTTAATCTCGGCCCCACGGGTTTTTACGGTGTGACGCTGGAACCCCTGCATTAAGCTTTGGGCCGGCAAAAGCGGTGGCATCGCGCCTGATGGCTGGGTTTGCGAGGTTTGGGTCATTTCAGCTCCGCGGTGAGGGGTCATTGTTAACACGGGTTTGGCGACAGGGGGACGATCTGCCCCACAGCCCACTCGGGCTTTGGGGGCAAGCTACCTTCGGGCTCAGCAACATCGGCACCATAAAATCACCAAAAACCATCACGATACCGCTGAGCTGTAATTGTTTTTTCATCCGAGGGCCTCTCGGTTTCATACGCACTTACCCGTAAAGCATTGTTGACATTTTGCAAGATTTCCTTTTCTTAGAGACTAAATTGTAGGCAGATTTTGTGCTCAGCGTTCATTTGTACCAATACTGCCGCCCGTTTGTTCCCAGCTCTTGAAAGGAGCCGCCCCATGACCCCCACACACGCTCCTGATGACTGGTCGCATCTTTCTGGCCTGACACCCGCCTTGGCGACGTTTGTTGCCCACCATCGCTTTGAAGATCTGGATGCCGAAACCATGCATCTGGCGCGGCGCTGTGTGTTGGATGGCCTGTCCGTGGCGCTGGCGGGCACAGATCAGCCCGGGATGGCCCCACTGAAAGCCTATATCGACACGTTGGGCGGGGCGGGTCAGGCACGGATGCTGGGGCTGGCCGGTGCCGCACGGATGCCCGCACACCTTGCAGCACTTTGGGCAGGGACCGCGGGCCATGCCATGGATTGGGATGACACCCAATTGGCCGAAGGGCCGGGCAGGCCCTATGGGTTGCTCATGCACCCAACGATGCCGCCACTGGTGGCGGCGCTGACCATTTCAGACCTGATTGCGTCAGAGACCGGTACAGCCGTAGATGGCAAGCGCTTTATCGCAGCTTTTACCGCCGGATTTGAGGTTGGCTGTAAAATCGCAGAAGCGATCAACCCCAACCACTACATGCGGGGTTTCCACACTTCAGGCACCATCGGCACATTTGCCGCAGCCGCCGCTGCCGCAAATCTGTTGGGTCTGAACGAAGAAGAAACAGCCCGTGCACTTGGAATAGCCGCATCGATGGCCTCGGGCATTCGTGCCGGATTTGGCACTATGACAAAGCCGCTGCATGTCGGTCGCGCCGCTGAAAACGGTGTTACGGCCGCACTTTTGGCCCGCCACGGGCTGTCGTCCAACCATGAAGCGCTGGATGGCCGTTGGGGCTATTTGGCCATTGCAGGCCCGGGGGGCGAGCCAGAAATGGTGCGTGACCGGATTGGGGCGCCACATTCGATGCTGTCACCCGGCGTCAGCATCAAACCCTATCCTTCGGGCGTTTTGACCCACCCAAGCATGGATGCGATGCTGTTTTTGATGCGTGAGACAGGAATTTCCGCCCAAGACGTGGAATCGGTCACATTGCATGCCGGCAGCAATGTGCTGGGGCCCATTCGCTATCGCATCGCGAAAACCGAACTAGAGGGCAAGTTTTCCTTTGCCTTTTTGCTCAGCGCGATTGTTCTGGCGGGCAAAGCAGGCAAGGCCGAATTCACTGACGAATTCGTTTCTTCTGCAGCGTGCCAAGATATGCAGGCCCGCATTGAAACCCGCTTTTCACCCGAAATTGAAGCAATGGGCTGGGATCGCATTCGGTCCAAGATCGAAGTTGTTACCAAAGACGGTCGTACGTTTGAACGCTGGGCTGATGAAAACTATCGTGGAAGCCCGCACAACCCACTGTCAGATGAGGAACTTTCCGATAAGTTCCGCAACTGCGCCGAGGGTCTTTTGTCAGAACCGCAAATGACCAAGGTTCTGGATTTGGTTTGGGCGCTGGATGCGCAAACCGATGTTGGACAAATCTTTGATCTTCTGGCCTATCATCCGCACTAAACGGCACCATCTTCCGCAAGAAAGCAGGCATGACGATGACGATGACGCGCGAAAAGCCGATTTTGGCGCTGGTACCGGGGGATCCCACCGGTATCGGCCCTGAGCTGACGGCCAAGGTTTTAGCCAGTGGACAGTTGCGCGATGTCGCGGACTTTCTCGTGGTGGGTGACCGCCACGTGATGGAGATGGGCGCCAGCCAAGCTGGCGTCACATTGGCCCTGCACAGCATCGGTGCGGCCGATCAGGCCAATTTTCACCAAAACGCCACACCCATCATTGATTTGGCCAATTTCGCGCCCGGCAGCTTTGCAATCGGTGCCCCAGATCCAAGCGTGGGAAAACGCGTGGGCCAAACGCTGTCACATGCAATCGATATTGCCCGTACGGGTGCGGTTCAGGGGATCTGCTTTGCTCCGCTGCACAAAAAGGCGATGTTTGACGGCGGCTGGCAATTCCCCGACGAACATCAGCTGTTCGCGCATCTTTTAGACCACAAGGGCCTGTTTCGTGAAATGAACGTGCTGGGGAACCAGTGGATGAGCCGCGTCACATCGCATGTGTCGTTGCGTCAGGCGCTGGATCTTATCACAGAAGCGTCAATTTGTGACGCGCTGCGCCTGACAGACCGTGTGCTGCGGCGCGCCGGAATAGAGGCGCCGCGTATTGCGGTGGCCGCACTTAACCCCCACGGCGGTGAGGGCGGCCTGTTTGGCCGCGAAGAAATCGACATAATCGCCCCTGCAGTTGCGAAAATGGCCGCAGAGGGGATTAATTGCACAGGCCCGTTCCCCTCTGATACTGTGTATATCAAAGCCTTTGCCGGGGCGTTTGACTCTGTTTTGGCCATGTATCACGACCAAGGGCAGATCGCCACGAAACTGCGCGGGTTTAACAAAGGCGTCACCATCACCGCAGGTCTGTCCACAATCTTTACAACCCCCGCCCACGGCACAGCCTATGACATTGTCGGCCAAGGCATCGCAGACCCCGGTGCGTTTGAAAATGCAATTCAGCTGGCCGCCCGGCTGGCAAAAAACGGCGGCACCGCCGCGCCAGCTTCAGGAGACGAACGCCCATGACCAACCCTGTGCACCGTATTGCGGTGATCCCCGGTGACGGGATCGGAACCGAGGTGATGCCCGAAGCGCTCAAGGTGCTGGAAGCGGCGTCAACGCGGTTTGATTTGAAGCTTGGGTTTGAACATCACGAATTCGCATCCTGCGCCTATTATGCAGCGCATGGCCAAATGATGCCTGATGATTGGAAAGACAAGATTGGCAGCACCGATGCCATTTTGTTTGGTGCGGTGGGCTGGCCTGAAACCGTGCCAGATCACATTTCGCTTTGGGGATCACTGATCAAATTTCGGCGTGAGTTTGACCAATATGTCAACTTGCGGCCCGTGCGCCTGATGCCGGGGGTGCCATCCCCCTTGGCCAACCGCAAACCTGGCGACATTGATTTCTGGGTCGTGCGCGAAAATACCGAAGGTGAGTATTCATCAATCGGCGGCAGAGTTTTTGAAGGCACCGACCGTGAAATGGTGATGCAAGAAACCATCATGACCCGCAAAGGTGTCGACAGGATCTTGCGCTTTGCGTTTGATCTGGCCGCCAAACGCCCCCGGCGCAAACTGACATCGGCTACGAAATCAAACGGAATTGCCATCACAATGCCCTATTGGGATGAGCGTGTTGTCGAAATGTCAAAGGCATACCCAGATATCGCAGTGGATAAATTTCACATCGATATTCTTACCGCCCAATTCGTGCTTCACCCTGATTGGTTTGATGTGGTTGTGGCCTCAAATCTCTTTGGGGATATTTTGTCCGATTTGGGTCCCGCATGCACCGGCACGATCGGCATCGCGCCCTCGGGCAATATCAACCCCGAACGTCTGTTCCCATCCGTGTTTGAGCCGGTTCACGGGTCGGCCCCCGATATCGCCGGCAAGGGAATTGCGAACCCAGTGGGCCAAATTTGGGCAGCTGCGATGATGCTTGACCATCTGGGATACAGCGCCGCATCCGAGGCGATTGTAGCCGCGATTGAGGTCACATTGGCCAATCCAGCAACCCGCACTGGCGATCTGGGCGGAACGGCCACGACGATTTCATGCGGAACGGCTGTGCGCGACGCGTTGCTGGCATGATCTGTGTGTTTCAGGGCTAGCGCGCAGCGCAGCTCTTGTGGCAAAAGTCAAAGGGTTGGGTGATATCCGTCATCAGCCAACCCACAGCATAGCAAACTGAGGTCAGAGCCTTGAACCTGCAACCCGACGTGATCACTGATGCCACCACCGACCCAGGCACCCTGCCCGCGCCGGC
The DNA here is from genome assembly GCA_937895435.1 of uncultured Paracoccaceae bacterium. Taxonomy (GTDB): domain Bacteria; phylum Pseudomonadota; class Alphaproteobacteria; order Rhodobacterales; family Rhodobacteraceae; genus CALAXT01. The sequence continues at coordinate 56,749 of CALAXT010000019.1, read as the reverse complement.
CGAGACGTCATCCCTGCGCGCGTCAATCGAGCTGGATCTGGAACATATGATCTTGACGGGTGAGCTGTTGCCCGGCCAACGTCTGAACGAGCTGCAACTTTCCGCAAAATTTGGGATATCCCGCGGCCCGCTGCGCGAGGCGATGCGTGGCTTGAATGCCAAAGGTTTGGTTGAAACCATCCGAAACCGTGGCGTTTTTGTCCGGGCGGTTTTGGCAGCTGAAGCTTTGGAAATCTATGATGTCCGGGCGGCGATCTTTGGCTTGGCGGGGCGGATTTTGGCCGACCGCGTTGATGATGCCATGCTTAACCGAATGCATGAATTTCTTGATGAAATGGACCGTGTTGCCCGGCAACAAAGCTTTGATGAATATTACCGGCTTAATCTGGCCTTTCATGATTTTCTGATCCAATCGACTGGCAATAAAACCCTTGTGTCTGACTATAAGGCCCTTGTGAAAAAGCTGCATCTGTGTCGGGCGCGCAGCTTGGTGCAGGCAGGCGGTTTGGCCGTTTCCAACCGCGAACACCGCGACATGATCGACGCCGTGTCGACCGGTGATAAAGAACGGGCACAATCGGCTTTTTTCCGCCATGTTGAACGGTCAAAACAGCGTTTTGCCACAACAATTGATGCAGGGCTTTAGCCCAGAGCTGTTGTCATTCGCCCCAATTTCAGGCGCGATGCAGCCGGATCATCATAAGATCAAGCGCATGAATTGCATTGTTGGGCCGCCAAACTGGTGCGTTTAGCAGTTCAATACGGGCGACCTGTTGGGCCAAAGCTGTCAGCACTGCCTCTAACTCTGCGCGCGCCACGTTTTGACCGACGCAGACATGAATACCCGCGCCAAAGGCCAGATGGCCCACAGGCCTGCGGGTGATGTCAAACTGATCCGCATTGTGCCAACGCTCAGGGTCAAGATTGGCGGCACCCAAAGAACATAAGATTTTGGTGCCCTCGACAATTTCGACCCCCGCTACTTGGGTCGTGATAGCCGCCGTGCGGCAAAATGAATGCACGGGTGAGGTAAACCGCAATACCTCATCAAAGGCAGCTTTCGCCAATGTTGGATCGGCGCGCAGCAGATCAAACTGGGCTGGATTGCGCGCCAGACACCACAGCGCGTTACCAAGCGCCGTCACGGTCGTATCGACCCCCGCTGACAGCAGTGAGCGCACCAACATTCCAGCCTCGGCTTGTGAAATGTCGCCTGCATCGGCGGCAGAATAGATCGAGGCGCCAAAACCGCCATCACTCAGACGGGCCCGTGCGCAGCTATCCGTGATAAAGGGAACGATATCAGGGCCTTTTGCCAGCGCCGCACGACGCTGTGCGTTATCGGGGCCAAGCGCGTTGAAAACCATCGCGCCATAATCCACCAAACGACGCGGGTCGTTGTGTTGCATGCCGACGGCCCGGGGAAAAACATCGGTGGCAAAGGGCTCGGCCAGATCAGACACGGCGTCAAATTGGCCTTGGGCCAACAGCCGATCAATCAGCCCATCAGCTGCATCTTGAAACCCTGAACGCAGATCGGCCACCGCACGCGGTGACATTGCACGCATCATCACCCGCCGGGTTTTGGTATGATCTGGGGGATCAGCCTCAAGAATGATTGAGGGTGGCCGCCAAGTAGTGCCAAGATTGAAATCCTGCAATCCAACGCCGCGTGCGGACACAAAGCGGCTGTGATCAGAAAATACCTCTTGCGTCACGGCAAAACCGCCGCAGGTCAAAATGGAACAGGCGGGGATATAGGCAAACGCCCCCTGCCCCCGCAGTGCCGTATAATAGGGTGCGGGATTGACCAATATTTCAGGGGCATAGGGGTCAACATCCCAAACCGGCACACCCTTGGGTGGGACAATCACGTGGTGGCCTTCGCAAAGATTGGGGGGCTGGGGCATCTGTTAGTCTTGATCCTTTGGTGCAACGCCAAGATGGCGATGCAAGATATCTGGGCTCGCGCGCAGTGCAGCTGCAGCCCCATCATACACAATCCGACCCTGATCCAAAATCACAACGCGGCTGGCAAAACGCAAAGCTGGGCCTGTGTTTTGCTCCACCAATAAAATCGTCCTTGTGCCATCTTGGGCCAGTTCAGCCAAAACCGCCATCAATTGCGCGCAAAGAACAGGTGCCAAACCCTCCAATGGTTCATCCAACAGCAAGATATCAGGGGCGGCCATCAATGTGCGGGCAATTGCCAACATCTGCTGCTCACCGCCAGACAGCTGCCCGCCTTGGTTACGCCGCCGCTCTTGCAGACGGGGAAACAGTACATAGGCCTGCGCCAGCGACACGCCGCGGCGCTGACCGGCCAAAAGATTTTCCTCAACACTAAGTGAGGGAAAGATATCGCGCGTCTGCGCCACCAACCCCAGCCCCATACGCGCGCGCTGATATATTGATAGACCTGCAAGATCGCGCCCGGCCAGCGTCAGTGTGCCACAATGCACCTGCGTCAAGCCCATGATGGTTGACAAAAGCGTGGTCTTACCCACCCCGTTGCGCCCTAAAACCGCCACACGCTCGCCTTGGGCGATCGACAGGGAAAGCCCCTGCAAAATATGGGTGGCGCCATATCCGGCAGTTATATCTTGCAGAGCAATCAGCGGGTTATGCATCAAACGCCTCGCCCAGATACAAGCGCTGCACGGTTGCATTGGTGGCGATTTCAGCAGGTGTGCCTTGGGCCAAAATCGTGCCCGCCACCATGACCACGATGTGCTGTGCCAGCCGAAAGACCAGATCCATGTCGTGGTCAATCAACAGCACCGCCAAGTTTTTTGGCAAGCCTTCAAGCGCCTCAACAATCATCGGGATCTCACCCATTGGCACACCCGCCGCCGGTTCATCCAAAACCAGAACGCGCGGTTGCAAACAAAGCGTCAGCGCCAATTCCACCAGCCGCTGCTGTCCATAGGCCAAACGCCCCACCATCTGATCGGCCAGCCCCAAAAGACCAAAGCGCGCCAATTGAAATTCAATGATTTCTTCCACCTCGGGGCAGCGATCGGCCCGGCCAAACCACCGCGCACCCTGCCCCCGCTGTTCTTGCACCGCCAAACGCAGGTTTTCGCGCAAGCTAAGGCCGGCAAAAAGCGTGGTGATCTGAAACGTTTTGGCAATGCCCCGCTTAACCCGCGCAGCTTGAGACACCGCCGCCAAATCAACACCATCCAACATGACCATGCCTTGATCAGGGACAAGACAGCCCGTGATCAATTGGGCCAGGGTCGATTTACCTGCGCCATTGGGCCCGATCAGCGCGGTGCGCGCCCCCGGTGGAAGATCGAGGTTTAAGTCTTGCGCTACAGCCAACCCACCAAAGCTTTTGCAAAGCCCACGCAGTTGCAAGCCCACGCCCAGCCCCACTGGCATTACCCCTGCCCCCCAAACAATATCCGCAGCCGCTGCCGCACCCCCATCAACCCACCTGGAATAAAATAGACCACACCCAAAAGCAAAATTCCGATCACAAACAACCAGTTATAGGGGTCAGCCGTGGCCGCCAGATGGTGGATCACCATAAAGATCGCGGTGCCAAAAATGGCCCCCCAAAGCCGCCCAGTGCCCCCCAAAATCAGCATCACCACCGCCTCAGCCGACAGTGAAAAGCTGAAGACTTGCAAGCTGACCAAAGCAGTCACTTGGGCTGACAAAGCGCCTGCCAACCCTGCAAGCCCCCCCGCAATTGTATAGATCAAAACCCGCCGCCCATAGACAGGCACGCCAATCGCCGCCATCCGCACAGGGCTTTCATGAATGCCGCGTGCCGTAAGCCCAAGTGGCGCCACGCAAAGCGCACGCAAAAACACCATCACCAAAACCAGAACCGCTAAGGCATAAAGATAGCCGGTCTGGCCAATAAAATCAAAGTGCCACCGCCCAAAAAGCGGCGCCATGCGAATGCCCGACAGCCCGTCTGCGCCCCCCGTCACCACCCGGGCTTTATTGGCAATTTCGTGCAAGATCTGCGCAACTGCGATGGTCAGCATCAATAACCCCAGCCCATGCGCGCGCAGCACAATCAGCCCAGACAAAAATGCAACCCCCGCCCCGGCACCCGCCCCAATCAACAACCCAAGCAGCGGATTGGCCGAAATATGCACCGCAAAAAGCCCCGCCGCATAAGCGCCTGTTCCATACATTGCCGCCTGCCCCAAGGTCGCAATACCGCCATAACCCAGCACCAGATCAATCGACAAAACAAAGATCATCATGATCAGGATACGGGTCAAAAACCCAAGATCATAAGGAAACGCAAAAAACGCGATCAGTCCCACAACGCCCAGCAGCGCTACAGGTGCACCCATCCGGCCCAACCATGCCTCAAACATCGTAAGCGCGCCCTGAAAGTCCCTGCGGGCGCAGGGCCAAAACGACGATCAATGCCGCAAAGAAAAAAATCGTGCCAAAGTCTGGCAGCGCATAGCGCGCGGCGGTGTCAATCAGGCCCAGGCCCAATGCGGCAAACCACGCGCCCCAAACCGACCCCATCCCCCCCACAGCCACGACCGCTAAGATCACAACCAAATACCGCAGCGGGTAATAGGCCTCAATCGGCATCAACTCAGCCCCCAAAACCCCACCCAAAGCTGCAAGCCCCGCCCCAAGCGCAAAGGTGGCCGCAAAGACCCACCGCGTGTTGATGCCCAAAGCCTCAGCCGCCGCGCGGTTATCAACCGACGCACGCAACCAGATGCCAAAGCGCGTGCGCTCGATCAGCCCATACAGCGCGCCCAACACCACCATACCCGTCACAATGACCGCAACCCGCTGCACAGGCAGCGTGCGCAGGCCCAGATCAACCGTGCCACGCAAGGACGGTGGCAGCGGAATACCCAATAAAGCAGAGCCATAAAGCCAGTTGACAAAGGCAATCATAAGAAACGTCAGCCCAATCGTGGCCAAGACTTGTGTCAGATCACCTTTGCCATAGAGCGGGCGAAAAAACACATATTCCATCGGCAGGGCAATCAGCGTGACCGAAAGCACACTGACAGGCAAGGCAAGCGCAAACGGCCACCCCAGCTGAAACGTCAGCCCATGCATCAAAGCCCCACCAAGCAGCGCAAAACCGCCATGGGCCAAATTGATCACCCGCATCAAGCCCAGCGTCACCGACAGCCCGACGCTGATCATAAACAGCACCATGCCATAAGACAGCCCGTCGAGCGCGATATTGAACACCATTCCCATCACAAATGCCTTATCCGAGCGGGCTTGGGGGGATATGCAAAAAGTGGTGGCAAAGCCGCGCTAACGGTTCCAACCGTGATCAGGCTGGGCCTCAATGGTGGCGAACTCTCGGTTAAACAGACGGCCAGTGGCATCTTTGTCTACCACGCGGATATAAACGTTTTGCGTGATATGGCGGGTTTCAGGATCAATTAAAACTGGTCCACGCGGGCTTTCCCATGCCAGCCCCTTAGCTGCCGCAACAGCACCCGGCCCATCGCGCTTGGCCGCCGCCACCATTTCATAGATCAAATGCGCCCCATCATAGGCCCCAACCGATGCCATATTGGCAACCGCACGCGGATCATGCAGGGCCAACGCATTGATAAAGGCCTTGTTCACAGAACTGGGGTGGGCTGCCGAGTAATGATAGGCGGTGTTTAACCCAAGTGCGGCATCTCCCAAAGCGTCCAGCGTGGTCTCATCTGTCTCGCCCGTCCCCAAAAAGCCAATTCCAGCGGCACGCAGACCTGCATCATTATAGGCTTTGGTAAAAGCATATGTGGGTGGCCCTGCGGGCAAGAAGCCAAACACCGCATCCGCACCCGAGGCTTTGATACGCTGCATAAACGGCGCAAAATCCGTGCTCGACAATGGCATCCGGATCGCATCAACCACAACGCCTCCGCGCGCCTGAAACGCCGATGCAAACGCGGCTTCGGCATCTAACCCTGGCCCGTAATCTGATACCGATGTTGCAACGGCGCGCAGCCCCTGATCATAGGCCCATTGCGCCATGGGCACCGACACCTGCCAAAGCGTAAACCCAGTGCGCAGAAAAAATGGTGATCTGGCGTTGATGGCGCTGGTGGCCGCGTTAAAAATGACGGTGGGTGTTTGCGACTGATCGATCAAGGGGGCAACTGCCAACGCATTGGGTGTAAACACAAATCCGCCCAAATAATCGACACGCTCGCGCACCAGCAGCTCTTGCGCCAAGGATTTCGCCACATCTGGGTTCGGCCCGCCAGAGTCACGATAAAGAAATTCAACCGTTTGCCCATCGACCTGTGTGCCGTGCTGGGCTTGATAGACGGTAATCCCATCTTGGAATTGTTTGCCCCAAATTGCAAACGGCCCCGAAAACGGCGCGATCACCCCAACCTTAATCACATCTGCCCCGGCAGGCGCAACCGCGCCAGATGCCAGCAGCACAACGCCTGCCAAAAGGGCCATGAACAGTTTAGGACGTATCATAAGCACTCTATCCTTTCGTGCACGCTGGGCGAGCTTTGCCACTTGGGCTTGGGGGCAAAGCGTCTGAGAGGGGGGCGGTTTTGTCAACGGATATCTTGGGATATCGCGCAACTCCGCTGCCGGCATCGCCACCAAGCCAACGTGGGCCCACGTCTGTCAGTGCTTCCAAAACGATCAGATCGTGTGAAAGAACGAAGCCCGTTCAATTCGGCAAATTAGGTGGAGAAAAACCGGGCGGGGCAAAAAGCCCCCGCCCGGTTTGATGATCAGGCTTCCAGATTGGCCAAACGGCCCATGGCTTGATCGAGTTTTTGTGCCTCAACCGAACGCGCGTCAAGCGCGTCACGCACCTCTTCGACAACTTCGGGCGGCGCCGATGCGACAAATTTGGGGTTGGTCAGCCGCGCATTCAATCCAGAGATTTCTTTTGTGATCTTATCAATCGCTTTGGCCAAACGCGCTTTTTCAGCGGCAATATCGATAATTCCATCAAGCGGCAGCGCAAAAACCCCGCCCTCAACCGTCAGCGTCAGCGCGCCACGCGGGCTTGCGCCCTCGGAGAGATCACTGATCCGGGCAAGGCGTTGGATAAGCGCGGCGTTGCGCCCCCAAGCGGCGCGGCCGGCATCATCCAACGAGACCTGCACCATCGGCAGTTTCAGGCCAACCGGCACATGCACCTCAGAGCGGGCAGATCTGATCTGTTCGATCAGCGCAATCACCCATGTCATTTCGTGATCTGCATCCAAATCGACCAGCGCCGACGGCGCATAGCTTGGCCAATCAGAGACCGCCAACGGCGCGCTGCGCGTGCTGGTTGTGGCCCAAAGTTCTTCGGTCACAAACGGCATGATCGGGTGCAGCAGAATCATGGATTGATCCAAGACCCAACCAAGCGTCGCGCGGGTTTCGGCGGCAGTGGCTGGGCCGTCAAGCAGCGGTTTGGCAAATTCCACATACCAATCGCACACCTTGCCCCAAACAAAGCTGTAAAGCGTGTTGGCGGCATCATTAAAGCGAAATGCCGCCAAAGCCGCATCAAGCTCGGCCGCTGCGCGTGCTGTTTCGCCAATGATCCAACGGTTTGCCGTCGCATTTACGCTGGGCGGCGTTGCACTTTGGGTGTGGTTTTCCCATACGCCATTCATCTCAGCGAAACGGCAGGCGTTCCAAAGTTTGGTGGCAAAGTTGCGGTATCCGGCAATGCGTTGGGTATCAAGTTTCAGCGTGCCGCCCAAAGATGCCATCGCGGAATTGGCAAAACGCAACGCGTCAGCCCCAAATTCATCAATGATATCCAGCGGATCAACAACGTTGCCCAAGGATTTGGACATCTTTTTGCCTTTGGCGTCACGAACCAGCCCATGCAGATACACGGTCTTAAATGGTACCTGATCAACCACGGCAAGCTGCATCATCATCATCCGGGCAACCCAGAAAAAGATGATATCGGCCCCAGTGATCAGGGTGGACGTCGGAAAATACTTGGACAGTTCTGGCGTCTGTTCGGGCCAGCCCAGTGTGCCAATGGGCCAAAGGCCCGAAGAAAACCATGTATCAAGCACATCGGGATCGCGACGCAGTTTAATAGTGTGCGATCCGTCAGAATTCAAAACAATAACCGAAGACGCGTCTCTGTCTAACCCTGCGCCAAGCACCTCAAAGAAGGCCTGATCGGGAAATTCTATTCTAACCGCGGTGCCTAGAGTTTTCTCATAATATGCATGCGCTATCTCCGAAACGTCCTCTTCTGATGGAGCGCAAAATTCTTTGCCTGCAAGCTTGAGGCCCTCTGGCCCATACCACACCGGGATCTGGTGCCCCCACCAAAGCTGGCGCGAGATGCACCATGGCTCTATATTCTCCAGCCAATGGAAATAGGTCTTTTCGCCAGATTCCGGCATGATCTTGGTGGCGCCGGACCGCACGGCCTCGAGCGCGGGACCAACGATCTTGTCGGTATCTACGAACCACTGATCGGTCAGCATCGGCTCGATCACGACCTTGGACCGGTCGCCAAAGGGCTGCATGATCTTTTTGGCCTCAACCACCGGCTCAAGGCGCAGATGCTCGCTGCCGGTCTCGGCATCAATTTCCTTGATCAGCGTGGTCACGGCCAGACCTGCGGCGGTGATATCGGCTATCACAGCGGTGCGGGCGGCAAACCTGTCCATGCCGCGATATTTTTCGGGCACAAGGTTCAGGCTGTCCACCTCGGCCTCTGTGGTGGGGCTGCCTGTGGCGATTTCACGGGCGCGGGCGACGGCCTCGGCATAGGGCGCGCCGTCTTGGCGCATCGCGCCGCGCGTGTCCATCAAGCGATAGCACGGCAGGCCCGCGCGTTTGGCCACGGCGTAATCGTTGAAATCATGCGCACCGGTGATCTTGACCGCCCCAGACCCAAAGGAGGGGTCGGGATATTCATCGTGAATGATCGGGATCAGGCGGTCACACAGCGGCAGATGCACCATTTTGCCAATGATGGCCTGATAACGCGTATCGGATGGATGCACCGCCACCGCGCCATCCCCCAGCATGGTTTCAGGGCGCGTGGTGGCAATAGAAATATAGTTGCGCGTCTCGCGCACAATCACCGTGCCATCTTCGTCTTTTTCCACGTATTCATAGGTTGCACCGTCGGCCAGACGGTATTTGAAATGCCACATATGGCCGTCAACCTCGATGTTCTCGACCTCAAGATCGGAAATCGCGGTTTCAAAATGTGGATCCCAGTTGACCAGTCGTTTGCCCCGGTAAATCAGGCCCTTGTTGTACATATCAACAAATACTTTGGTCACCGCATCGGGAAAATTGCCCGACATGGTAAAGGCCTCGCGGCTCCAATCGCACGACGCCCCCAGACGTTTCAATTGGTTGATAATCGTGCCACCAGATTGGTCTTTCCAAGCCCAGACCTTTTCCAAGAACGCCTCACGCCCCATATCGCGCCGGCCCGGCAGACCCGCCTTGGCCAACTCACGTTCCACCACCATTTGCGTAGCGATACCGGCGTGATCGGTGCCGGGCTGCCACAGGGTGTCAAACCCACGCATCCGATGCCAGCGCACTAGAATATCTTGCAGCGTGTTGTTAAATGCATGCCCCATATGCAGGCTGCCCGTGACATTGGGCGGCGGGATCATAATAGAAAAGGGTTCCGCCCCAGGTTTGGCATGCGCGCCTGCGCGAAAGGCCCCGCTGGCCTCCCACATGGCGCTGATGCGGGCTTCGGCCTCGGCGGGGGCAAAATTCTTTTCCATCGGCATGGCGGCATCCTGAAATCTGGTGTTTGGCAAGCGGCTTACCCAATTCACACCAAAAGGCCAAGCGGTCAGACAGCCCGATCAAGCTTTGTCGACAGATGGATCAAGCTTTCTGATGATTTCACGCCATTGATTGCCCCAATGGCATCCAAAACAGTATCAAGAACAGCAGTGCTCGGCGCGGCGAGTTGCAACAACAGATCCACGCGCCCCGAAACCGAATGGATAGATTCGACCTCAGGCAGTGCCTTAAGCCGGGTCAGCACATTGGGCTGAGTGCGCGGCTCAACCGTAAGCAAAACCGTAGCACGAATTCGACCCAAACGGCCAGCAACCCCCAATTTCACAGTGTAGCCCGCGATGATTCCCGATGTCTCTAACCGCTCTAATCGGGCCTGAATCGTAGAGCGCGCAACCTTAAGCCGGCGCGACAACGTCGCCACCGACACCCGCGCATCGGCCCCCAAAAGCGCCAAAAGGTTGCGATCTGTCTCGTCCATTACATTTTACCCATTTTTTCGTCATTATAACCATCAATTAAGTCAAAACAACACTTTTGATCGGTCAAATTGTCACAGATATGCAGCATCCTTGGATCAGGGAGAAGGGCGGCTCATACGCACCTTGCCTGTCAGGAAAATCATCATATCGCGTAAGCGGCTCTGAAGTCGGACATCCGGGCAAGAGGTGGCTGCGCTCTGTTGGCAACGAAAGGATCTCGCCGATGGGGCTCTCTCAGACTATTTGGAACAATCCAACCGAATATATGCGTGTGCAGGCGCCGGAAAACCCGGTTTTGCTGTTTGCGCCCACTGTGTTGCAGGAAACCGCGCGGCGTTTTCTTGCGGGCTTTCCCGGGCTTGTCACCTATGCGGTGAAATCCAACCCTGATGAAATGGTCATCCAAAACCTGGCGGCAGCTGGGGTGCGTGGCTATGATGTTGCATCGCCGTTTGAGATTGAAATGATCCGTCGCTTGGCGCCAGATGCAGCGATGCATTACAATAACCCGGTTCGCTCGCGTCGGGAAATTGCCTTTGCTTTGGAAAATGGTGTGCGGTCATATTCGGTCGACAGCCATTCCGAATTGCGCAAACTCGCTGATATGTTGCCCGCCCAAGGCACCGAAATCGCAGTGCGGTTCAAGCTGCCGGTTGCTGGTGCTGCCTATGATTTTGGCGCAAAATTTGGTGCCAGCGCTGAACTTGCGACTGATCTGCTGCGCACTGTTGCGGCGCTTGGCTTTATCCCATCTTTGACCTTTCATGCCGGCACGCAATGCACTGACCCGATGGCATGGGATGCCTATATCAGAACCGCAGCACGTATTGCGGCAGATGCAGACGTTCAACTTGCACGGCTTAATGTTGGCGGCGGGTTTCCCGCACACCGCCAAGTGGCCCATTTACCGCAGCTTGAGGAAATCTTTGCCCTGATCGATCGTGTCAGCACAGAGGTCTTTGGCCAATTGCGCCCATCACTGGTCTGTGAGCCGGGGCGCGGGATTGTGGGCGAAAGCTGTGTACTGATCGCACGCGTCAAAGCCCTGCGTGATGATACGCATGTGTTCTTGAACGATGGCTATTACGGGTCGATGAATGAACTGGCGCTGATTGGTATGATTGACCGGGTGCAGGTTGTCAGCCCCGATGGCCATTTGCGCAAGGCCCCTGCCATTGGGCGGATTGTGTTCGGCCCCACCTGTGACAGCACCGACCGGATGCCCGGCGCGGTGATGCTGCCCGGTGACACTGCCGAGGGTGATTATGTCGTGATCCATGGCATGGGCGCCTATGCCACCGTTACCAACACCCGCTTTAACGGATTTGGCGAGCTGACGATTGCAACAACGCTGTCATTGGCTCTCTGATCCTTAATTTCGACAGTGATCAAAAAGGTCCGCCCTGACAAGGGGCGGGCCTTTTTTCACCTGCAGAAATTGCCGGGTGGACACCCTCGCCAATCCGGTTCAGTTTGCGCGCAATGACCAACAGCGGAGGCCAACATGACCAAATTCGGGCAAAGCCAATACAGCGGGCGCCGTGAAGATCAGCGGTTTCTGACCGGCGCGGGTCGCTATATTGACGATCACGCGGTGGCAGATGCCTTGGTGGTGTTCTTTCTGCGCGCGCCGGTCGCCCATGCCCGCATCACAACCCTGCAGACCGCAGAGGCCCGCGCCCTGCCCGGCGTGCATTTGGTGATGACGGCCGCTGATCTTGACGCAGCAGGGTTCAGCGGGGTGCTGCGCGGCGCACAGACCAACAACCGCGACGGCACCCTTGGCGCCCTGCCAATCCGTCAAGTTCTGGCAGATCAGTTTATGCGTTTTGTGGGCGAGCCGGTCGTGATGATTGCCGCCGAGACGATGGCCCAAGCAAAAGATGCAGCCGAAGCCATTGACCTGCGCTATGAAACCCTGCCCGCAGCCCTGACGCTCGCCCCCGGAGCCCCGACGCTGCACCCCGAGGCCCCGATGAACACGGCCTTTGATTGGGCCGTGGGTCAGGAGCAGGCCACCATGGCCGCGCTCGAAAATGCCAAACATCGGGTGCGACTGTCAGTTTTGGGCAATCGGATCATTGCAAATTCAATGGAGCCGCGCGGCGCACAGGCTGAATGGCTGGATGGCCATTTGCACATGACCTTTAACGGTCAGGGTGTTTGGCAGCTTAAAGCTGACTTGATGAAACATTTCAACCTGCCCGCCCAAAACGTGCGCGTGACCATTCCGGATGTCGGCGGCGGGTTTGGGATGAAGTCGTTTTACTATCCCGAACATCTGGCCCTGGCCGCAGGCGCAAGGCTGGCTGGCAGACCACTGGCATGGATGTCTGAGCGGACCGAGGCAATGCTCAGTGACAATGCCGGGCGCGATCTGGTCGCCGAGGCAGAACTGGGTTTTGACGCAGATTACCGCATCACGGGCTACAGGGTCGATGTGCGCTGCAATCTGGGGGCCTATAATTCGCAATTTGCGCAGGAAATCCAGTCAACCCTGTTCTCGAAAGTGCTGACAGGTGCCTATGATATAAAAAATGCCTTTATGACCTGTCAGGGGTTTTACACCAATACGACACCGGTCGACGCCTATCGCGGCGCAGGTCGCCCCGAAGCAATTACAACGCTTGAACGCGCAATGGATCACGCCGCCCGCGTTCTGGGCCAAGACCCGTGGGCGTTAAGACGGCGCAATTTCATCGCCCCAGACGCCTTTCCCTATGCCACCGCATCGGGGGGGCTTTATGATGTGGGGGAATTTACCAAAGTTCTTGATCGCGCCTATCAAGTCTCAGACGCCGCTGGTTTTCCAGCACGCCGCACGCAATCGCAGGCACAGGGCAAGCTGCGTGGGTTGGGTTTGGCGTTTTATATCGAATCTATTCTTGGCAATCCGGTTGAGGCAGCAGAAATTCGGTTTGAACCCAATGGGCGCGTATCGCTGCGGGTCGGCACGCAGTCAAATGGGCAGGGGCATGAAACGGTCTATAGCGCGTTTTTGGCCCAACAAACTGGCATTCCCGTTGAACAGATCGATATCATCCAAGGCGACAGCGATGAAATCCCCGAGGGTGGTGGCACTGGGGGATCACGGTCGGTCACAGTTCAAAATAGCGCAACCCTGAACACAACCACCAAGATGGTTGCCGCTTTTACCCCCTTTTTGGCGCAAGAACTGGGGATCAACGCCCAAGAGTTGCAATTTGAAGAGGGTACATTTCAATCACCCGCCACCAACCGCCGCCTGACCCTGCTCGAGGCTGCTGATCTGGCGCGCACCCATGGGCGCACCGATCTGCTGCGCCATCGTCACAGCTATGAACTTGAGGGCCGATCCTTTCCCAATGGCGCGCATGTCGTTGAGGTTGAGATTGATCCCGACACTGGCGAAACTGCCGTGCTGCGTTATGCCGTGACCGATGATTTCGGGGTTATCATGAATGAAAAGTTGGTCGAAGGTCAGGTGCATGGTGGCATCGCCCAAGGCCTGGGCCAGGCACTGTGTGAACAGGTGGTGTTTGATGAAAACGGCCAATTGCTGACAGCCACATTTATGGATTACGCCATGCCGCGCGCCACCGACATGCCGCCCGTGGTTTTCACCACCGAATGCGTGCCCTCTCTTATGAACCCAATCGGTATGAAGGGCTGCGGCGAGGCAGGAACAGTGGGATCAATTGCTGCCGTCAGCAATGCGGTTTTGGATGCGCTTTGGTCGCGCGGGGTGCGCCATATCGATATGCCGCTGACCCCGCACCGGGTATGGCAATATCTGCAAGCGGCCAAGGCCTAAGCCTGAGCTTGAGCCTGAGCCTGAGCCTGAGCCTGAACATGATCACCAGATGGGCGCGTGTATCGCGGCGCCTGTCTGGAATGACATATCGGGGTGGGGTTATTCCTCAGCCTGTGCGTCGGCACGGCTTTTGCCCGACACTTCCATTGCCAAGGTCGCTGCCATGAATTGATCCAGATCGCCATCAAGAACGCCTTGGGTGTCCGAGGTTTCCACCGAAGTGCGCAAATCTTTGACCATCTGATAGGGCTGTAAAACGTATGATCTGATTTGGTTTCCCCAACCAGCATCGCCCTTATTTTCATGCTGCTCCATGATCTTTTCGTTGCGCTTGCGCAGCTCCATTTCATAAAGACGCGATTTTAATGCGGCCATACAGTTGGCGCGGTTTTGGTGCTGCGACTTTTCAGAGCTGGTGACCACGATATTGGTGGGAATATGGGTGATGCGCACTGCTGAGTCGGTGGTATTGACGTGCTGCCCACCCGCCCCAGACGAGCGATAGGTATCAATTCGAATGTCACGGTCGGGGATATCAATTTCAATATTTTCATCGACAACCGGATAGACCCAGATTGAACTAAAAGACGTGTGGCGCCGCGCTGCGGAATCAAAGGGCGAGATACGCACCAACCGGTGGACGCCCGACTCAGATTTCAGCCAGCCATAGGCATTTGGACCTGTGATTTTATAAGCGGCCGACCTTATCCCAGCTTCTTCACCTGCGGTCTCAGACATCAGTTCGACTTTATAGCCCTTTTTCTCGGCCCATCGCACATACATCCGCGCCAGTATATTCGCCCAATCGCAGCTTTCGGTGCCGCCCGCGCCTGCATTGATTTCCAAAAACGTGTCATTGCCATCGGCCTCACCATCCAACAGCGCCTCAATCTCTTTTTTGGCGGCGGATTTTTGCAGGGCGCGCAGCCCCTCTTCGGCCTCAGTCACGATATCGGCGTCGCCCTCGGCCTCGCCCATTTCAATCAGCTCAATATTGTCTGACAGCTCTCGGGTGATCGAGTCGTGGATCGCCAGCTTATCCATAAGGGTTTGGCGTTCGCGCATCAGTTTTTGGGCGCGCGCCGGGTCAGACCACAGATCGCCATCCTCGATCATGGCGTTGAATTCTTCCAACCGGTGGGGTGCAGTTTGCACATCCATGCGCTGGCCAAGAAGTCGAAGGGACTTCTTGATCGCATCCACCATGTTTTGTGCCTCTGTCCGCATTGCGCGCACCTTTCTTGACGTTCTTATCTTTAGGGTTGGGGTGATAGCCCCATCCCGCCCGCCGGGCAAGACCAGCCAGCGCCTAGTAAAGCCCACCCGCGCTAATCGTGCCAAAATCTGCGTTATTCTTTGGCAATATCTTAATTTCTCCGGTGCCCGTGGTGACCGTGCTCAGTTCCTCGGCATCGGTTTCACCCAGCTTAAACAACGGCAGATTTCTTCCCACCGCAAAGCCACCATCCACCACCGCCTCGGTTCCAAATAATGGGTCAAATCCCTCGCGAAAATATTCAGCCACGACATTTTCGCCCTCGGCATCCTCGGGCAAAAGGGCGCCGGTATAGCGGTCAATGTTCAGGAAATACCCGCCATCTGGCACTTTGAATTCGGTGCCACCCCGCGTTTTGATCGCCTCTTGCATGAAAGACTGAAAGACAGGACCACACATCCCCCCACCCGATGCGCCCCGCCCCAAGGCACGCGGCTGATCAAAACCAATATAGCACCCTGCTACCAGATTGGACGAATAGCCGATAAACCAAACATCCTTGGCATCATTCGTTGTACCCGTTTTCCCCGCAATCGGGACCGGCAGGTTGATCCCGCGCGCTGTACCGCGCTCCAGCACACCCTCCATCATGGCCGTCAGCTGATAAGCGGTCACCGCATCCATCACCCGCTCGCGGCTGGACAAAATACGCGGGCCAAACCCTGGGGCAAGAGCAGGCAGACCGCATTCCAGACAGTTGCGCGGATCATGTCGATAAATCGTGCGCCCCCAGCGGTCTTGCACCCGGTCAACCAGTGTGGGTTCCACCCGCTCACCACCATTGGCAAACATCGCGTAGGCCGCCACCATTTGAAACAGCGTGGTCTCTTGCGAACCAAGCGCGTTGGCCAAATACCGCTGCATCGGATCATAAACGCCAAAGCTTTCCGCATATTGCCCCACCGTATCCATCCCAATTTCTTGGGCCAAGCGGACGGTCATAAGGTTGCGTGACTGTTCAATCCCCACCCGCAGCGGCGCGGGACCATAGAATTTATCAGATGAGTTCTTCGGCTTCCAAATCCCCTCGGGGGTGTCGACTTCGATCGGGGCGTCGATCACGATAGTGGCGGGGGTATAGCCCGAATCAAGCGCTGCCGCGTAAACAAAGGGCTTAAATGATGAGCCTGGTTGGCGCGCAGCTTGGGTGGCGCGGTTAAATACAGACGACTGATAGCTAAAGCCGCCCTGCATCGCCATCACGCGACCAGAATTTACATCCATCGCCATGAAAGCGCCCTGAACCTCGGGCAGTTGGCGCAACGACCAGCGGTCAAACGTGCCATCCTTATTGGCCAAGGCAGCAACCATAATCACATCGCCCACAGCCAATAAATCCGCCGCAACGCGGGCCTTGGGCGCCAGCTTGCCATCCGCCAGGCGCTTGCGCGCCCATGTGACATCGTCGGGTCCGATAAAGTGGCCATCACTGTCATCGGCCACGCCCTCAATCCCGATCCGGGCTGAAGTTTTGCCCAGACTAAGAACAACCGCAGGCAGCCATCCCTCAATGTCGCGGGGCACTTGAACATTGGCCAAAGCAGCCCGCCAATTGGGCTCATCGTTCAGATCCGAACCGGCAATGGCCACACCTGTGCCACGCCAAACCCCTCGACCCCGGTCATAAAGTTCAAGCCCATCACGCAGTGCCCGCGCAGCCTGTGCCTGTAAATCGGGTTGCACGGTGGAACGAATGGTCAGGCCGCCACCAAAAAACTCTTGCTCACCGAATGTGTCTGACAATTGCCGGCGAATTTCATCTGTAAAATAATCGCGCGGCGGCAGACTGGCGCGAAAGCCTGGATAATCGCCATTTTGCACGGTGCGCAGCGGCGCGCCAATGCCCAGATCACGGGCCTCGGCGCTAATATAACCCTCTGCCGCCATCCGGCGCAAAACCTGATTGCGGCGCTGCGTCACCCGCTCTTTTGCACGGACCGGATGATAGCTTGAGGGCGCCTGAGGCAACGATGCCAAAAATGCGGCCTCTTCTGGACCCAGCTCGACCAATGTTTTGTTGAAATAGGTCTGGGCTGCCGCCGTCACACCATAGGAATTTTGGCCCAGAAAAATCTCATTTAAGTAAAGCTCAAGTATCTTTTCTTTGCTGAGTGTCTTTTCAATACGCGCAGCCAAGATCAGTTCTTTGATCTTGCGCTCCCCCGTGCGATCACCTGACAGCAAAAAGTTTTTCATGACCTGCTGCGTGATGGTCGAGGCGCCCCGCACATTGCGCCCCCGCGACACCACAGCATCCCGTGCCGCCGCCAACATACCGGTCACATCATACCCTTTATGGGTATAAAAATGCTGATCTTCGATCGATATAAACGCCTGTTTGACCAGATCGGGAATTTCTTCAACTGGGGTGAAAATACGGCGTTCTTGCGCGAATTCATCAATAATGCGCCCCTCAGCAGAATAGATACGGCTGATGGTCGGCGGGGAATATTGCGCCAATTGATCATAGCTGGGCAGATCGCGGCCATAAATCCAAAACACCGCACCAATCGCGATGGCCATGAAAATCAACCCCAACGTCACAAGGCTGAAAATCGCCCCCAAAAATGATAAAATCCAACGGATCACGCGCGTCTCCTGACCGATGGGTCTGCTTATAGGCATGAAGAAACTGCGCGTCAAAGCAACAGACAGACCTGACCTGCGCCACGCGGGCCTGTAGCGTTGACAGCTTGCAGCAAAACCGCCACGCTCACAGTAATACTTGGAGGATGAAATGCAAAAAATTGATGCCAAAGACCGCAAAGTCACCAACATCTATGACGCAGAGTTTACGCCTTTTGTCTATGATGATGGGCTGGCATTGGGCGATGCCGTCTTACAGCATGATGACGGGGTGGCACTGGGCACCGGATTTCACGTCTATCGCATGCCCGCTGGCATGACGACCCGCCCACATCGCCACAATGGACATGAGCAGTTTTTGATCCTTGAGGGCGAGCTGGTCGAAAATGACGGCACAGTTTTTCGCAAGGGCGATCTGGTGTTTTTACGCGATGGCACGGAACACTGCTCCACCACTCCCAATGGCTGCCTGTTGGCCGTACACATTGCCGGGCCAGAGTTTCAGGTGGATTAAACCCAGCGAAACCCCTTTATTGCGGGCCTGCCCCAACGGAGGTCCGCACATCTTCTTGCACAGTCCACCCGGCCAACGCCGTGACCAATGCTTGGGTGAAAACCCCGCGCCACTCTTGGTTCAGCAAATTGGCCCGATCTGCGCGAGATGAAAGAAACCCGGCCTCAATCAGCACAGATGGGATATCGGGTGATTTCAGAACTGAAAACGCAGCACGCTGCAGCGGACGTTTGTGCAAACGAATTCCCGCATCTTGCAGCGCTGAAACCAAACTGTCCGCCAACCGCTGCCCACGCGGCGCAGTCTGCGCCCGCGCCAAGTCCATCAAGATCAGCGCGACCTCATCGCCCTGCCCGCTTAAATCAACGCCCGCCAACAAATCATCACGGTCGTGACGTTCGGCCAACAGCGCCGATGCGGTATCAGCGGCATCCGCCGACAGCGTGTAAATTGTGGCACCCGATGTTACCGCATCTTCCACCGCATCAGCATGCAGTGAGATAAACACCGCCGCACCAGCCGCATTGGCAACGCTCAAACGGGTTTCAAGCGGGACAAAACGATCATCTTCGCGGGTCAAAACCACATCAAACCCACCGTGGCGCAGCAGCGCCTCACGCAATTCTTGCGCCAAGGTCAGCATCAAATCAGCCTCGGATCGGTTCTCATGGCGTGCGCCAGGGTCAATGCCACCATGCCCAGGATCAAGCACAACAACCCTGCGCCCGGTGTCTCGGGGCGGCGTGGTTGGTTGGGGGGGCGCGGGTGGTAACGCTGGCCAAGGTGCGGACATCGCCACCGCACCTTCTGAACGCGCCACTTGCTGGGCAAATTCGGCATCAGTCACTGGGGACAGATCAATCGTAATCAGCGCCTCTTGTGCCCATTGCCCATCCGTGCGCATGCCGGCTTGGCGCAGCCCCAAGGGCTGGCCCAGTTCCAAAACCAATCGTGACCATCCCGGCTGCACCACACCCGCACGGGCATCCACCACCAAAGCCCCCGCCGCAAATCGCGCCAGATCTACCAAAGACCAGTCCGCCTCTTGCAGGTCGAGCACCAAACGCGGCGGATCTGCCAGCAGCGCAACCCGCCATGGCACCGGCTGGCTAAGCGCCACCCCCAGCCGAACCCCCGACACCGTTTCTGTCACGCCTGACAACATCGGGTTCACACGCGCCAACGCCGTCAGCGGTGCTTGCGCCAAAACTGCCCCACCAAGACACAAACCGCAGCACAGGCAAATCGCGCGCCACCAGCATCGCCATGCCCCCATTTGCCAAGCTGTCACAGCACCGCGCCCCCTGCACCCCAAGTCTGCGCAAACAGATCTTTGGGGGTTATCTTAACCCGAAGCATCCGCCCTGCAAACGCCCCTTGGCCGAAAAGCCCAACAGACCTGAGAAAATATGATGGCGCTGGCCTGCGACAAGCGGCCCTCTTGGTCTTGCATCTGCGTTATGATCTGCGAAGGTGGCCTGCAATTCATCCAAGGATCGTTTTCATGCCCGCTTTCGCCCCGCTTTCACGCCTGAAATCTCTGTTGGTAGCCAGCGCCTGCGTTTTGTCGCTGGGCACGCCAGGACAGGCGCTTGAACTGGATCAAATGACCGTGCAGCAGCAAAGCCAATTCGGCCAAGCCGTGCGCGCCTATTTGTTAGAAAACCCCGAAGTTCTGATGGAAGCCATCGCGGTGCTTGAACAGCGCAAATCCGCAGCCCAAGCGATGTCTGACGAAGATCTGGTAAAGGCCAACGCCCTGGCCCTGTTTGACGATGGTTATTCTTGGGTGGGTGGAAATGTGAATGGCGATGTCACGATTGTTGAATTTATGGATTATCGGTGTGGTTATTGCAAAAAAGCCCATGCGGATGTGACAGAATTGGTGGAAAGCGACGGAAACATCCGGCTCATTTATAAAGAATTTCCGGTTTTGGGGCCGGAATCTGTTCTGGCTGCACGTTTTGCAATGGCTGTAAAATCACTGGCCGGGGATGCGGCCTATAAAGAGGTGCATGACGCACTGATCACCCTGCGTGGGCAGATGTCACAGGCCACCTTTGACAGTCTGGCCAAGGACCTGTCACTTGATCTGGCCGCCGTTCAGTCAGAAATGAACAGCGATGCGGTTACGGCCGCTTTGGCCCAAAATCAGACTTTGGCCAGCACGTTGCAAATTCAGGGCACACCCGGTTTTGTTTTGGGATCAGGAATTTTGCGTGGATATGTACCTCTGGATGCCATGCGCGAAATCGTGGCAGAGGTCCGCGGTAAATAACCGCGCGGCCCGCCCAAAGAATTCGAACAAACATTGGCAGTATAAAGCCCCGCGCGTCATCGACCGCACGGGGCTTTTGCATTGCTGAATTCTCAGTTTTCCGATCAATCGGCCCGCGCTTCAGCCTCGGCCGCTTCACGTTCAGCGGCCTCAATCGCGGCGGCGCGCTTTTCGACCTGTTCCACAATGTGGTCAATCATCTTGTCATTGCCCATCTTGTGCGATTGTTTTCCGGCCAAATACACCATACCTGATCCAGCGCCCCCCCCCGTAAATCCCACATCCGTCATCAGCGCCTCACCCGGGCCATTGACCACACAGCCAATCACCGACAGGCTGAGCGAAGTGGTAATATGGGCCAGCCTGTCTTCCAGCGTGGACACAGTCTTGATCACGTCAAATCCCTGCCGCGCACAGGATGGGCAAGAAATGATCGTAACCCCTCGATGCCGCAGCCCAAGAGATTTCAGAATTTCAAAGCCAACCTTGACCTCTTCGACCGGATCGGCCGACAGCGAGACGCGAATGGTATCACCGATGCCCATCCACAACAAATTGCCCAAACCAATTGCAGATTTGACAGTGCCAGAAACCAGCCCCCCCGCCTCGGTGATGCCAAGGTGGATTGGTGCATCGGTCGCATCGGCGAGTTGTTGATAGGCGGCGGCCGCCATAAACACATCCGACGCTTTGACCGAAATCTTGAATTCGTGAAAATCGTTATCTTGCAAAATTCGGATATGGTCTAATCCGCTCTCCACCATCGCATCTGGGCAAGGCTCACCGTATTTTTCCAACAAATGCCGTTCTAATGACCCTGCATTTACCCCAATACGGATCGAACAGCCGTGATCTTTGGCCGCGCGGATCACTTCGGCCACACGGCGGGCATCGCCAATATTTCCGGGGTTAATCCGCAAACACGCAGCCCCTGCCTCTGCGGCTTCAATCGCCCGCTTATAATGAAAATGGATATCCGCCACGATGGGCACCGGGCTTTCGGCGACAATCTCGCGCAATGCACGGGTTGAGGACTCATCTGGCGTAGAAATCCGCACAATATCAGCCCCAGCGACAGCAGCGCGCTGCACCTGTTCGATCGTGGCCTTGACGTCTGACGTGTCGGTGTTGGTCATTGTTTGCACCGAAATTGGCGCATCCCCCCCCACCAGAACTTTACCCACCCGGATCTGGCGCGATTTGCGGCGCGCGATTTCACGCCAGGGTCTGATTGCATGCAACGACATGGGGCCTCACCGCTTGGAAATTATTATCTCCCCAAGTGATAGCGCGCCAAACGCATTCGGGCAACACGCGCGTCATGCAAAGCTGCAGCTTGATCTGATTCAAAAGAACGCAGCGCAAAGCCCTGCGCTATCGGCCCGTTTGCGCCTGAGCAACAGCCACCATACGTGCAAGATCTGCATCACGCGTCAGATCCGCCAAGCTATAGCTTTTGGTCAGCGCATCAACAGATAGCGTTACGTTTTTCGCAACACCCCCATCTGCGCGGGCTGGGCCATAGGTTTTGCCCGCAACAGCAAAATAAACCGACCCTGCATTGCCCGCCCGCAACCGCGCTGGGATATCGCTTTGTGGCACGCTGTAACGCTCACCAGCATCCAGAATTTTTTCAAACAGGATCGTGCCATCCGCGGCCTGCACACGCACCCATGCCGGGCGGACGGCAAAAAGCTCAAGTTTTGGCGCGGCATCTGCCAGCACCTGCACTTGTGGCTTTGCGGGGGTGTCCTCATCAAAAACCATTTCAGCCAGTACAGAATCAACGCTTTGGCGCAAGTCAGCCCGACGCAGCGGCGCAAGCGCCCCAATCGGACCATCGCGTGGTGAGAGCACCGGCACATCCAGCGCCTGAGGCCGGGCACCGGTGCTGGCAACGGCAAGCGCGGGCGCACCACCCGAAACGGTAAAGCCGTCGTCTGGTGCATCTGATGGCATCAACGCTGCCATGGCACCTTTGACAGCCGCATCTACCGCCGCACTGTCCAGCGCGGGCACGCCAACGTTGGCCAAAGGATCCAGGCTCGCCACAACCTCGGGGGCTTGATCGACCGGGGCCAGATCAACCTGCTGTATTTGGCGCAACACCGACCACCCACCGTAACCAATCACGCCGATCAGGGCCAACAAAACCAACATTGACCCCATCGCGCGGGGATCAATCTGATCGAGCAGATGTTCGCGGCGTGGCACAAAAATTGGATTGGCCAGAGGGTCGGTAAATTCGGCTGCTTTGCGCTGCTTTGCCGCCACCAGTTGCGGGCTTGATGCCGCTGCGGACAGACCATGTGCGACAGAAAAATTAGCCTCAGCACAAAACCGTGCATAGGCGGCATCTGGCTCCATCCCCAAGTAACGCGCATACGAACGCACATACCCTGCGATAAAGCTTGGGGTATCAAACGCGGCCACATCACGGTTTTCAATCGCTGCAATATATGAGGCTTTGATGCGCAATTCGCGCTGTACATCCAGCAGTGATTTGCCAAGGGTCGCGCGTTCACCGCGCATTAGATCGCCCAGCGATACGTCATAATCGTCGAAACCGCGCGGGCCATCCTCTGGCACTGCGGCGGCGTCTGCATGGCGGCGATACCAGCGCCCGATCATTTCGTGCCCCCAAAACCCTACCTTTTTAAGGGCGCAGCAACGCACCCCAAGGCCTCATTAACTCTATCCATGAGAATCGCCCAATGACGCAAGAGATTCTTTAACGTGCTGGTAAGCAATTCACCAAAAAATTGCCGTAATCACTGTATCAATTGGGCCCTCGCGCCCCGATGATCTCTGGACAGCACCGTCAGGCTTGTTAGGCTTACCCCCTTGCCGCAAAAAGGGGCCGAAAATGACCGACGCCGCGACGCTTAATGCCGTTTTGAACCGAATCGATGCCAACATGCCGCAGGCTGTCACGCGGCTGCAAGCATTGCTGCGCATCCCGTCAATTTCAACCGATCCTGCTTTTGCCCCCAATTGCCGCGCCGCAGCCGATTGGCTGGTGCGAGAACTGCAAGATTTGGGATTTGATGCGCAGACCTATGACACCCCCGGCCACCCGATGGTGGTGGGTCAAGCAGGTGCCGATCAAGGGCCCTGCCTGCTGTTTTATGGACATTATGATGTGCAACCCGTTGATCCACTGGCTTTATGGCACAATGATCCGTTTGACCCCCACATAGAAGAAACCCCCGATGGGGCCGTGATCCGGGGCCGGGGTGCGTCGGATGATAAGGGGCAGTTGATGACGTTTTTAGAGGCCTGTCGCGCTTTTCAGGCTGAAACTGGCACGCTGCCCGCCCGGATCAAAGTTTTCTTTGAAGGCGAAGAGGAATCTGGCTCACCCAGCCTTGTGCCTTTCATGGGCACACATGCCGACCTGCTATCAGCTGATTTGGCCTTGATCTGCGACACGGGGCTGTTTCAAGGCAAAACCCCAGCCATCGTCACCATGCTGCGCGGCTTATTGGGTGAAGAGGTCGTGATCAGCGGCCCCACCAAAGATTTGCATTCTGGGCTTTACGGCGGGGCGGCCATCAACCCGGTGCGGGTTTTGGTGAAAATCATCGCATCGTTGCATGACGACACAGGGCGCGTCACCGTTCCGGAATTTTATGATGATGTCGAAGAGCTGCCAGATGCCATGCGTGCGCAGTGGCAGGCGCTCAGCTTTGATCACGCTGATTTTCTGGGCAAAGTCGGCCTGTCACAACCCGCGGGCGAGCAGGATCGCACGCCCTTGGAAATGCTGTGGTCACGCCCAACATGTGAGGTAAATGGTATTATCGGCGGCTACACAGGCGATGGGTTCAAAACCGTTTTGCCAGCTGAGGCGCGCGCAAAAATCAGCTTTCGTCTGGTTCCTGGCCAAGATCCCCATGCCATTCGCGACAATTTTCGCGCCATGGTCCGCGCGATGCTGCCCGCTGATTGTCGGGTTGAGTTTTTGGGCCATGGCGCGTCGCGCGCCTCAAAGATGGCCACCACGGCGCCTGCGTTTGAACAGGCGCGCCAAGCTTTGTCTGAGGAATGGGGATGTGCTGCGGCCTTTGTGGGCAGCGGCGGTTCGATCCCTGTGGCGGGGCATTTTAAGACAGTTTTGGATATGGATGCGATGCTGGTGGGGTTTTCGAAAGATGATGATCAGATCCATTCGCCCAATGAAAAATACGATCTTAAAAGCTTTCACAAAGGAATTCGCAGTTGGGCCCGCATTCTGGCGCGGCTGTCGGCATGAGCCTGCGCATTGCCTTTGATAACAGCTTTGCTCGCCTGCCTGATCGGCTGTTTGCGCCGCAATCACCCACGCCAGTGCCAAACCCTGACCTGATCGCACTCAATGCCCCACTGGCCCGATCCTTAGGGTTAGATCCAGCCGAATTGGCCAGTGCTGATGGGCTGGCCATGCTGTCGGGCAACACCCTGCCTGCGGGCGCGCAACCATTGGCACAGGCCTATGCGGGGCATCAGTTTGGCGGTTTTGTGCCGCAATTGGGTGACGGGCGGGCGATTTTATTGGGTGAGGTGATCGACGATCACGGAACCCGCCAAGACATTCAGCTGAAAGGTGCGGGCCGCACCCCGTTTTCGCGCGGGGGCGATGGGCGGGCATGGCTTGGGCCGGTTATGCGTGAATATCTGGTAAGTGAGGCGATGCATGTGCTCGGTGTGCCCACCACCCGCGCACTTGCGGCAGTGACAACTGGCGCTACGATTTTACGCGACACGGGGCCCGTGCCCGGTGCCATTTTAACCCGCGTGGCCCCCAGCCACATCCGGGTTGGAACCTTTCAATATTTCGCTGTGCGCCAAGATACCGCAGCGTTAGAGGCGTTGCTGGCCTACAGCTGCACGCGCCATTTCCCGACAGCCCATGATGCATTCTCTCTGCTGCAAGCCACCATCACAGCCCAGGCACATTTGATTGCGCAATGGATGGGGCTTGGCTTTATTCACGGCGTGATGAACACCGACAATGCCCATATCGGCGGCTTGACGATTGATTATGGCCCCTGCGCTTTTATGGATGGGTATAACCCAAACCAGGTGTTTTCCTCGATTGATCATATGGGGCGCTATGCCTATGCCAATCAGCCACAAATCGCGGTTTGGAATATGGCGCAGTTTGCAACCGCATTACTGCCCTTGATGGGTCCGCGCGATGCGGCAATTGAACGGGCGACCGAGATCGTTCACACCTTTCCAACACTCTACGAAACGGCTTGGGCGGCAAAGTTTCGTGCCAAACTGGGCTTGATTGGTGAAGATGCCGGCGACATCGCATTGATTGATGACTTTTTGGCACTGATGGCCACCGAAAACGCTGATTTCACGCGCAGCTTTCGCGGATTGGCCAACGGCACAACATGGGCGGAATTCAAAGACCCAGCCGGATTTGAAATCTGGAACGCGCGCTGGCAGGCACGGCTGGCCAGCACCCCTACCCCGCCAAACACACCACCGCTTGAGCAAAGATTGGCCACAGCCAACCCCGCATATATCCCCCGCAATCACCAAATCGCAGCAGCAATCACTGCAGGTTTGTCGGGTGATTTCGCCCCATTTCATCGGATAGCTGCCGTCTGGGCACGCCCATATGAAACCCAACCAGGCGCCGAGGATCTGGCCCTCTCCCCTGCCCCAAACCAAGTCGTTCACGCGACGTTTTGCGGCACCTGAGCCAGCACCCCAGATCAGCACTTGTGGTTGGGCCCACCCGCGCCTATGTTCATAGTGTTCTCGGAAACGGGAAATATGGCGATAAACGCGCACGGAATAAGCGGATCGGACCCGGGGGCGGTACCCGGCGGCTCCACCAAACATCCCTCATTGGGGGCGAATGGGGCCGAAATAGGATCGACGAACGTGTAAAGGTGATTGCTTTTGCTCGGTGAGGTACCACCGTTACCGGTCCAAACGTACAGTTGCCAATGACAACCGTGCTCCGGCAATGGCTCTGGCTGCGTAAGCAGTTCGGGTCGCCGAAACTAAGCCCTTGCGCCTAGCAGCGTAAGGCGGGGTTCGCAGGCACCTGGCAACAGAAGCCTGCACTTTCTTAAAACTTTTACGATTACATGCTGAAAGATGGAAGCTTGGGCGCTAACTGTCGGGGCAGGCGTACGCGCGTCTTTCACCGCAGAGGTCCCAGACATCATGTCCAGCCCCGGCACATTGCCCCCCCCAAGCTTTTCCCAGTCAGCAGCCGTCTTTGCCCAAATTGGAATTTTATCATTTGGCGGCCCCGCGGCGCAGATAGCCCTGATGCAACGTGAATTGGTGGATCAGCGCGGCTGGCTGGATCAGGGCGATTTTCTGCGCGCCTTGTCGTTTTGCATGTTTTTACCCGGACCCGAGGCGATGCAGCTTGTCACCTATGCCGGCTGGCGGCTGCATGGCACCTTGGGTGGTGTGATGGCAGGCGGGCTTTTTGTAGCGCCCGGCGCCTTGGTCGTGCTGGGCTTGTCCGTTGTGTATGCAGCCTTGGGACAAGTGCCGCTGGTGGCAGCCCTGTTTTTGGGGGTACAGGCCAGCGTCGTTGTGATCATAGCTGACGCACTTTGGCGCATGGCCCGTCGCGCCCTAATCAGCGCCCAAGCTCGCCTATTGGCTGGATTGGCTTTTACAGCACTTTTTCTGATGCAAGTCCCCTTTCCTGCCGTTATCGGCTGCGCGGCGCTGGCTGGTGTGGTGTTTGGGCGCGGGCGGGTGGCCCGGGCTGTCTTTGGCGCCGCATTGCCGCGTTTCCCATGGCAAAGCCTGTTTGGCTGGGGGGCGATGTGGCTGGTGCCTTTGGCCGGCCTTTGGCTGTTTGAGGGCGGGATCTTAGCAAAAATCGGCAGTTTTTTTGCTGGGCTTGCCGTGGTGACATTTGGCGGCGCCTATGCCGTTTTGGCCTTTATGGCACAGCGGGCGGTGACGGATCTGGGCTGGCTGAGCACAGCCGCGATGATGGATGGTTTGGGGCTGGCCGAAACAACACCGGGGCCTTTGATTTTGGTGACAGAGTTCGTGGGATACATGGCCGCCCATGGTGTGGGCGGCTGGACACTGGGGTTGGCCGGGGCGGGGGTTGCGCTTTGGATGACCTTTATTCCCTGTTTTCTTTGGATTTTCGTTGGCGCCCCCTATTTGGATTTCATCAGCACGCGTCCGGCGCTTAGCGCGGCACTGCAAGCAATTTCAGCAGCCGTGGTGGGGGTTATCGCCAATTTATCGCTGTGGTTTGCGCTGCACGTGATTTTCACAACACTGCATTCGGTGACTTTTGGCCCACTACACCTGATCTGGCCCGAATGGGGCAGTCTCCGCCCCGTTACTGTGGGGGTAATGGCGGTGGCGGCGATCACACTGTTTTGGCGGCGCTGGCCTTTGGCCTATGTGCTTGGTCTGTGCGCGGGCCTGTCAGCCCTTATCGCGGCAAATGGATCGGTTTAAGGCATATAAAAACCCCAACGGCCCCTTTTCTTCGCGCTCGAATCAATTAAGGATAAACCGATATTTCAAAAGGGGGCCCCATGGCGCGCAGTATTGACTATGGCAACCTGATGCACCGGGCCATGCGCGGGCTGATTGAACAAGTGTTGCAAGACGTGGCGGCCAACGGCCTGCCAGGCAGCCATCACTTTTTCATCACATTTGACACCAATCACCCCGATGTGGCTTTGGCCGATTGGCTACATGATCGCTATCCGGGCGATATGACGGTGGTCATTCAAAATTGGTATGACAATCTGGCCGTTGATCCCGAAGGTTTTGCCATCACGCTGAATTTCGGCGATTCGCCAGAGCCGATGTATATTCCGTTTGATGCCATTCGGACGTTTGTCGACCCTTCGGTGGAATTTGGCCTGCGGTTTGAAACCGTCGACCCAGACGATGAAGATGAAGACGACGAAGATACCCCGCCGCAACCCGAAGGTGAGGTTGTGCGTTTGGACAGTTTTCGCAAAACATAAGCCGCGCCTGTATGCTACGGCATGCCGATTGATCTTACGCCCCCCCCGCGCTATGCCACAGGCATAATTTGCAGGAGACATCCCCCATGACCGCGTTCCGCACCGAAACTGACAGCTTTGGCCCTTTGCAGGTGCCTGCCGATAAATATTGGGGCGCGCAGACCCAACGCTCGATCCTGAATTTCCCAATCGGTTGGGAACGCCAACCTGTGGCCATCATCCGCGCTTTGGGTGTGATCAAAAAGGCCTGTGCACAGGTGAATATTGATCAGGGCGATATCGCCGCAGACCTAGGGAATGCAATCATAGTCGCCGCCGATGAGGTGATTGTTGGCCAATTTGATGACAATTTTCCGCTGGTTGTCTGGCAAACAGGGTCAGGCACACAAAGCAACATGAACGCCAATGAGGTGATCAGCAACCGCGCCATTGAAATGCTGGGTGGTGTGATGGGATCCAAGGCGCCCATTCACCCCAATGACCACGTCAATATGGGCCAAAGTTCCAACGACACCTTTCCCACCGCGATGCATGTGGCGATCGGCATGATGGCGCGCGACACATTGTTGCCCGGTTTGGCCAAGCTGCATGCGGCATTGCTGGTAAAATCAGATGATTTTAAAGACATCATCAAAATCGGCCGCACCCACACACAAGATGCGACGCCCCTGACACTGGGCCAAGAATTTGGCGGCTATGCACATCAGGTGGCCCAAGGCATTATGCGGATCAACAAGATCTTGCCTGAAATTTACGAACTTGCTCAAGGTGGCACCGCCGTGGGCACCGGCTTAAACACCAAGGTTGGCTGGGACAGCCGCGTTGCGGCCCAAATCGCGCAGATCACAAGCCTGCCCTTTGTCACAGCCCCCAACAAATTCGAAGCATTGGCCGCCCATGACGCGATGGTGATGTTTTCGGGTGCGCTAAAAACTGTGGCCGCCAGTCTGTTCAAAATTGCCAATGACATGCGTCTGCTGGGCTCTGGCCCGCGCTCAGGCCTGGGCGAGTTGATCTTGCCCGAAAATGAGCCGGGCAGTTCCATCATGCCGGGCAAAGTAAACCCAACACAGGCCGAAGCGCTGACCATGGTCTGTGCCCATGTCATGGGCAATGATGCTGCCGTCGGTTTTGCTGGCAGCCAGGGTCATTTTGAGCTGAACGTCTATAACCCAATGATGTCTTATAACGTGCTGCAATCCATGCAGCTTTTGGGTGATGCGGCGGGCAGCTTTACGGACAATATGGTGGTCGGCACCCAAGCCAATGTGGCGCGGATTGACCAGTTGATGAAAGAGAGCCTGATGTTGGTGACCGCGCTTGCGCCCACCATCGGCTATGACAATGCCACCAAAGTTGCGAAAACCGCGCACAAAAACGGCACTACCCTGCGGCAAGAGGCAATTGCCTTGGGCCTGGTGGATGGCGAGACCTTTGACCGTATCGTTCGGCCCGAAGATATGATCGGCCCGCGTGGCTGATGGGTACGGTTGTGCCACTGGCGCGGGCTCGCAAGGCCCGCGCAAAACTGCTTAAAAAGGCCACGGCCGATCAAAACGCGGCTTTGCACGGTTTGCCCAAGGCTGAAAAAGCATTGCAAAAGGCAAAATTAGCTCAGCAAAATTCTCAGTTAGATGGTCATAAACGCACGCCATGACCACGCCCGGCCCCACCAAACGTTCGCTCACCCTGCAGGGCCATCGCACCAGCGTGTCGCTCGAAGAGCCATTTTGGCAAGAGTTTCGCCAAGCAGCAGCCCGGCGCGCACAGCCCCTGAATGCGCTTGCAGCCCAGATTGATGCCACCCGCCCGGCAGAGCTTGGCCTGGCCTCTGCCATCCGGCTTTTTGTCCTGGAAGATTTGCGCACGCGTCTTGTAGCCAAAGACGCGTAGGTGCCCCCTCGCTTAGGTGTGACTGGCCCCCATATCCACATCATCGGCATCAGGCCCATCGACAAAGGGGGCAGGCGCCACACCACGATAGCCCATCGCAACCACGTATTTTTCTGAACTGTCCGCGCGACTGGCTGGCGGTTTGACATTGGCAACCATCTGAAAGTTCTTTTTCAGCATCGTCAGCAGCCCCATTTCAGCGCCACCTGCCAAAACTTTGGCCACAAACGTGCCCCCCGGCACCAACACATCAAACGCGAAATACGCCGCCGCTTCACACAGCGCCACAATGCGCAAGTGATCGGTTTGTTTATGCCCCGATGACGCAGCGGCCATATCGCTCATGACGACATCAGCCGGGCCACCCAGCCATGCCTTAACCTGATCATCCGCACCATCGGCCAGAAAATCCAGCACGTGCAGATCAGCGCCGGGAATCGCCAAGACATCTTGCAAGTCAACGCCCAAAACATGGCCCTGCGGCTTGCCTCGGCGCGCACCAAGCGCATTCACACGGGTTACGGCAACTTGGGTCCACCCCCCCGGCGCACAGCCCAAATCAACCACGCGCACCCCGGGGCGCAGAAAATGGAATTTGTCATCCAATTCGATGATCTTATAGGCGGCGCGTCCGCGATACCCCTCAAGCTTGGCTTTTTGCACATAGGGGTCATTAAGCTGGCGCTCGAGCCAAAGGGTTGAAGAAAGCTTGCGCCCCTTTGCGGTTTTGACCCGCACCCGCAACTCACGCGTGCCCCGACCCGAGCTTTTGCCCGAAGGTGTTTTTGCGGTGCTCATTTCAATGGTTCCTCTTGCAACACGCCATCGGCGCTCATCTGCGCGTACAGCAGCCCTTCACGCAGGCCACGATCAGCCACCGACAGCAGGTCGGTCGGCCACACGCGCATCATCGCCTGCAAAATTGCCGCGCCAGACATAATCAGGGCATGACGGTCACGACCAATCCGCGGATCCGTGCGCCGACCCTCAGGCCCCAACGACAGATATTCCTGAATGACCGAATCGATCTGGCCCGATGTCATCATCAGCCCATCAACCTTGGTTCGGTCATACCGTTTCAACCCCAGAAAAGACGCGGCCACAGTGGTAATTGTGCCCGACGTGCCAATAATCTGAAACCCAGCCCCAGCCGGGGTGTTCTGATAGGGTTTAAAGCCAGCCAGATTTTCTTCAAAAAACCAGCTCATCAACGCAAAGCGCGCAGCGTCGTCATCAACATCGCGGAACTGATCTTTCAGCGTGGCAACCCCCAGCGGCACAGAAATCCAATCAATCACCCGCGCGCCCAAAACACTTTCGCTGCCTGCTTGGCCAAAGCCTTCGTGCAGGCGCATGATCGCACGCCCCCGCAGCGCGGGCTGGACATTTGCCAAATCAACCCACACCAGTTCGGTCGATCCCCCACCAATATCGACCACCAACAGCTGTTCAGTGCGGGCGCTGACAAAGGGCGCACAAGACACGACCGCCAGCCGCGCCTCTTCCTCGGGTTTGATAATCTGCAACCGCAGCCCGGTTTCACGCTGCACCTGACGCATGAACTCAACACCATTGCTGGCACGCCGACAGGCCTCTGTTGCAACAAGCCGCATCTGGGTGATGGTATGGCGTTCGAGCTTTTTTTGGCAAATCCGCAACGCCTGCACGGTCCGCTCCATTGCGGCACGTGACAAACGGCCAGATACCTCTAGCCCCTGACCGAGCTGAACGGTCTTGGAAAAACTGTCCACCACATGAATCTGATTGCCCTTTGGTCGGGCAATCAGCATGCGACAGCTATTCGTGCCAAGATCAAGCGCCGCATAAAGCGGTGCCCGCTCAGCGGGATCAGGCGCGGTCGGCTCTACCGCTATGGGGAACGCGTCCGCACCTATGGGACGCTCGGGCGTCATCTGTCGCCCTCCAACACAAGTTATCCCCAAGGTAATGGTGCAAGCGCGCGCGCGCAAGCCTTGGCATCGCGCGGAAATCATCATTCAGACCGCACGCGTCGCAACGGTGGCTTTGAGTGTCGAAATTCAGCACAGTATGACGAGGGCGGCACTTTAGAAGCAGGGATTGAATAGGGGAATCATCATGGCACTTGTTACAATCGTCTATTGGCGCGACATTCCGGCCCAAGTTATCGTGGGTAAGGGCCGCACTGCGGCCAAACTGCCGCTGCCAGAGCGGTTTGAACAAGCGATTGATCGCTGTGCGATGAAAATTGGCGCGCGCGACACCGATGCCTATCTTGCAGAATGGCGCAAGGCAGATCCGGTTGAAATGGCCGGCGACCCACAAGAGATCGCCCGCGCCGAGGCCGACCGGTTGGAAGCTGAATATGACCTTGAGCGTATCAAAACCCTGATTGCAAACGATGGCTGGGCCTGACCTGCTGCCCCGCCCATGACAACACATTCGCGACCAAAGGAGGCCCCAGATGGCGCTGCTGAATTTCAAAGGCGATTCTGCGCAAACCGCAGCTGTAAACCCCAAGCTTGAGGCGTTCTTGCAAGGCTATTCGATTGAGGTCATGCCACGCACAGCGGAAAAAATTGCAGATTTCCGCCCACTCTTGCCTGCGGGCACCCGCGTTTACATCGCCCATATCGAAGGCACCGCGATTGAAGATATGGTGGCTACGGCAAAGCGGTTAAGCGACGAAGGCTTTACCCCCATGCCGCATTTCCCCGCGCGCATCATCAAAGACCGCGCGACACTGGGCGATTGGATTGCACGCTATCAGGGCGAGGCGGGCGTAAAACAGGCGCTGCTGCTGGCCGGGGGCGTGGCCACACCACATGGTGATTTTGCAACATCGATGCAACTGCTGGAAAGCGGCGCTTTTTCTGGGTTTGATCGTCTGCATATCGCTGGTCACCCCGAAGGTAACCGCGATATCGATCCAGATGGATCAGATAAAATGGTG
This sequence comes from uncultured Paracoccaceae bacterium, assembly GCA_937895435.1. Lineage (GTDB taxonomy): Bacteria > Pseudomonadota > Alphaproteobacteria > Rhodobacterales > Rhodobacteraceae > CALAXT01. The sequence continues at coordinate 23,296 of CALAXT010000019.1, read as the reverse complement.
ATGGAGGCACTGCGTTGGAAACAAGCATTTTCAGAGCGCACCAACGCAAAAATGGCGATGGCGACCCAGTTCTGCTTTGAACCAGCACCCGTCATCGCGTGGGCCGAACGTTTGGCAGCCGAGGGCATTTCGCTGCCGATCCATATTGGTGTGGCGGGCCCGGGGAAACTGCAGACCTTGTTGAAATTTGCGATTGCCTGTGGTGTTGGCGCATCGCTGCGCGTGTTGCAAAAGCGGGCGCGGGATGTGACAAAGCTGCTTATGCCGTTTACGCCTGACGATTTTCTGACTGCGCTTGCCGAACACAAAGCCGCCAACCCAGGCTTTGGGATTGAGTCTGTGCATTTCTTCCCCTTGGGCGGCATCACCGCAAACGCCACTTGGGCCATTCAAAACGGGGGCGCCGCAACCGCGCCTGCCACCCCAGCATAAGAGAGTTCCATGACACGCACAGTGATCGAATCCAAAACCAAAACCGTCGTCATCGGCTTTGATGAGCCGTTCTGCGTGATCGGCGAACGGATCAACCCCACCGGGCGCAAGAAATTGGCAGCCGAGCTTGAGGCCGGTGACTTTTCGACCGTCGCCCGCGATGCCCTGGAACAGGTCGCCTGTGGCGCTATGGTACTCGATATCAACGCAGGCGTGGTCTACAACTCAAACCCAAACCCAAATGAAACCGAACCGCCGCTGATGCGCCAGATGATTGAACTGGTGCAGGGGTTGGTCGATGTGCCGCTGTGCATCGACAGCTCGGTTCCCGGCGCGCTTGAGGCCGGACTGGCCGCCTGCCAAGGTCGCCCCCTGCTCAACTCGGTCACAGGCGAAGAAGACCGTTTGGAAATGGTTCTGCCGCTGGTTAAAAAATATAATGTGCCCGTTGTGGCTATTTCAAACGATGACACCGGCATTTCGATGGACCCAGAGGTGCGCTTTGCGGTTGCGAAGAAAATCGTGGAACGCGCCGCCGATTTTGGCATTCCGGCGCATGATATTGTGGTTGATCCGCTGGTGATGCCGGTGGGGGCGCTGGCCTCAGCCGGTCAACAGGTGTTCACATTGGTGCGCCGCCTGCGTGAAGAGCTGGGCGTGAACACCACGTGCGGTGCCTCAAACATCTCCTTTGGGATGCCGCATCGCCATGGTATCAACGCGGCGTTTTTACCGATGGCCATTGGCGCCGGGATGACAAGCGCAATCATGAACCCCGTACGTCAGGTTGAAATGGAGGCCATTCGTGCCGCAAATTTCTTGATGAACCATGACGCAAATGGTGGTGAATGGATCCGGTTTTCGCGCGTATTGGAAGCAGTGGCGGCCGGTAAATCCTTTGCCGAAGCCAGTTCAGAAGCTGCCGCCGCCGGTGGGCGGGGTGGGCGGTCTGGTGGGCGGGCCGGCCGCGCGCGCGGCTAAATTTCACCCAAAAAAACGGGGGCGTGCAATGATTGCGCCCCCACTTCATTTGCTGCAAAGAGTAACAACAGAGCTTTCCCCCGCCCTTAAAGGACCGTCAAGATGTCTCAGATCGCAGATGCGCTTGTTATTTTCACGCCATCGGGCAAGCGGGGGCGCTTTGCGATTGGCACACCCATTCTGACTGCCGCACGGCAGTTGGGCGTTGATCTTGATTCCGTTTGTGGTGGGCGCGGTATCTGTTCAAAATGCCAAATCACACCCGGGATTGGCGCCTTTCCAAAGCATGGTGTTACCGTTGCTTCTGATGCGCTCAGCCCGTGGAATTCGGTTGAAGAACGCTATAAATCCAAACGTGGTCTAATAGATGGCCGCCGTTTGGGCTGTCAGGCCAAGGTGATGGGTGACGTGGTTGTGGATGTCCCCCCCGAAAGCCAATTGCACAAACAGGTGATCCGCAAGGCCGCAACCACACGCGCCATCACCATGGACCCCGCCACCAAGCTCTACTATGTCGAGGTAGAGGAACCCGACATGCACGAACCCTCTGGTGATCTGGAACGGCTGGCCAGTGCTTTGAAAAAGCAGTGGGATATCAATGATATATCGGCTGATCTTAATATTTTACGCAAACTGCAACCCGTATTACGTAAAGGCAAATGGACGGTCACGGTTGCCTTGCACAAGGGCCACCATGACCAGATCCATCGCGTGCTGGAAATCTGGCCGGGCTTTTATGAGGGCGGGATTTACGGGCTGGCAATTGATCTGGGATCAACCACGATTGCGGCGCATTTATGTGATTTGCGCGATGGAAGTGTGCTGGCCTCATCGGGGTTGATGAACCCTCAAATTCGGTTTGGCGAAGATTTGATGAGCCGGGTCAGCTATGTCATGATGAACCCCGGTGGGGATGTTGAAATGACAAGTGCGGTGCGCCACGCACTGAATGATCTGGCCGGTGCAATCGCAGCTGAGGCTGAGGTATCGCCCATCTTGATCCTTGAGGCTGTGTTTGTTTGCAACCCCATCATGCATCATCTGTTGCTGGGGATTGACCCGGTCGAACTCGGTCAGGCACCCTTTGCGCTGGCCACATCCAGCGCGATGTCGCTTGATGTGGCCGCGCTGGACATCACGGTGGTCAACCCCAATGCACGGGCTTATATTTTGCCCTGCATCGCAGGCCACGTTGGTGCAGATTGCGCAGCAGTGGCGCTGGCCGAACAACCGGGCAAATCGAAAGATCTGGTGTTGATCGTCGATGTTGGCACCAATGCTGAAATTTTGTTGGGAAATGAAAGCCGGGTCTTGGCCTGTTCATCACCTACCGGCCCAGCATTTGAAGGCGCACAGATCAGTTCGGGCCAACGCGCCGCACCGGGCGCGATTGAGCGGTTGGAAATTGATCCAATCACCAAAGAGCCGCGCTTCCGGGTGATTGGCTGTGATCTGTGGTCAGATGCCCCCGGTTTTGCCGATGCGATCGCTAGCACTGGGGTAACGGGTATCTGCGGCTCAGGCATTATCGAAGCCGTCGCAGAGATGCGCATGGCGGGTCTGGTGGATGCGTCCGGCCTGATTGGCAGCGCTGAGCAAACTGGCACCCCACGCTGCCAGCCCGAGGGGCGCACCCATGCCTATCTGGTGCATGATGGCAGCACAGAGGGGGGGCCGGTGATCCGCGTGACACAAGGCGATATACGCGCCATCCAGTTGGCAAAATCAGCGCTTTATGCTGGGGCACGGCTGTTGATGGACCAGATGCATGTCGACCATGTTGACCGTGTGGTGTTGGCTGGCGCCTTTGGCGCGCATATCTCACCTAAACATGCGATGGTTTTGGGGATGATCCCGGATGCACCGCTTGATCATGTGACATCGGCGGGCAATGCGGCAGGCACTGGCGCGCGGATTGCACTGTGCAACATCGCCAGCCGGGCTGAAATTGAGGCGACCGTGCATCAAATCCACAAGGTGGAAACTGCGATCGAGCCGCGATTTCAAGAACATTTTATCGCCGCAAATGCCATCCCACATGCCACCGATCCGTTCCCGGAATTGGGCGCGATTGTCACGCTGCCACAGCCGTCTTTTAACAGCAATGGCGGTGGCGATGGTGGCAACCGACGGCGGCGGCGGGGCTGATAGTTCAGGCGGGTGGTCGCGCAATCTGCCCACCCAACGTTGGTGCAGGCACGCCGGTTGTCAGGGGCGCAGATAGGGGCAAACCAGCACAAACGCGCGCGGCCAAAAAACCAAAAGCCTGCGCCTCGAGCATATCACCGTCCAAACCGACGGCCTCAACCGGGGCAACAGGGCACGACATCTGTTGCCCCAGTGCGGCCATAAGCGCGGCGTTGTGCCGCCCGCCCCCCCCCACAAAAACCCGCTCGGGCGCAGTTGGCAGATGGCGCAACCCAGCCGCCACACCAGCAGCAGCGACAGCGACAAGCGTGGCGGCAGCATCGGCATCGGCCATCCCCGCGACCTGTGATTGCAGTCCCACAAAACTGTCGCGATCAAGCGATTTTGGCGGCAACTTGGCAAAATAAGGGTGTGCCAGAAAGGTTGAGACAACACCCAGATTTACACGCCCCGTCGCCGCCAAAGCCCCCCCGTTATCAAAGCCAACGCCCAAACGCGCCTGTATCAGATCATTGATCGGCGCATTGGCGGGGCCAGTATCAAATGCCACACAGGCCAACGGCGCATCAGGGCCAGCCATCGCAGGATCAACCCATGTGATATTGCCAACCCCACCTAAATTTAAAAAGACCATCGGCCCACTTTGCCCAAGCTTGGCCCCCAAATAACGTGCGCAGGCAAAGTGAAAAAAGGGTGCAAGCGGCGCGCCCTGCCCGCCTGCGGCAACATCGCAACTGCGAAAATCCCAAACAACAGGCCGCCCCAAAGCAGCCGCCAACCGTGCACCTTGGCCCACCTGATGCGTGCCGCGCCTGCCCGGATCATGCGCCAGAGTCTGCCCGTGAAACCCAATTATATCTGCACAAAATCCGGCCCGCGCCTCAAGCGCACGCATGGCTTCAATATGGGCCAATTCAACCACACTGGCCGCAGCTGCTACACCAAGCCCCTCGGGCCACTGCCCCAGCGCACGCGTCAGCACAGCCCGCTCCTGTGTGGAATAGGCGCGATAAAAACTGGGGCCAAACGCCGTGATGCTGTGGCCATCCGTTTTCACCAAAGCCACATCAACCCCATCCAACGAGGTACCCGACATGCTGCCCAAAGCCCAATTTTCTGCCAATGCGCACATGGCCTTTCCCTTTTATGCTCTGAAAGCTATAGATCGCCTGCCCCAACATGGACCAAGCCACAATGACCTACCACCCAAAATCAGATTTCATGCGCGTGATGATGGAACGCGGATTTTTGGCCGATTGTACGGATTATCAAAGCCTTGATGATGCACTGATGGCGGGCGTTGTGCCCGGGTATATCGGGTTTGATGCCACGGCCAAGTCACTGCATGTCGGAAGCCTGATCCAGATTATGATGCTGCGTTGGATGCAAAAATGCGGACATAAGCCCATTGTTTTGATGGGCGGCGGCACAACCAAAGTGGGTGATCCGTCTTTTCGTGCCGATGAACGGCCCTTGCTGACCGCCACACAGATTGACGACAATATCGCCGGGATCAAACAGGTTTTTTCTGCCTATGTCAGATTTGGGGATGCGGCGACCGACGCGATCATGGTGAATAACGCTGAATGGCTGGATGGGCTGAACTATCTGGAATTTCTGCGTGATATCGGGCGGCACTTTTCTGTGAACCGGATGTTGGCCTTTGAATCGGTAAAATCGCGGCTTGATCGTGAACAGTCACTGTCATTTCTTGAATTTAACTATATGATTTTACAGGCTTATGACTTTTTGGAACTGAATCGCCGTTATGGCTGTTTGTTGCAAATGGGCGGATCAGATCAGTGGGGCAATATCGTCAACGGCATCGATTTGACCCGCCGCGTTCTGGATCATCAGATTTTCGGACTGACCTCGCCGCTGCTGACGACATCAGATGGCAAAAAAATGGGAAAATCGGCATCGGGCGCAATATGGCTGAATGCCGATATGCTCAGCCCTTATGAATTTTGGCAGTTTTGGCGCAACACAACCGATGCCGATGTTGGCCGTTTCTTGAAGCTTTACACCGAATTGCCGCTTGAGGAATGTAATCGTTTAGGCGCGCTGGTCGGGTCAGAGATTAATGCCGCCAAAGTGATTTTGGCAAATCAGGTCACAACACTTTGTCACGGCGCTGAGGCCGCAGCCACAGCCGAGGCCACCGCCCGCGCCGTTTTTGAGCAGGGCGGCACCGGCGATGACCTGGCCAGTGTTTCAATCAGCCCCGCCACTTTGGGTGCGGGCCTGACCAATGTGCACTTTCTGACAACCACGGGGCTGGTCGCCTCGGGCAAAGAGGCCAAGCGGCTGATTGCCGAGGGCGGTTTGCGCTATAACAATGCCCCCATCACCGACCCCACCGCGCTTGTGACGGCAGAGATGATTGGGGATGCGTTGAAAGTATCAATCGGCAAAAAAAAGCACAGCCTTGTTTGTCTGGGCGATGATGCATGAAAAAAACGCCCGGTGGGATGTGCCACCGGGCGTTTTCAGTTTGCGTTTAAAACAGAGCGTTATTCTTCGACAGTGACTTTGGCCATGTAATCTGGGGAGCTGACCAATCCGTTTGCGGCGCTGTTTCCGCGCTTAATTGCGTTCAGCACCTCCATCCCCTCAATCACCGAACCAACCACTGTGTACTGGCCATCAAGATGTGGCGCAGGCGCAAAGGTGATGAAGAACTGGCTGTTGGCCGAATCTGGGCTGCGCGACCGCGCCATACCCACCACGCCTGCATCAAACGGCAGGCTGGAAAATTCGGCCGGAAGATCAGGAAAATCTGATCCGCCCATGCCTGCGCGGCTCAGATCAGCGCCGCGCTTTCCGTACATCACATCGCCCGTTTGCGCCATAAAGCCCTCAATCACACGGTGAAACACCACACCGTCATAGGCCCCTGCCCGCGCCAGTGTGGTGATTTGCGCCACATGTTTGGGGGCCACATCATCGCGCAAATCGATCACGATACGCCCATTGGCCTGACCGGCCAATTCAATCACCAAATTTGGGCCAGGGCCATCTTGGGCGGCCAAAGGCAAAGCTGCGGCCAACCAAAGCCCCACCCCTGCCACAGCCAGCCGCAATGCCGCACGCCGATCAGACATCAGCGGCCACCTTGACGCTGATCATACGATCAGGGTTGGCCGCAGGTTCACCACGCACAATTGCATCCACATGCGCCATGCCCGAAACAACCCGGCCATAGACGGTGTATTGACCATTCAGAAAATGGTTATCGGCAAAGTTGATGAAAAACTGGCTGTTGGCTGAATTGGGGTTTGACGAACGCGCCGCCCCCAGCGTGCCACGGTCATGGGGCAGTTTTGAAAACTCGGCTGGGATATCTGGCAAATCAGACCCACCCGTACCTGCGCGGCGCAGGTTAAAATCTTTCTCCGCGTTGCCGTTTTCAACATCACCAGTTTGGGCCATGAACCCATCGATCACCCGGTGAAACACCACATTGTCGTAAGCACCGGCCCGGGCCAGTTCTTTCATGCGGGCGGTGTGCTGCGGCGCGACATCTGCCAGCAACTCGATCACCACGGGGCCATCTTTCAACGTCATGATGATGGTATTTTCGGGATCTTTGATATCGGCCATCGGGCTCTCCTTTGATATTAACGCGCGCAACCCTAATGCGATCCGCCGCCAAGCAAAAGACCAAAGCGCGGCTTTGGTTGACGCGCCCGCACGAACCGATCACATAGACCCCAAATTTTTCATAGGAGCGACGCATGGGCTGGAAGACACTTGATGACATGGACCTTGCCGGAAAGATCGTGCTGACGCGGGTTGATATTAACGTGCCGGTCGAAAACGGTCAGGTCACTGATGCGACAAGGATCGAAAAGATTGTGCCAACCGTGCGTGATATTCTGGCCAAAGGCGGCCTGCCGGTGCTGATGGCGCATTTTGGCCGACCCAAGGGCCAAGTTGTTCCAGACATGAGCCTGCATCAACTGTTACCCGCACTGAAAATCGCGTTGGGTCAACCGGTGCAGTTTGTCGAATCACCTGATCGTGCGACGCTTGCGGCGCTGCCTGCCGGCAGTATTGCCCTGCTGGAAAACACCCGATTTGCCCCCGGCGAAGAAAAAAATGATCCCAGCCTTGCGGCAACATGGGCAAGTTTGGGTGATGTGTATTGCAATGATGCCTTTTCAGCCGCGCATCGGGCGCATGCCTCAACCGAGGCCATCGCCCGGCTGTTGCCTGCCTGTGCGGGGCGGTTGATGGCAGCAGAACTGGCGGCCTTGGAAAAGGCGCTTGGCAAGCCCGAACGCCCCGTGGCGGCCGTGGTGGGCGGTGCGAAAGTATCAACCAAGTTGGATCTTTTGGCCAATTTGGTCACACGGGTTGATCACTTGGTGATCGGCGGCGGTATGGCAAACACGTTTTTGGTGGCACAAGATATCAGCGTCGGAAAATCATTGGCTGAACGCGATATGGCCGCGACAGCACGCGATATTTTGGCCCGCGCGGCCTCAGCCGGCTGCCAAATTCATCTGCCGGTCGATATTGTGGTAGCATGGGAATTTGCGGCCCATGCGCGTCATGAAACGCTTGCCACCAACGCCTGTCCAGCAGATGCGATGATTCTCGATGCGGGGCCGGCAACAGTAGCGCAGCTGGCCGATGTGTTTGCGCAATGCCGCACGTTGATCTGGAATGGCCCACTGGGCGCGTTTGAACTGGCACCCTTTGATGCTGCAACAAATGCAGCCGCACAGACCGTGGCACATCTCACCCGCACCGGCCAATTGGTGTCGGTGGCCGGTGGCGGTGATACCGTGGCGGCTTTGAATAAGGCCGGTGTTGCCGACGATTTCAGCTATATCTCAACGGCGGGGGGTGCATTTTTGGAATGGATGGAGGGCAAGACCCTGCCCGGTGTCGCCGCCCTCATTAACTGATCACCCACCCCCAAGACACCCCCCCGTGGCGCACGCCGCTGCGGGGCAAAGGGGCTGATAAAATTCCTGCCCCTTGTTAGCGCCACCATCATTGGCCTTGGCAAAAGAACCTTCTAAACGTTTATTCAGTCAGATCAGTCAAAAGGAACCGCACCATGCGCGCCACCCGCACCGTTCAAAACATCCTGCGTCACTATGAGGGCGAAACCCCCGGCGTCAAAGCCAACCTGTGCCGCATTCTGATGAATGGCAAATTGGGTGGCACCGGTAAAATGATCATCCTGCCGGTTGATCAGGGGTTTGAGCATGGCCCGGCCCGAAGCTTTGCGCCAAATGCCGCAGGCTATGACCCGCATTACCACTATCAGCTGGCGATTGATGCCGGGCTAAACGCCTATGCCGCCCCTCTTGGTATGATTGAGGCCGGCGCTGATACCTATGCCGGTCAGATTCCGACCATTTTGAAAGCCAATTCTTCAAATTCGCTGCTTTCAGGCACAGCTGGCAAAGATCAGGCAATCACAGCGTCGGTCGATGACGCACTGCGTTTGGGGTGCTCGGCCATCGGGTTTACCATTTATCCTGGCTCAGACTGTTCGCTCAATATGTTTGAAGAGATCCGTGCGATGCGCGAAGAGGCTGCGCGCAAAGGCGTGGCGACAGTCATTTGGTCTTATCCGCGCGGCGAAGGCGTAACCAAAGATGGCGAAACCGCCATTGATGTTGCAGCCTATGCAGCACAGATTGCGGCACTTTTGGGCGCGCACATCATCAAGATCAAACTCTCAACCGATCACCTAATGCAGGCCGAGGCGCAAAAGGTCTATCAATCTGAGGCCATCGATATCGCCACCCAAGCTGCACGCGTGCGCCACTGTATGCAGGCATCGTTTGGCGGCAAAAGGATCGTGGTGTTTTCGGGTGGTGCGAAAAAAGGCGAAGACAGTGTTTATGATGACGCCCGCGCCATTCGTGATGGCGGCGGCAACGGTTCCATCATTGGCCGCAACAGCTTTCAGCGCCCACGTGAAGATGCGTTGGCGATGCTGGGCAAGTTGGTTGATATCTACAAAGGTCGCGCCTAAGCGCGCCCTTGGCGCGGCCCAAACCGATGGGCCGCGCGTTTTATTGATAAATCTGCACAAAAGCGATTCACAACCAAGAATCACTGTGTCATAGTGCCTGAAATCAGCCCAAAGAGGCCGAACGGCATGAGCATATCGCGCACAACAGGTGGCCAGTCCTTTGGCCCCGCCCTATATTTTCTGCTGACATTCATGTTGGGCAGCTATTTCACTTTTGCTGCTGTGCAGGGTGATTATGGGCTGTTTCAGCGCGTGCAAATCATCGCTGAAACAGATGTTCTGCGGGCCGAACGCGATCATTTGCGCCAACAGTTGCAGCAAATGGAAAACCGCACCCTGCGACTGTCAGACGGGTATCTTGACCTTGATCTTCTGGATGAACAGGCGCGTGATCGGCTGGGTCTGCTGCGCAATGATGAGCGTATCATTCACTGACATGTCCGCGTTGTGTGTTGTGGCAACAGTGCGTTGATCAGCGGCAACGCTGAACTCTTTGCAAAAAACCTTTGCCAGGCCGCGCTCAAACCGATATTGTAAAATTAGTTCAGTATTAAACTATTGCGCCACGACAGGAGCAAACCGCCATGGCAGCCAGAAAACCAGCCGCAAAATCAAATGCTTCGCGTGATGATTTGCTTAAATACTATCGCGAAATGCTGCTGATCCGCCGATTCGAAGAAAAGGCGGGCCAGCTTTATGGGATGGGGCTGATCGGGGGGTTCTGCCACCTCTATATCGGGCAAGAGGCCGTTGTTGTTGGACTGGAGGCCGCCGCAAAAGAGGGTGACAAGCGCGTCACCAGCTATCGTGACCATGGCCATATGCTGGCTTGCGGGATGGATGCCAAGGGCGTCATGGCCGAGTTGACCGGTCGTGCAGGCGGGTATTCGCGCGGCAAGGGCGGATCGATGCACATGTTTTCAAAAGAAAAGCATTTTTATGGTGGGCATGGCATCGTTGGCGCGCAGGTGCCCATTGGCGCAGGATTGGCGTTTGCCGACAAATATCTGGGCAATGACAACGTAACGTTCGCCTATTTTGGTGATGGCGCAGCCAATCAAGGTCAGGTTTATGAAACCTATAACATGGCCGAATTGTGGAACCTGCCAGTGGTGTTCGTGATTGAAAACAACCAATATGCCATGGGTACCAGCGTGAAACGCTCGACCAAATCGCCCAGTCTTTGGGAACGCGGCGCGGCGTACGGGATAAAGGGTGAAGCGGTCGATGGCATGGATGTGCTGGCTGTCAAAGCGGCCGGTGAAAAGGCGGTTGCCGCCTGTCGTGCAGGCGAAGGCCCCTATATTCTTGAGGTCATGACCTATCGCTATCGCGGACACTCAATGTCAGACCCTGCAAAATACCGCACCCGCGAAGAAGTTCAAAAGATGCGCGACGAAAAAGACGCGATCGAACATGTGCGCGATCTTTTGACCACTGGCGGACTTGCGACCGAGGATGATCTTAAAGCGATCGACCGTGATATCAAAGCGATCGTGAATGATGCCGCCGAATTCGCCAAAGACAGCCCCGAGCCCGACACAGCCGAGCTTTGGACAGATATTTACGCTTAAATTGACGCCACACGCGCGCCACATGACACGAACAGTGGAGACTTGAATGGCCACCGAAATTCTGATGCCAGCCCTTTCCCCAACAATGGAAGAAGGCACATTGGCCAAATGGCTGGTGAGAGAAGGCGACACGATCACCGCAGGGCAGATCATCGCTGAAATCGAAACCGACAAGGCCACAATGGAATTTGAGGCCGTTGACGAAGGCACCATGGGGCGAATTCTTGTGGCCGAGGGCACTGCAGGGGTAAAGGTCAACACCCCAATTGCAGTGATGGAGGGCGAGGATGACACCGGCGCCCCACCGCAAACAGCGCCCCAAACAACACCCAAGCAGGCCACAGGCGCAGCCGCACAGCCCGCAGCCCAGCCCAAAGCCCCCGCACCGCTCGCAGGCCCCGATTGGCCCGAAGGCACCCCAATGAAAACCCAAACTGTCCGCGAAGCTCTGCGCGAAGCGATGGCCGAGGAGATGCGCCGCAGCCCCGAAGTGTTTTTGATGGGCGAAGAGGTCGGGGAATATCAGGGTGCCTATAAAATCAGCCAAGGTTTGCTGGATGAATTTGGGGCAAAGCGGGTGATTGATACCCCAATAACCGAACATGGGTTTGCAGGCATCGCCGTCGGCGCATCCTTTGGCGGCTTGCGCCCCATTGTGGAATTCATGACATTTAACTTTGCCATGCAGGCGATTGACCAAATCATCAACTCTGCCGCCAAGACGCTTTACATGTCAGGTGGTCAGATGGGCGCGCCGATCGTGTTTCGTGGGCCAAATGGTGCCGCGGCGCGCGTGGGCGCGCAGCACAGCCAAGATTACGCGGCATGGTATGCCCAAATTCCTGGTCTGAAAGTCGTGCAGCCCTACAGTGCTGCTGATGCCAAAGGCCTGTTGAAATCGGCCATACGCGATCCGAACCCGGTTATTTTCTTGGAAAATGAAATCCTCTACGGCCGCAGCTTTGAGGTGCCGGTGCTCGATGATTTCACAGTGCCGATTGGCAAGGCCAAAATTTGGCGCGAAGGCACAGATGTGACGCTTGTTAGCTTTGGAATCGGCATGACCTATGCGCTTGAGGCGGCTGACCAGCTGGCAGCTGATGGGATTAGCGCCGAGGTGATCGACCTGCGCAGCCTGCGCCCGCTTGATTATGACACCGTGCTGGCCTCGGTTCGAAAAACAAACCGCTGTGTCACAATCGAAGAGGGCTTTCCTGTTTGCTCAATCGGGAACCATCTGGCGGCAGTGATTATGCAACAGGCGTTTGATTATCTGGATGCACCAGTTTTGAATTGCACCGGCAAGGATGTTCCAATGCCCTATGCCGCCAATCTTGAAAAGCTGGCACTGTTGACCACGGCCGATGTCGTGGCAGCGGTGCATCAAGTCACTTATCGTTAAGGAGCGCGCGCGATGCCCATCGAAATTCTGATGCCCGCCCTGTCGCCCACGATGGAAGAAGGCACTTTGGCCAAATGGCTTGTCGCCACGGGTGATCCGGTGACCTCAGGCCAGATCATAGCCGAGATCGAAACCGACAAAGCCACGATGGAGTTTGAGGCCGTCGATGAAGGCACAATGGGCGCGCTTTTGATCGCTGAGGGGACCGCTGGCGTAAAGGTCAACACGCCAATCGCTTTGTTGTTGGAAGAGGGTGAGCAGCCGGGTGCTGTTACTGCCCCAGCCACAGCCAAGAAGGCGGCCGTTGCACCCGAACCTGTGGCACATACGCCCCCCCCAGCGGCAGCCAGCCTGTCAGCTGCGGCAATGCCAGCGACCGCACCCGCTGGCACGCGCGTTTTTGCAACGCCGCTGGCCCGCCGTTTGGCGGTAGAAAAGGGTATTGACCTGTCCACCATCGCAGGATCAGGCCCGCATGGCCGGATTATCCGCGCTGATCTTGACACGGCACCCACGAAAAGCGCGGCCCCTGCCCCACAAGTGATGCCGGCGACAGTTCCAGCCGTTTCTGCGCCTGTGGGCGCAAGCGCAGATGCGGTGATGCGACTTTATGCCGACCGCAGCTATACTGAGGTGCCACTGGATGGCATGCGCAAAACCATCGCAGCACGCCTCACCGAAGCAAAACAGACCATCCCGCATTTTTATCTGCGCCGAGATGTGAAACTGGATGCGCTGATGTCCTTTCGTGCCCAATTGAACGCACAGCTTTCCACGCGCGGGGTCAAACTGTCGGTGAATGATTTCATCATAAAGGCCTGTGCGCTGGCGCTGCAATCTGTGCCTGATGCCAATGCTGTTTGGGCAGTTGACCGGGTGTTGCGGCTTAAACCATCTGACGTGGCGGTGGCCGTCGCCATTGAGGGGGGGCTGTTTACGCCCGTCTTGCGCGACGCCGATCAAAAATCACTGTCTTCTTTGTCAGCAGAAATGAAAGACCTTGCCACACGCGCACGCGCGCGCAAACTGGCCCCGCAAGAATATCAGGGCGGAAGCTTTGCGATTTCTAATTTGGGGATGTTTGGCATTGATAGTTTTGATGCCGTGATCAACCCACCGCATGGTGCAATTCTGGCGGTTGGGGCTGGCGTGCAAAAGGCGGTTGTGACCGGCGACGGAACGCTGGGTGTGGCCACAGTCATGACCTTGTCGCTGTCGGTCGATCACCGGGTGATTGATGGGGCTCTGGGTGCTGAATTGCTTAAAGCAATTGTAGAAAATCTGGAAAACCCAATGGCAATGCTGGCCTAAAGCTGCCCAACAGATCGCTGAAATTGAGAACGCCGCGGCAAATGCCGCGGCGTTTTTCAGTATTGGCCAAGGCCAGATCAATCTTCTTTTGGGATAACCCGCAACGACAATTCACGCAGCTGCGCATTCATCGGTTCAGATGGTGCGCCCATCAGCAGATCTTCAGCGCGCTGGTTCATCGGGAACATGATAACTTCGCGAATATTCGCCTCATCTGCCAGCAACATCACGATCCGGTCAATACCCGCAGCACAGCCACCGTGCGGCGGCGCACCATAGCGAAAAGCCTTGACCATGCCACCAAAGCGTTTTTCGACCTCAGACGCGGGATAGCCTGCAATTTCAAAGGCTTTGAACATGATCTCGGGCTTGTGGTTGCGGATACCGCCTGAAATCAGCTCATACCCATTGCACGCCAGATCATATTGATAGGCATAGACCTGCAACGGATCCCCCATCAGCGCCTCCATCCCACCTTGTGGCATTGAAAATGGATTGTGGCTGAAATCAATTACGCCCTCATCTGTTTTTTCAAACATCGGAAAATCGACAATCCAGGCAAACGCAAAGCGGCCCAAATCGGTCAGGCCCAGCTCGCGGCCAATCTCAGTGCGCGCACGCCCCGCGATGGCCTGGAAACTGTCAGGCTGCCCCCCCATGAAAAATGCGGCATCCCCAACGCCCAGACCCAACTGCTGGCGAATTGCCTCGGTGCGTTCTGGGCCAATGTTTTTGGCAATCGGTCCCGCCCCTTCCAACACGCCGCCCTCTTCACGCCAGAAGATATAGCCCATCCCAGGCAAACCCTCTTTTTGTGCAAAAGCGTTCATGCGGTCGCAGAACTTGCGGCTGCCACCTGTGGGCGCCGGGATGGCACGAATTTCGGTGCCCTCCGACTCAAGCAGTTTGGCAAAAATACCAAAACCTGAACCACGGAAATGATCAGAAACAATCTGCATTTTAATTGGGTTACGCAGATCAGGCTTGTCGGTGCCATACCAAAGCAAACTGTCACGATAAGCGATGCAGGGCCATTCGGTATCAACCCGGCGGCCATTACCAAATTCCTCAAAAATACCCTGAATGACGGGCTGCACTGCATCAAACACGTCTTTTTGTTCGACAAAGCTCATTTCCACGTCAAGCTGATAGAAATCTGTGGGCGAACGGTCAGCACGCGGGTCTTCATCGCGAAAACACGGTGCGATTTGAAAATAACGGTCAAAACCCGCAACCATGATCAGCTGCTTGAACTGCTGTGGGGCCTGCGGCAACGCATAAAACTTGCCCGGATGCAGACGGCTGGGCACTAAAAAGTCACGCGCACCCTCCGGGCTTGAGGCGGTAATGATCGGGGTTTGAAATTCGTTAAAGCCCTGATCCCACATCCGGTTGCGCATTGAGCGCACAACGTTTGAGCGCAGCATCATATTGGCATGCAGCTTTTCACGGCGCAGGTCGAGAAAGCGATAGGTCAGGCGGGTTTCTTCGGGGTAATCCACATCACCAAAGACCGGCATCGGCAGTTCGTCTGCCGCACCAAGCACCTGCAAATCGGTGATATACACCTCAACCTCACCGGTTGGAATTTTGGCGTTGATCAGGCCCGCATCACGCGCTTTTACCCGCCCCTCAACCCGCACAACATATTCTGCGCGTACGCGATCTACCGCGGCAAAAGCAGGGCTGTCGCTGTCGGCCAATACTTGGGTGATGCCATAATGGTCGCGCAGGTCGATAAAGAGCACCCCACCATGGTCGCGCACCCGGTGCACCCAGCCTGACAAACGCACGGTTTGCCCAACGTTTGATGTGTTCAGTTCAGCGCACGTATGGCTGCGATAGGCGTGCATTATGACCCCCTAATGGCTTTCTGCATGTCGGGCCAGAAAACCTTTGGGGCGGGGGAAGTCAAGGGAACATCGCGGTTTTCCCACGCAAAGCCGCCAATGGCCGCAAACAGCGCCCCGCGGCAGTTGTTGCCGCACGCGCCGAGCTGCGCTATGCCGGGCCATGGAACCACGTGTCTCATATGGCGCACATGTGCGCGGGCTTTTAACGCTTGGGATGCCAATTGTGGGCAGCCATATGGCGCAAATGGCGCTGCATGTCACCGATACCGTGCTGCTGGGCCGCTATGGCGTCACGCCACTGGCTGCGGTGGTGTTGGGCACCACCAGCTTTTTCGTGCTGTTTATCATGGGGTCGGGCTTTGGTTGGGCTGTGATGCCGATGGTGGCAGCGGCGCAATCCAACGGCAACAGCACCGATGTGCGCCGCGCAACCCGCATGGGGCTGTGGCTGAGCCTTGGATATGGTGTACTGATTTTGCCGATTTTCTGGATATCTGGCCCTATTTTTCTGGCACTTGGCCAAAACCCCGAGGTGGCCGACCTGGCACAGCAATTTCTGCGCATCGCCGGTTTTGGTATGTTGCCCGCACTAATTGTGATCGTGATCAAAGGCTATCTGGCCGCACTTGAACGCACGCAGGTGGCACTTTGGGTCACCATCGCTGGGGTTTTTGTCAATGCGGCCCTTGGATGGGCACTGATTTTTGGCAATTGGGGCGCGCCCGAACTGGGGGTGCGCGGGGCGGCCATTTCCTCGCTGGCGGTGCAAACCTTGTGTGCGGTTTTGTTGGTGGCCTATGCGACATTACACAGGCCCCTGCGCCGCTACACGTTGCTGGTTCGGTTTTGGCGGCCAGATTGGACGATGCTGGGGCAGGTTTGGCGATTGGGCTGGCCGATTGGGCTGACAGGGCTGTTTGAAAGCGGGATGTTCACCGCATCATCCATCATGATGGGCTGGATCGGCACCGAGGCCTTGGCCGCCCATGGCATCGCGATGGAGATATCCGCCGTGGCCTTTATGGTGCATTTGGGGCTGTCGAATGCCGCCACCATTCGCATAGGTCAAGCGTGGGGCCAAGGCAACGGGCGCGCGCTGCGTGACGCTGGGCTGATGGCGATAACACTGTCTGGGGTGTTTGGGCTGGTGGTCACCGCGCTTTATCTGGTGATGCCAGCACAGCTGATCGGCCTTTTCTTAGCCCAAGATGATCCCGCACGCCCAGACATTGTGGCGCTGGGAATTGGGCTTTTGATGTTGTCGGCGGCTTTTCAGATGGTAGATGCCGCACAGGTGATGGCCTTGGGGCTGTTGCGCGGGGTACAAGATGCCAAGGTGCCGATGGTTATGGCCTCGGTCAGTTATTGGGGTTTGGGCATTCCAGCCAGCTATGTGTTTGCATTTGTGCTGGGTTATGGCGCCATGGGGATTTGGGCAGGGCTGGTTGTGGGGCTAAGTTTGGCTGCGATTTTGCTGATGGCCCGGTTCTGGCGCGGGGCCGCGCGACAGGTCGAAATGCCAAAGGCATAAGCCCCTAATCATCCGCGCTCTCAACCTCGCTGGCCTGTAGTTCAGCATCATCTGCAATCAAACGCTCTGACAATTTGCGCACCAAGACATTGCGCAAATCATGCATTGCCAGCAAAAGCTGATCGGTTACAGCCGCCAGATCATCGGCGCTGGCGCGGGTTTGCACCCAATGCGCCGTCAGGTTCAAATGCTCAACGGTTCGCAAAATATCATCAATTTCACGCCGCGCAACCAAGGCTGTCCGCGCCTCAATCCAAGCGCGAATCTGATCAGATTCTTCTGGCGACAAATTATGACCACCCTGCCGCTTGATTTCGCCGTTCCGCAAATTCACAGAGGCGATTGGCGCCATATCAAGCCGATTTTCACGCCCAGACGGCGCCAGATGAAACACCGTGGCACCGTTTTCGCGCAGACGAAAGTAAAGTTCCTGCCCATCGTCTTGCGCCATCCCCCTACCCTCTCTCTTTATGTTCAGTGCAGCCCACGGCAAAAGGTTTGAATGCGGGTGCAGGCCTCGGTCAGGGCTGTGTCAGAGGTGGCATAGCTGATCCGAAAATTGGGTGACAGGCCAAAGGCCGCCCCAAAAACCACCGCAACCCCAGTTTCCTCCAGCAGGGCCGTGGCAAACACAGCATCATCGGTAATCACCGTGCCAGCCGCCGATGTTTTGCCAATACAGCCTGAAATGTCGGGATAAACATAAAACGCGCCCTCAGGCGTCGGGCACGTGATACCTGGCGTTGCATTCAGCATTTTCACAACCAAATCGCGGCGGCGCTGAAACGCCGCACGGCTTTGCATGATATAATCTTGTGGCCCGTTAAGTGCCTCAACCGCCGCCCATTGGCTGATCGAACACGGATTCGATGTGGATTGTGATTGAATAACACCCATCGCCTTGATCAACGCCACCGGGCCCGCCGCATAGCCAATCCGCCAGCCCGTCATCGCATAGGCTTTGGATACCCCATTACAGGTCAATGTGCGGTCATAAAGAGCAGGTTCAACCTGAACCGGTGTGCAAAACTCAAATCCGTCATAGGCCAGATGTTCATACATATCATCCGTCATCACCCAAACATGCGGATGGCGCATCAGCACGTCTGTCAATTCTTTCAGTTCATCCCACGCGTATCCGGCCCCTGACGGATTCGATGGCGAATTAAAGATAAACCACTTTGTGCGCGGGGTGATCGCCGCTTCTAGCTGTGCACCAGTGATTTTATAGCCACGCTCCATTGGGCCTTCGACAAAAACCGGCTCTCCACCCGCCAACAGCACCATATCGGGATAGCTGACCCAATAGGGCGCAGGAATGATAACCTCATCGCCGGGGTTCAGGCTGGCCACAAGTGCGTTGTAAAGCGTCTGCTTGCCGCCCGTGCCCACCGTTATTTGGTTGGGCGCATACGTCAGGCCGTTTTCCCGAGCAAATTTGGCACAAATGGCCTTTTTCAGTTCAGGTATCCCATCAACCGGGGTGTATTTCGTTTTACCTGCATCAATCGCAGCTTTAGCGGCATCTTTGATGTTTTGCGGGGTGTCAAAATCAGGCTCACCTGCCCCCAGCCCGATGACATCGCGCCCCTCGGCCTTAAGCTCTGCCGCCTTGGTGGTCACCGCGATCGTGGGCGAGGGTTTGACGCGGTCAAGCGTGCGCGACAGAAAAGCCATGAAGAACTCCCGTTTGAACTTGCTCTTATCCTGTCTTAGAAGGACACAGGACAGCCTTCAAGCAGGAATGAACACATGCAGGAATCGGCCGAGGCGCGATTGAAACGGCTGCGGATGCGCGCTTGGCGGCGCGGAATGAAAGAAATGGATCTGATTTTGGGACGTTTTGCCGACACCCATCTCGATCAAATGGATGATGCCGCCCTGACACGCTTTGACGCTCTGTTGGGCGAATATGATCAAGATCTCTATCGCTGGGTCACCGGAAACGCTGAACCGCCAGAGGATATTCGCCCCGATATCGAAACACTGCGCGCCTTTGTCGGGTCAGTTTTTTGACAGATAGGGGCGATTTTCTGCGGCTCTTAATCGAACGTTTGTGATTTGGCGTCAGTTTGGTTGCGTTATCAACCAATGGAGCCCGATATGAGCGCCCACGATCCAATGGCCCTGACCGAGCGCCCCGGTTTCATGTCCAGCTATCTGGAAAGTCTGGAACTGGTTGAACGTTTACACCGCTTGCTGCTGGATGTGATCAAGGATGAGTTCGAGCGGCTGAACATCCTGGATATCAACGCCGTTCAGGGCCTGCTGCTGTTTAATATTGGCACAAATGAGGTCACCGCCGGTGAATTAAAGACGCGCGGCTACTACCAAGGCTCGAATGTCAGCTATAATCTTAAAAAACTGGTCGAAGCTGGCTATATGCACCATCAACGCTCAGAAATTGATCGCCGATCGGTACGGGTGCGGCTGACCGAAAAGGGCACGGCTGTTTATGATGTGGTGGGGGATCTGTTCGCGCGGCAGGCCGAAAACCTGCAACGCCGTGGTGTTTTGGGAATGGATGGCGTGCAGGAAATCAATGTGGCGCTCAAACGCATGGAACGTTTTTGGGCTGATCAGATCCGCTATATCTATTGAACCGCAAAATTTAAAAAAGCGGGGCCCGAAGAGCTCCGCTTTTTAGGTGAATATCTCACATTTTATCTGACGGCCGCCCCGTCAACCTTTGGCCGCAATCAACGCGATCAGTTTTTCAATCGCCTCAGGCGCAGCGGCGATATCAACCCCACCGCCCTGCGCCATATCTGGCCGGCCACCGCCACCCTTACCCCCCAACGCCTCTGCCGCACAGCGCACCAGATCGACGGCAGAAATACGCGCCGTACAGTCTTGGGTCACACCTGCTGCAACGGCAGGCTTTGCACCGGTGTCGGCTATCAAAACGACGGCACCCGATCCAATTCGGGCCTTAATCTCGTCGATCAACGCGGGCAGATCCTTACCACTAACCCCTTGCACAACCTCAGCGATCAGGTTCATTCCATTGATATGACGAATTTCGGGGCCGTTTTCACCACTGCCCATCGCTCGCTCACGCTTTAGCTGCGCCACTTCGTTTTGCAGGGCACGACGCTCTTCCATCAACGTGCGCACCCGATCGGCCAACTCATGGGGCGCAGCTTTCATCACAGCGGCGACCTCGGCCAAACGCGCAGCTTGTCCCGCCATATGCGCCAAAGCGCCCGCACCGGTCAGTGCTTCAATCCGGCGCACACCTGCTGATGATGCCGAATCGCCCAGCAAAATGCACAGGCCAATATCGCCAGTCTGGCGAACATGTGTGCCACCGCACAGCTCTAGCGAATAGGTCGCGCCATCCGCGCCCTTGCCAGAGCCAAGCTGGCGACCCATTGAAACGACGCGAACCTCATCACCGTATTTTTCACCAAAAAGCGCCTGCGCCCCCAAAGCGCGCGCGTCATCGGGCGTCATGATCCGGGTTTCTACCCGGCTGTTTTCCCGAATATGAGTGTTCACCTCAGCCTCGACCTGCGCCAGCTCTTCAGGTGTCAGCGCTTTTGAGTGACTAAAGTCAAACCGCATACGGTCTGGCGCGTTCAAACTGCCCCGCTGTGCAACATGATCGCCAAGCGCGCGCCGCAGCGCCTCATGCAACAAATGCGTTGCGGAATGGTTGGCACGGATCGCCCCACGACGCGCATGATCCACCACCAGTTCTGCAGCTTGGCCCGTGGCAATATGCCCCTCCGAGACCTTGCCAAAGTGGATAAACACACCTTGCGCCTTGCGCACATCCGTCACCTCGACGCGGCCCGTATCCGTACGCAGTGTCCCCAAATCGCCAACTTGTCCGCCAGATTCTGCGTAAAAGGGCGTTTGGTTCAGAACAATCTGAACTTCATGGCCCAAGGTGGCTTGCGCCAGCTCTGCACCATCAGCCACCAAGGCCAACACTTGGCCCTCGGCGGTTTCCGTCTCATAGCCAAGAAATTCAGTCGCACCGTGGCGCTCGGCCAAATCAAACCAAATTGCGGCCTCTTTGGTATCGCCAGAACCTGACCATGCCGCACGTGCCTTTGCTTTTTGTTCGGCCATCGCGGCTTCAAACCCGGCAACATCCACCGCGCGGCCCTGCTCGCGCAGCGCGTCTTGCGTCAAATCAAGTGGAAAACCATAAGTGTCATACAGCTTGAACGCCGCTGCACCGGGCAAAACAGCGCCATCAGGCAAACGTGACAGCTCATCATCCAGCAGGTGCAAACCACGATCAAGCGTTTGGCGAAACCGGGTTTCCTCCAGCCGCAGCGTTTCTTCAATCAATGCCTGCGCCCGGCCAAGTTCGGGATAGGCCGCGCCCATCTGGCGCACCAAAGCCGGTACCAGACGGTGCATCAACGGATCATGCGCCCCTAACTGATGCGCGTGGCGCATGGCGCGGCGCATGATACGGCGCAACACATATCCTCGCCCATCATTTGACGGCATCACCCCATCCGCGATCAAAAAGCTGGTCGAGCGCAGATGATCTGCAATCACGCGGTGATGCATTTTTCCCGGCCCATCAGGGTCTTGCGAGGTTGCGTGCGCCGATGCCTCAATCAATGAGCGCATCAGATCGGTATCATAATTGTCGTGTTTGCCCTGCAGCAGTGCACCAATCCGTTCAAGCCCCATACCCGTATCAATCGAGGGGCGTGGCAAATCCGTACGTGTGCCATCCGCAAATTGTTCAAACTGCATGAACACCAGGTTCCAGATTTCAATGAACCGGTCACCATCTTCATCCGGGCTGCCCGGAGGGCCGCCTGCAATCGCTGGGCCGTGGTCATAAAAAATCTCGGTGCAAGGCCCACAAGGGCCAGTCGGGCCCATCATCCAAAAATTATCATTGGTGGGGATGCGGATAATCCGGCTGTCATCAAGCCCTGCCACCTTTTTCCACAACAACGCCGCCTCATCATCGGTATGATATACCGTGACCAACAGGCGGTTGGGGTCGATGCCATATTCACGGGTGATCAGGTTCCAAGCAAAGGGAATCGCCTCTTCTTTGAAATAATCACCAAAGCTAAAGTTGCCCAGCATTTCAAAAAATGTGTGGTGGCGGGCGGTATATCCAACATTGTCGAGATCATTGTGCTTCCCCCCGGCGCGCACACATTTTTGAGATGTTGCGGCACGCGAATAATCGCGATGCTCGACGCCGGTAAAAACATTTTTGAATTGCACCATGCCGGCATTGGTAAACATAAGTGTCGGGTCATTGCGCGGCACCAATGGCGAGCTGTCGACCACGGCATGGCCGTTGCGCCCAAAATAATCAAGAAAAGTTGCACGGATATCATTCAAGCTCGGCATGGCTGCAGCCTCTTTTGACAAGGGATTTGCGTTCATTTACCCGCCCTCAGCCCCCCCGTCCATAGCGGGCGTTGTGAATGCGCAATATATAGAAAAAACCGCAGAGTTTCCCCTGCGGCTTTACAAGCCTATGGGCGCAAAACGGCGCCAAATTGAATTATTGCGTAAAGATCACGCCTCCATCACATCTTCTTCACCTGTGATGGCGGCCAAAATCAGCCCGTGGGATGCGCGAATTTTACCCTCAATATCGGCGGCAAGCTCTGGGTTTGATTTCAAGAACAATTTGGCATTTTCACGCCCCTGCCCGATCCGTTCATCACCATAAGAATACCAAGACCCTGATTTATCAACAACACCGGCCTTAACACCCAGGTCAATCAACTCACCCGTTTTCGAAATCCCTTCACCAAACATGATGTCAAATTCGACTTCACGGAAAGGCGGCGCAACTTTGTTTTTGACAACTTTAACTTTGGTCGAATTGCCCATGACGGTGTCACGATCTTTGATCGAACCGGTACGACGAATATCAAGCCGGACCGACGCATAGAATTTCAGCGCATTGCCGCCTGTGGTGGTTTCAGGCGAACCAAACATCACGCCAATTTTCATTCGAATCTGGTTGATAAAAATCACCATGCAATTCGTACGACTGATGCTGGCAGTGAGTTTGCGCATGGCTTGGCTCATCAAACGGGCCTGCGCACCCATCTGATG
>CALAXT010000018.1 GCA_937895435.1 uncultured Paracoccaceae bacterium | reverse complement strand
TTCGGTCACCGCGTCGATGGAAAACGGCCTGACCTTGGGTCTGAGCTATGCATCGTACAGCTTTGACTCGACCGACGTGTCGGGTGCTGCTTCGACCGCAGAAGACTACACCACCACCGGTATCGCAGTGGCTTACACCGCTGGTGCCATGACTGTGGCTGCTAACTGGGGTCAGAAAGACTATGACACCAGCGCAGATGAAGACGGTTGGGGTGCAGGCGTGAACTACGATCTGGGCGGCGGTGCCGTTGTTCAGGCCGGCATGTACGAAGACGGCTATTCGGTCGGTCTGGGCATGTCGTTCTGATCTAACGATCAGAATTGATGGGAAAGAGCGGGCCTTGGCCCGCTCTTTTTCATTTGGGCCGTTTGCCCCTTGTGCCGGGGTTTCTAAGCTTTGTGACAGCAAACTCGACAACCTTAGCCCAACGCCGTAAGACGATAAAAACCTGCCCAAACAGAGAACCGCCGCCATGCAGCCCCTGACAAAAATGCAGATCCAAACCCTTTACGAACAGGCCATGAACCTGCGTGAGGCCGGCAAGGCCGAGGAAGCTTTGGGCCAATTTGGCCAGATTATTGAGGCAAATCCCAATATTGCCGAACCGCATTTTCAGGCGGCGCGTATCTTTTTGGATGGTGGCCGCTATGATCGTGCCATTACGCATTTTTTGGCCGCTGCCACACTTAAAGCGGCTGAGCCTGTCATATGGCAGGGTTGGGCTGCGGCTGTTGCGCTGTTGGGCGCGCCTGAGGCTGAGCGGACATTTTTGGCTGCTCTGAAAAAGTCCCCCCTCGCGCCCGAGGTGCGGTTGGTGCTGCAAGATCGTTTTGGCGCATTGCGCGCAACCTCGCGCCCGGCGCTGGGCGGTGTGGCGCCAAAAGATCTGAGCGCGCTTGTGGCCAATGCCCGCTTGGGCAATCACAGTTTGGTCGAAACACAGGCGCGCGCCTTGTTGGCGCTGCACCCGCAATCTGCGGCGGTCAGCAACATTTTGGGGCTGGCGCTGGCTGGCCAGTCGCGCCCGGCCGAGGCGGCTGCGGCGTTTGCCGCTGCTGTGCGGATGGATCGGAACTTTGCCGAAGGTTTCATGAACCTGGGTCAATCGCTGATGGAGCAGGGCAAACCACAAGAGGCGCTGCGCGCGTTGCGCGAAGCGGTCATCTGCGCCCCTGATCTTGTGCCGGCCTTGACCAATCTGGGCCGTTTGATGGCCGATGATGGTGCGGCTGATAAGGCGTTGGTGTTTTTGCAGCGCGCACAAAGGCTGGCGCCTGATTCAATTCCCATGTTGGTTGCTTTGGCGGCGGCTTATAATGCCAATCGACAAAATGATCTGGCCGAAGTTGCCTATCAGCGGGCTGCTGATCTGTCAGGCCATCGATCGGCACGGATTTTGGCGCAGTTGGGCAAAGTGCAAAGCCGTTTGGGAAAAGATACAGCCGCTTTGGCCAGTTTTGATGCCGCATTGGCGATTGACCCCAATCAACCAGCAGCACTGGGCGGCAAGGCATTGCTTATGCAGACCATGGGCCAGTTTGATGCGGCCGAGGAATGGTTTCGCCGTGCGTTTGAACATGATCCGAAGAATGGCATGAACTATCGGCTGTTCTTGGCGTCGCACAAGACCCGGGCTGGTGATCCAATTATTGCGCAGATGCAGGCGCTGTTGGATCTGAAAGGGCCACAAGCCTTGGGTGCGCTGGACCGGGTGAACTTGGGCTTTGCGCTGGCCAAAGCGTTGGAAGATACCAAGGATTATGACAAGGTTTTCCCCTATCTCAGCATGGCCAATGTGCTGGTTCATAACGAAAGCCCCTATGATATGGCATTGCGGCATCAGGAAATTGCCATGATGCAGAAAGCCATGGCTGGGTTTGATTGGCAGGGGGCCCACATTCCGGGCACCACCGATTACGCACCAATTTTTGTCACGGGCATGCCACGGTCGGGCACGACCTTGGTTGAACAGATCATTGCCAGTCATTCTGATGTAACGGGCGCGGGTGAGGTGGGCGAGGGCACGCGGTTGGGCCAAAATTTGCTGCTCAACCCACAAGCGCGCGGTTTCCACGCGATCACCGAGTTGCCCGCAGCCGCCATCGCCGCCATGGGCCATGAATATCAGGCGCTGATGCGCGCACGGTGCCCCGATACGCCGCGGGTTACAGATAAATCTATTCAGACCTATCTGGTGATCGGCCTGATGAAGCTGGCGATGCCAAACGCCCGTTTTATTGTGGTGCGCCGTGATCCGCGTGATAATTTGCTGTCAATGTACAAAAATAAGTTCCCAGACGGCACGCATCTTTATGCCTATGACCAGCGCGAACTTGCGACCTATTACACTACATTCGTGAGCATGATTGATTTTTGGCGCCGTGAAGTGCCTGAGTGGTTTTATGAGGTGCAATATGAGGATCTGGTGGCCGACCCCGAGGTGCAGACCCGCCGATTGATCGCGGCTTGTGGGCTGGAATGGCAGGATAGCTGTTTGAATTTTCATCAAAATAACCGCAAGGTTGACACGTTGAGCCTTTATCAAGTGCGCCAGCCAATGTCGTCTGGCTCTGTCAAAAGCTGGCAACGCTATGAGGCTGATCTGGCGCCGATGCTGCAAAAATTGGCCGAAGATGGCCACATTCCCCTGTGATATTTGGATTTAAGGACGCTTTGGATGACCCGGACTGTTTTTGTGAATGGCGCCTATACCCCAGAAGCTGACGCCAAGGTGTCGGTGTTTGATCGTGGATTTTTGATGGCTGATGCCGTTTATGAGGTGACCAGCGTGCTTGATGGCAAGCTGATCGACTTTGACGGGCATATGACGCGGCTGGCACGGTCGCTGGCCGAGTTGGATATGGCCGCGCCGATGACTGCGGATGAAATTTTGGTGATGCACCGCGAATTGGTGGCGCGCAATGGTTTGGTGGATGGAATGATCTATCTGCAAATCACCCGTGGCGCCCCTGGCGACCGCGATTTCGTCTTTCCAGACCCGGCCGAGGTGCCCTCGACCATTGTGGCTTTCACGCAATCAAAGCCAGGAATGGCGCAAAGCCCGCAGGCGGATATTGGGATCAGCGTGATTTCGATTGAAGACCAACGCTGGGCGCGCCGCGATATCAAGACCGTGCAGCTGCTTTACCCATCAATGGGAAAGATGATGGCACGCAAGGCTGGGGCGGATGATGCTTGGATGGTGCAAGACGGTTTTGTGACCGAAGGCACATCAAACAATGCCTATATCGTCGCGAATGGCCGGATTATCACCCGGCAATTGGGCCATGACATTCTGGCGGGGATCACCCGCAAGGCCGTGCTGCGGGTGGCCGAAATGTGCCAATTAATCGTGGAAGAGCGCGCCTTTGACATCGCTGAGGCGCAGAGCGCGGATGAGGCGTTCATGACCTCGGCCAGTGCGTTTGTCATGCCGGTTGTGCAGATTGACGGGGTGAAGTTGGGTGATGGGGCGCAGTTGGGTAAGCCCGGGCCTGTGGCCACGCAGCTGCGGCGTGTTTATCTTGAGGAAATGCGCAAGCAGGCTGTTTAGCCGATCTTTTGTGGGTTGAGAGGCCCTGTGGCAGGGAATGCTGCGCGGCAGGGCCTCCGGCGGGGATATTTAAGAACGAAAGAGGCGCTGGGACTCAGGTCGGCTTGCCAACATTTTCTTTGAAAGCGGCTGCAAAAGCCGATTGTTGGTCAGCGCTTGCGGGGCGTTGGTGTTTTTCTGTCCAATCGGCAAAGGGCATGGCGTAGACGATTTCGCGGGCTTCGTCT
Source organism: uncultured Paracoccaceae bacterium (assembly GCA_937895435.1). GTDB lineage: Bacteria > Pseudomonadota > Alphaproteobacteria > Rhodobacterales > Rhodobacteraceae > CALAXT01. The sequence continues at coordinate 65,287 of CALAXT010000018.1, read as the reverse complement.
TTGGAAAGGGTGATGCCGCGTGTTTCTGCGGCTTCCTGATACCAGCGCGACAGGCAGTTTCGGCAAAAGCCTGCGAGGGTCATCAGGTCGATGTTTTGGACATCGGGGCGTTTTTCGAGCAGGTGATGCATGAGCGCGCGAAAGGTTGCGGCTTCGATTTCGGTGCGGGTGGTGTCATCCATATCAGGGCTCCTGTTGTGAATGCTCGGCTTGGTGAAGGGCTTGGGTGAGCAGGGGGGCCAAGCGGGTGGCCCAGAGGGTTTGATCTGTGGGTGTTGTGATCAGATCATTGCGCAGTTCAATGAGTGTGTTGTGGCGGTTGGCGCTGATGGCGTGTCGGTCGATGGCATCATTGGGTAATTGGCCGCGATAGGGCTCATTGTCGCCCGTACAAAGATCGGGTTCATTTTGTAGCACGTCGAGCAATGCGCATGATAGGCGCGCGTCGGTTCCATAAAGAATTCCCAAATGCCAAGGGCGTGGGGCGCGGCCGCGCAGGCAGGGTGTGAAGCTGTGAATGGCCAAGATGACGGTATCTGATCTGCGGGCGGCAAGCTGGGCCAAGGCAGCATGATAGGGGCGGTGAAAGGTGTTGAGCCGTCGTTGGGTTTCTGTTGGGTCAATATTGCGGTTTGCGGGTATGATGGTGCCATCATAAAGCTGCATGATCAGGGTTGGATCATCCTCGCCCCTGTTTGGGTCAATCACCAGGCGTGAGAACTGGCTGAGAATGGCGGGGCTGTTGAGCTGTTCGCTGAGCGCTGTGGCAAGGCCTGCAGCGCCTGGGTCATATGCAATGTGGCGTGACATGTCGGCTGCGCTGATGCCAAGACTGCCCAGACCCACCGAGTTTGGAATATGGTTGCTGGCATGGTCGCAGGTGATCAGCCAACGGCCAGGGCGGTTGGCCCCAATGATTTCATATGCGGGATGGGTCATGGTGGTGTCACATGGCTTTGCTAGTTTTTTGTTATCGCTAACGGGTGGATGTTGCCCAAAGGCATATTTTCGGCCATACAAGGCCAGAGATTATATAGACACGTACATCAGCGAGGATGAAACGCAAGATGAGACGCCTGCGCAATGTGAAAATCGTGGCCACGCTTGGCCCGGCTTCAGACAGTTATGAAATGATCCGTGCTTTGTTTGAGGCTGGGGCGGATGTGTTTCGCTTAAATATGAGCCATGGCACGCAAGATGATATTGCCCGCCGCCATGGCCAGATCCGCCAGGTTGAAGCCGATTTGGGGCGGCCGATCTGTATTTTGGCCGATTTGCAGGGGCCAAAGTTGCGGGTGGGTGTATTTGCCGAGGGCGCCCAAGAACTGAGCGAGGGCCAGACCTTTCGCTTAGATTTGGATGCGGCTGAGGGGGATGCGACACGTGTGCGCTTGCCCCACCCTGAAATTTTTGCTGCGCTTGTGCCGGGGGCCTCACTTTTGGTGAATGATGGCAAGATCCGCCTGCGGGTTGAGACTTGTGGCCCTGATTTTGCCAATTGCCGGGTTGAGGTGGGGGGCACCATTTCCAACCGTAAGGGTGTGAACGTGCCCGACGTTGTGCTGCCTTTGGCGGCGCTGTCCGAAAAGGATCTGAGCGATCTGGAATTTGCCTGTCAGTTGGGCGTTGATTGGTTGGCACTTTCTTTTGTGCAGCGGGCCGAGGATGTTACCGAGGCGCGTGCCTTGGTGCAGGGGCGCGCTGCGATCATGTCAAAAATTGAAAAACCTGCCGCTGTAACTGCTTTTGCCGAAATCCTTGAAGCCTCGGATGGGATTATGGTGGCGCGTGGAGACTTGGGTGTCGAATTGCCGGTTCATGCGGTGCCGCCCATTCAAAAGCGTTTGGTGCGTGCCTGTAGGGCTGCGGCCAAGCCGGTTATTGTGGCCACGCAAATGTTGGAAAGCATGATTGAATCGCCCATCCCAACCCGGGCTGAGGTATCAGATGTTGCGACGGCGATTTATGAAGGTGCCGATGCAGTGATGTTGTCGGCAGAATCTGCGGCAGGATCTTACCCCGTCGAAGCCGTGCAGACGATGAACAACGTTGCAATCTCGGTTGAGCATGATCCCACCTATCGTGAGGTGATCGAAAGTTCACGCAAGGCTGTGCGGCGTTCGGTGGCCGATGGGATTGTTGCTGCGGCGCGGGAAATTGCAGAGACAACTGATATTAAGGCAATTTGTTGCTATACCCAATCTGGCACAACAGCCAGTTTGGTGGCGCGTGAGCGGCCACGCGTGCCTATTCTGGCCTTAACCCCAATCAACCAGACTGCCCGGCGCCTGTCGCTGACTTGGGGGCTGCACTGTGTGGTGGGTGATGAGGTTGGGCGGTTTAAATCTGCCGTGGTGGGTGCGGTGCGTGCGGCTTTGACCTATGGCTTTGCCCAAGAAACTGATCAGATTGTTGTGACAGCTGGTGTGCCCTTTAACGTGCCCGGCACCACAAATATTCTGCGTGTGGCACCCTGTCAGGAACGTCTTATTTTCCGCAGTGAGCCGGAATAGAGCGCGCTTTTTCGCTTGTCAGGCAGGGCCCAGAGCCCTATACGGCGCTTTCTTACCGCGTGGCCGGCCTATAGTGGCATGCCGAGTCGCGCGTCAACCACTCGTAAGAGGAGATGGAAATGCCCAAGATGAAGACCAAATCAAGCGCCAAAAAGCGCTTTTCCATGACAGCGTCAGGGCTTGTTAAGTCCGGCCCTGCGGGCAAGCGGCACGGAATGATCAAGCGCACGCCGAAATTCATTCGCGACGCGCGTGGCATGATGATCTTGTCAGATCAGGATGCCAAGATCGTCAAAAAATACATGCCCTACGACCGTTAAGGAGGCACGACAATGTCACGCGTTAAATCCGGGGTCGTTACCCATGCTCGCCACCGCAAGGTGATCAAAGCCGCCGCTGGCTATTATGCCGCGCGCAGCACCAATTTCCGCACTGCGACGCAGGCTGTGGACAAAGCCAACCAATACGCCACGCGCGACCGCAAGGTGCGCAAGCGTAATTTCCGCGCGCTGTGGATCCAGCGGATCAACGCTGCTGTGCGTGAAATTGATGCAGCGATGACCTATTCGCGTTTTATCAACGCGCTGGCGCAGGCCGGGATTGAGGTTGACCGCAAGGTTCTGGCCGATCTGGCCGTGAATGAGCCCGAGGCCTTTGGTGCGATTGTGGCACAGGCGAAAGCTGCTGTTGCCTGATCAACCCTAGGGTGTTAGATCTTTGAAAGCCCGCGCCTTGCATTTGCAGGCGTGGGCTTTTGTTTGATCAGGAGGCCGCTTTGTCAGACCCGTCCGCCGCATCCAGCCCTGCGCCTGCGCCCGCTGCAAAACCCGCCCTTGCCCAAGCCGCGATTGTTGACGCCGCCGCACGGCCCAATTATTTTCGGACATATTTGACACGCACAGATGATCGGATGCTGTTGAAGCTGGATCATTATCTGGATGTTTATCACGATCTTTTGCGTGACTGGCAGGGCCGCGATGTGACCTTTATGGAAATTGGCATTTTCAAAGGTGGATCGATCGATTTGTGGAAGGGGTTTTTTGGCCCAGGTTCCACTTTGGTTTTTTTGGATATCGATCCTGCGTGCCAAGCCTTTGCTGGGCCAGGGGTGCATGTTGAGATTGGCGATCAGGCTGATCCGGTTTTTCTGAAGTCTGTTGCCGAAAAATATGGGCCGTTTGATATCATCGTGGATGATGGCGGGCATAAAATGGATCAACAGGCCACAAGCTTGCGCCATCTTTGGCCCACAGTAAAAAACCGTGGTCTTTATGTGGTGGAGGACACCCATACCAGCTATTGGCCGGGATTTGGTGGTGGGTTTCGTCAGCGTGGCAGCTTTATTGAAATTGCCAAAGATCTGATTGACCGGATGCACAGCTGGTATACCGACCAAGATGAGATCTTTCCGCTGCATCCGGCAGCCCGTCAGGTTGAGTCAGTGAAATTCTATGATTCTATGGTTGTGGTTGAAAAGCATCTGAAAGATCCGCCCAAGACAATTTCATCAAAAAACGGCGTGGTGCAGGAATCGCGCAAAATGTTGACGGTGCGTGGACGCAAATCAATTTTTTGATGCCCGACTGTCTTGCTCGTGACTTTCTGATGCCTGACGCGCCGATGGGGGCGGTGCTGCTGCTTGACAACACAGGCTCTTGTGATAGCCCCCTGACCCAATTGCAACAGGTGGCGGATATGCAGGGTTTGGATGATCTGAGGCTTCGGTTTATCGGGGCTGTGGCTTCGGCGGCAGATGAGGCCGCGTTGGAGGAAATCCGGCTGGCCGCTCTTGGCAAAAAGGGCGAGGTAAGCCTGATGATGCGCGAGTTGGGCCGCATGGCACCAGAAGAGCGTCAGACAGCGGGCCCGGCGCTTAACGCGTTGAAAGATGAACTGGATGCTGCACTGCGGGCGCGCAAGGCCGCGATGGCCGATGCAGCGTTGCATGAACGGCTGCAGGCGGAGTGGTTGGATGTATCGCTGCCTGGTCGGCCTCGGCGGATGGGCACGATCCACCCGGTCAGCCAGGTTATGGATGAGCTGACTGCGATTTTCGCCGATATGGGCTTTGCAGTGGCCGAAGGCCCACAGGTGGAAAGCGATTGGTTCAACTTTGATGCGTTGAATATTCCTGCTGAACATCCAGCCCGGCAAGAACATGATACGTTCTTTTTGCACCGTGATGCCGCTGATCCGCGGCCACCGCATGTGTTGCGCACCCACACCAGCCCAGTGCAGATCCGTGCGATGCAAGCGCAGGGTGCGCCGATCCGTGTGATTGCGCCGGGCCGCGTGTATCGCATGGATATGGATCAGACCCACACGCCCATGTTTCATCAGGTTGAAGGGCTGGCGATTGATCGCGATCTATCGATGGCCAATCTGAAATGGGTGCTTGAAGAATTCTGCCGCGCATTTTTTGAGGTAGATCATGTTGAACTGCGCTTTCGCGCATCGCATTTTCCATTTACCGAACCCTCGGCCGAGGTGGATATCCGCTGTTCATGGCAGGGTGGCCAGTTGAAAATCGGTGAGGGTGACAGCTGGATGGAGATTTTGGGCAGCGGCATGGTGCACCCCAAGGTGCTGGCAGCCGCCGGGGTTGACCCCGATAAATGGCAGGGCTTTGCTTTTGGGTTGGGCATCGACCGTATTGCGATGCTGAAATATGGCATTCCAGATCTGCGCGCCTTTTTTGAATCGGATCTGCGTTGGTTGAAACACTATGGTTTTGCTGCGTTGGATATGCCGACCTTGCCCGGTGGGCTCAGCCGCTAGGGCCAGGGGATGCCAGATTTCAGTTTTGAACTGGCTGCTTTTGCCAATGGGGCGCAGTGGGTTGTGGGTGTGGATGAGGTTGGGCGGGGCCCTTTGGCGGGGCCTGTTACTGCGGCTGCGGTGCGGTTGAACCCTGATAATGTGCCGCATGGCTTGCGTGATTCAAAACAGCTGTCTGACAGTCGTCGCCGGGCACTGGCAGATGAGATTCGGGCGACAGCACAGGTTGCTGTGGCCCACGCCAGTGTTGCTGAAATTGATGATTTGAATATTCTGCGCGCCAGTCATTTGGCGATGTTGCGCGCAATTGCCGCGCTGCCGCAGGCGCCTGATCATGTGTTGATTGATGGCAATTTGCTGCCGCGTGGTTTGGATATTTCGGCCCAAGCGGTGGTCAAGGGCGATGCCCGCAGCCTGTCAATTGCGGCGGCGTCGATCCTGGCCAAGGTGGTGCGTGACGATATCATGGTGGATTTAGCGCAACACTTTCCGGGGTATGGCTGGGCCAAAAATGCCGGCTACCCCACTGCGGCGCATCTGCAGGCGCTTAAAGCCCTGGGTGTGACCCCACATCATAGGCGTTCGTTTAAACCCGTACACAATATCTTGTATCAAGAAAATAATGTAAATCCTTGATTCAAAAAGAATTTGACGGCGAATCGGTAATGACTCATCTTAAGGCTTAACAACAGCGCGACAATGCGCGGTATCGAGGCAGTAATGATGACCAAAACGAAAAGCCGCTCGGGGGCAGGGCCAAACATGGCTGTTCCGATGACTTTGCCACTCAATCAAATCCTTTCGGGGGATTGTATTGAGCAAATGAACCGCTTGCCCGAAGGCTCGGTTGATCTGATTTTTGCGGATCCACCCTATAATCTACAATTACGCGGCGACCTGCACCGGCCCGATAATTCCCGCGTTGATGCGGTGGATGATGCTTGGGACCAATTCGCCAGCTTTGAAAGCTATGACCGGTTCACCCGCGATTGGCTGGCGGCGGCGCGTCGATTGTTGAAGCCCAATGGCGCGATTTGGGTGATTGGCAGCTATCATAATATTTTCCGCGTTGGGGCCGAACTGCAAAACGCGGGATACTGGATTTTGAACGATGTTGTCTGGCGCAAGGTCAACCCGATGCCGAATTTCCGTGGCAAACGGTTGACGAACGCGCATGAGACGCTGATCTGGGCCTCAAAATCTGAGGCCAGCCGATACACGTTCAACTATGAGGCGCTGAAAGCGCTGAACGATGGGGTGCAGATGCGGTCTGACTGGTCGCTGCCGCTTTGCACGGGGCATGAACGGCTGAAAGACGCCGAGGGCCAGAAGGCCCATCCCACCCAAAAGCCAGAAAGCCTTTTACATCGCATCATCCTCGGCACCACCAACCCCGGCGATGTCGTGTTAGACCCGTTTTTTGGCACCGGCACCACGGGGGCCGTGGCCAAAATGCTGGGTCGTGATTTTATTGGGATTGAGCGCGAAGAGGCGTATCGCACTGTTGCCACCGCGCGGTTGGATCGGGTGCGCCGGTTTGACAAATCTGCCCTTGAGGTCACAACGTCCCGCCGGGCTGAGCCGCGTGTGCCATTTGGCCAGGTGGTTGAGCGTGGGATGCTGCGCCCCGGTGAAGAGCTTATGTCGCAAAATGGCCGTTTCCGGGCCAAGGTGCGGGCCGATGGTACGTTGATCGCGCATGAAACCAAGGGCTCAATCCATCAGGTTGGCGCCACGCTTGAGGGTGCGCCAAGTTGTAATGGCTGGACCTATTGGCATTACAAGCGCGAGGGCAAGATGATCCCGATTGATCTGCTGCGTCAGCAAATCCGCGCCGAAATGGATATTGTGCCGGCCGTGCGCCCGAACTGATCAATTTTTCACAGTTTACCGCCCGTGCGCCCGATTTGATCGGGCTGCACCACTGCGCCCCGCCATTTCTGCAATGGCGGGGTCTTTTTATGGCTGCAATATGGTTGCGGCCAAAGCATGGGCTTTGCGCATAACTGTGGGCAGATCTTTTGCGCGAAACTCTGTGGCGGGCAAAAAATATCCGATCTTTGGCGTGGCCTCTGGGCTGACATGGGCCACCTGAACGCTGAGCACCAGATGAAAATGTGTAAAGGTGTGGCGCACCTGTGTGTTCAGGCTTTGCCAATTGGCAACGACAGGGGCTGGCGGTGCAGCTGTGGTGGCATATGGGGTGCTATCTGTGGCCCAAGCGTCACCGGGCCAGCCCAGCATGCCGCCCAACAGCCCATGGCCGGGCCTGCGTTCCAGCAGCCACGCACCATCGCTGCGCCGGGCGATGAACACTGTGCCAAATCGTGTGGGCTTTGTGGTTTTGGCCAGTTTTCGGGGCAGGGTTTCGGCGCTGCCTGCATGGCGGGCCTGACAGGCATCCATCAGCGGGCAGATGCCACAGGCGGGTTTTCTGGGTGTACAGATTGTGGCGCCCAGGTCCATCACGGCCTGTGCATAATCGCCGGGTCTAAGCTGAGGCGTCAGCCGGGCTGCATGTGCTGTCAATTCTGGTTTGGCGCGTGGCAGCGGTGTTTGCACATCAAAAAGCCGGGCCATCACGCGCTCAACATTGCCGTCAACAACGGTTGCTGGAATATCAAAGGCAATCGCCCCAACCGCAGCGGCAGTATAGGGGCCAACCCCCGGCAGCCGCAGAAGGGCTGCGTGATCGGCGGGAAAGACGCCGCCGTGATTTTGCACCACCGCCCTCGCGCAGCGCAGCAGATTACGGGCACGGGCATAATAGCCCAGACCCGCCCATTCGGCCATCACATCGCCATCTTGGGCGGCTGCCAGATCACCCACGTTTGGCCAGCGCTGGGTAAAGCGCAGGAAATAGCTTTTCACCGCTGCCACCGTGGTTTGTTGCAGCATGACTTCAGACAGCCAAATACGATACGGGTCGGGGGTTTGGCCCTGCTGGCGGGCTGCAGGGCTGACACGCCACGGCATGATGCGGGCATGGCGGTCATACCACGCCAAAAGCGCCCCGCTGATCTGGGTTGCAGCGTCGGGCGTGGCGGGCTGCGTCTGGCTGGGGGTGTCACGCAATCTTTATGTCCTTTGTCAGGCCTATGGGCTGGTCTTTGGCCGGTTGGTGCTTAGAATAGGGAAGAAGAGGGGAATGAAAAGCCGTGTCAAAATCTGGATCAAAGGGCATATCAAAACCCCCGCTTGGGGGGCAGCGCCGCATGCGCGGGTTTGAGCCCGCCGCGGGACTTTTGCGCGAACCGATCCGGCTGGCTGGTGAGACGCGTGGCTTTGCCATCACACGGCTTTTGACCCAGTGGGCTGAGATCGTCGGTGAGGATGTGGCGCGCATGGCCCGGCCCGTGAAAATGGGATATGGTCGCGATGGGTTAGGGGCCACGCTGACGCTGCTGACAACAGGTGCGACTGCACCGCTGTTGCAAATGGAAAAGCCCACTATTCGCGCCAAAGTAAACGCCTGTTACGGCTATAATGCGGTGGCGCGTATCCATATTACCCAAACGGCACCAATTGGGTTTGCCGAGGGACAGGCAGTCTTTGCCACCGCCCCAAAAGCGCCCAAACCCCCGAACCCCGAGGTCTGTGCCCGGGCGCGCAATTTGTCGCAAGCGGTCGGCGATGAAAGCCTGCGCGCAGCCCTTGAAGCATTGGGGCAAAACATCTTATCTCGCAGCGATAGATAGAAAGGTTTTCCATGGACAGAAGAATTGCACTGGGCCTGATGGCCGCTGGTGGTTTGTCGGGTATGGTGGGTGGAATGCGCCCAGTTTGGGCGCAAACAGCTGCTGGCGAAACGGCGGATTTGGCGCCGGAGTTGTTGCAAGACTTTACCATGGGGGATCCAGATGCCCCGATCAAAGTGACGGAATACGCATCCTTTACCTGCCCGCATTGCGCCGATTTTCACACTGACGTCTTTAAAGAACTCAAGGCTAACTACATTGACACCGGCAAGGTTTTTTTCACCTATCGCGAAGTGTATTTTGACGGCATTGGTCTTTGGGCGGCCATGCTGGCGCGCTGTGCGGGGCCTGAGCGGTATTTTGGGTTTGTAGATACCTATTATTCTGCGCGTGACTCTTGGCTGTCAGACCGGGATCCGGCTGTCATTGCTGATAACCTGCGCCGAATTGGCCGGGTGTCGGGCATGAGCAATGATAGCATTGAGGCCTGTTTGCAAAACAAACCTTTGGCCGAGGCGCTGGTGGCCGCTTACCAAAAGAATAGCGCAGCAGACGGAATTGAGGGCACGCCCAGTTTCATTATCGATGGTGAGCGGCACTCCAACATGGCCTATAAAGCCTTTGCCACGTTGCTTGATGCAAAATTGGCGGCGAAATAGCCGATGACAGCACCGCTTGCGGGCCTGCGGGTCGTTGAGTTGGCGCGCATTCTGGCGGGCCCTTGGGCTGGTCAGACCCTGGCTGATTTGGGTGCCGATGTCATCAAGATTGAGGCCCCCGAGGGCGATGATACCCGTCGTTGGGGCCCGCCTTTTGTCGACCGGGGTGATGACCAGTCGGCGGCCTATTTTCATGGTGCCAATCGTGGCAAGCGGTCTGTTGCGGCTGATTTTCGTACCCCACAGGGGCGCGCGCGGGTGCAAGATTTGGTGCGCAGTGCTGATGTAGTGATTGAAAATTTCAAGGTCGGTGGGTTGGCCAAATATGGCTTGGACTATCCAAGTTTGGCAGAGATCAATCCGCGGCTGATCTATTGTTCGATCACGGGGTTTGGCCAAACTGGCCCCTATGCCCATCGGGCGGGGTATGATTTTATCATTCAGGGCATGTCTGGCTTGATGTCAGTGACCGGCACACCCGACGGGCAGCCGCAAAAGGTGGGTGTGGCTGTCACAGATATTCTGACTGGCATCTATGCCTGCACTGCCATTCTGGCTGCGGTGCATCAGCGCGCTTTGACGGGGCTGGGCCAGCATATTGACATGGCGCTGTTGGATGTTGCAACGGCCGTAATGGCCAACCAAGCAATGAATTACCTGACGACGGGGCATGCACCGATCCGTCTGGGCAATGACCACCCAAACCTTGCCCCCTATGCGGTTTATACTTGTGCGGATGGGTGGGTGATTTTGGCAATTGGCAATGATGGGCAATTTCACCGGCTGTGTCAGCTTTTGGGCGTGCCTGACATGGCGCAGATGCCAGAATTTTTCACCAACGCCGACCGGGTTGCCAATCGCGCCGAACTGACACGCCGTCTGACGCAACAGACATTGCGTTTTACCAAGGTTGATCTTTTGGCCGCTTGTGAAACCCATGGCGTGCCAGCTGACCAAATTAATGATTTAGCCGAGGTTTTTGCCGATCCGCAGGTGATCCATCGTGGTTTGCAAATCGCGCCAGAGGGTGTGCCGGGGGTGCGGGCGCCCTTTGTGTTTTCGCGGGCAGAACTGACACTGGGCCGAGCCTCGCCCAAGCTGGGCGAGCATGACGATGCAGGCTGGCCGGTGTAGTCTTTGGCCCTATGCCCGGCCAGCGGCAGCCGACAGGCTGAGCGCATCGACACCCAGTGATTTCAGCGCGCGCGACCATTTTGTGGTGTCGGGCGCTTGAAAAACCAAATCGCGGTGGCCGTCACATGTCAGCCAGCCATTTTGTGCAATCTCATCTTCTAATTGGCCCGGCGCCCAACCCGCATAGCCCAAAGCCAACAGACAGGCCTGTGGCCCTTGACCGCGGGCGATATCTTCCAACACATCAAGCGTTGCGGTCATGGCAAAATCACCGTTTACCCGCAGCGTGGCTGGGTTGGTTCCATATTCGGGAGAATGCAACACAAAGCCCCGGCCGCGTTCCACGGGGCCGCCGAAATAGACCGGTGGTATCTGTTGGCCATACAGCGCTGATTCGTCGAATGCGATATCAAGTTGGCCAACCAATTTCTTAAACGTCAGATCTTTTGCAGGTTTGTTGACAATTAGCCCCATCGCGCCCTCATCAGAATGGGCGCACAAAAAAACGATGCTGTGGCCAAAGCCACCATCGCCCATGCCTGGCATGGCAATCAAAATTTTGCCACAAAGATCCATCGCAGGCCTTTGCCCCCATTGTTGCTTTAGCCACCACCATTGCCACCGTCGCGGGATTATCGCGCAAGGGCAAGGGGGCGGGTGCGGTTTGATTGTTATTGTGTCTGGAATGTGATTTCCAAATTGCGTCTATGTGCCTAATATCGACGTTATGAGATATGTTTTTGCTTTGATGTTGGGGCTTGGATTGGCCTTATTGCCCGCCGGGCGTCTGGTGCGGGCCCAAGGCCTGCCTGATGCGCTGATTTCAGCGCAGATTGTGCCAGGGTGGCAGCTATCGGGTGGGCAGCAGATGGTGGCGCTGCATTTGCGGTTGGCCCAGCATTGGAAAACCTATTGGCGCGCGCCGGGGGCAGCGGGGGTTGCACCACGCTTTGCTTGGGCGGGGTCACAAAATCTGGGGGCGGTGGAGATATTGTGGCCGGTTCCGCAGGTGTTCGATTTGGGTGGCTATCAGACCATTGGTTATGCGGAAGAGCTTATTTTACCAATTTTGCTGACTCCGCAAGACACCGCACAGCCGATTGCAGTGCAGCTGGGCGTGGATTTGGGCATTTGTCATGACATCTGCATGCCGCTGCGGTTGGATCTTGCGGCGGCGTTGCCGGTGCAACATCTTGGCCCCAAAAATGCGCTGATCGAGCAAGCGCTGGCTGCGCAACCGCAAAGTGCTGCGGCGGCTGGGCTGGGCGATGTTTCTTGCACCGTTGTGCCGATTGCTGATGGGCTGCGGCTGACGGCTGATATTGATCTGGGCCGAGAGATGGGCCGAAATATGGACTGGGTTGGTGGTGGTTATCTGGGTGTGATTGAGTTGCCCGACCCTGATATCTGGGTGTCCGAAGTTCTGGCCCAGCAAGACCAATCGCGGCTGCGCCTGACCAGCGATCTGGTGCCACCACGCGGGGTCAGTTTGGCGCTGACCCGTGGCGATATTCGGCTGACGCTTTTGCACCCCGGCGGCGCGATTGATTTGGTGGGTTGCCCGGCACCACAGCGCTAAACCTGCGGTGCGCTCGGGTTATTTACGGCGTTTGTGTTCTTCGAGCCGGGGAAAAATTTCGACAAAATTACAAGGGCGATGGCGATAATCCAGTTGCCAGCGCAAGATTTCATCCCAAGCATCGCGACAGCCACCGGGGCTGCCGGGCAGAGCAAAGAGATAGGTGCCCATAGCCACCCCGCCACAGGCACGGCTTTGCACGGCTGATGTGCCAATTTTCTGCATGGAAATCAGAGTGAACACGGTGCCAAAGGCCTCAATCTCTTTTTCATAGACATCGCGATGGGCTTCGACTGTGACATCACGGCCAGTCAGGCCCGTGCCACCAGTTGATAAAATGACATCAATTTCAGGGTCAGCACACCATGTGCGCAGTTGTGCGGCGATATCGGCCCGTTCATCTTGCACGATGGCGCGCGCAGCCAACAGATGGCCTGCGCCTGTCAACCGTTCCACCAGTGTATCGCCTGATCGGTCATCTGTTATGCTGCGGGTGTCAGAGACGGTTAAAACCGCGATGCGCACAGCCATAAATTCGCGGTTTTCGTCGATGCGGCTCATGTTGGGTGCATCCTTGCTTTCAGGGTCAAAAGATCGCACCAAGCGTCGCGCTTGGCGATGGGATTGCGCAGCAGATAGGCCGGATGCAGCATCGGCAACACGGGCCTGTCAAAGGCAGTGGTAAAGGTGCCACGCAGACGGGTGATGCCACGCTGGCCCAACAGCGCCGCGCAGGGTGTGTTGCCCATTGCTATAATCAATTGGGGTGCGGCCAAGTTGATATGTTGGGCGACAAACGGCATCAGCATGGCAATTTCTTGTGGCGTGGGCTCACGATTTTGCGGTGGACGCCATGGCAAAATATTGGTGATGTAAATCGCCGTATCTGGATCTTCGCTGCCCCGCGACAGGCCAATGGCGGCGAACATCTTATCAAGCAGTTGCCCTGCTGCCCCCACAAAGGGTCGGCCATGTAGATCTTCCTCGCGCCCCGGTGCCTCGCCAATCACCATCACCCGTGCAGCGGGGTTGCCATCGGCGAACACCATATTGCGTGCACCTTTTTTCAGATCGCAGCCATCAAATGCGGCTAAAGCTGCCCGCAGGCTGACCAGATCTGTGGCTTGGGTGGCCAGTGTTTGTGCGATCTCGGTCTGGTTGGCTGCGGGGGGGGGCGTGGGCAGGTCTTGGGGGGCAGGATCTTGCGGGCGGATGGGTTGGGGTGCTTTGGCGGGCGCTTCAAAGCGGTTGATTGGCGCATCACCAATTGCCTCGGTCGCACCAAGGTCAATCTGCCATTCCAGCAGTGCTTTTAGTGTGTGAAAATCCAAGGCCTGCGTCATGACGTGACCCTAGGGCGTGGCGAGGCGCAGGTAAAGCCGTGCTTGTCGTGACCGCGTGGGCTTTCTATAGAGAGGGCAGGGCCAAGGGCCTGCCTTTGGGGGGATGCCATGACATTTCGCGCGCGCCATTTGTTGGGGATTGAGCCGTTGGCCCCTGATGAGATTGTCACCGTTCTGGATCTGGCCGATCGCTATGTTGATTTGAACCGCGCCACGGTTAAGCAATCAGACGCGCTGGCAGGCATGACACAGATCAACATGTTCTTCGAAGCCTCAACCCGTACGCAAGCCAGCTTTGAGTTGGCTGGAAAGCGGCTGGGTGCTGATGTGATGAATATGTCGGTGGCCCAGTCCAGCGTGAAAAAGGGCGAGACCCTGCTAGATACCGCCATGACCCTGAACGCCATGCACCCTGATCTGTTGGTTGTGCGCCACCCGGCATCGGGGGCGGTGAATTTGCTGGCTGAAAAAGTGAACTGCGCCGTGTTGAATGCGGGCGATGGCCGCCACGAACATCCAACACAGGCGCTGCTCGATGCGCTGACCATTCGCCGCGCCAAGGGGCGTATTCAGCGGCTTAGCGTGGCGATTTGCGGGGATATCGCCCATTCAAGGGTGGCACGATCAAATCTGATTTTGCTGGGCAAGATGGAAAATCGGCTGCGCCTGATCGGCCCACCCACGCTGATGCCCCCTGGCGTGGCCGATCTGGGCTGTGAAGTCTTTGAAGACATGGCCGAGGGGCTGCAGGGTGTCGATGTTGTGATGATGCTGCGGCTGCAACGCGAACGAATGGATGGTGGGTTTGTTCCATCTGAGCGTGAATATTATCACCGCTATGGATTAGATGCCGAAAAACTTGCTTTTGCAAAGCCTGATGCCATTGTGATGCATCCTGGGCCAATGAACCGTGGTGTCGAAATTGATGGCACGCTGGCTGATGATATCAACCGATCTGTTATTCAAGATCAGGTGGAAATGGGTGTAGCGGTGCGCATGGCTGCGATGGATTTGCTGGCCCGAAATCTGCGCGATGCACGCGCGGCACGGGCTGGCGAAGCGGGGATGATGGCATGACGCTTTTTTTTGAAAACGCCCGCCTGATCGACCCAGAGGCCCTGACGGAAACCATCGGAAATATCGTGGTTGAGGGGGGCGTGATCACCGCCATTGGGGCCGTTGACGCCCCACTTGGTGCCCGAGTGGTTGACTGTGGGGGCAAATGTCTGGCGCCCGGCATTATTGATCTGGGGGTAAAGGTCGGCGAGCCGGGCGAACGGCACAAAGAAAGCTTTCGTTCCGCTGGGCTGGCGGCAGCGGCAGGGGGGGTGACCACCATGGTGACCCGCCCCGATACTGACCCTGCGATTGATACACCGGAAATTCTTGAATTTGTTACCCGCCGCGCCGCGGCTGCAAGCCCGGTGAACATTCACCACATGGCCGCACTGACCAAAGGCCGTGCTGGCCGCGAGATGGTTGAAATTGGATTTCTGCGTGATGCTGGTGCGGTGGCTTTTAGCGATTGCGATCACGTTGTGGCCAATACCAAAGTACTGGCCCGCTGCATGACCTATGCCCGCAGTTTGGGTGCGCTGGTTATTGGGCATCCACAAGATCCTAGCCTGTCGGCCGGGGCTGTGGCTACCAGCGGCAAATTTGCCAGCCTGCGCGGTTTGCCGCATGTCTCGCCCATGGCCGAACGGATGGGGCTTGATCGTGATATTGCCTTGGTCGAAATGACAGGCGTGCGCTATCATGCCGATCAAATCACAACGGCGCGCAGCCTGCCCGCGTTGGCGCGTGCCAAGGCCAATGGTCTAAGGGTCACGGCGGGTGTCAGTATTCACCATCTGACGCTGAATGAGTTTGATATTGGCGATTACCGCACCTTTTTCCGCATGACCCCACCGTTGCGCGCCGAAGATGATCGGGTGGCGATGGTTGCTGCGGTGGCCGAAGGGCTGATTGATGTCATTTGTTCGATGCACACCCCCCAGGACGAAGAATCAAAACGCTTGCCCTTTGAAGATGCAGCCGCTGGTGCCGTTGGGTTAGAGACGTTATTGCCCGCAGCGCTGCGTTTGGTGCATTCGGGTGATCTGAGCATGGCGCAGCTCTTTCGGGCGCTTTCGTTGAACCCAGCGCGGCTTTTGGGCCTGCCAGCGGGGCGGTTGTCGGTGGGGGCTCCTGCGGATTTGGTGCTGTTTGACCCCGATCTGCCCTTTGTGTTGGACCGCGCCAGCCTGCGATCAAAATCGCGCAATACGCCTTTTGATGGCCAGCGGATGCAGGGCAGGGTGCGGGCGAGCTTTGTGGCGGGGCGCTGCGTTTTTGGTGAGGGCTATTGAATGTTTGAGATGGCGATATCTGTGCCCGAACTGCTGCTGATACTGGGGCTGTCTTATGCGATGGGCGCCATCCCTTTTGGGTTGATTTTGGCGCGGCTGATGGGTTTGGGCGATTTGCGCAGCATCGGATCTGGCAATATTGGTGCAACCAATGTGCTGCGCACCGGCAATAAAGCAGCCGCTGCGATGACCTTGGTGTTGGATGCGCTTAAGGGTGCGGGGGCGGTTTTGCTGGCGCGGGCGGTCTGGGGCGAAGAGGCGGCGCAGATGGCGGGGCTTGCTGCGTTTTTGGGCCATCTTTATCCGGTTTGGCTGGGCTTTCGTGGTGGCAAAGGGGTGGCGACGTTGCTGGGGGTTGCACTGGCGCTGGCGTGGCCTGTGGGGTTGGCGATGTGTGCCGCCTGGGCCGCGGTTGCAAAATTGCTGCGCATTTCCTCGGTTGCGGGCATGGCGGGTGCGCTGATGGGCCCGGCTGCGGCGCTGGCTTTGGGCTATGGGGCAAAAACGGGTTTCTTGGCGGTGATGGCGGGCTTTGTTCTGTGGCGGCACCGCGCCAATATCGCCCGGCTTTTGCGCGGCACCGAGCCACGGATTGGGGCGGGCAAATCCTAAGTTTGGTGGCAGTTTTCGGCCCGACCAATGGCGTTACAATAAGAAATCCCCTGCGATAACCTTAGCTGTGCCATTGAGCTGAATCTGAAAATCAGCCACACCATCGCCATCGACATCACCATGTACAATGGTGTTTTTTCCTATTTTGCTTGTCCAAATTGCATTGGCACTGGCATTTTTGCCCGTAAAGCTAAAGGCCTGATCGCCATCGATATCTGTGTTTGCATCCATCAAGCGCAGATCGATATCATCGGATCGCGTTCGGAATTTCACGATAACATCACGGTTCCGCCCAATGCCTGTGTCACCATCGGCAAAAATGAAATCATCAGCACCTTGTCCGCCGTTCATCACGTCTTTGCCGGTGCCGCCCGTCAAGCTATCATCGCCATTATCGCCATAAAGCGTGTCGTCGCCCGCACCGCCGACCAACGTATCATTTCTGCCGCCGCCCCTTAGCAGATCGTCCAAAGCGCCCGCAGTGATCATGTTGTTTCCGCCGTCGCCGATCAGCTCAAAAGCATATTCAAGGTCGGTAAAGTCAATATTTTCGATATTGGTCAGCGTGTCGTTTTTGGGATGATTTGGCAAATCGCGCAGCCCAGAAAAGCCAGTGTTCAAATTAACCAACACGGTTCCAAGCGCAACGCTACCCCAAGCTGAGGTGTCCCACATATAGGTGTCGTTACCAGCACCCCCGTCATAGAATTGGGTGCCGCTGCCGGATTGTACAATGATGTCGTCGCCCGCTCCGCCATAGACTGCGTCATTGCCTGCACCGGCGTCTAGCCAGTCATCGCCCGCGCCACCATAAAGCGTGTCATCGCCCGCTCCGCCGTAAAGCACGCTGTTTTGGTTTGATCCGCTGGACGCCCCAGTCAGAACGTCATTGCCGCTGCCGCCAATTAAACCTTCGATACCCAAAAGTGTGACCCAACCGGCCCCCAAATCTTGCCACTGCGCGTCATTGGCCAGGGTTACGGTCAGATCGGTTGTGTAGCCGCTTAAATCGACAATATCGATTGTGCCGCTGCCATAGCCGCCATCGATCACGACACTGGCGTTTGTGTCTGTATAGGGGCCAAGGACAAACGTATCTGACCCCGCGCCACCGTTTACGCTGGGTGCCGAATAGCTATCCAAATTCCAGCCGAGGTTTGCGAGGGTGATGATGTCATCACCATATCCCGCCATGATGCTTTCAAACGACCCATTGACGGTAATCACATCATCGCCACCGCCGGAATGCAGCATTTGAATGCCGCCAGACCCGATTGTGATGGTATCTTCGCCACCGCCGGTTGTGATCTGCCCGACCCAGCCACTGCCAGTTTCAACGCTATCAGATCCGCCGCTCAGACGTATGGAACTTGCGCCACCATTGCCCAAGGTCACATTCGTTTCACCGCTGCCGTAAACCAAGATCGACCCGATATACCCCTGATCACCGGTTTCGCCCGCGGTCGAGGTGATGGAATGGGTGCCTTGGCTGAAGCGTATTTGATCCACGGTGCCTGTGCCGACGGTAATATTATTTGTTGCACCGCTATAGGCAAAGATCGACGTGACATTGCCGCTGCCCGTATCGACCGTGTTGGTGCCTTTGCTCAGCCGCAGGCTTTCCACGCCAGCGCTGCCAAGATCGACGGTGTTGGTGCCGGTGCCTATAATGATGATTGCGTTCACATAATCACTGGTCGTTGTAATTACGTTGTCACCCCCGCCGACTTCGACCATCCCAGCCCCGCCGGACCCAATGGTGATCGTATCATTGCCATTGGTCGAAATGCTGCCGACATAGCCCGAGCCAGTGGTCACAATATTGGTGGTGGCGCCTAACTGGATTGCTGTTGTGCTTGCTGACCCCAGTGTGACATCGTGCAGATCGCCATAACCTCCCTCAATAAATCGCACGCGGGTGGAAATAAGATCAACATCGGAATTGTTGCCCAGTTTCAGATAGGCAATATCCCTATTGGCACCATCGTCTTGGTCGGTAATAATCGCTTTGTTTTCATATGCGGCGCCAAACCGCAACGCGGCAATGTTCCAGTTGACACCATCAAGCAAGGTGGTTGTGGTCAGCGTGTCATCGCCAGTTTCATCATAAATGCTCAGATATCCAAGCCAGCCATATGTGCCGGTATCACTGTCTTGTTGGGTGCTCCAACTGTCGGTTCCCCACAGAGTCTCAAAATCTGTTTTACCATCCAGTGTAAGTTCTAATGTTGTTTGGGTTGTCATTGCGATATCCAGTTAGATTATAAGACTATAGATTGCCGACATGCCCAAGGGTATCGCCGGGCGCGCATATTTCAAGGCCCGAATTCACCAAATATCGGGCCCCTTTAAAATGAGCCTGCTATTCGGGGAAAAAGCACGCAGCTTGGCCGGCTGGGCCCAAGGGCGGGCGCTCAGATTGGCAGCGGGATTGGGCTTTCCAGCAGCGTGGGGCAAAGGCGCAGCCAGCTGGCACGTTCATGGGCGAGGGCAATTCGCCCTGCAATTTAATCCGGGTTTTATGGGCGGTCGGGTCGGCCACTGGCGTCGCGGATAAAAGTGCTTTGGTGTAGGGGTGGTGCGGCGTGGCAAAAATCTGCGCTTTTGGGCCCATTTCCACAGCGCGGCCCAGATACATCACAATCACATCATCGGCCATGTGGCGCACCACCGACAGATCATGGCTGATGAACAGATAGGCCAAACCCAGCCGGTCTTGCAGATCAACCAACAGGTTCAGGATCTGACTTTGGATCGACAGATCCAGTGCTGAAACCGGCTCATCCAGCACCAGAACCTTTGGGTCAAGCATCAGCGCGCGGGCAACGGCGATGCGCTGGCGCTGGCCACCCGAAAACATATGGGGGTAGCGGTCAAAATGTTCGGGGCGCAGACCCACCAGCCCCAGCATGTCGCGCGCCTGCGCAGTGCGCTCGGCCGCGCTCATTTCGGGGCGGTTGATTTTCAGCGGCTCTTCCAAGATCGCCCCCACCCGCTGGCGTGGGTTGAGCGAGCCGTAAGGGTCTTGAAACACAATCTGGACCGAGGCGCGCAATGATGCCCAATTTTCTGCGGTGCCCGCCGTGCCCTGCACGCTGAAACTGCCGCCGGTGGGCGGTTCAATCATTGTAATCACACGGGCCAGCGTGGATTTTCCACAGCCGCTTTCGCCCACCACCGCCAATGTTTTTCCCGGCTGAAGGGTAAAGCTGACATCGGCCAGCGCGTGCAATTTGCGCGGGGCCGACAGCAGGCCGCGCTTTACGTCATAGCTGCGCGACAGGTTTTGCGCGATGATGATCGGGTCACTCATGCCGGGGCCCCCACGGATGTATGGGTGCCAACCGGGTAATGACAGCGCGCCAGCCCCAGATCTGGCCCCCGCGGCTTTGGTGGTGTGCTGTGGCACAGATCATCCGCAAAGGCGCAGCGCGGCGCAAACAGGCAGCCCTTTGGGCGGTCAAATTGCCCCGGTACAACGCCGGGAATGGTTGGCAGATGTCGCCCCGTGGCGCGTTCTGGCAGGGCTGCCAGCAGCGCCTGGGTATAGGGATGGCGCGGGGTTTCAAACAGCGCCGCAACGGGCTGTTCCTCTACCTTTTGGCCGGCGTATTGCACCGCAACGCGCTGGCCGGTTTCAGCCACGACGCCCATGTCATGGGTGATCAAGATCAGCCCCATGCCGGTGTCGCGCTGCAAGCCCGTCAACAAATCCAGAATCTGGGCCTGAATTGTCACATCCAGTGCGGTGGTCGGCTCATCCGCGATCAGCAGCTTGGGCGAACAGGCCAGCGCCATCGCGATCATCACGCGCTGGTTCATGCCCCCCGACATCTGGTGCGGAAAGACGCCAAGACGCTCTTCCGGGGCGGGGATGCCCACCATTTCAAACAGTTCTATCGCGCGGCGATGCCGGGCAGCGCGGTCTAGCCGCAGATGCAGGCGCAGCGCCTCTTTGATCTGAAACCCGACCGTAAAGCAGGGATTGAGCGAGGACATCGGCTCTTGAAAGATCATTGCCAGATCTTTGCCAATAATCCGACGGCGGGCGCGGGGGGATAGATCACGCAGGTCCTGACCGTCAAAGGCCATGCGGTCTGCGCGCACGGTGGCCGTCCAGGGCAACAGCCCCATCAGCGCTAGCATTGACACAGATTTTCCAGACCCACTTTCGCCCACGATTGCCAGCACGTCACCTGGCTCTACCCGCACATCAACGCCATCCACGGCGCGGAACTGCCCGGCCGAGGTTGCAAAATCCACACTTAGGTTTTGAATATCCAACAGCGGCATCGCTCAGCTTCTCCGCAATTTCGGGTCAAGCGCGTCACGCAGGCCGTCGCCCATCAGGTTGATTGCCAGCACCGTCACCAAAATGGCCAGCCCCGGCAGGGTCACCACCCACCAGGCACGCAATATAAATTCGCGGGCTTCGGCCAGCATGGTCCCCCACTCGGGTGTGGGGGGCTGTGCGCCCATGCCCAAAAAGCCAAGCGCAGCGGCATCCAGAATGGCGGTCGAAAATGACAACGCCGCTTGCACGATGATCGGCGACAGACAGTTGGGCAACACGGTGACAAACATCAACCGCAGCAGCCCCGCCCCTGTTACGCGTGACGCTGTGACATAATCTTTGGCGCGTTCCCCCATCACTGAGGCGCGCGTCAGGCGCACATAATGGGGTTGCAGCACAATGGCGATGGCAATCATCGCATTGGTCAGCGATGGCCCCAGCACCGCCACCAGCACCAGCGCCAATAACAGGGACGGAAACGCCAAAATAATATCCATCACCCGCATGATGATCGCATCCAGCCAGCGCGGCGCAAAGCCCGCAATCAGCCCCAGCACAATCCCACCCGACGCCGCGATAAGCACGACCACGATGCCCACATAAAACGAATAGCGTGCGCCATGCAGCAGCCGTGACAGCATATCACGCCCC
This sequence comes from uncultured Paracoccaceae bacterium, assembly GCA_937895435.1. Lineage (GTDB taxonomy): Bacteria > Pseudomonadota > Alphaproteobacteria > Rhodobacterales > Rhodobacteraceae > CALAXT01. The sequence continues at coordinate 43,675 of CALAXT010000018.1, read as the reverse complement.
ACCGCATCCGTGCCCAATGGAAATGCAAACGAGCCCCCGGCCTGCCAGAATGGCGGCTGCAACAGATGTTCGCGAAATTGCTCAGTCGGGTCATAGGGCGCGATGATATCTGCCATCGCGGCCACAAACACAAACACGGCAAAGATATAAAGCCCGATCACGGCGCCCCGGTTTTCGCGGAAATAAAACCAAAATTCGCGCAGGCGGCTGGGTTGGGCGGGCGCAGTGGTCATCTCAGCGTTTCCTGATTTTCGGGTTGATCAGCCCATACAGCACATCAACGGTCAGGTTCACGATCATCACGATCACGGCAATCAACAACAGCCCACCCTGTACCACCGGATAATCCCTGCGAAAGATGCTGTCGACCATCCATTTGCCAATGCCGGGCCATGAAAAGATGGTTTCGGTCAAGATAGCGCCCGCCAGCAGCGTGCCAACCGACAGGCCAATCACCGTGATCACCGGGATCAGCGCATTGCGCAGCGCATGCACGCCATTGATGCGAAAGGGTGACAAGCCTTTGGCCCGCGCGGTGCGAATGTAATCTTCGCTCAGCACCTCTAGCATGGCGGACCGGGTTTGGCGGGCAATGACCGCCAGCGGGATCGTGCCCAAAACAATGGTGGGCAGCACCAGGTGGTGCAGGGCCGACCCAAACGCGCCCTTCTGCCCAGAGCGCAGCGCATCAATCAGCATAAAGCCAGTGGATGTATCAAAATAGTAAAGCAAGCTGATCCGGCCCGATACCGGCGTCAGCCCCCATGTGCCTGACACCACGATAATCAGCAGCAATGCCCACCAAAAAATGGGCATGGAATAGCCGATCAGCGCGCTGGACATCAGCGCCCTGTCAAAGAACTTGCCCCGGTTTACCGCCGCAATAACACCCGCAGGCAGGCCCAGCACCACAGCAAAGATCATGGCGCAAATGGAAAGCTCAAGCGTGGCAGGGAAAAGGGCGAAAAATTCATCCCACACCGGCCTTTTGGTCACAAAAGATTGCCCAAGATCGCCCTGTAAAACGCCCCAAAGATAGTCCAGATATTGGGTGATCAGCGGGCGGTCAAAGCCCATTTGCTTGGTCAATTCTGCATAGCGCTCGGCACTGACACCGCGTTCGCCTGCCATTACGATGATCGGGTCACCGGGCAGCACCCGGATAAAGGAAAACGAGATCAGCGTGACACCAAGAAACGTTGGAACAAAGGTCAGTAAACGCGACAGCAGATATCCCAGCATCAGCCAATCACCGTCAGATCTTTGGGAAAAGACGTCAGCGATTCACAGCCTGACGCGGTGACCAACACATCATCTTCAATCCGCACGCCAAAGGCGCCGATCTGATACAATCCCGGCTCGTTGGTATAGACCATGCCGGGTTCCATCACCTGCATGTTGCCACGCATGATATAGGGGGCTTCATGCACATCACGGCCAAGGCCGTGGCCGGTTTTGGTGCGAATGCGGTCTGCAAAGGGCGACGCCTCTAACACGCTGATCACAGCATCATCAATGTCATGCGCCGTAGCGCCAGGTTTGGTGGCGGTAAAGCCCGCCAGATTGGCACGCAGGACGGTATCGTAGACCTGATGCGCCTCATCTGTGGCGTGGCCGATAAAAAACGTGCGGGTGATATCTGACACTAAACCGGATTTGCGCGCGCCAAAATCCAGCAACAGCGCATCGCCGGGCTGGATAATGTAATCAGGCCGGGCGTGGGCGTGGGGGCGGGCGGAATTGTCTGCGGCGGCCACAATAGGGCCAAAGGCCAGATCTTGCGCGCCATGGGCAAAAAGCGCCTGAATAAGCAGGCTTTCCACCTGCATTTCTGTCATGCCCGCGCGGACTTGTGGCAAAAGATCCGCCAGCGCACCTTCGGCCACCGTGATGGCGGCGCGCAGGGCGGCAATTTCATCGGGCGTTTTGCACAGACGCAGGCCCGAGATCTGTTTTTCGCCATCCACAATCCGCAGCCCTGGATTGGCTGCCAACAGGGCGTGATGCACAAAAACTCGCATCACCTGCCCCTCAACCGCCAAGCTGCGCAGGGGCATATGGGCGGCAAGGGCGGTGAACGCGTCGGTATAACCGGTTTGGTCGCGCCAATCGAACACCTCACCCTCAAACCCGATCAGGTCAAAAGAGCGCAGTTCCAGATTGGGGACGATCGCCGCAGGCGGGCCGTCGGCGGGGATAACCACCACCAAAGGGCGTTCATGGCTGTGAAAGCCTTTGGCAAACAACCGTTCGAAATTTGACCCCGGCACCAAAGCCACCGCATCAACCCCAAGGCCGCGCGCGATGGCACGGAAATCTGCGTAACGGTCGGTCATAATGGCGGACTTTCCAAAAGAATTGTGCAGATAAAAAGGTGGCGGGGCCCGAAGGCCCCGCCGATGTGTGCAATCTTATTCAGCCAGATCAACACCATAGAAGATGTGTCCGCCCAGCGGATGCACCTTGTAGCCTTTGACCTCGGGGCGGGTTGGCATGAACACGACCGAATGCGCGATGGTGGCCCACGGCGCTTGGTCTTTGAACACAACCTGCGCTTCTTGATAAAGCCGGGTACGTTCTGCCACGTCAGATTCGCTTTTGGCCTTTTGCACCAAATCGTCAAACGGCTTGTAGCACCACTGCGCACGGTTCGAACGCGTCACGCCGTCACAGCCCAGCAACACGGCCAGGAAGTTGTCAGGATCTCCATTGTCACCCGTCCAGCCCAACAGCACGGCCCCATCACGGTCGGCCGCTTTGGAACGATCAAGATATTCGCCCCATTCATACGACACGATTTCGACGGTCACGCCAACTTTTGCAAAATCTTCCTGCATCAGTTCGGCCATACGGCGCGCATTGGGGTTATAGGGGCGCTGCACTGGCATGGCCCAGATTTTCATCGAAAGATCCTTGACACCCTCGGCCTCCAGCATGGCCTTGGCGGCAGCAGGATCATAGGGATCATCGACGATGGCGTCGTTATACGACCAGATGGTGGGTGGGATCGGGTTTTTGGCAACCTGGCCCGAGCCTTGGAACACAACATCAATGATCGCTTGTTTGTCGATCGCCATGTTCAGTGCTTTGCGCACCTTGGCGTTATCGAACGGCGCCATCTGGGTGTTATAGGCCAGATAGCCGACGTTCAGGCCTTCTTGCTCCATCATCACCACGTCTTTGTCGGCCTTCATGGCGGCGATATCGGCGGGGTTTGGATAAGGCATCACATGACATTCGCCAGCTTTCAGCTTTTGATAGCGCACGGATGCATCGGGCGTGATGGCAAACACCAGATTGTCCAGTGGGGATGCGCCATTCCAGTAATCAGGGTTGGCGGCATAGCGGATAACGGCGTCTTTTTGATAGGCCACAAAGCTGAACGGCCCGGTGCCAATTGGCGCCTGGTTCAGCATCTCAGGCGTGCCCGCAGCCAGCATGGCATCCGCATATTCCGCGCTGACGATCGAGGCGAAATCCATCGCCAAGTTTGCCATCATCGGGGCTTCGGGGCGGTTGAGCACAAATTTGACCGTGTAATCGTCAACTTTGACGATTTCTTTGATCAAATCGGGCATCGACATCCCGCTGAAATATTCCCAAGTGCCGCCCGAAACGGTATGATAGGGATTGTCGGCCAAACGCTGGCGGTCAAAGCTAAAGATCACGTCATCTGCGTTGAAATCGCGTGATGGTGTGAACATTTTGTTTGAATGAAACTTGACGCCCTTGCGCAGGTTGAACGTAAATTCCAATCCATCCGCCGAGGCTGACCAGCTTTCTGCCAGGCCGGGCACAACATTGGTGGTGCCGGTTTCAAACTCGACCAGCCGGTTATAGACCGGGTGGGATGAGGCATCAAACGTGGTGCCTGCAGTGTAAAGTGCCGGGTCAAAGCCCTCGGGCGAACCCTCTGAGCAATAGACCAGCGTTTTTGCCGTGGCCCCGCTGGCGCAGAGCGCGGCCATCATAAGGCCGGCAGCAAATTTGGTTTTTAGTGTCATCAGAACCCTCCAACTGTTGTTGATCATTCTTGTGTGTCTTAGGTCAACACAGGCGCGTAATCTGCGCAAGCTTAGCGGCGGCGTCCAGACCGAAATGCAAATGATCCACAGGATTCCTGTGTTGGTCGTGATACGCGCGCGCCAACGGCCATCAAAGCCCAGCTTGCGCCAACCCAACCAGTGGATGATTCTGGTGCGCTTGGCAAGCAGCGTGGATAATGGGGCACTCTCGGCGTGGATCAGTTTGCGATGAACGAGGTAAAAATCGCGCGTTCCACCACAGGGTCAATCTGGCCCTCGGCCAGCACACTATTTACCGCATCGCGGATCCGTTCCAACAGCCGCAGGCGGTTTTCAACACCGCTGATATCAGCCAACGTCAGATCATTCAGCGTGGCCAAAATTGCAGGACGTAAGCGTGGTTCTTGTTGGGCCAAAATATCCATGTAGCCATTGATCGTCAGCACCGTTGCGCGCACACCCAGCGTCAAATCAAAGGTCACAACGCTGCCAGATGCGGGCAGCGTTTGTGAAAATGCCGCTGTAAACGTATAGTATTCTTTAACGCCTTTTTGGGTTGGATCTTCCACCACCTCGGGTTCTGGGGGGGGGGCTGCCTCGGGGGGGCGGCGCAGGGCGGTTAAGTCTTGCTGTTCCATGCTTCCGGTCATCAGCATTTGGCCCGCGATGAACAAAACGACCATGCCCACCCCCGGCAAAAGGTGAAGGGGATGAAATTTATAGGGCATGAGTGTTTTTGACACGGTGTTTGTCCTTGATTTGGCGTTCAGTCATTGAAAATGGCAAGAACAATGCCAATTTTAATTTTTAGTCAATCCTCTTTTGATCTGTTGATTTAGATAGCGTTTTTAAGGCAGAATGAAACAATGAAGAACTCATTTCACAAATATTCACGGATCTTCTTGTCACTAGCTTTGGCTGGTGCGCCTGTTTTGATCGCTTTGGCTTTTATCATGTCAAAACCGGCTTATGCTGAAGCTGTCATGTATTCTGCACAAAATGGATATTGTGAAAAATGGAAAACCAATCGTTCGCGATTTCCACAAAAGAATTTGGGTTCGGCAGCTGCCGAGTGTAAAACCCGCGCTGCACCTGAAAGTGGCAATATGACGACATGCCGTTTGAAATCGACCTATGTTGATGAGGGAACGGGTACGCGTTTTTGTGTTTATTCCCGCGGTGGGCTGAACAAAAGCAATACAACAATGACGACCTCACCAAGTGAGCAGTGTCTGAAAAGTTACAGCTGCGACGCGCGGTAACCCTAGTTATCGCTGTTGTTCCAAGCATCCATCATTGATGTCATGAATGATCCTGTGGATTTCATGTTCGTGATCAACGCTTCCATCGCTGAAAATTGCATCGTGTAACGCGTGCGGATCATTTCCACCCTCGTTTCGATGGCTTTAATCTCATCTGTGGCATCCGTCTTATCAGTTTCTAATTGGGTCAGGCGACGGTCGATGAGACCGTCATTGTCAGTTACCGACTCGACTAGATCAGACAACAAATCCGCAAGACTTGTTCCGTAGTAAATCGTACCTGATGCTGCGCCCGAGCCAGAAATGCTTATGCGGCTGCCCTGCGTATCCCCACTGTATGATTTCCAATAATATTCGCCATTATCGTCCGTGCCTCTAATAAAACTCTTTGAGTCCATCTTAAAGTTGGTCGATTTTGATGAATAAGTAAAATCATAGCCACCTGGCGTCGGCGTTGATGAGCCAAATTTTTCCGCCTTTACCAGTGTTGAGCTTGAGGTGAAACCAGACTTAAAAAGTACGTTTAAAGAGGTTGGATCATCGTTGAACTTTGCAAGAAACCGTGTCTCGTCTAACGACAATGAGCCATCTGTATTTGTAGTTACACCAAAATCAGATAGATACACATCATCGCTGCCAAAGCCTACGATTGCGGATTGCAGCACCGATTTAAGTTGTGATTGCAGTGAGGTCGCCGCAATGTCCCCCGCCAGTCCCCCGCGCGTTGCTCCATTGTAACCTTTCGATGTCGCAGCCTTAAGCACTGAGAGAGTTGTGTTGATCTGATCAACGAAAATGGTCATCAGTTGGACGGCATAAGAGTCAGAGCGATCCGCCTTTAGTGTCATAGCGCTGGTGGTTGTTTCGGTTAGGGTCAATCCATAACCCGGTAAAAGATCTGTAATCCGGTTTGAAGAACGCGTGACTGTGATACTATCAAGTGTTAAAATTGCATCTTGCGCTGCTTGGACCTCATGACTGTAATTGTCAGATGTTGTATCAAAATCTGCAAGACCAGTATTGGATGAATCCTCAACAGCTGTCATTCTGATCGCGTAATCTTCACCTTCTTCTGCCTTAATAACCAGTGAATACGTGTCGGTATCTGTTTCAATCACAGACGCGCTGATGCCATCGAGATCATCAATCAGTTCTGCTAATTCGATCAAGGTCAGCGTGCTGTCAGTGATCGTCAGTGTTTGCGATGTCGAGTCAGTATTAGTTGTAAATGTATTTGTGGCCGAGCCCGACCACGCGCCAAAGTCGATGGTCAGCGTGCCCGTCCCGACTGTTGTGGTCGTGCTGGTGTAGCCTGAAAATTGCAGAACTTGTGCTGTCGCAAGCTGTGAAATTTCAAGATCATAATTGAAATTGTCTGCGGCGTCGGAATCAATCAAGTCCATGGTGAAATAATCGTTGTCGGGCGAAATTTCGAGCATTGGGTTTTCGCCTATGATGTCCATCGCAGATTTCAGAGAACTCAGCTCGGCCACGACCGTACCAATCTCTGAAATCGAAGTTTCATAAGCGTCATATTTTTTTTGCGTTTGTTCCATCAGTGGCGCTGTTTCGGCGGTCACCAAGCCATCAACGATCTGTGTCAGGTTCATGCCTGACCCCTTGGTGTTGATTGCGCTGATATAGTCGACTGCCATGATCGCACCCTGTGTTATCGCTACTGCTGCAATAGCAACGACCAAATTTTTGCAAATTCTATGCCGAGGCGATGATTTTCTGCGTTACATCTTGAATTCAGATTTTTCGCATTGGCCCACCACGGCTGTGTCGCCTTGTTTCCAAACGATTTGACCGGTTTCACGATTGATCGTGATTGCGGCGGTGGGGGTGGTCATTGTCAGGGTCACGGCATCAATCTGGGTGATCGTGACGGGGTAGCTGGCGGTTTGGGCTGTGATTTCGGCTGTGCTGCCTTTGGCGGGGTTGCGCAGGTCGATGCTGATAAAGGGCAGTGGTTGGCTGCTGCAATCGTAAGATTCATGTGCAAAGCGCGACATGCACCCCTGCAGGTTTAGCGCCGTCAACGCGGCAAGTGCCGCCCAAGCTCCGGTCGCGCTCATGTGGCACCTTTAGCCTTGGGGGCAGGCTTTTTACGGGCAGGGCGTTTTGCGGGGGTGGATTTTTCTGTGGTTGTCTCGGCGGTCTGTGCGGGTATGGCCAGGCGCTCGGCCATATTGGCCTCAACCAGCCTGTCTGCATCATCCTGAGAGACCTCAATTTGCACGCCGGCTGGAAAGCGCACACCGTTTACCACAGTTGTCTCTGTCACCCGCAGCCGCTGCCAGCCTGAGGGCGGTGTTTGCGGGTCGTCCGGTATCATGATGCCCGCCGCGCGGGCCTTGTCGCTGTCGTGGTTGTCGCTTGATGCCCCGGCTTGGGTCTGGACGGATGCGGGATTTGCATCGTTGCGCATGGTGCGGGGGGCGGTGTGGCCGTCCATTTCGCGGATTTGCGCGGTTTGTTGGCGCACCAATTCCACCCGCGCGGACAACAGCCCAAGTCGCAGACGCTCATCTGTTTCCGTTGCCAATTGTGTGCGCAAAGATACGATTGCTTCGCGCACCGGCGTTTTTTCAAAGCGTTTTAACGTTGCGCTGCGCAACTTTTCAACATCACGCGTAGCGGCTGTTTTTGCGGCGACATTTTGAACTGACATTACTTTTTCCTGACTTGTTTCAGATTGGCACGCGTTTTGCAGAATTCCTGCGACTGAAGCGTAATCAAATCAAAGTGGCACGGAATATTTCGATGGAAGGCATTAAGCAACATCTGGGCTTTTATGTAAACGCCCTTGCTTTGCGTGAAAAGCGGAATGCGGTTTTGGCGTCAAATATCGCCAACGCTGCCACGCCGAATTTCAAGGCGCGTGACGTTGATTTTAGCGCTGAGATGGCCAAAATTGAACCAATCGGTGATTTAAAAACCACGGATTCCCGCCATTTGGCTGCAGCGGTTAACCCGCGCCCTGATCAAATGCTGTATCGCCAGCCATTGCAGCCCTCGCTTGATGGCAACACCGTTGAGCTAAGTGTTGAGCAAATGCAGTTTTCAGAAAACGTGGTGCGCTATCAGACCACGCTGAATTTCATTAATAACCGGATTTCTGGTTTGATGTCCGCGATACGGGGGGAATAATGGCCGAGATCCGTAATGTTTTTGATGTCGCAAGCCGGGCTATGGCGGCCCAGATGGTACGATTGAACACGGTTGCCAGTAACCTTGCCAATGCGCGTTCCGCGGCCAGCACGCAAGAAGAGGCCTATCGCGCCATTCGCCCGGTTTTTTCCACAGAATATGACAGCAATATCCGTAAAAGCGGCCTGTCGACCACGGATGTGGTGGATGTGGTGGCGCTCAATCGTCAGCCTGCGCGTACTTACATGCCCGATCATCCCAGTGCGGATGGTGAGGGATATGTTTATTCGGCCGCTGTCGATGTTGATGAAGAAATGGTCGAAATGCTGGAAGCCGGCCGGCAGTATCAAAACAACCTCGAAGTCGTGTCGACCCTGCGCACATTGATGCTGCGCACGGCCAACATGGGCAAATAAGCAAGGATAGTTCAATGGCTGAAGTCAACGCCGCCGCCAGCACCGCACAGGCTGCTTTGTTTGAAAAGCTGGGGATCAACGCTGGGCCCAGCGAGACTGCTGGCTCGTCAGATCAGCTTGGTCAAGAAGAATTTCTTAAATTGATGACGGCGCAGCTGCAAAACCAAGATCCGTTCAAGCCCATGGATAATGGTGACTTTATCGCGCAGATGGCCCAGTTTTCGACCGTGACGGGCATCCGTGAGATGGGGGCCACCATGACGGGTTTGGCCGACCAGCTTAAAGAATTTCGTATCGCAACGGCAACGACGCTGCTTGGGCACAAAGTGTTGGTGCCCGGCAACTTGGCGCGCGCGGATGAAAACGGTGAAATCAATGGTGCGCTTGATCTGCCATCGGCTTCGTCGCTGACGACACTTACCTTTTCGGATGCCACGACCGGTGAGGTCGTGCACTCAATGGACTTGGGCGCGCAAGCGCAGGGATTGGTTGGGTTCAGCTGGACCGGACTGCCAGCAGATTACGCTTCGGGTGCAAAGCGTGTGCGCATTCAGGCCATGATTAATGCGGGTAAGGGCGCTGAAGAATTACAGCCAGCTGTTTTTGCCGATGTGCTTGGCACCTCGGTTGGCAGTGCTGATGGGGTGATGCTGGATGTGCGCGATTATGGCGAAGTGAACGCCAATAACGTGCTGCGGTTCCGCGCCTGATCAAATTTTCAAAAGAAGCAAAAATCGTCCTCGAACATAAAGGGAGTGCGACATGTCATTCTACACAGCGCTGACCGGCCTCAATGGCTCACAAGCAGATATCGCGGCCACGTCGAACAACATCGCAAACGTTGGGACGACGGGCTTTAAACGCAGCCGGGCAGAATTTGGCGATATCTTTGCCACATCGCCCTTGCAAAACGCGTCATCATCGATCGGTTCGGGCACGATCTTGAAGGGGATCAAGCAACAGTTCACCCAAGGTAACGTTGCTTCATCGCTGAACGCTCTGGATCTGGCGATTTCGGGTCAGGGGTTTTTCACGCTGAAGCCGTCGCTTAGCTCGTCGCAGACGGTTTATACCCGCAACGGTTCGCTTAGCGTGAACAATGACCGCTATGTGGTGGATTCTGCTGGCCAGTATCTGATGGTTTACCCGGTCAACGACGATGGATCGGTGACCGCCAAAGATCTTGATAGTGCAATGCCGTTGCAGCTGCCTGTCACATCGGGTGACCCAAAGGCCACCAGCTTGATTGAATTGGGTGTGAACGTTGCAGCTTCGGCCGAAGTGGTGACGGACAAGCCACAGTTTGCAGAAGGTTATACCTTTGATCCTGATGACCCAGATACCTATACCAACTCAACCTCGATGACGATCTTCGATGATCTTGGTAACCCAACGATCGCCACGATGTATTTCATCAAAACCCAAGCGGCTTCCAGTGAAGACCCAACCAACAAATATGATACACGTCTGGTGATTGACGGTATCGTCATTGATCCTGATCTGGTGCCTGCTGTCGATGACTCTGGTCGTCAGCAGTATATTGACCGTTTTGGCAACACGACCAGTGTCGTCCCTGATGACAACTATTTCATCGAGGGCAAGGGCTCGCCGCTTTATAAGCTGGATGATTTGCAAACCCTTGTGCCCTCATCCCCTGCAACGCTGACTGGGGAAGAAACCAGCTTTGACTTTGGGGAAGAAGGCGACAAGCTGGTTGAAATTGTCACCGACCCGATGCAGTTCATGTCAACCCGCGAAGCTGGCAACAGTTCAAGCGATGTGTACTGGGGCAAAGACTTTTTGTTGGTCAATGTGGATGATGGCGATCAGCCTGTCAGCATCGATCTGCGGCCCGGCAAGTATAATGCTGAGCAATTGGCGGCGGAAGTTGAGCGTGCGATCAACGCCGCCTATGGCGATGATCGCAAAATTCAGGTGCAGCGGAACGTTGATGATACCCTGACCATCGATCTTTTCAAACTGGCCGCAGATGGAACGTCTGAAGGGCTTGATGATGTGATTGAGGTTGATCTGCTGACCTCTAGCTTTGTATCAGACCTTGCCGGTATCGATACATCGGGTGCGTCGCCTGATTTTTCCTTTGAGGAATTTTTGGCCCATGCGCAGGCCCGTATCAATGAAACCCTCAATGATTACGCCATTGACCCCGATACCGATATTTCAAACGATTCGGCTCTTGGGGTTGATTCAAGCTTTTTTGCCCGTGCCTTGGGTGAAGAGATGGATGCGGTTCTGGAAACCACAGACATTGTGACGTTTACGCGTAACTATGAAGATACCGACAGCACAAGCGACACCTATGGTGAGATGCTGTCAACGGATCTGAACTTGGTACATTCATATTACAACAACCGTTCCACGCTCAACGTCTATGAGCGCCGCGATCAGGTTTCTGCTGTGACTGATACAACAGACACGGATTATGGCAAAACGATGAGCTATAATGCCGCGCAAAATACGCTGACCATTTATATGGACCCAACCACTGGCTTTGCTGACAACGATAATGGCAATGCCTGTTTGGTTGCTGGTGAAAGTATCCGCATCGCGGGTGACTTTGTGACCGAAGGCGAAAGCGGCTACGGCGGGTATCTGAACGGTCGTGCGTTTACTGTGCTGAGTGTGGATGAGACCAATGGTCTTATCACGGTTGATACCACCAACCTGGCACTGCCAGATGCAGATTTCACAATTGAATCGACATCAGTCTATTTGATGAGCGATGAATCAGACACGGTTGAGGCATTTTATGAAGGTGCCAGCGATGTGATCCCAGGCTCTACCGTGAATTATAACAGTAGCAAGCTGGTTGTGCGTGAATTTGGATCAGATGCGCTGCATGATTACACCAACGCTTCGTTTGCGGCAGATACGTCCAGCTTCAATACAGCCGGTCTGAACATTTTTGAATTCGACTCAGCAGCCCTGCTGAACGTCGATGCCGATGGTGAGACGATTGATACGGTCGCTTTGCTCGGCCTCGATGGTGCCACGATCGCAACCCAGTGGGTCGATGAAAAAGCTCCGCCCGTTTCGATTTATTATGACGAAATCAACCAACGTTTTTCCTTTGAGGTTGATCGTTCGATCTTGGGGATGGGGACTGATAGCGGCTTTAACTCTTTTAAAATTGGTGGTGACACGTCAGCAGATTCGACCAATGGGTTGGGTATTCCTGCCCCAGGCGATGCCTCAACAGTTTTGATCCGGGGCGGTGAAGTGTTTTATGGCGAACCCTTTGTTGCCGATGGCGAAGAGGTGCAGCTGAACGATAAACGTTATGGAATTACGGTCACCTATAACTCAGACACGCAGAACTTTTCTTTTGCGTCAGGTTCGACAGGTGAGGCGATTGCGGCGGATGGTGCGATTGGTGTGACAACTGCGCAAAAAGCATCAAACATTCAGGTGGGGCGCTACTCAATTTCGTCGACTGATGGCAGTGTTTTGTCTTCCAGTGTCGATGCTGACAGCCGCTATCTTGGTGTGGGCGATAACCAGCTGATGGGGGTTGGCGCCAGTAAGTCTGACGCGCTCTTTGTCGATGGTCGTGGTTTGGCGGCTTCGGCTGCGGTTGCAATCGGGGGCACAGCCAACGAAGATCTGGGCGAGATTTTCCGCCTGAGCTCGGCGGGTGGCGAGACAACTTTCAATATCTCGGTCAATGGCATCAGTGGTGTTATCCAGGTGCCATCAGGCAACTACGTGGGCACCACGCTGGCCGCGGCTTTGGAAGAGCGCATCAACCAAATCCAAGACCCGCTGAGTGGTGATACTGTGGGTGGGGTCAAGGTGCGCTACAGCTCTGCCGATAACAACTTTACCTTTACCACTGGCACCACCGGCAGCGACACGACCATAAAGGTCAAAGGAACTGCGCGGCTTGGCTTGGCGGATGTGCCGCTGGGCGTGGGCTCAGTGCCGATGATCTATAATCTGGTACAGGCCACAAACGACCAGGGCATCGCACTTTATGTTGATGCGAACGGGAACACTGTTGAAAGCCCACCCGAAAACATGGTTACGGGATACTACCCGCTTTATATCGACGAAGGCGAGCTGACCTTTGACAAATCGGGTAAATTGCTCAGCCCGCAGAACATGGTAAGCTATGAGCAGCAAGAGGCTGGGTTCTCCATCTCATTGCAGGTTGATTTTGCTGGTTCAACCCAGCTTGCACAGCCGTTCTCGGTGCTGTCGGTTGAGCAGGATGGCTTTACCTCGGGCCGTCTGGATGGTTTGGAAATCGACAGCTCGGGCACAATCCGGGCCAACTATACCAACGGTCAAAACAATCCGTTGGGTAAGATCGTTATTGCGAACTTCAACAACCAAAATGGTCTGAAACAAATCGGCAATGCGACCTATGTTGCAACCGCGGTGTCGGGCTCACCTTCGGTTGGTGAAGCAGGGTCTGAGGGGTTCGGCTCAATCTTGTCAGGCTCGCTTGAGCGTTCAAACGTTGATATCACCGAAGAGCTGGTAAACCTGATCACTGCGCAGCGGAACTATCAGGCATCAGCTAAGGCGATTGAAACCTCGACCTCGCTCACGCAGACGATCATTAACATCCGGATGTAATCTGGGCCCAAAGAGAAGGGACTGCCGCCATGGATAAGATGATTCACGTTGCGCTAAACAACATGAAAAATATCCGCAATGAGACCGTGTTGCAGGCGCAAAATATCGCCAACATCTCGGTTTCGGGGTATCGCCGTGATATCTCGGCGCAGGGCGGCAGTTCTTTTTTGGAGGCGATGGGGGAATTTTCATCGCGGGCCTATGTGCCCCCTTCGGGAAAATCACATTTTTCAAACGCGCCCGGTCTTGTCACGGAAACGGGTGCAGAGCTTGATTTGGCCTTTATCAATGATGGCTATTTCTACATTCAGCCTGACAATGGCGCGCCTGCGCTCAGCCGTCGTGGGGATCTTAAGCTAAATGCCGATCGCATCTTGGTGAATGGTGCTGATCAAAAAGTGCTCGACAGCTCGGGCGCGGAAATCTTCATTCCTGAGTATCGCTATATTTCGATCGGGAAATTTGGTGAGATTACAATAGAACCGGCGGGTGGTTTGCCGGGGGTAAAAGAAGTCGTGGCGGAACTTGGCATCACGACGGCTGTCGGCGCTGATCTTTCAAAAGAAGGGACGGGTTTTATTCGCATGTCGGATGGCTCTGCCTTGCCAGCGCCCGATCAGTTGGGGCAAATCGTTCAAGGTTCTATCGAGGGCAGCAACGTCAACACCGTTGATGAATTGGTGAGTTCCATCGACACCCAACGGGCTTTCGAGATTGCCGTGAAGTTTGTCAAGCAAGCCCAAGAAATTGATGAGCGCGGCACCGAAATCATGCGGATGCCCAATGTTTGATTTTGCGCGGTGCGCGCCCATGTGATCTGGCACGGCTTTTGCAAAAGGGTGCATGACACCACTTTTCAGGAGCCCAGATCATGTCTTCAAGCGCAATGCACGTAGCGGCAACCGGTCTAAGTGCGCAACAATTGCGCATGCAGACAATTTCAAACAACCTAGCCAACGCCAGCACCACTGGCTTTAAACGTGATCGCCCGAATTTCGAAAGCCTGCTCTATCAGGTGTCGCGCACGGGTGGCGACCGCACGGGTGTTGACAGCATGCTCTCGGCAGGCTTGGCCATCGGGACCGGGGTGCGTACGGTAAACACTGAAAAGCTCTATTCCCAGGGCGCGATGATCACGACCGAAAACTCTTTGGATTTGGCGATTGATGGTCAGGGATTTTTTCAGGTTTTACTGCCTGATGGCACGATGGGATATACACGTGCAGGCAATTTTTCGCGCAGCGTCGATGGGGCGTTGACCACCGCCAGCGGATATGTGGTGCAGCCTGAAATCACCATTCCAGATGATGCCATGCAAATCAGCATTGCGGCTGATGGCACGGTTTCGGTTTCCATTCCTGGTGACGCCAAAATGCAAGAAGTTGGTGCGTTGACCCTTGCCAATTTTGCCAACCCGCGTGGGCTTTTGCCGGTGGGTGAGAACTTTTTGGTGGAAACCCCCGCGAGTGGCGCGCCCGTCGTGGCTGCCCCGCTGGATCAGGGTTTTGGTAAGTTGGTGCAGGGCTCGCTTGAAGGCTCTAACGTCAATGTTGTTCAGCAGTTGGTTGATATGATCGAGACGCAGCGCGCTTATGAGGTCAACTCAAAGTCGATCACAGCTGTGGATGAGATGATGCGCTTCGTTTCGAACAATCTCTGAGGATGTTTGCGATGATGGCCCATGGTTCGACGCACAGCATGTCACGCGGGTTTATGGCGGTCTTAGCCGTTGTGGCCACGCTTTCTGGGTGTTCGACCTATGTCGAAGATCGTGCCAGCGCCGATTTTCAGCCGGTTTACCCCGAAGAAATGATCGACGTTGGGCGGGGCGCCAGCACGGGCGCGATCTATAAGGGCAGCGAGGCTGGTTTATTTGCCCGTGATGGTCGGGCGTCGCGCGTGGGTGATATCGTCACGGTCTATTTCACCGAAGCTTTTGCTGCGACCAAGTCGCAGAAGGCCTCTTCGACCAAAGATGACAGCTTTTCGCTTGATCTGCCTGACGTGTTGTCGGGCGGGTTCACTGATTCACGGCTGGATTCGGGCACAACCCAATCTTTTGCGGGCACAGGCGGTGCCGAGCAGTCAAATTCACTGACGGGTCAAATGTCTGTAACCGTGATGCGGGTATTTCCGAATGGGACGATGGAAATCTTGGGCCAAAAGAAAATCACGCTGAACAATGGTGATGAATATATTCGTTTGCGTGGTTTGGTGCGCCCTGAAGATATCAGTTCAAAAAATCTGATTTTGTCCGACCGAATTGCCAATGCCGATATCACCTATATCGGTGCGGGGGATGTGGCCGACAGTTCCAAACGCGGCTGGCTGGGCAAAGCCATGACCGCTATTTCACCGTTTTAAATTGGAGGTCGGTGTGGCGCGCAGCCAACTCAATCTGATGTCAGGGTGTGGCCCGCGCAGGGTGTTGCGCGCGATTTTCTTAAGCCTTTGTGCATCTGCCATGATCGTTTGTTTGGCGCCTGCCGCACAGGCTGATCGGCTGAAAGATTTGACAGCCATCGCGGGGGCGCGCACCAACCAGTTGGTGGGATATGGTTTGGTTGTGGGTCTGCCGGGCACGGGTGATGGCAGCGGTGGCCAGTTGGCGCTGCAATCCATGCAATCTATGGTGTCGCGTTTGGGGCAGACGGCGGCTGTGTCGGATCTTAAGGCGTCGAATGCGGCATCTGTGATGGTCACAGCAGAGCTGCCAGCCTTTATCAAGCCTGGTCAAACCCTTGATGTGACGGTGTCAACCATTGGTTCGGCCAAGTCGTTGCGGGGCGGCACTTTGCTGATGACGCCGCTTTTGGGCGCAGATGGCGAAACCTATGCCATTGCCCAGGGTAATCTTTTGGTGGGCGGATTGTCGGCCGAGGGGCTGGATGGCTCAACCATGGTGGTGAACATTCCAACCGTGGGCCGGGTGCCGCAAGGCGCCACGGTTGAACGCATGGTCGATACCGCCTTTCTTGAATCTGACAATATTATGATGAACTTGCACCGGGGCGATTTTTCAACCGCCGCCAGTGTTGCCAATGCAATCAATGCAGTGTTCGGCCCGGATGTGGCTGTGGCCATTGACTCATCCTCTATTCGGGTGCGCGCGCCCAGCGATCCGGCACAGCGGGTTTCGTTCGTGGGCATGCTGGAAAACATTGAGGTAGATCCGGCCGAGCCACCGGCCAAAGTGATCGTAAATGCCCGGACGGGGACGATTGTGATTGGCGGCAAGGTGCGTGTGACACCGGCGGCTGTTTCGCACGGTGCTTTGACCGTAAAAGTAAGCGAAGACCCTACAGTTTCTCCGCAATCGACCGTTTCTATGAATGGCACCCAGACCGTGGTGACCCCGGCGGAACCGATCGTGACCGAGAACAGCACAATTGATGTGCAACAGGAAGACAAACCGGCCTTTGTATTTGATACCGGTGTTGATCTTTCCTCGATTGTCGATGCGATCAATGCCGTTGGGGCCAGCCCATCTGATCTGGTCGCTATTCTTGAGGCGCTGCGCGCGGCCGGTGCGCTTCGTGCAGAACTTATAATCATTTAAGGGGTTGGGTGATGGAAAAGATCACGGCTGCTGTGCCGCTTGCGGCAAATCTGCCCACCGATCAAAAAGCAGCCCAAGACACCCAAGTCAAAGAGCTGCGCGATGCCGCAGAACAGTTTGAGGCCCTTTTTATGGGCCAGTTCATGCAGGCCGCGCGCAAAAGCCAGCTGTCGGATGGGCTTTTTCAAAGTGATGCGGGCGATACCTACACGGCCATGCTCGATCAAAAATACGCAACCGAAGTGGCGGGAGGCACCAATCTTGGCATTGCCGATGCGCTTGTTGCACAGTTTTCGCGGTTCGTGACCGCCAAGCAGGACTAAATCATGGCCAGCCTCATTGATATCGGCCGCAGTGGCGTCTTGGCCCAGCGTGATGCGCTGGCGGTCACCGGGCAAAACATCGTCAACGTCAATACCGAAGGCTATTCCCGCCGCGATGTCGTGACCGTAGAAGTTTCTGGCAGTGCGGGTGCCATGACAAGCCTTGCCGCGCAGACTGGGCTGGGCGTTCGGGTGGGGGAAATTCGTCGCGCCTTTGATGAATTTGTGACCGAACGCAGTCGCAGTGCCGATGCAAAGTTTGAAGCCGCCAGCGCCTTTGATGCCCAAATACGCACCTTGCAAAATCAGCTTTTGCCGTCTGAGGGGGACTTGGGCAGTATTGTGCAGGCATTCTTTACATCCCTGAGCGAAGTGGCCGCCCAGCCTGGTGACGTCGCGCCGCGGATGGTGGCCATCGAGCAGGGCAAGATGCTGGCCAGTGCGGTGCGCACATCGGCCGAAACGCTTGGCAGCTTGTCTGACCAAATTTTGGCCGAAGCCAAATCTGAAATAAGTGAGCTGAACGCGCTGACAGTGGCGCTGTCCTCAACCAATGCGCAAATCAGTGCTGGCGGCCAAAGTGGGAAGCCGCCGATTGCGCTTTTGGATGAGCGGGATTTGTTGATTGACCGCATTTCCGCCATCACAGAGGTTTCCGTGCAGTTGGATACGCGCGGGCAGGCCACCCTGACGATGGGCGCGAGCTTTGGCGGGGTTGAGCTGGTGAACGCAAGCCGGGCCAATGCGCTGACAATATCTGCCGGCGAGAATGGTTTGGCGATCACCACCGGTTTGATGGGCAAGGGCACGCCGGTGCAATTGACCGGCGGTGGGGCTTTGCGCGGCCTGACCGATGCTTATGGCGCGGTTTCGGCGGCCCTGGACGATCTGAACACGCTGGCATCAGCCATCACCATTGAAATGAACACCCAACACATGCAAGGCACAGACCTTGAGGGCCAAAAAGGCAAGGCGATGTTTTCATCGACCGCCTATGCCTTTGAGGCCGAGAATGGCAACCTTGGCACTGCCAGCATGAGCCTGTCGCGCAGTCTGACAGATCCTGACGGCGTGCCCGAATTGCGGCTGAGCTATAAGGCCAGCACCGATCTTTGGAGCGCAGTTGACGCATCGGGGCAGGTTCTTGCCACAGGGCGCAAGCAACTGAGCTTTGATGGTGGCAGCATTGCGATTTCTGGAACAGCGGCTGATGGCGACGGATTTGTTTTAAGCAAGACCGGTGACGCGGCGCTGAACATGACCTTTTTGTTGAGCCGCTCGCAGGAAATCGCAGCCTCGTCGGGGATGACGGTTCAGGCTGATATTGGCAATGATGGCTCGGCCATGGTGACCGCGCTGTTGCAGCCTACAGCCGCGTTGACCGATAAGGCCAGCATTGATTCCGCCTTTAACAACGGTCTCAGCTCAGTTGCGGCCACCAGCTTTTTGCGTGAGGGCGTGGTGGCGGTGATCCCGGCCAATGCGACGGCGGTTGAACTGGCCAGCTTTGGTCGGCAATCCAGCCTGTCTTTTGTCGTGTCAGATGATGATTTGGCGTTGGCCGGCACGCTGGGATTCACCGTGAATGGCACCGCCTATGAAGTCGATGTAACCTATAGTTCGCTGATTGAAGATACCAGTGATGATGCTGTCACATGGACCGATCTTACCATGTTGGCTGATTATCTGAATTCGGGCGTATTGAAGACCGACGACGGCTATTCAATGGCCGATCTGGGGATCTATGCATCAGGTGGTGGGGGGCGGCTGGTTTTGGCCGCCACCACTGATTTCAGTGATACAGGCCAGATCACTGGCCCCGCCAGCGACATCGAACCGACGCTGACGGCCGCAGTGGACGATGCGTCAGACATTCAGATTTTCACGCGTGAGGGCCGCCACATTGCAGGAACCGCGCTGACATCAGATCAGATTGCGTCTTTGATTACCACGGCCAATGGTTTTTCGGCTGAAGCTGAATACCGCGCTGATTACTTGAACCTGACAGGGGCTGATGCCTATCGTGGTATGGGGCTTGAGGTGATGAATTCGGCGGGCACGCAGACGCTGGTTGCGACATTGGATGGCGATGGTGTGCTGCAAACCGGCACCGATGACGTGCCGGGCAGCAACACTGACGCTCAGACGATCACGATCACAGCCACGGATTATGATGATGTATCGGTTGATATTCCTGCTGGGGTTTCAGCCGGGTATGCTGCGCGCACATTGGCTGAAGCCACGCAATCAATGGGAATCGCTGTAACTGCCATAACCCGGCTTGAATTGACCGCCACGGATACGGACAGCTCTGAAAGCCTGACGTTTGAGCTGACCGGCAGCAACCTGACCGCGCTGACGATTGATACGTCAATTTCCAGCGGTGATATGACCAATCTGCGCACTGCAATTAATCGGCTGTCATCAGAAACAGGCATTGTGGCTGAAACATCCAGCGATGGAATGCGGTTGATCCTGACCCAGTCAGATGGCGAAGATATTCGTATTGGCACGGCCAGTGGCGCTGGTCTTAGCGTACAGGTGCTGGACGCTGATTACAGTGCAGTGTCTGATGCAACATCGATTTCTGGCACAACGGGGCTGACGGATCTGCGTGCTGCGGGGCGGTTGAGCTTTTCGGCTGTGATGTCTGATACGTTTTCAACCAGTCTGGGCGACAGTACCGCAGATACCCTGAGCGGTGGTCTGGTGTCGGTGGAATACGGCACTGCGGGCGAAAGCTTGACGCTGGATTTCGCCATAGAAGAGGCGATTGACGGTGGCGACAGCCACCCCGAAGGTTTGGCCGCACAAGCGCCAGCCGCCAGCTATAGCGTCACGATGCCGGCAAGTTATACGGGTGGCACCAGTTTCACGGCGACCATCAGCAGTGCTGACCTGACCCCTGCGGATAAAACAGAACTGGCGGCCGCCTTGGCCGCCAGCCTGCGGGCAGATACCCCAGTGCCATCTTTGGTGGGGGAAGAGATGAGCGATCTGCCAGATGATGGCACATCGCTGACAATCACGCTGGCGGGCGACAGCTATACGCTGACCATGGTGGACAGTGAGGTGGTCGTGAGTGGCCCCGAAGATGGCCGCCTGACGGCGGTGATCGGCAGCGATATGATTCTGCGGCTGAGCGCTGCACAAGGAATTTTAAGTGGTGAAGGCTTCGCCATTCCAGAGGATGCAGATGTATCGGGCAATGAAGCTGCGGCGGCGCTCTTTGGCCTGTCTGGTGTGTCTACGGCTCAGCAATTGACGGGCGCTTCGGTCAGTCTGCCAACCGATGATACGACGTTTTATGTCACAGTTGATGACACGACCGAAACCATCACCATGTCTTATGACAGCGACTCGGCGACGTGGAGTGTGACAACAGCAGGTGCGACCGACTTGACAGTTGCCTTTGCGACGGGGGCGAGCACATCCACCAGCAGCACCGATGCCCTTGTGCTTTATGGCCCAGACAGCACGCTGCCGATGATGATTGAGCCCAGTTCTAGCGCGGCAGCAGCTGGGTTTAATGTGGCGGCTGCCAGTCTGCGCGTTGTTGATGGGCAAATTCAAATGACCAGCCGCGATGGAGCGGCGATTTCGGTTGATGCCAGTGGCAGCTCGCTTGCCTCAAGCCGGGTGCGTCTGACTGATCTGCCTGATGAAGAGCTGATTGTGATCACCAGCGGGGGTGGGGCCAACCGCCTGAGCGCAGCCTATGATCTGACACCTGCCAGCCTGATGCCCGCGCCAGATGTTGAAATGCGGGTGATGAATGCGGCGGCTGGAACGGTTGAAATTTTTGACCGTGACACGGGGCATTCGATAGCCACGCGCACATTGCGCAGCGGATCGCCGGTGCAGGCGGCGGGCTTTAGCCTGTCAGTTTCAGGTGCGCTGTCTGATGATGACATTTTCCGCGTTGTCAGTGGTGGGGCAGGGGCCACTGGGGATGCCAGTAATCTGGACGCGATGCTGACGCTGGAAACTGGCACCGATGGGCGTGGTGGGTTTCAGGGCATGTTTCAAGAAATGTTGACGCGTGTTGGGGCCTCGGTTCAGGCCAGTGGCATGACGTTGAGCACCAGCACAGCGTTGAAAAACGCAGCAGATAATGCGCGTTCGGAATCAAACGGGGTTAACCTTGATACCGAGGCTGCGCATTTGTTGGAACAGCAACAGGCCTATCAAGCGGCCGCGCGCATACTTTCGACCGCCAAAGAACTTTTCGACACCCTTCTTCAGCTTAGGTAAGGCCAGCCATGACAATCAGCAGCAAGCTCTATAACCAGCAGGCGGTGTCGCAGTTCAATCGGCTGACCGAAGATGCGCAAAAACTGCAAAGTCAGGTGGCGTCGGGCAAAGCCTTTACCGAATCTGCGGATGCGCCAACGCAGGCTGTAAAGCTGTCGGCGACCAAAGTGTTGCGCGCGGCGGCCGAACGGTTTTCGGATAACATTGCCACCGCTCAAAACCGGTTGGCTGTGGCAGATTCGTCCCTGGGCGCCAGCGTGAATGCCCTGACGCGTATTTCAGAACTGGCTGTTCAGGCAGGAAACGACACGCTGAACGACACCGATAGAACCGCCATTGCGACTGAGGTAAAACAGTTGCGTGGGCTTCTGGTCAGCTTGGGAAACACACGCGATGGCAATGGGCAGGCAATTTTTGGCGGGCTGCGCACCAGCACCGATCCTTTTGTGACGGATGCGGATGGTGGTATTGCCTATCAGGGTGATGATGGTCGCCATTCCGTGGCGATCTCAACATCGCAGCGTCTGAGCACCAGCCTGGATGGTGCAGATGCTTTCATGCGGGTCGCCACGAGTGAGGGGCCACAAAGCGTGTTTGATGTGATTGATGGATTTATCGCAGCAGTGGAAAATCGGTCTGGCAGTTCTGACAGCCGTCAGACGACCGATAATGCCGAGCTGCGCTTTAGCGCCGCGCGCGAACCCCAAACGTGGCAAATGCGTCTGACGGGTCCCAGCGGATCAGCCAACTTGAGCTTTGATCTGGTGGATGGTGAAGTTGCAACCGCAATGACCGCAATCAATGATGCAAGTGGCACAACAGGCATCACGGCAAGCCTGACAGGTGATGGTTTAGGCTTGGTTCTAACTGCCACAAGTGGTGGTATTGTTAAGCTGGACCGTTTGCAGATTGAAGGTGCTGATGGCACCGCAATTCCTGCTGACTATTCGGCTACGGTCAGCGCTTTGGACAGCAATGGTGACACGACGGGCAGTGCGCAGCTTACTGACCAACGCCATCGGATCAATGGAGCGATTGCCAATATTCGCGACACAATTGAACATGTTGCGCTGCGCCAAGCAGAGGTTGGTTCCTATTTGCAGGTGGCGGAATTGCAATCCAAGATCATGGATGACCGCATGTTGCAGATCGAAAAAGATGTCTCAAAACTGCAAGATGCTGATTTGGCAGTGTTGATCACCCAGATGCAATCGTTGGTGCTGAACCGAGATGCGGCGCAAAAGGCCTATGCAACGGTCAGCCAGCGCAGCCTTTTTGATTTTATGTAACCCAAGCCCGCCAACTGGCGCGCTTTTTGCTGATAGCCGTCACACAATGTGCAAAATGGTGTGGCGATGCGACGGATTATTCTGGTTCTTTTGCTTTCGGCGGCGGCGCTTACAGCGCCGCTTCGTCTGCAGGCAAGCCCAGCCGTTGATTGCGAGGCGCTTGCCAGCCGCTTTGGGGCCGAGGCCGGTCTGCCTGATGGGCTTTTAGCCAGCATTTCTCGGGTAGAGGCTGGCCGCGCTGGGCCCGACAAACGGGTGCGTGGCTGGCCCTGGACGCTGAACCACCGCGGTAAAGGTTATTATTTTGATACGCAGGCCAAAGCATTGGCGTTTTTGCGTAAGGTGGTCGACGGGGGGGATCGCAACGTTGATACTGGCTGCATGCAGATCAACGTGCGTTGGCATGCGCAGGAATTCTCATCACTTGATCAAATGCTCGACCCTGCATCAAATGTGCGCTACGCGGCGCGGTTTCTCAGCGCGCTGCGGGCCGAACATGGCAGCTGGGATGCAGCGATCAAACATTATCATTCAGCCAATCCTGAATTCAATGTTGGGTATCTGTCGCGCGTCAAGCGGGTCTGGGGTGCCAAGACGCCTGATGTGGCGGTGACAGTGGCCAATGCCAGCCTGCCCAATTGGGCGCCCCTGGCGCAGCTGGATGGGTCTGACTTGGCCACGGCGCTTATGGGGCGGATGCGTGGCGGGGATTTCGACATTATCACCGCCCCACCCCCAGACATCGTCGCCCGTAATGCGTTACCGGGGCGGCTTCAGGCCAAATGGGATCAGATTTTGACCTTTCGCGACGATTTTTCCCAACAAAATCCGGTGCGCTAAACGCCTCGGCCGCTTCTGGCACGGCACTTGAAAGAGAGCCACAACAACAAAAGGTGGACTTGCGATGTTCGACACAATCCGTTCTGGCCTGGCTGCATCGACGCGCCAACTCGACATCATCACCGACAATATGGCGAATGCGAAATCAGCGGGTTTCAAACGATCGACTGCCAGTTTCAGCGATGTCTATGCTGCGACAGTTGGCAACCAAACCCAAGGGATTGGCGTCAAGCTTGAGGGCAGCCGCCGAGCGTTCAGCCAAGGGTCGATAGAAACCACACAAAACACGCTTGATTTGGCTGTGCTGGGTCAGGGCATGTTTGTCTTGGGCCCACGCGACGGATCCGCTGCGCCGATCTTTACCCGCGAAGGCGGTGTAACGGTGGATTCTGAGGGCTATCTGGTCTCGTCCGAGGGGTTTTCATATCTGTCTGATGAGCTTGAGCCGCTGCAACTGCCCGCATCTTGGATGGGGGCGGCACTTGAGGCTGTTAATGTGAATTCAGATGGCGCGATCATGGCGGTGTATGGCCAGAATGAAGCGATCAAGGTCGGGCAGGTTGGTCTCGCCAGTTTTGTGGATGTGGCGCGGTTGCAGCCGCTGGGATCAAACCGGTTTGCCGTCAGCCGGGAATCGGGTGTGGCCACCTATGGCAGGCCGGGTGGTGAAACCTTTGGCACGGTACAGGCCGGTGCGCTGGAAGTGTCGAACGTTGATCTGACCAATGAGCTTGCGATGATGATCCGCGCCCAGCAGATCTATAACGCAAATTCGCGTGCGCTGCAGACTGAGGTTGATTTGGGCAAGCGCCTGATTGACAGCTAATATTTGATGTAAAATTTGCGCAGGCTTTGGGCCTGCGCATCTGGGCGCTGCCGCTCTATTGCAGCGGCAAGACCCATGACAGATCTGTGATCAGCCGTTCGGTGTCTTCTGCAATATCAAGATAGCCATTGACGCTTACAATCAGCGGCTCATTTAACAACAAAATTACCGTCGCAGGCCGCGGCAACGGGCGGCAAAGTGCGGTGATCAGCTGTTCAAAAAGATCTGTCGGCAGCGCGGCATCTGCACGCATGACGGGGCGGTCATGCGCGATATTCAATGTGCCCACCGCACCGACTTGCGGTTGGGTGACGGGGCGGATTTGTAAAATACAGGTGCCACGCGCAATGCTGATCAGCGCTGTGGTCAGATAAAGTTCGGGTGGGCCTGCGTGGCCCAAAATATGCTGCTCAGCCGTTTGAACAGACATTTGAACGGTGCGGGTGGGCTGCCACTCACCACGGCTCATGATAAAATCTCTGCCCCGTCTACGTCACTCAGGATCGTGCGCAATCGTTTGACTGCGCTGGTCTTTAGCTGTGACACGCGGCCTGGCGTGACCTCAAGCACTGCGCCGATTTCGTAAATGTTCAACTCTTCAACATAGTAAAGTTGCAGCACGAGCGCCTCACGTTCTGGCAGAGATTTCACGGCCGCGGCCAGCAAGGCCCGAATTTGGGTGTTGTTCAGCTCTTGTTCGGGTGTGCGCGTATCTGAGGTGAACCAGATCGAAAAATCATCATACACTTCGTCAATCGACTGATGCACATTAGCGGAAAAGGCCGTTTGCCATTCTTGCAATTCTGTCAGCGGAATGCCCAATTCGGTGGCCAATTCGGCGGGTTCCGGTGCGCGCTGCAATTTGCGGCTAAGCGCGTCGGTGGCTGCGCGCACTTTTTGCTGCATGCGAATTGTGGTGCGGCAAAGGTTTGAATTTTTCCGCAAAAAGTCGAAAATTGCGCCGCGAATTCGGATGGCAGCATAGGCGGCAAAGGCCACGCCCTCTTGGCGTGTGTATTTCTGGGCAGCATCAATCAAACCCATACAGCCAATTTGGATCAGATCTTCCGCCTCAACCGCGCCTTGAACCCGCCCATGCAGATGAAAGGCGATTTTGCGGACCAAATTCATATGCCCTTGGACAAGATCCTCGATCGTTGGATTTTGCTCCGGATAAAGGGCGTTCATTTGCTTGCTTTCGCCGCTTAGCGGTCAGAGTTGAAAAAGCGCACACCCTGCCCACCCCGGAAGGGTGCGCGCAGAACTTCGCGTGCGATCGCCTCAAACGCCCGATTTTCGCGGGTGTGTTCAGGATGCAGGGCAATGGGTGAGCGGCGGACGATTGAATTGCGCAGGGCCTGTGATTGCGGCACATGGCCGGCATAGCTCAGTTCAACATCCAAGAAGCGCCGGGTGATGGCGCGGAATTTTTCAAAATGCGCCATCCCCTGATCGGCATCGCGCACCATGTTGACCACAACAGAAAACTTATCGACCTGTTGTTCCATATGGGCCGCCTTGATCATTGCATAGGCATCCATCAGGCTGGTCGGCTCGCCCACAATCACCACCAAAACTTTGTCACTGGCCAAGACAAACGACAGCGTGCTGTCTGATGCGCCCGCCGGGGTATCCACCATCAAGACATCGGTCTGGTTTTCGATCTCATCCAAAGCCCTGATTGTGCGATAGCGGGCCTCGGCATCAAGGTTCAACATATCGAGCAGGCCACTGCCGCCTGACAGAAATTTGATACCTGCTGGCCCTTCGCTGAGCGCGTCTTGCACACTGTTCTCGCCCGCCAGCACATCTGACATGGTGATCTTGGGGTTTTGGCCCATTAAAATATGAGCATTAGCCAGACCGAAATCGGCATCCATCATCGTCACGCGCGACCCCATGCGTTGCAACGTGATCGCAAGGTTGACCGCGATGGTGGTCTTGCCGACCCCACCCTTACCACTTGCAATCGCAAGAGAAATTGTCATTGCGCCTCAGCCTTTTTACATTCTTGGCAAATCTGATGCAGATATCGGGCCAAATTGTCGTTTTCGGCGATTTCTAATCCACCATAAAGCGAAGCCGTTCCGGCCAAAATCGCCACACGTGGCATTTCCTCAGATAATGCGCGAATTTGATCGCGTTCCAGCCCACACTCATCCAATTTTGTCAGCGCCACAACAGGCTCTAATTTGGCAAAGCGGTCCAGCTGTGTGTCAATCATCGCGGTGCTGGCGCCCCCCGGCAGACATAAAACTGTCGTGACATTTGCGGCCCCGACGGATTTTTGGCACTGCACCATCAAGGCATGGGCATCCGCGCGGGATGTGCTGATTTCAATGATCAGCCGACCCGATTTGCCCAAAGCCAAGCCGCTTTCGGGCGTGATCTTGCGCATGGGAATTTGCATGATCCGCGCACAATCGCGCAGCAGTCGATCTGCGATGCGGTCGGGGCCGGCCAATTCCCCAAATTCGATTTCGGACGCGCCATGGGCCATCGCGCGATCGGCCAGCTTTGCACAAAGCGTTGTCTTTCCCGACCCGCTTGGCCCGCAAACCAGCAGTATTTGGGCCTCAAGCCGTTGATGGGCGCGCGGTGCGGCAAGGGCTTGGGCGGTTTCTTCGGGGTCAAGTGGTGGCAACTCTGCCGGACCTGGCCGTAAGCTGGGTGTTGTTTGGATGCCCGTGGGGGTCGCCTGTGTGTGCGCAGGTGAGGCGGTTTGTGCTGACGCAAGGGCTGCCAGCGCTGCGCTCAGCGTTTGGAAATGCGTTTCGATTTGTGCTGTCAAATTGGCAAGTGATTTCTGCGTGCCGCCAAGCCTGTCTTCAATCGCGTCAAGCCGGGCCGTATCGGCTGGGCCTGCGATGGGTGCATCTTTGGCTTCGGTGAAAAAAGCATATGGTTTGGCCGGGATGGCTTTGACAAAAGTCGGGGCGGCCGCAGTTTGTGTGTGCGCTTCTTCTTTTGCTGCGGGCTGGGGCTGTGCTGTGATGCTTGGCTGTTCAGCAATGCGCTGTGACGGCGTGTGCGTCAGCGCTTCTGTCGCTTTGTCTTCGGGGGCATCCTCTTGCGCATCGTCATCGGCTTGGCTCAAGCTGACAAGCTTGATCCCTTTGTTGGCCAGATCAGCATCCTTGGCCTCAATGATCTCTTTGAACGCCTGTTTGGGGCGCTGGCGTGGGCGGGTGGGTTTGGGAAGCTCCATCGTGGCTTCAATTTCGACCATACCGTCTCGGGTGCGGGTTTCCAGAATGAACGCATCCTCGCCCATGGTGCGAAAGACCTGATCCATCGCCGAGGCGCTGTCACGGGCAGAAAAAACTTGGGAACTCATTGGTCACCCTCTTTCATTTTTTGCCCTTTCATTTCGCAGGCGGCAGATCGGGGATGGCCCCATTGCCGTTGAGCGTGGCCACAACATCAACCTTGCGGGCATCAGGCAGTTCGTTAAAGCTGAGAATGATGGTGTCGGGCAAATGCTGGCGCACCATATCGGAAAACTGGCGGCGAATTTGCGGCGCAACCACCATTACGGCTTGCTGGCCGTTGGCGGCAAGCCGTTCGTTGGTTTCAGAAATCGCTTGCAACAATTTACGCGCAAGCCCGCTTTCCAGCATTAATTCGCCATCATTGCTTTGGCGGGCTGTGGTGATCAGCACGTGTTCCATGTCTGAGCTCAGCGTGATCACTGGCAGCGGCTGGTTCAGCGGTGCGACCTGTTGGATCAGCAGCCCCGCCAATGCGGGCCTCAGGGCCTCGGCGGTGTCGCGCACAGACAGATTACGGCTGGCCAGCCCGGGCAGCACCTCAAGAATTCGGCGCAAATCGCTGATTGGGATTCGTTCGCGCAGCAATTCACGCAGGATGCCAGTTAGATTGTGCAACGGCACCAGTTTTGGCACGATAGATTGCACCAGTTGTGGCGCGGTTTTGGCCAAATTGTCCAACAGCATCTGCACATCGTCTTGGCCGATCAGCTCACCTGCATGTTTGGTGATGATTTGGCTGAGATGCGTGGCCATAACCGAGTCGGGCTGGATCACGACATAATCATTTGCTTCGGCCTCGGCTTCTTGGCGCGGCATGATCCAAGTTGCATCCATCCCGAATGAGGGGTCTTTAACATCGATCCCTTCCATTTTGATGGTCGAATTTGATCCGGCCAGTGCCAGTTTCCGGTCGGCGTAAATCACATCTTCGGCCACGATTGTTTGACCAATCCGAATGCGATACTGATTGGCTTTGAGGGACAGATCATCGCGCAGGCGGACAGTTGGCACGACAAAGCCGAGCGCGCGAGACACTTCGCGCCGGATTGCAGTGATCCGACGCACAAGGGGGCCATCTTTTTCCTCATCTACCAGATCCAGCAACCCATATCCCAGTTGGATCGAAATGGCTGAGTTGTCGGTGATATCTTGCAAATCGAAAAGGTCAGGGTTTTCGGCCATGTCAGGTGGCATCACCTCGGCCTCATCCTCTTGGCCATTGGCGCGGCGTTCCTCGGCGAGATAGGACAGGCGGGCGGCGATGGCTGCAGCGGCTGCCGCCACCATGAACAAAAGCGTGGGCATACCCGGGACGATGCCGATCATGAACATGATGCCAGCCACTGGAATCCAGGCCCGTGAAATGGCGATTTGCTTGCCCATATGTTCGGCCATGTCAGTATTATCAGACACGCGCGTCACGATGATTGCGGCTGCAATCGACAACAGCAGGGATGGGATTTGGGCCACAAGCCCATCGCCGATCGATAGCAAAATATAGGTTTGCGCGGCTTCGCCCACGGGGATGTCATGCTGGGTCACACCAATGATCAGGCCGCCCACAATGTTGATGGCCAAGATCATCAGGCCCGCGACCGCATCGCCTTTGACGAACTTAGAGGCACCGTCCATTGCGCCGTAAAAATCAGCCTCTTTTGCGACATCAGCGCGGCGCACCGTTGCCTCTTCTGAAGACAAGATGCCCGCGTTCAAATCGGCATCAATCGCCATCTGTTTGCCGGGCATGGCGTCCAGCGTGAAACGCGCGGAAACTTCAGACACACGCCCTGCGCCTTTGGTAATCACCACCAAGTTGATGATCACAAGGATAATAAAAACAAAAATACCAACCGTGAAATTGCCAGCCACGACAAAATCGCCAAAGGCCTGAATGACCACGCCCGCCGCGCCCGCCCCGGTGTGACCCTCTGACAGCACGATCCGCGTGGATGCCACGTTCAGCGACAATCGCAGCACGGTTGCAATCAACAAAAGGCTGGGAAAGCTGGAAAAATCAAGCGGGCGATATGTGTGCATCGCCACCATCAATATAACAAGCGACAGGAGAATATTCAGAACGAAAAACATATCCAGCAGCACGGTAGGCAGCGGCAAAACCATCATGGCGATCAAAATAAGAATGCCAACAGGCAAGACTGAGCCGGTGACGCTATCGCGCACTTTGCTCAGGCTGAACTTGCCCCCTGTCAATTCCATGACGCACTCCTGTCGTTTCATTGCTGCAAATCACAAGTGGGGCAGGGCTTTGGACCGGATTGCCATGGCTGTGACGCTTCTTGGTCTGAACAAGGCAATTTATGTGCCAAATGCCCCCATCGCGGCGCCCCGCATACCCGCTGCGCACCTTTGGCACGGATGATGCAAGGGGGGCGCAGATCATCGATATGCGAAGGAGCGTTGGCCGTGGCGCAGATGCAGCAAAGACCGACCAAAGAAAAACAATCCGCCCGCCCGACGCGGCTGGCGCTGATCCTGGCCCTGCTGGCCCTGCCTGCCTGTGAAATGAGCATGCCAAGTGCTGTGAGCATGCTGAACAGCGACGCCGGCGCCCCCACCCGTGATTTGGCGCTGACCAAAGATTTGATGGATATGACATCGGTCAAGGCAGAGTTGGTTCCAA
Organism: uncultured Paracoccaceae bacterium; assembly: GCA_937895435.1. Lineage (GTDB taxonomy): Bacteria > Pseudomonadota > Alphaproteobacteria > Rhodobacterales > Rhodobacteraceae > CALAXT01. The sequence continues at coordinate 13,213 of CALAXT010000018.1, read as the reverse complement.
CCATCAACGGCATGGGCTATGCGTCAATTTCCGCGCAACCCGCCAGTTCGCGCAATCAGCAGCGTCTGATGGCCATTCGTGCTGCGCGAATGGAGGCCGTGCGCAACCTAACCGAACAGGTCCATGGCATTCGGATCGACAGTCAAACGATGGTTTCAGACGCTGTTGTGCAAAACGACACCCTGCGTGCTCAGATCCAAGGTCTGATCCGCGGGGCGCGCACGGTGCGGATCACCCCAATGGGCACCGACACCTATGAGGTGGTGTTAGAGTTGGACCGCGACATGGTGCGCTATCTGCTGAAAGCAGCACGGGGCTAGCGGATGCACGTGCGCCCCGTAACATGGATGTGCCGCAATCTGTGCATGGCGCTTTTTGTAGCCCTGATTGCGATAGGCCTGATGGGGGTGCCCGCCGTTTGGGCCGAGGCCCCGCGTGCGATTAAGGCAACGGGGCGCGCCGCAATCACCGGTACTGTCGATAAACCTGCCGCACTGCGCGTGGCGCTGCAAGATGCGCTGTATCTGGCGGCCCTTGAGGGTGGAGCCAATGTCAGCGGCGTTACTGCCATAAGCAGCGGTGTGGTCGTCAGCGATCAGTTTTTGGTCAGCCCTGCCAGCCGGATCATGGATTACACGGTTTTGGCAGAACGTGTGAAAGGCACATTGGTTGAGGTTGACGTGCAGGCCTATGTCGGCACCCGGCCTGCGTCGGTTTGTGCGCATCGCCGCGCGTTGGATGTTACGTCTTTCGCGCCCATCTTGCGCCTTGATCCCAAGGCTCCGGCCTGGCTTCAGCCCGTGATGGGGCAAATTGCCCGTGCGTTGGGCGATGCACTTAGCAGCCGCAGAGATGTGACACTGACGCGTCAAGAGACCATAGTATTAGATCCTGCACGCCTGACATCAAAAAATGATGCTTTTGATTATATGGCCCTGACATCAAGCGTGGTACGGGTGGCACAGCATTCGTATGCATTTCGGCCCGAAATCTCAATTTTCTACAACAAAACCAAATCGGGCCGGGAAGATGTGACCTTGCGCTTGCGCTCGGTCTTGCTGGCCGGTGGCACCTATCAGCTGGTGCGTGATACTGTGTTTGAGCAAAGCGTGGTTTTGGGCCGCAACACGCCCTTGCGTGCTGTTGATGTGCTTACCCGCAAAAGTCGTGATGCGATCACGAGCGAATTGTTGGCCAACATCCGCCCGCATTTGGATGCTTTGGTCGAGGGTGTTGCCTGTGCTCCCCTCAAAGCTGCGCTTCGGGTTGAGGGGCAGGGGTTGCGGTTGCCGTTGGGGCGTGCTGATGGTGTGCGGTCGGGCAGTTTGGCGCTGACACAGGGCATAAACACGCCATTCACGCTGCTGCGGGTAACGGAATTGGATGCGCATTCAAGCCTTTTGGTGCCTATCGATCGTAAACGTGCGCTGGAATCTTTGGCCGGAGTTGAGGCCGAAATTATCAGCGATGATTAACGCTGCGCTCGCTTCTGATGTGGCTGGCAACAGGCTGGCTGTCATGATGCGTGCCCTTGGGGTGATCGTAACGCTGGGGCTGACATGTCAAGCATCGGCCCAAACTGATCCCGCACCCGGCCTGAAAAGCTTGACAGGGGCTGATGTCAGCGCGCAGATCATTGCGCGATTGACGCAAGAGGGCATGACCGGGGCGCCCAGTCTGTCAGACAGTCGGCGATTTTCGCCTTGTGCAGAACCTTTGACAATTAAACCGCGCCAGGACAGCTGGCGCACGGTTGAGGTTTCCTGTGCCAAACCGACCCCGTGGCGGACCATTGTGCGCAGTGGGGCGGAGCCAATGGGTGCGCGGCCCTTGCTGCCGCCCCGCGAAGATATCCCCGATCAGGGTACAACAGCGATGCCCGAGGGGGCTCACGATACGGGCAACGACCCTATGGCTGCAAATGCCATGGGGCTGGCCCTCGTGCGGTCTATGAAACGCGGCGAGACGATCGCGCCGGGGGATTTGGCGCTGGTGCCGGTATCAGGCCCAGAAACTGTGGGAATTTTTTCTGACCCAAATACCGTATTGGGGCGGCGGCTAAAGGCCTCGCTCAGCCTTGGGCAACTGGTTAAGGCGCGCCACTTGGAATTGGATTGGTTGGTCGAAAAAGATCAAGAAATTGTCATAGAAATAAGGATTGGAGGCGTGAGCGTTAGTGTTTCGGGGCAGGCCCTTTCTGATGGCCAATACGGCGAAGATGTGACCGCCCGGAACCTGTCGAGTGGGCAGGTTGTGCAGGGAGTTGTGGTCGGCCCAAAAAAAATTGCAGTGATGGCTAAAGGGAACTGACATTGCGCCGTTTCTAACCTTGAAAGGATCACAATCATGGTCGACGCTATCTCAAATATGGCTGGCCGCGCGGTCAGCCCCCTTCCTACCGAGGCAAAACCTGTCGAGGTAAAGCAATCTTCTGCCGCTCCCATTCAGGTGGGTGCCGCATCTGCTGGTGTTGAAATCACAAGCCTTTCGACCAAAGACATGGTCGCGGGTGCCGATAAAACACCGCCAGTGGACATGGAAGCTGTTGTGCGCATCCGCTCTGCTATTGCGCAGGGGGCCTATCCTGTGGATGCAGATAAGATCGTGGCAGGCTTGATGGCCGCCTTTGACGATCTGCGTGCCTAAGCCAGCAGTTGCGCAGGCCGAGATGGTGTTTGCGCAGCTTGAAGGCCGGTTAAACGCGCTTTTGGAAGAAAGCATCCCTGCGGGCCGGTTTCCTGCAGAGTGTGAGCTGTTGAAATTTGATATCGAAAACTTGGCTAAAACTGATTTTAGTGAAATACCCGAATCTGAAAAAAAGCTTGCGCATCTGCGCGAGCTTTTTGTTGTTTTAAGTGAAAAAATTTCTGCGCGTGCCGACATCTGGAATGGCTTTGCCGATTTTATGCAAAATGGCGGTGCAGATCGGGGCGCGTAATTGGTGTTGGGCTGGTAGCGCTGTGCCCAAAATCTGTGTTATATCTCGTGGGGCCCAAAGGAGCGCGGCATGCAGATGACTGTTGAAACAAGCATTTTGGCTGGATTTCTTGCGCTTGTTTTGTTGTCATTGATTGCTGTTATGGCCAAAGCATTGCGCAGGCGCGCCCTGCAAAACGCCGCTCGCTTGGCCGCACCACCTCTGCCGCAGATTGATGAAACCCAAACTCAGATGTTGCGCATGCTGTCGGGGATTGAGGCCGATGTAAAGCGAATGGCGATTTTGCAGGTTGGTTTGGCCCAGAGGCTAGACGCTATTGAAAAGTCCGTAAATGGTGAAAAGCACGCGCCAGCCGTGACCAATCTTTTGCCGCCCCCAAACCCCACGGATATTGCCGAGCAATCGCTGGGGCGCGCGCTAGATTTAGTGCGTACAGGTCATGACGTCGAAGAAATTGCCGCCATCGCCGGTATTTCACTGGCCGAGGCGCAAGCGATGTTGCGGGCAAATGCCCGCCGCCGCAAGGCTGTGAAATCTGTCGGTGGGTGATCTGTGGATTACTTTGTGGGCACTTTAAATCTTTGCGCCAAGCCTTTTTCTGAAAACAACGTGCCTGTCTTGGCTTGCAGTGTGGCAATATCTTCTTGTGTCATGCTGGCTGCGGCGGCATCGCGGGCTTGCTCGGCGCCGTTTATATTCAGGGCGCTGCCGATCGAATACCACATATAGGCTGCGCCATAATCCGGCTCTGCCATCAAGGTTAAATTAAATTCTGCAAATTCCGCAATCGCATCACGATCGCCTGCATCCAAACGTGATTGCAGGCTTTGCGCCACTTTTTTACGCGCAGTTTGTTGCGTGGTCTCTGGTAGAAGCTGAAACAACTCATCTGCCAGACCGGCAGCCCTGTTTATGCCACCCAATTGCGCCTGCCATGCCCAAATAAGTGCATTCAGGTAATCTTGGGGCACCCCACGCCCTGATTTAAGTAATACGGCCAAATTATATTGTGCCTCATGGTCGGATGCTTCAGCCAAGTTACGAAAAAGCGCTACAGCCTCATCATAGCGCTTTTCCCGTGTAGCCTGCACTGCTTGCGAAAACGGGCTGGCTGTCTGGGCGTGGGCATCTGTGGGCAAGGTCAAAGCCAAGCCGAGCGCCACCGCCAGAATCGAGTGAGTTTTCAAATTATCGTCCTGCCATCATGACCAGTTGCAGATAAAAGACTCGCATCCGAAACTTTGACCCAGGCGCCATTTCAAAAACGACAATTTTGGGCCGATCAGAATTTGAAGCGGTATATTCAATAGACATGTTTTCAGGCATCAAAACGCCATGCCGTGCCAATTCAGTCTTTGGGTCTGATGCAAACCGGGCATGAAAATCTGGGTCAATCCAAATTCGGGCCAGCGCACGCCCCAAAATATCGGGCAGTTGGTTGCGCACTTCTTCGCGTGTGTGAAGAATCACCTCTTCCTGAACCAATTCAAATTTATCTGATTGACTGACCCTTCCCCCAGACGGAAGGGCCATATGTGCCACAGGCACAAGCGCATTTGATGAGCTGTTCGACATCTTCATGTCCTTATTCTTCTGTTCATATTACGGCCCAACGACAAATACGTAAAGCCAAACGAAACTTCGGTGGGCACAATTCGTGCGGCCACCAGATAAGTTTTGTCATCTGAGTCCTAAAGGAATGTTGTCATGGGCCGTTAAAGAATCAGGTGGCGGTTTTGGTCACTCACAGTTTTATCTTAAGGGAGTCGCCGAAAATGAATATGTTGGCCGCACGTTCAGTGTACCAGAAAAGTGCCGAATCGACGATTTCTGAAATTGGGGATCCGCATGAGTTGATTCTTATTACGCTTAAAGAGTTGAACAAAAGCCTTGTTGCGCTTCGGCTTAACAAAAGCCTCGCCTCTGAGCAGCGTAACCACCACATGACGCGTGTGTTCACTGCGATCTATATTCTTCAATCAAGCCTTGATTTTGACAAGGGTGGCGAGATTGCGACAAACCTTTTCAATATCTATGAATACTGTCGGGCGCAGTTGCTGGCTGACTTTGCATCAAGTGGAGACGGAGACTTAGAGACGTGCTGCATTGTGATGGGTGATATTATTGACGCGTGGTCATCTATTCGCTAAGCGATTTGAAGACGTTTGGTGAAATCGCTAATTAACAGGGTGCAGTAGGAAATGGTATTTTGTCCGGATTGGCTTTTGGGTGTGGCTGGTGCGGAAATTGCCAAACGCTACGTCAGTGGTTCTTTGCCTATTGAGGTGTTTTGTACGAAATATTCTGAGCGTATGCTGGAATATTACGAAGATACGAGCGAAGAAAAACTCAAACGTATTGCTGTTGAAATGCTGCAGTTCGTTGCGGAAATAGAGCATGAAGATTTCACAGGTTTGGCGCAAAGCTTTTGTCACAATCGTGTGACGCAAGAGCGTCCAGGAAAGCCGCGAAAATTTCGTACGATGTTTCGCACAGCTCTAGATCCTGTCAGAGAAGAAGTACCTGTCGAAGAGATTGTTAAAACCTTCCGGGCGTTCGTCTTTACACTGCGTGCAACGCCCAGTCTTGCAGCGCCAAAGGACTGGCAATTACAAAATGTTGCCGATCTGGATTGGTTTGCCTCACTTATGGGTGAAGAAGTATCGGTTTTTGACGGTATCTAAAGGCTAGATTACGCAAGCACGTTCAACGCGCGGCCAAAGTTTGGCATATCGCGGAACATGTTCGAAATCTGCGCCATTTTTGTGCGTGCTATATTATGCATAAATTGCGGTGCGATCAATGCGCGCGCTGCCAGTGCGTTTTCTGTTGTGATGGCGGCAGGTGAGGAATCGGGATTATAGATTCGGTCCTGCGTAAAAAAACGATTGCGCGGCGCTGGCCACGCCGTGTTTGATGCAGGATCAACAGCTGTTGGCAGCATTTTTTGATTGGAATAATTAGAAAATGCGGCGCTGGGCATCCCCATCACAGGGGCGGCCGGGTCGACCATTGGCAGGCCGAGATAATTACCAACATCGGGGCTGCTTGTAATCTGCATATTGGAGTTGATATCAGATAACCCTATTGCAGGCAATTGTTGCTTTCAGCAGGGCCGAAGGAATGGGAGTTTGTAATGACAGTTTCCGATGGGTCACAAAACGCTTTGGGTCTGGGTGATGTGATTGTTGCGCTTGGCGCGGCCCAGGCACAGTTGCGCGATGCGATCATGGCCGAAGATTATAAAACCGCGGCGCTCGCTGATGCTGAGCGGCGCCGCCTTTTGGAGAATATTCCAAAACAGGCACTGCCGTTGGACGCTGTGGCCCAATTGCAGCTGTTGCAGCAGGATTCAAACGATCTTGAACAACAGTTGCAGGCCCGCATGGATAAGCTGTCGGCTTTAACGGGGCGGCAATTGGTGGCATGGCGTGGATATTTAAAAGCGGTCTAGCGGCGCAAGTTAATCTGCACCGCTTTCAATTTCCAACTTGCGCATCTTTTCAATCAGCGTTGTGCGACGCAACGTCAACAAATCTGCGGCGCGGCTTACCATTCCGCCCGAGCGTTCAAGCGCCGCCCGCACCAGCTCGGCTTCGACATCACGCAAATGCTGGCGCAGGTCAATTTGGTCGTTATGATCGAACCAATTGCGGTATCTTTTTGGGTTAAAGTTAATACCCTGATCGTTATGTTCATCGGATGCCATATCCAGATCTTGGGCCAATTCCCCGACGGTCTCCCAGATCGCGGCCTGTTCTTCGGCCGCCGTGGCGCGCGGGGCGCGTAAGCGCAGCAGGTTTTCATTCACATGTGCGCCCGTGATCGGCGTGTCTGGGAACAGCACCTGTGCGCGATCCAGCACATTGCGCAACTCGCGCACGTTTCCTGGCCAGTCATGGGCCGCCAGCGCGTGCAATGCCGTGATGTCAAACTGCGGCCGCGGCAAATGTGGTGCGCTTTCGGCGCGTGCGTTCACCAACGCGTCTAAAATAAGCGGAATATCCGCACGCCGTTCAGAAAGTGATGGCACATCGACCGCAAAGACATTGATGCGATAGAAAAGATCGGCGCGAAACAGGCCGGCATCAACCTTTTGATCAAGCGATTGGTGGGTTGCGCAGACAAGCCGAAAGTTCACTGCGATTTCGTCGCCGCTGCCGACCCGCTGAACCGTTCGGTTTTCCAACACGCGCAACAGCTTTGATTGCAGCAGCAGCGGCATATCGCCGACTTCATCCAAAAAAAGCGTGCCACCATGGGCTTCTTCAACGCGACCGGGGCGGCGCTTGTCGGCACCTGTAAAGGCGCCGCGTTCATAGCCAAACAGTTCTGATTCCAGAAGTTCGGCCGGAATTGCCGCGCAATTCACCGAAATCAACCGCCCCTTGCGCCCGGACGCCTGATGCAAAGCGCGCGCAATAAGCTCTTTGCCCGATCCGGTCGGGCCTTGTGCCAAAACAGTGGTGTCAGATTTCGCAACAAGCGCCAAAAGACGCTTCATTTCGGCAGCTGGGCGCGATGTTCCAACAATGATCTTTTCGATGTGTGCCATAAGCTCTGTGGTCATCGAAAAGGGCCCTTTTGGGGAATTGAATGGTTGGTGTCAAAAACCTGTCTTTCTCTAACCTAAAAATTGATCGGCCGTCAAATTTTTGTTGGAATTTGAAAAAAATAAAAAAACAATAATATTTTTAAATATGGCATGGTGTATGCATAAAGGCTTTGTTGAAAAATGTGTATACGTGTATTTTTTATAATTTATGTGTGTTGTGACTTCTGTAAGGGCCAGTTTTTTAGCGGCTGTTGAATTTATCCACAGTAAAAATTATTTTTTTGGATGGAAATCCAAAATTGGCCTGCATTTTGCCTTTTAGCATCTGATCGATTTGGAGTGATCAGATGTCGCACGTCTTTATTCAGCCTGATGCGTATGAGGGGGCCGCCCGCCTTGAGCGCATCCTTGGCCTGCGTCGGATTGCGACAAAGCCATCGGCCGATGCGAAAGAGGGCGGGTTTTTTGTTTGTTCCAAAGCATTTGAAGAAAAATTGGGGGGGGCGCCCGGTTTGGTGGCCGCAGCCCGCACGGCCCGCATGCGTGCGATTTTGGTTGTTGATGAGGCGGCGCCTGCCTTTGCGGTTGTTAGTGAAATGGGGGGCAAGCTGATCCGCTTGGCCTTGCCGCGCCAAATGGCGGCGGTGTCACCCGAGTTTGATTTTGGTGCCCAGCTGGCTGCGGCGCTGATCGGTGGCCCGCGTCAAGCTATCGCCTGCGATGCGAAATCGACGCGATTGCTAGAGGTCGCTGAGCGTGTTGCCCGCTCAGAGGTGACGGTGTTTATTAACGGCCCCACGGGTACTGGCAAAGAGGTGCTGTCGCAATTCGTGCATGATCGGTCGACCCGATCAACTGGGCCATTTGTTGCGATTAACTGCGCGGCAATTCCAGAAAATATGCTGGAGGCAATTTTGTTTGGCCATGAAAAGGGTGCCTTTACGGGTGCCTCGGCCGCCAATGTCGGGATTTTTCGCGCAGCCGACGGTGGTACGCTGCTGCTAGATGAGATTTCTGAGATGCCGCTTGGCTTGCAGGCCAAACTGCTGCGCGTTTTGCAAGAACGTACCGTGACGCCCCTTGGTGCATCCAAGGCGGTGGCGGTGAATGTGCGGGTGGTTGCAACGTCAAACCGCGATATGCCGGGGGCTGTGGCGCGTGGCACGTTTCGCGAAGATCTGTTTTATCGGCTGAATGTATTTCCCTTGATGACGGATGCATTGTCAGAGCGGGTGGGGGATATTCTGCCGATCGTCACAGCGCTTTTGCTGCGCCATCACAGTGATTTGGCAACGTTACCTTGGCTTTCGCAGGGTGCGATTGACCGATTGGTGGCGCATGCCTGGCCGGGAAATGTGCGCGAGTTGGATAATGTTGTCCAACGGGCATTGGTTTTGCATGCCAATGGCGAAATCTGCGCTGACGACATTATTTTGGATATTCCCGCAGGTGGGCATGGCCAGCAGGCCGCCGCCCTCAGCGATCAACTTTATGCCCGTCAGGCTGTCTGAAGGAGTTAGACCATGACCACCGTTTCTTCAGTATCCGCAAGCCTTGGCGTTTCACATAAAGACGTCATGATGCGGGCCAATCAAAAGCTTGATGCCGCCCAAAGTGCCTTTGGCAATCCAGAGTCCACCCAATCGTTTGGGGATCGTATTGCCGATTCCCTGCAGCAGGTTGCGGGTGCGCAAAACGGTGCGGCCGATCTGACCAAAGCTTATGAATTGGGGCGTGAGGATGACTTGGCCAAGGTCATGGCCAGCCAACAGGTTGCCTCGATCGGGTTTCAGCTGGCGCTGAACGTCCGCAACAAAGCGCTGAGCGCCTATAAAGACATCATGAGCATGCCGGTTTGACGGTAACAAAACGACGTGTGAATTGGAGCGACGTGCATGGTTGATCAGACCCAAAGCCCGGCAGTAAGATCCGCCCCAAAGGGTGGTGTTGTCGTGGCAAAGTCCGGCAATGTCCTGTCGAACGTCATGCAAATTTATGCGCAGCCCAGTGTGCAGCGGTCTTTGCCGATGCTGGTCGCTTTGCTTGCGGTTGCTGTCACCATTATTGTGTATGTCATTTTGCAAAAGCCCGAGATGACAACACTTTATGCGTCATTGCCCGAATCTGAAAAGGCGCGTGTCGTTGACTCTTTGAAAAACAGTGGGATTGAGGTGATGCTTGATCCGACGACTGGCGAGGTTGTGGTGCCTGCCGCCGATTATCACCGCTCGCGCATGTCGCTGGCCGCCCAAGGTTTGCCAAGTTCTACGCCTGATGGCTATGAAAGTTTGAACGATATGCCATTGGGTACATCGCGTTCGGTCGAAAATATGCGCCTCAAACAAAGCCAAGAGGTTGAGTTAGCGCGGTCTATTAATGAGATTGACTCGGTTTTGTCAGCTCGGGTGCATCTGGCATTACCGGAAAAGTCGGTGTTTGTGCGCAATTCACCCGGCCCGACAGCATCGGTGTTCTTACAGCTGGGCAATGGCCGATCGCTGTCGGCACAGCAGGTTCAGGCGATTGTGCATCTGGTGTCGTCATCGGTGCCTGAGATGACACGTGAAGGCGTGACCGTGGTTGACCAAAACGGGCGGCTTTTGTCGAACCCGAACGGGGATGAAGCCTCGGGAATGTCAGACACGCAGCTGGAATATCGGATGCGGTTAGAAAATATCTATCGCACACGGGTTGAATCGCTCGTGACCCCGATGGTTGGTGCGGGCAATGTTTCGGCGCAGGTGAATATTGATGTCGATTTTACCCGCAGTGAGGTGACCGAGGAGCGGGTAGACCCAACCGGAAATGCGCTGCGCAGCGAGCAGACGACGATGGATCAGGAAAGCAATCCCAAAGCGATGGGTATTCCCGGTGCCGTATCCAACACGCCCCCGGCGCAGGCGTCAATGAACCCGGCCACTGGGATGAACACCAAAACCGATGGAGCCGACGCAAGCGGCGATCTGCGCACGCGGTCGTCCAGCGAAGTGCGCAACTATGAGGTCAGCCGCCGGGTGTCTACGACCCAAGCGCCCAATGCGCAGATCCGGCAGATCCATGTTGCTGTTTTGGTGCGTGACCCAATGGTTGCCGATGCTGAAACGGGTGAGATGCGGCCGCAGCCGCTGCCGCCTGAAAGTGTCTTGGCGATTGAAAATCTGGTAAAAAGTACAGTCGGTTTGGATGAAGAGCGCGGCGACAGTTTGATCGTCAGCTCGCAGCCTTTTGTCTCGACGCTCGAGGGTGTGCCAAAGACGTGGCATGATCAGCCTTGGATGAAAGATTTAGCCCGCCAGATGATCACTGTGATGGTCTTTGGGGTTGTGGCGCTGGGCATCGTTCGCCCACTGTTGAACCGCCTATTGGTCCCGGTTGGCTCTTCGGTTCCGGGCGAGGTGATGATGCGTGACCAAGACGACATCGATCTTGATAAGGTCGAAGTGGCTGAGGGCGAAACCCTTGAAGATATCAAGGCCAAGCTGAAGCCCAAGAAACAGACGATCTCGGCTGAGATGCTCGACACGGCCAACACCTATGACGACAAGGTTGCCATCATTCGGATGATTGTTGCCGATGAGGCTGGCCGCGTGTCGAACGTGTTTAAGGCAATGATGAAGCGTGACTTGGATCTGATCAATTGATGCGCGCGCAGGAGTGATTGCAGATGGCTGACCCCGCCAATGCCGATGAACTGGAAGAGCGTGCGTTTGATACGCTGACCGGTTCGCAAAAGTCGGCCATTTTGATGATGCTGCTGGGCGAGGATGAGGCAGCAGAAATCCTCAAACATCTGTCCCCAAAAGAGGTGCAGCATCTTGGGGCGATGATGTATTCGGTTCAAGGCGTTGATCAGGAAACGGTCAATCTGGTGCTTGATGAGTTTTTGACCATCATCAAGCAACAAACCAGCCTTGGGCTTGGAGCGGGCAACTATATCCGCAACGTGCTGAACAAGGCCTTGGGGCAGGACAAGGCGCAATCGGTGCTAAGCAGGATTACCCCTGCCAGCAGTGAACGCCCGATTGAAATTCTTGACTGGATGGATGCCCGCTCTATTGCGGAGCTGATCATGGATGAACACCCCCAGATTATTGCATTGGTGGTTTCATATCTTGATTACGGCCTGGCGGCGGATGTTCTGATGTTGCTGCCTGAATCGATGCAGCCCGATGTGATTTTCCGTATTGCAACGCTGGAAACTGTGCAGCCAGACGCTTTGCGCGAACTTGAGGCCGTGATGCAGCGCAAGTTTAAATCAAACACCAGCCTGCGCGCGTCGCAGATTGGCGGCGTGAAAGCAGCAGCGCGGATCATGAACTTTACCAAGACCGCGATGGAACAGCGGATCATGAATGCGATCAAAAAGGACGACAAGCTGCTGATGCAGTCGATCACTGACAATATGTTTGTGTTTGACAATCTGGGGATGTCAGATGACCGCTCGCTGCAAACCTTGCTGCGCAGTCTCGACAGCGAAGATCTGGTGCTGGCGCTCAAAGGTGCTGATGAATCGCTGCGCGAAAAATTGTTCTCGTGCATGTCGGCGCGGGCAGCCGCCAACATTCAAGATGAGATGGAGGCGCTTGGCCCTGTCCGTTTGACCGAGGTGCAAGAGGCGCAGAAACGCATCGTTGAAGTGGCCCGCCGTATGTCGGATGAGGGCACGATTGTTCTGGCCGGCCGTGGCGGTGAGGAACTTGTCTAATGGCCGCCGCTGCCGAGCAAAAGGCACCAAAAGGCAAGGCTGATCCGCGTGTCACACCGGGCCCTAAACCTGGTGCTAAACTGGGTGCCGAACCCGTGCAGGCCAGCGCCGCACCGCGTGAAGATGCACCCTTGGGGGCAGCAGAGATCACACGGCTGTTAAAGGCCTCACAAAAGCCGGAATATGCGGCATCAACCCATATGCGGCCCAAGCCCAAAGGGGCTTTTCGCAAGCACAGCCTGTCAGATATTGCGCGGCCATTGCCTGTGGCTGAAGCCGTGATTGATCTTGATGACGTTGGCGATGATCTCTCTGAGCCATCACCGCCGACGCATACGCTGCGCGATGATATTGAAGACGCGCAGATCATCGCTGATGACGAAACCATAGCCCCGCCTGCCAATGACAGCTGGGCCGAGTTTCTGCCCGCGTCAGATTCGGCTGTGGCGGCTGCCACACAAAGTGCTGCAATCCCGGCGGATATCGCATCTGCCTCCAGTCCAGCCACGCCAGCGGCCGCCTCAGACCTGGCGCCGGGGCATTCAGATGCCGATTTGGCCAAGGCCCGCGCCGCTGGTTATGAAGAGGGCTATGGCGCGGGCGTTGCAGCCAGCAACGATGATTTGGGCCAAAAACTGGCACGCGCTGCGGCCAGTTTTGAAAGCCTGATGGAGGGTCTGACGCGAGAGGGTGCATTAGACACTGCCAAGCTGCGTGACAGCCTGCGTCATGCCATCCTTGGTCTGGCTGCGTTGCGGGCAGGCGGTGCAATTGCCGATCTGCCGCAGATCTTCATCGACCGGATTGAAACGCTGCTAGAGCGGGTGCAGCATATGTCTGGCCGGGCAATTGTGACGCTGAACCCTGATGATCTGTTGGCGATTTCGTCGCACATTGCCGCCCGTCCGGGGCTCAGCGAACGGATCTTTGCCGCCGATCCTGCCTTTCGGCATGGCGATATTCGTATTCGGGTCGGTGGGGCTGAAATTGCCGATCTGATCGCCCCACTGCCCGA
>CALAXT010000017.1 GCA_937895435.1 uncultured Paracoccaceae bacterium | reverse complement strand
CCCACAGGCTTTACAGTGAAGACGCCGTGCAGGGCAGCATTCGCATCACCGTTGCTGAACCACTCAGCCAGCGTGCCGATGTCTCTCACGAGATTGAGATGGTTCTGGGATTACCGATCTTAGTGGTGATGCCTGTGACGCTTTTCGTGATCTTTTGGGGGGTGCGCGCAACGCTTGCACCCCTCCGCCAGTTTCGCAAACGTTTGTCCGCTCGCACAGCGCAGGATTTATCAGCGGTCTCAACCGATGGTCTGCCCAGCGAAATCCAGCCCTTGGCGGGCGCGCTGAACCACGTTCTTGGCCGCTTGATGGCGACGTTTGAGGCTGAGCGCAGCTTTGCCGCGAACGCCGCACATGAAATGCGCACACCGCTGGCTGGCGCCATTGCTCAGGCCCAGAGGCTGCGCAGCGAAACCACCGACATGGCCGCAGCCGCCCGGGCGGGCGAAATCGAAACCACACTGAAACGGCTGAGCCGCCTGTCGGAAAGGCTGATGCAACTGGCCCGCGCCGAGGGCGGTCGGCTGCGGTTGGACCAGCCCGCCGACCTGCGGCCCGTGGCACGTATTTTGGTGGATGATTTCACACGGTCAGCAAACGCGGGGCCCATCAGCCTGAGCCTTCCCGAAACGCCTGTGATGTCTGACCTTGACCCCGACGCCTTTGGCATTTTGTGCCGCAATCTGATTGAAAACGCGCAGCGCCATGGCACACCAGGACGCTGCATTGATGTCACGCTGACATCTGATGGTGGATTAATCGTGGCCAATGACGGGCCCATCGTGCCGCCCAAAGTGTTGGCACGACTGACCACACGGTTTGAACGGGGCGATGGGCGGGCAGATGGCAGCGGGCTGGGCTTGGCCATCGTGGCCGCCATTGCTGAACGCATTGACAGCACGCTGGTGCTGCACTCCCCCCGCAGCAATGCGACCACAGGGTTTGAGGCAAGAATGACCCTGCCAACAGATCACCCGCCCCTGGTGCGCCATGACACCCTATAAGACGGTGCCTTGGTCGCACACAAAAACACCGCCTTGAATGCTTTTTTAGCCCCTGACCCGCAGATCAGTAGCTTTTCGCATCTTGGGCCGTATCGGTCACTGCATCGCCCATGGCTGTGACGTCTTTACCAAGACCGGCGGTCGTGTTGCACGCGCCAAGCAGGCCGAAAAGCATCAGAGCAGCGAACGTTGCGATGGGTGGCGTAATGGTTTTTTTCATGGTTCAGCCTTTCTGCATTGACCGGCCAACACTGCGGTTAAACCACGGTGGCGGATCAGTATTGTTAAGTTTGGCCAGGGCCCCTGGATCTTCCCCATCGGTAAAGCTTTTCAACAACTGGCACTCAACACAGGGTCACGGGAAGACATGTGCCCTTTCACCATACTGCCATAGATCAGCAGTGGTTGTTTTGATGCAGATCATTGTGGCTTACGGCTTTGGGTATAGGGTGCGCCCACCAATTAAGATCACGCTTAGATCACCCCCAAAAGGCTCCACCACAGATAGCATAACGGCACGCCCAAACCTGCAATCGCCAGCGCCAGCACCGCGCAAATCCGCATCAATGGGCGCACCGGAATTTGCGCCAGACCGATGGCCACGATCAAGGGGGGTGCCTGATAGGGCAAAAGTGGCGTGGAAATACCCACCATCTGTGCCATCGCCACGGTTTTGGTGCCCCATCCCACAGCCTCAGCCATCGATTGCGCCAATGGCGCCAACAAAACCGGGGCGGCGGGCGCAGTTGTCAGATGGCTGATCAGCACCGAAAATCCGGTGATCGCATAAAGGTTTTGCAGATCACCCCAAAGACTTTCGCTGCGGGCTAAACCCAATTTCGGGA
>CALAXT010000016.1 GCA_937895435.1 uncultured Paracoccaceae bacterium | reverse complement strand
ATCGCCATACATAAGGTCGGCGCCCGTGCCACCATAGATAGTGTTCCGGACCGCCAAGCCACCGCTGCCATCGTTGCCATAGAGTGTGTCAGCCCCAGCATCACCGTAAAGGCTATCCGTACCGTCGCCGCCATAAATCAGGTCGCCGTCGTCCCCGCCATAGACCGAATCACTGCCCGCCAACCCGTAGAGCAAATCATCACCAGCAAGACCATAAAGAATGTCAGCGCCAGCCGTGCCCGTAAGGGTGTCGTTGTTCGCCGTACCTGTTTCTGTTGCCATGACTTTACTCCTTAACCCCTATGCACAATCGGTTTATGCCCCATCAGGCCCTTACCCATAGGTTGCCAAAATCCTCTTTCACAGCGGTGTTTAACCACAGAAATATGAAGAAAGACCAAAGAGAACCGCAGATAGAGAGTAGACTTGGGTTATGATACACCTAACCTAAATTAACCTTGCGTTTACCTTTAAGAGTGAAGCTGGTCAACCAAAGGTTTTACACAAAAACCGCCAAGTTTCTAAAATTTGCCGTAATTTGGCCAAACAGCAGAAGATGGCGCCACTGGGGATGCAATGACGGCCCAAAGGCCGTGCTATGAACAGCGGCCTAAATCCTGGCCTCAGCCGTTCACGCGGTGCAGCGGATGTTCACCCAACGCCACCCGCTGTTCCACAGAAAGTGATGCAATATGAATAAGATAGGTATGGATAGAAAACACGACCGCATCAGTTACAGGCAGCCGCAACAGACATTGCCGTTCCGAGCGCAGAAAGGGCGCCGGGCCACTGGGGGGGATACGGGGTGCGGCCTCGGTGCGGGGGCTGTGCAGATCAGGGTTTTCATAAAGTAGGGCATTGGCCCGCCAAAGCGGCTGCTCGGGGCGAATCATATCAAACATCCGCTGCACCCGGCGTGCAAGATCATGGTCATAGACATCAACCGGGGCGTGAATACCCGTCATCGGGCGGAGGAATTTTTCTGCCAAGGTCCAGCTGGCGGGAAAACATAAGATTGCGCCGGTCAACACATGCTGCGTGCCCCGCTTTTGCATCAGACAAAAATCTTGTTGGCAAATCCGCCCCAACGTGATCAGCGGCCGCCCCCTATCACAGGGCACCACCCGACCATCAGGGCAGCGGATATCGTGCGGCCCAATCTCAAAGCCCAGACGCGGCAAATCTGTCAGCACCCGCTCCAGCAGCTCTTGTCCAGCGGGCAGGGCTGCGGGATCAAGCGCATGCACAACGGGCAGGCGGTCTGCGATCAGCTGCTCGCGCAGCGCCATTTGCCCGCCATAGGCCTCATCAACCCGCAACCAATCGGCAGGGTCCAGCGGTTGAATACCCGGCAGGCGCCGGGTGGCGGGGTGGCCCCAAGGGGTATGGGGCAAATGGCTGTGCAAGATCGGTGTCATCGGCGCATGTTAACCGGCGCGCGCACGAATTTCACGCCCAAATGCAGCACATGCCCCAGCCACACTGGCCGTTTGGCGCGCACACACCTATACTGCTGGTACAGGTTCATGGGGCGGCAGGGTTATGGCAAACGATCGCACAATTTTACGGGTGACCGGCGCCGACCGGCACGGATTTTTGCAAGGGTTGATCACCAATGATATCGCAGGCGCGGCCCAGGGGCTGATCTATGCGGCATTTCTCAGCCCACAAGGGAAATATCTGGCTGATTTCTTTATTTTTGAACGCGATGCAGCCCTGTTTGTTGATGTCAAATCTGATCATGCTGCGGCGTTGGAACGCCGTTTGTCGATGTATAAACTGCGCGCAGATGTTCAGATTGACCATGCCGATTTAACAGTGCAGCGCGGGCTTGGCCCTCAGCCAAAAGGCGCCCTGCCCGATCCACGCCACCCCAGCCTCGGCTGGCGATGCTATGACCCTGGCACCCCCAACCTGGGTGAAGCCATCGATTGGGATGCCGTGCGTGTGGCCGCCTGTATTCCAGAAACCGGGATCGAGTTGATCCACGATGATACCTATATTCTTGAAGCCGGTTTTGAAGCATTGCACGGTGTTGATTTCCGCAAAGGCTGCTATGTCGGGCAAGAGGTCACCGCCCGCATGAAACACAAAACAACCCTGCGCAAAGGGTTGGCGCGCGTCGCTCTCTCAGCGCCCGCCCTGCCCGGCACCGAGATTTTGGCCGATGGCAAACCCGTGGGGCAGTTGCACACCGTCAGTGGTTTGGAAGCAATCGCATATCTGCGATTTGATCGCACTGACCAACCGATGACAGCCGGCGGCGTCGATGTGACGCGCCTGACAACATAAGGCGGCGCCCAGCAAAGCCCGACACCGCCCCAACAGCCTGAGATGACAGCTTATGCGCGTTCAGAATATTCAAACAGTTCGGTGTTCACGACGATCTTTTCGTCTTGGGCGATGAACGGCGGCACCATCACCCGTACGCCATTGTCAAGAATGGCTGGCTTATAGCTGTTTGCAGCCGTTTGCCCCTTGACCACCGGTTCTGTCTCAACCACCTGACAGATTACCTTTTGTGGGATCTGCATCGACAGCGCCTCTTCACCGAAATATTCGATCGTTGCCATCATACCGTCTTGCAAAAACGGGCGCCGATCGCCCAGCAGATCAACAGGCAGTTCGATCTGTTCAAAGGTTTCATTGTCCATGAAAACCATCATCCCATCAGTTTCATAAAGGAACTGCTGGTCTTTTTGTTCAAGCCGCACCTGCTCAACCTTGTCCTCTGAGCGGAAGCGTTCATTCAACTTACGGCCATCACGCAGGTTCTTCATTTCAACCTGCGCAAAAGCACCACCTTTTCCCGGTTTGACGTGGCTGACCTTGACCGCAGCCCAAAGGCCGCCATCGTGTTCAAGCGTATAGCCAGGGCGAATTTCGTTACCGTTGATCTTGGGCATGTTTTTACCATTGGAAAACGTTGATCGGATCTTGACTGCCCCTATATATGGCAGGTGGTCGGCTGGCAATATAACCAGATACAGTAACGATAAGACGCATCCATGCGCCATACGCATGGCAGATATGCAAGAAACGGCATAACGCCCTGACGTCGAATCACCGTAGGAAGACTGACGCGAGAAAAGACAAGAGCAAAAAGGAACCGCACCATGGCCGACTTCGTCGACGGAAGCGCATTCAATCATGAACAAGGCCAACGGGCACGCAAGCTTTTTGCCGCCGTCGTTTTGGCTGCGTTGGATGATGCAATTTCCGATGACAAGAAATATGGCAATGGCCCAGAGCAGATCGCCCGCTGGGCACGGTCGCGCGATGGGCGCGAGGTACTTTCTTGCGCTGGAATTGACCCCAATGAGCGTGTGGTAAAGGGTCTTATGGCCTTTGTCAGCAAAGGCATCCGCACCTCGGTTGCGCTGTCGCGCGAAGAAAGCGAACGCCGCCACGCGATGGAAGAGGCCGAGGCCGCCTGATCTGACGATCAGAACACAAATCTTTCAAACACGAGCACTGCAAAGCCCCTCCAATCAGTTGGAAGGGGCTTTTTCATGTGACGTAGCAACGGTTTTCGGGGTTGAGTTTTTTAAGCTGTGGCGAATTTCTTGCCGCACAATCTCAGCCAAATCCGCATCCACCGCCCGCCGCACCTCATCTTGCACAATTTCGCGCAGCAACGTCACCAGATCCAGCGCATCGCGCGAAATATCTGGCTGCAGGGCTGATCCTGCTGAAACCCGATCTGTCGGGTCATCATAAATCTGCGATGGCACATCACTCAGGTTCAACCTTCGCACAGGTTTTGGTGCTGCAGGCGGTGGCGCGGGCTGGTCGAAAATACGTTTTTTCAGCAAAAGCGGGGTCGGTCGGTGCGGCTGTGCAGCTTGGATTGGCGCGGAGGCAGAGGTTGCAGACGGTGCGTGCGATGCACGATCACTGGCATCAGGTGTTGGGCTGATCGCCGCCTCAGACCTTGGGCCGTGGCGCTGTGTCACGATCCGTCTGATCTGACCCAACACATCCCCAGGCCGGTCATCAAACCCTGCTCCGTCCATTCTGGCAGCCCTTTGCGTTTGCTTCGCAGGGATACCACCGCAAGGTTAATGATTCGTAAATATTAATCTGACTTTAGACCGCCAATTTTGTCGAAAACTTTGTTCAATTTACGCCCCTGCGCACTCATAAGCTCTGGGGCAAGCTTGGCTGCATTGTAATAGGCTTCTGGGTCATAGGTCACAATGCCCAGCTTAAGATGATCGACCGTCAGCAAACCCATCGCGGAAAGCAGCGCGTAGACTGCGACATAGCGCTGATTAACCGCTGAGATTTTATCAACCTCAGCGTTCAGGACCTCTTGTTCGGCATCCAAAACATCCAAGGTCGTCCGTGCACCCAGTTTCGCCTCTTCGCTGATGCCATCAAAGGCCAGCCTGGCCGCGGCAATCTGCAAATCGCTGGCGGCAATCCGCGCCCGGGCCACATCCAGTTGCGACCACGCGTTGCTGACCTCTTGCGATACCACAACACCTTGTTGCAGCAACCCAGCCCGAGCACGCTCGGCCGATGCCTGCGCCTTGCGCGCGGCCGCCATCAGCCCACCACCCGATGAAATCGTTTGGGAAAAGTTCAGGGTAATATTGCTGGTATCCCCCACATCTTGCGTGTGGCGCAAATAGGCACTGGCGGTCAACTTGCCATTATTGGCCGCAATTGCACGGCGCACATTTAACTCAGCTGCCCGCACCTCATGCTGGATCTGCTTGATTGATGGGTGGTTTTGCGTGCCATAGCTGCGCGCCTCATCCACGGTGTTGGCGGTCGCGGGGGCGGTTGGCGGGGCAGAAAGCGCGGTGGGATAGGCACCGGTTGCGGCTTTATACGACTCTTGTGCAACGGCCAGATCGCCTTTGGCGGCAACAAGCGCACTGCGGGCTGCAGCCAATCGGGCCTCAGCCAACGACACATCGGTGCGCGTCACCTCACCCACTTCAAAGCGGTCTTGGGCGGCGCGCAACTGCTGTTCAATCACCTGCACATTGCGCTGCCGCAGCCGCACATATTCCAACTGGCTGCGCACGTTCATGAAGGCCCGCACCGCAGCAAGCAGCACCTGTTGTTCGACCCCAACCAACGACTGGCGCGTGGCTAAAACCAGCTCTTTTGCGGCCTCTGTCGCCAACTTATTGCGCCCAGCCTCATAAAGCGTGATGCTGGCTGAGATTTGCGCATAGTTCGTATCGTCAAACGCCCAATTGTCTGGCGTGATTGAAGAATTCAGCGCATAGGCCATAACGGGGCGCAACGCAGCAATTGCAATGCCTACGTCTTCATCTGCAGCGCGCAGCACCGCACGATTTTGCTCCAGCAAATTAGATGTACGATACGCCATGATCAACGTGTCGCTGAGCGATTGCGCAGAGAGCGGCAATGCCCCCAAGACAGACAGACCAACTGTTGCCAAAGCAAGTCGCAGACGAGACACGCGACAGGGCCGCGCCGGGCCAAATTCTCTGCTCAACGCCCCGATTGTCATGCCGCACATCCCCCGTCAGACCGTTGTTTTCGAAATCTTAAAGCGCAAATACCATTTCACGGGCAAATCCCGGCAGAACTGGTGCCGCGGCATTGAACGCATCGCGCCAATGAATATGCCCATCAATCTTCTGACCAATCCGGCAGACGCCCACGGCATCTTCCATGAAAAGCGCCGCAATCCGGCCAGATTCTTTCAGCTGGTCCAGCAAAGATTGAGGAATTTGTTCAACCCCACCTTGGATCAACATCACATCATATGGCCCATGTTTGGCCGCCCCTGCCACCAGCGGGCCCGCAAAAACGATGGCATTGTCTGCCCCTTCTTGCGACAAAAGCATCTGCGCCTCTTGTGCGGTCTGTGCATCATCTTCAACAGCCACAACGGCTTCTGCCATCCGGGCGATCACCGCCGAGGAATAGCCAAGCCCCACCGCGATATCCAACACCAGATCGCTGGGTTGCACATCTAACGCGTCCAGCATCTTGGCCAAGGTACGCACCTCGGGCAACACGCGGTTTGGCCCCAGCGGCAGGTTTGCCCCCATATAGGCGGCTTCACGCAGCGCCTCGGGCACAAAAACCTCGCGCCGAATGTCCAGCATTGCCGCGATGATTGGGTATTTTGTCACATCAGAGGGACGCACTTGGGTGTCAACCATCGTGACACGGCGCGCAGAGAAAATCGTCATGGAACGATCCTTAAGCTTTGATCTGGTTTTGTCATGCCACAGATCGCGCAAAGGGGCAACACAGCGCGCCATCCGCTGCTGCAGGTTTTATCACTTAGCGGGCCCAATCACTTTGCTGATGCTGCGCGCGGCCCAACCATTCCGGGTTGATCTCAACCCCCCAACCAGGCCCGTACGGAATCTGCACCGCGCCCGCCTCAATCTGGAACGGATCCCCCAAGAACAGCCCATCTTGCCAAGGATAATAATCAAGCCCTTCAATGGAAAATTCCAGATATTTACCCGCATTCGGAATGGCGCCCAGAAAATGCATGGTGCAAATCGTCACCAACGACAGATTGGCTGCATGGGGCGTGCAGGGCAGGCCCGCCTTGGCAGCCATTTCTGCAACCAACAAGCTGCGCGACAAGCCGCCCATATACATGATATCAGGCTGCACAATATCGACGGCGCGCATTTCAATCATCCGCGCCCATGTCGCCAAATCCCAATCCTGTTCGCCGCCCGTCACATCCAGAGTCAGCGCCTGAGTGACGGCGCGGGTCTCTTCAAGGTGCCAATAGGGCACCGGCTCTTCAAAATGGCCAATCCCTTCGGCTTGCAACAAATGCCCCACTTCAATCGCACGCGCGACACCAAAGCCCGAATTGCCGTCGACCAGCTTATCAATCCCATCGCCCAGGGCGCGCGAAACAATTGGCACCACTGCCTCAGTCCGGCCGGGCCATTCATCAATATCGCGGCCACATTCCGCGCCAACGCGCCATTTAAACGCATCAAAACCCTTTTCATCGCGCAGCTGCACAAACCGCGCAGCCTCATCCTCGGGGGTGATGTCGCGTTTCATCGAACTTGCATAGGCGCGCAACCGGCGTGGGCTGCCCCCCAGCAATTCCACCACAGGCTTGCCCTCGCGCTTGCCGCGCAGATCCCACAACGCGGTGTCCAAACCCGCCAACGCCCGGCAGCGGTAACTGCCGGGGAACTTATGTTCGCGCTCTTCAATCCGCTGTACCAGACCTAAAATATCGTCACAACTCGCCCCAAGCGCCCAGGGCGCCACCTGACGGTGCAAAATCTGCGCAGTGATATCAGCGTTATAGGTCGAGCATTGCCCCCACCCCTGCGCCCCATCTTCAGCGGTCAATCGCACGAAACAAACGAATTGCGTAGCAAAGGTTTCAATCCGCGCAATGCGAGGGGCAATCGATTGGGTCATTTTGGTTTTTTCATCCCTGATATACCCCAACATTTGGGGACTTTTGCCAGCAAAGATCGCGCGCAAAAGCCGCAGGTGCAATCAATATTTTCGGGGGCTAAGGCCATATTTCCACGCTTCCACGCCAAAAAAGTCGCCACCAACAGCAAAAACATCAAAACGCCATGACAGGCGTGCTAAATCTTGTGTCATGTCACGGAAACGATACAATTTTTGGCTATGTTCGGATCAGTCTTACCCAAAGTTGTGTTTGTCCCATGTCTCAGTTGCTTCCTCCCCTGCGCCTAATCGGTGCCCAAACGCTGCGCGACGGTGTTTTGGCGCAGCGCTCGGTGGCGATCAGTGGCGGGCGGATCACCAAGGGCCCACTGCCCGCGGTTGATCTAAGCGGCTATCTGATCTTGCCCGGCATCATTGATATGCACGGCGATGCGTTTGAACGCCATGTGGCCCCCCGCAGATCTGCCGCCTTTGATCTGGCCGCCGGTCTGGCAAGTGCTGACCGTGACGCCGCCGCAAATGGCGTGACCACCGCATGGTTTGCCCAAAGTTGGAGCTGGGAGGGCAGCCGCCGCAGCCCCGCCCACGCCACATCTGTGATGGAAGCGCTGGCACTTTATCGTCGGCGAATGCTGACAGATATTCGCCTGCAGTTGCGCTGTGAAACCCATATGGTCGACAGCGGACCACAAATGATTGCTGCAATTGAACGCTTTGGCATTGATTATGTTGTGTTTAACAACCACCTGCCCGACGCGGTTGAAATGCAGCGCACGCGCCCTGCTGATTTTGCAATTTGGGCACGAGAATTGGGCCATAGCGCTGAGACGCTTGGCGCTGCGGTCGATGCCGTATCGGCTGCGGAAAAACGCGTACCGCGGCATTTGTGCGACCTGGCCGAGGCGTTTGACAGGTTGGGCGTTCTGTATGGCAGCCATGATGACCCCGATGGCGAAACCCGTGAACGCTTTTCGATGATTGGGGCGCGCATCGCGGAATTCCCCACCACACGCCGCGCTGCAGCCGCCGCAAAGGCCATGAACAGCCCAGTTTTGATGGGTGCGCCAAATGTCGTGCGCGGCAAAAGCCAGGCGGGCAATATCGCTGCCCGCGATCTGATCGCTGAGGGGCTGTGCGATGCGCTGGTCTCTGATTACTATTACCCCGCACTGGCCCAGGCAGCTTGGCGGTTGGTTGATGAGGGTGTGTTGGATCTGGCGCGCGCATGGGCCATGATTTCCAGCAAACCAGCGGACATCATGCGCTTGGCAGACCGGGGCGTGATTGCCATGGGCAAACGCGCCGATCTGACAATTGTTAACGCCCAAACAAGGGCAATTGAGGCCACGATTTGTGGCGGCAAGATGACCTATATGGCCGGTGGCGTTGCGGCCCGCTTCTTTGGGATGCCGCAAACCCTGTCATTGGCGGCTGAATAACCCGCCCGACCTGGCCCAACGCGCCAAGCGCCCTAACCACCATATTTTTCTAAAAATTCCTCGGCCGGCAAAGTCCGAAAATCATCGAGCGAGGCGCGCAGAGCGTCATGTCCCCAATCCCACCATGCCAGCGCGATCATCCGTTCAGCCACCTGTGGAATATAGCGCGCCCGCAATGGCTGGGCTGGAACGCCCGCGACAATCATATAGGGCGCCACATCACGCGTCACGACCGCCCCAGCCCCCACCACAGCACCATGACCAATCGTAACATCCGGGCGCACAATTGCCCCATGTCCAATCCAAGTGTCATGACCAATCACCGTCCGCCGCGCATGGCGGCGGGCGAAAAACGCTGGGTCATCGGCGGTGTCGTCCCAATAATAGCTGCTGCGATAATGAAAATGGTGCAGGCTGGCCAACTCCATCGGATGATCGGTTGGCCCAATGCGCGTCAGGCTGGCTATATTGGCAAATTTTCCAATACTGGTATTGGCAATGTCAGCCAAACGATCACAATAGCTGTAATCACCAAAATGCGAATGTCCCGCACGGCTGCCAGCGCCAATTTCGACATAGCGACCAAAGGTGGTGGCGGTAATTTCACAATTGTGGTGAACAAAAGCGGTCTCTGGGCTTAGCTTTGGCATTTCAAAACGCGCGCTCCTCTCCGGTCCAACGCAGGAAACGGCCAGTTTGTGCCATCGTCAAGTGTGCCGCAATATCCAGCACACCTTGGGCAACATCGGTCGGATCATTCTGTGCATCCGCTCCGCCCATATCGGTGCGCACCCAACCCGGATCAACCAATGCAACCGCAATACCTTCGGGTTCTAAATCTGTGGCAAGCCCCTGCATCACCTTATTCAGTGCAGCCTTTGAGGCACGATACGCAATGCGGTCAGATTTGCGATACCCCATAAAGGACATCTGGCTAGAGATCGATATAATCCGAGGCCGCCGCCCCAACCGCAATGCCGGCAAAAACACCTGCGAGACAGCAAGCGGGGCCAGCGTGTTGACACTCAGCACCCGCGCAAACCCATCAAAATCCATATCAAGCGGCGATTGACGGTCTGGCCCCATAATCCCGGCGTTGTTGATAACACAGTCCAACGGACCAATATCTTTGGCCAGATCGGCCAAACCCGCATGATCAGTCACATCACAGCGATGCAAAACGACAGTGTCAGCAAACGCCACGGGTTGCGCATCCCGCAACACCCCAATCATTTGCCATCCCCGCGCCGCACCACACTGCAAAAGTGCAGCCCCAATTCCACGCCCGGCCCCTGTCACCAAAACACGCATCATCCACGCTTGCCAATCAGCTTGCTGCGCAGCCAGCCCGACAAGCTATCCATCGCCATCACCATCAAGATGATCAAAACGATGTAATAGCTGACCTCTTCCCAGTCTTTTTGGGTAATGATCGCCTGCGTCAGCAAAAGCCCAATCCCCCCCCCGACAATAGCGCCAATCACAGTTGCGCTGCGGGTATTTGATTCCAGATAATACAGCACTTGGCTCAGCAAAATTGGGATAATCTGTGGAAATACGCCAAACCGCGCACGTTGCAGGCTGTTAGCACCGGTTGACCCCACGCCTTCAATTTGGCGTTCATCGACATTTTCCAACGCTTCTGAGAACATTTTACCAAACGATCCAGTGTCCGTTACCAAAATCGCCAAAGCACCCGTCATTGGCCCCGGGCCAAAGGCGCGCGATAAAATGATCGTCCAGATCAACCCATCGACCCCGCGCACGAAATCAAACACCCGCCGCATTGCCTGCCGCACCACGCCAAATGATGTAAAGTTGCGCGCCGCCAAAAAGGCCAAGGGCAGGGCCACAATCGCAGCCCCCATCGTGCCCAAAAAGGCCATCAAGACTGTTTCAAACAGTGCCCATACCACATCCCCGTGGCGCCACATCTTATTTGTCCAAAACTCCGATACCATATAGCCCAGATTGCTGCGCAAGGGGTCGACCCTGTCCCCCCAAAGCGCCATCGCGGCCAAACTGGTGATGCTTTTGCCATGAAAGGGGCTGTCGAGCGTAAAGAAAAACAGCTCCCACCCGGCTTGGTAGCGAAAGACTTCCGTGCGGCTGCGGGTAAACGACAGCCGTCCTTGCGCGGTTTTCACCGTCACACGGGTATCTGAGGCGTTTATCCAATCAGGCACCGCACCGTCTGGGGTTGTCAGTTGTACCTTCCCCCCCGCAAGCGCCAAACCAATCACGCCATAATCTGGCAGCGTGTAATCAGCCCGAAGACCTTGAAAAACCACGCGGTGGCCCTGCCCCAAATCAATCAGGGTCTGACCCTCTGACTGGCTGACCCAATCTGGCAGCTTACCCGCCGGGTATGTGCCCTTATTCTCACCCTCAATCGCCACACTGACATCGCCAGAACGGTTGTCACGCGTCACATGCGTTTTATACGACCAAAAGTCTGACAAAAGCACACCCACATTGTCCATCCGCGCCCGGCTGGCCAGACCCGCTACGTCGAATGCTATAAAAATATACGTTAAATAGGCAAAGATCACCACCGGCACACTTATCGCTGTCAACCGTTTGCGGCGAAAGATCGCCAGCATGTCTCGCTGCACCGGCGCCATTTCAAGATTAGCCATGGCCATTGGATTGCCCCTTTGACAAACGGTTACGCAAATAGCCGGAAATCTGATCAAAAAAGACGATCGTGGCAAACAACAGAATAAAGATTGCGACAACCTGATCATATCGCCCCTGGCCCCATTGCATGGCCAGCTTCAAATCATACCCAATCCCACCAGAGCCCACGAACCCCAGAATGGCCGAGGCGCGGATGTTGATTTCAAACCGCAACAAACCATAAGAAATCCAGTTAGGTGCCACCTGCGGGATCACCCCCAACCACATCCGTTGCAGCCAACCCGCGCCCACAGATGATAGACCCTCAACCGGTTTCAGATCAGCGTTTTCAGCAACTTCAGAGAACAATTTGCCCAAGGCACCGGCCGTGTGAAATGCAATCGCAATCATTGCGGGCACTGGCCCACCGCCCAAAATATAAATCAGCACCAGCGCAATAACGATTTCAGGCATGGCGCGCATACCATCCATCGCGCGCCGAAACAGCCCAATCAAAGCCGGCCAGCGCGCCAGCCCCCGCGTGGACACCAGCGCCAGCAACACCGCCAAAAGCGCGCCAATCATGGTAGACACGGCCGCTATATTTACGGTTTCAATCAAAGATGGCGAAAATTTCACAAAAAGTGCAGGCAGCAGC
Organism: uncultured Paracoccaceae bacterium; assembly: GCA_937895435.1. Classification (GTDB taxonomy): domain Bacteria; phylum Pseudomonadota; class Alphaproteobacteria; order Rhodobacterales; family Rhodobacteraceae; genus CALAXT01. Next base: position 10,498 of record CALAXT010000016.1, on the reverse strand, counting down.
GCCGCCTTTTCCCAAGCTTCAGAAACGACCTCGGATGGAAAGTCGAAAATCTGCGGCAGGCCATCCCAAAACCCACCCGCATTGCGTTCATTGGCCAATCGAAACCCCGAGGCCATCATCGCAATAAACAGCACGAGCAAAATGCCACCATACATCCGTTTGCGCCGCACATCGGCAAGATACGCGCGCGCGATCGTGTCAACAGGCGCCATTGGGGCGGTCATATCGGCCATGCTGTTCCCTTTGGATAAAATGCGGGCGAGGACATGCCCCGCCCGCCATCAAGCTGAAAAATCAGTTGGATTTCGCTTTGCGAACCGCAATAATCGTCTCATAGTACTCGTGTGTGATCGGCACAAAACCTGAGGTGTCGCCTGCGGCCACGTTATAGGCGCACTGCGGATCTTTGGCGTGCAGACCTTCGACCATAGCAGTCATCTTGGTTTTCACATCGTCAGGCAGCGCTTTGCGCAGCACAACCGGGCCCTCTGGGATCGGCTTTGATTTCCAAATCTGAACCAGATCGTTCATATCAACCAAACCAGAATCGACAGCCTTGCGCAGCGCACCCGAGTTATAGCCATCTTCCCAGTTGCCCTGACCATCGGCCCAGGTCACGCCGCCGTTCACATCACCGTTGTTCACGGCAACGATGGTTTGCTCATGGCCACCAGTAAAGACAACTTCGCCAAAATAGGCGCCGTTTTCCATCGATGCGCCAGTTGCAGCAGGAATTTCAATCGACGGGATCAAATAGCCCGAGGTCGAGTTAGGATCACCAAAGCCGAATTTCTGGCCCTTCAAACCTTCCAACGAGGTGATGCCACTGTCTTTGCGGGCAAAACCGATTGAGAAATAGGTGTAAGAACCATCCAGATTGGCTTTCACCAGAACCGGCTCGACAGCCTCTGGATCAGTCAAATAGGTTTTGGCATAGCCCGAAGCGCCCAACAACGCCATATCCAGCGTACCGCCCAGCAGGCCTTGAATAACACCATCATAATCGGCTGGGGTGAACAGTTTCACCGGCACGCCCAGTGTTTCTTCGGCATAGGCGCGCAAACACTCGTTTGAGGTCATGCGGTCTTGGGCATTTTCACCACCCAACACACCGATGTTGAACTCAGTGATGCCTTCGGCCTGCGCAGCGCCAACCAGCGCGGCAGAGGTCATCAAAACTGCGATAAGCGATTTCATGTGTCGTCTCCGGTTGCAAATGGCCCAATGGGCCGGGGTAAAAATGGGCTCAAGCCAGCATTTCGCGGGCATAGGTTTCATCAAGCGCCTCAATCGAGGTTGAGGTTGCCGCTTCTGAAAATGAAGCATCAGCGCCATAAATGTCGCGTGCGGCGCCGGTTGTCAGTTGATCTGGGCTGCCATCAAACACGATGCGCCCCCCCCGCATGCCGATCACGCGGTCGCAATAACGCCGCGCGGTATCGAGCGTGTGCAGATTGGCAATCACCATCCGGCCGTCTTCTTCATGAATACGGCGCAGCGCATCCATCACGATCTGCGCATTCATCGGATCAAGGCTGGCAATCGGTTCATCGGCCAAAATGATCTTTGGGTCCTGCATCAGCGCGCGCGCAATCGCCACCCGCTGCTGCTGCCCACCCGAAAGGGCCTCAGCCCGCTTTGGTGCTTGCTCAGCAATCCCTAAACGGTCAAGAATTTCGACAGCCTTCAAAATATCTGCCTCGGGGTAGATATTAAACAGTGTTGACAGGGTAGACCGACGGTTCAGCGTGCCATGCAGAACATTCGATGTCACATCCATCCGTGGGACAAGATTGAACTGCTGAAAAATCATCGCGCATTGGCTTTGCCACGCCCGCAATTCACCGCCGCGCAACCCAAGAACATCACGCCCCTCAAACAGCACAGCGCCCCCCGTGGCATCGGTCAAACGGTTGAGCATACGCAAAAATGTTGACTTGCCCGCACCAGAACGGCCGATGATTCCAATCATCGCTGGGCGCGCAATCTCGAATGAGACTTTATCAACGGCGGTTTTCTGGCCGAACGTCTTTGTGACCGCCTGAACCTGTAAAAGCATGTACACCCCACTTCTGTTCTAGACCGATTAATCAGGTGAGGTGACTGTTTGGTGACACGGGATTGAAGCTTTTGTAAAATGCCGCCCTGTGCTTTCCCCAGGGCGCATCCCCCCGCGGACAGCAAATAGCGCGCCCTTGACCAACGCCCCACTTGTGCGCCGCCTTGGGTAAAAAATTCAGGACACCCCCCACCAAACCAAAGGTGCATCTATGTTCACGATTGAGCACAATTTCGATGCCGCCGTGATCAGCTTGGTGGATGAGGGCCAGGCGGAGCTTCAGGAAGACGTGATTGTGCATGCATTTGCCGAATGCATCACGGTGGAACAATTCGACCCGCGCTTGGACCATGCGATAAAAATCACACGTTCCATCACCCAAATGCGCGACTTCGCAGCCGCATTGGACCTGCCCAAAGGGATATATCGCCCCTCACAACTCGCAAAGCGCTGATTGAGTATCGCTGGGTTTCATCACGGCGTTGGCTGGTGTATGCGCTTAAAAGAGTTCACAGATCGCCGTAATCGGCGTTTCTCCGACAAAAAGGCCTTCACGTGCTAAATTCTGCCCCATTCTCGCTAGATTTACCCTTTCGCGGCGCACGCCCCTATTTGCACAGCGCCAGCATTGCAAACGCATTGGCGCCACGATTTGCCGATGCTGATTTTTTTGATTTAAACATGCGCGGTTGGATGACCCACCGTTTGGTTTTTCGCCCACTTGAGACCGGCGTGGTGGCGGCTGGCAGTGGCCATGTGATCATCGCAAAAGGCCCTCAACGGTTGCGCTTTGAAATAACCGAAGACACAAACCATCCAGCGATTGCCCGAGAACCTTATGACGAAGACGCGGTGCCTTATATATTGAACACCGAGACCCGCCACTTGCAGGTTGACGCCGTGACTGGTTATTCTTTTTTTGACAGGCTTATTGCCGCGAACAAGGTCTTGATCAATCGCACACTCAACCCCGGCGTCAAACTGATTGCAGCTCGCATTTTAAGCCCGGGCTTTCCGGTTGATGAAGAACCCTTTGCACTGCAGGTGTCTGGCGTTGTTGGCAGCAAATTGTTTCGTAGCGCAATTTTGATCGGCGGCGAAAAACAAGGAGAGGTTTTGTTTTATGGAGAATAATGCTTTTTCAATACAAGAGATTGGCACCTATGTCCCGCCAACGCGGGTGAGTAATATGGACCGAATCGCAGCCTTTGATTACCCCGAAGACGCGTTGCGCGATAAAATTGGTATATTGGCCACAGCTCGCAAAGCACCCGACATGCAGTGTTCAGATTTATGTCTGAACGCATGGCAGGATCTTGTAACAAAACTGGGCGATAGGCTTGATCCACAAAACCTTGATTTGATTGTCGTTGTTACCCAACATCCCGATGGGTTTGGCCTGCCGCACACTTCTGCGATCGTGCACGGCAAGCTGGGCCTGCCCAAAAGCTGTTTTGCCTTTGACATTTCGCTGGGTTGTTCAGGTTTTGTGGCAGCGCTGGCGACAGTCAAAGGCTATCTGAGCGCTACCGGCGGGCGTCGTGCGGTCTTGTTTACAGCAGATCCCTATTCGGCATCGGTAAGTGAAGAAGACAAAAACACGGCTATGATTTTTGGTGACGCCGCCACCGCAACCCTGATTGAGCCCGGCCCCAGCTGGAAAATTGGTGCGTTTGACATGGGAACAGATGGTAAAACCGCATCGGCCCTGCAGCGTGACTCGGCTGGGATTTTGCGTATGAACGGGCGCGCAGTATTCAATTTTTGTGCGCTGAATGTCCCTAAAAGCATTGATGCGACATTAGAAAAAAACGGCCTGACCAAGACCGATATCGATGCATTTCTGTTACATCCAGGTTCCAAATATATTGTCGACACGATTTGTGCCCGTATCAACATCACACCACCCGCAGCCCTGCCCTGCCAACATTATGGCAACGCCATATCATCATCGGTGCCCTTGATGCTTGCAGACACAGATCGTCGCGTGGCAAAGACAGTTCTAATATCTGGCTTTGGCGTTGGCCTTGGTTGGGCTTCTTGCATTCTTACGAGCTAAAAGGAAAAGACATGGCTGTTTCTGACGATATCCGTACCATCATCGCGTCCGTAATCGAAGGATTCGACGCGGCCTCACTAGGCATGAACTCACCGTTCATGGAAGCGGGTCTCGACTCGCTTGATCTTGCAACCGTGCTTTTGGAAGTGCAGGAAAAATTCGGTGTCGAAGTACCTTCTGACGAAGAAGATCAATATGACACTTTGGCAAAGCTGACCGCTTTTGTTGAAGCAAATCAAAATGCCTAAACCGGCGATGCCAGGCCGTGTCTTTGCGCAAATGCGTGCAATGGGACACGACCGACACCCAAGTACTGAAGTCTTGCGCGAACATGCGTTTGGTCTGATCTGGGATAAATCCACGGCCCAACAGGCACTGCAGGATTTGCGCGATGATCTGTCAGCCCCACAACCGGGCGACCCACCGCGCACAGCGGCGGATCAGATCAGCTTTCGTTTGCTGTTATCCTTGTTAGATTGGCGCATCTCTGGGGTTTTCATACAGCCCTTCAAATCTCTGCTGGAAGCCCGGATGCAGTTTTGGGACACTGAGTTCTTCTGCCCATTGACTGATTATCAGACCGCATTTTTAAAAGCTACGCATCAGGCCTTTCCAAATGCGAAGAATTTTGCAAACGTTCTTAATATATTTGAAGCCATCCCACAAAATAGCCCACTTATGCTTGAAGATCGCACCAATGATTTTCAAATCGTCATGACCCCTGACGCAAAAACAACTATTTTTGCATTTTCAGATCTGCGTAATAACTGCTTGGGGATCGGATGGCCCACGTTTTACCGGGCCGCTGCCGCACCGGCAGGCGCAAACCTTGTAATTTTTAAAGATCTGAATCGTCAGCTTTATTGCGGTGGTATTCGCAATTTTGGTGACAAATCGAAAACACTTGCAGCTCTGCGCACGCTCATGGCCGATCCAGCTTTTTCCAATACTGAAATCGTGTTTCTGGGCGCATCAGGCGGCACGTTTGGGGCGCTGTTTTTGGCAGGTACTTTGGGTGTAAAAAGGGTGATTGGGCTCTCCGGGCCATCTTGCCTAGAACTGGGCGTGTTGAATGAGGACAAGGGCATTTATAATCGGATCATGGAATTGGTGGATGCAGGCGCATTGGAATACGAAGATCCGACCGTTCGACTGAATGAAGGCGGTGTGAACAGGGTCGATTATTTTGTTGCAGGCTTTCACGAATTTGACATGCAAAACGCGCACAACTTGCTTGAAAAAACGCAATGCACCACAGCCCATATCTATCCACATTCCGAGCATTCGATTACGCATTTATGTCTTGAAGATGGCCGTTTGATTGCGGCCATTCGGGGAGAGTCGTTAGAACCCTTGGCTTTGCCACACTGAAATAGCCTGCGGTGGCCAAGACAAATTTGTCTGGCCCCGCACATCATGTGCGGCTTAACGGTCGGCCAAACATGCTTGCAGATATCCAAGGCCAAGAAATTGATCAGTGCGAATACTGGCCACGCCATTGTGCGCTCGGTATAAACGAAAGGCCGATGGCAGCCCAGTGACCGCAGTCGGTCGTGCTGATGTGGCCGTATTGCGCAGTGAAATCCAGCAAGTAGCCCCCCTTGCATGGCATAATCGGCAAAAAGTTAGGGGCCGAAAGTGCAGAGCACGGATTAGCCCAGATTTGTTAGGAAAATTTTCACTCATATTTGTGACGCTTGTAAAGGTTGGTGCAAATTTTGGGTGCTTTGATGATCACGCCAATTCTTTTGTCTGGGGGATCGGGAACGCGGCTTTGGCCTTTGTCGCGCAAATCCTATCCCAAACAGTTTGCCAAATTATTGGGACAAGACACGCTGTTTCAAGCTTCGGCCAAACGTTTGTCGGGGCATGGTTTTGCCGCCCCAATGGTGATGACCAATGCTGATTTCCGCTTTGTTGTAGCCGAGCAACTGGCAGGTGTGGGCATTGATCCCGGCGCGATCTTAATTGAGCCCGAAGGGCGCAACACCGCACCCGCAGTGCTGGCAGCCGCACTGTGGTTAGAAAGTACAGACCCTGAGGGGATGATGCTGATAGCCCCATCTGACCATGCAGTGCCAGATGCAGCAGCGTTTCGTTCAGCAATCGCCGCCGGGCTGTCGGCCGCGCAAGCGGGGCAATTGGTAACGTTCGGCATTCAACCCAGCCACGCAGAAACCGGATATGGGTATCTGGAACTGGCCGAACATCCCGACGATTATACCACTGGCCCCGTGGCGCTCCGTCGATTTATTGAAAAGCCTGATCGGGCGCAGGCCACGCAAATGCTGGCATCAAACCAGTATCTTTGGAATGCTGGGATATTTTTAGTATCTGTGCAAAGCATCCTGGCCGCGTTTCGCACCCATTGCCCTGAGCTGATCGCCCCTGTTCAAGCCGCCGTGGTCAATGGCCACGCTGATTTAGGATTTTTTCGACTGAGCCCCAAAGACTGGACACATGTGCCAGATATCTCTCTGGATTACGCTGTGATGGAACGTGCACAAAACCTGAGCGTGGTGCCCTATGCCGGCGGTTGGTCAGATCTTGGCGGATGGGATGCAGTCTGGCGCGAAAGCCACCAAGACGGGCGTGGCGTTGCCGTCGCGGGCCCTGCTACGGCATTAGATTGCGATAATACATTACTGCGCTCCGAAGACCCCACGCTTGAGGTTGTGGGAATCGGGCTGAAAAACATCATCGCCATTGCCATGCCCGATGCTGTTCTGATCGCTGACACCAGCCGTGGCCAAGATGTGAAATTGGCTGTAGCGGCGCTTAAAGCCCGCAATGCCCCGCAGGCCACAACATTTTCCAAAGACCATCGGCCTTGGGGTTGGTTTGAAATCCTGGCAATCGGCAATCGATTTCAGGTAAAACGCATCGTCGTGCATCCCAACGCAAGTCTCAGCCTGCAAAGCCATCATCACAGGTCCGAACATTGGATTGTGGTGGAGGGCACAGCCAAAGTCACAATTGATGACACCGAACGCTTGGTTTCAGAAAATGAATCTGTCTATGTTCCGCTGGGCGCGTTACATCGGCTGGAAAATCCCGGTAAAGTGCCAATGGTGTTGATTGAGGTTCAAACGGGCACCTATCTTGGCGAAGATGATATTATCCGCCATGCCGATCTTTATGCGCGGGTTTAGCGGCACAGCCGGCCTGATACGCCAAGCCGACCTTACAAAAAATCCAGATGCAGATTAAGCGCAATGCCAATCAAGATAATCCCCCCAATCACCGCCAGATATTCCCGCACAGCCTTTTCGCGGTTGATCACATTGGTCATTGTGCCCCCCATATAGGCCACAAACAAATCTGACGGAATCGCGGTCAACGGCACCAATATCCCCAAAAAAAGCAACTGGAGATGTGCCATCCCCCCCATGGCCTGCCCCGCCCCACCACCAGCCGTCACAAAGGGCGGCAAAAAAAGCGCAAAAAATAAAACCGTCTTTGGGTTCAAAACCTCAACCAAAATGCCCTGCCAAATGATCAACGAAATCGGCATATGCACAACCTCTTTCACATCAAAATCAACTTGGGCATCGGTGCGCGCACTGCGGATCATCCCCAGCCCCAACCAGATCAGATAGGCCGATCCCACATACCGCAGGGCGACAACCACCCAGTCAAATCTCATAAAAAGTGTGGCCAAACCCAGGGCAGTGGCAATGGCCAAGATCATGCCGCCGACACAAAGCCCCAGCGCCGAGGCCAAGCCCGCCGCACGGCTTTGACCCACGCTACGCGACAAGACATAAAGCATCGACGGCCCGGGCGTAGCACTTAGCGCCAGCCCGGCCAGCGCAACAGAAACAATCGCGTCAAACTGCGGCATGGCTTAGGTCAGCCCTGGATTAATACGCTGCTCAAACGGGTTATGGGGCAAGATGACAGGGCTATCGGCGCTGTTTTTTTGGCGATACTCGCGCAAATACGGAAAATCACGAACCAACATCCGCTCAAGATGGGCGCCGGCCATAAAGGGTTCGTATTTTGGGGCATCGCCCGGTTGCAGCAGTTGGGCAAAGGGCGTGATGACCGTGTGATAGTTTGCCGCAACAAAATAGGGCAATGAAAACCGCTCTGCGCTTAGGTTCAAAACCCGATGTGGGGTTGAACGCAGCAAACCATTGCTCCACGCCTCCAACATATCACCAATATTCACCACAAATACCGCCGGATCGACGGGCACATCGATCCAGCGATCATCGCGTGTCATGGCTTGCAGGCCCTTGTTGCGCGTGTGCAGCAGGGTCAGGCATTCATAATCCGTATGCGCGCCCATATTGACCGATGAATGGTCTTTCGTGTGACTTTGCCGCACATAATGCAGCAATCGCAACTGCGATACCGGCTTGGTCATATGATCGGTCATTGCGCCCGTTGGCAGGCCCAGATGCAGTTCCAGCGCGGAACAAACCAACCGCCCCAATGCCGAAATCTGCATGTAATACTGTGAAATCGTTTCTTTGAACCCCGCCAATTCCGGCCATATATTGGGGCCCAAAACCCGGTTTCCAGCCAGAAAATCCGGGTCATCATCCGGCAAGTCCAACCCCAGATCAAAGGCCTCATAGCTGCGGTTGACCTCATCAGCATAATCCCCTTTTTCGGTAAAGGGCACATATCCACGGTGGTTTTTGCTCAGGCCAATATAATAACGCCGCTTGGTGGCATCGGGCAGCGCGAAAAATCGCGCGGCTGCTTGATATGTGGATTCAATCAACGCCAGATCAATTCCATGATCGCAAATTCGAAAAAACCCAATCTCACGGGCGGCATGACCCAACTCGTCAGCCACCTGCTGGAACTGCGCACGATCACCGTAGCGCAGGCCTTTGACGCTGATCAGCGGCAGACCGCCCAAAGTGTCCGTTTGATTTTGCCACGACATTGACATCTTCCACCCTAGTTTTGCACAAATGATGACTAAGCGCCTAACGTTAGCAATTCGTTAACCAAACTCGGGGCGATCGGAATAAAAAGCTGAACGGTCGTCCCTCGGCCAAGGTCTGACGCCACCGTCACAGCCCCCCCCGATTGCTGAATAAAGCCCTTAACCATCGACAGCCCCAGCCCAGCCCCTGTCCCAACCGATTTTGATGTAAAAAACGGATCAAATATTTGGCCCAAACGATCCGATGCAATCCCAACGCCCTGATCTGTCAGACTAACGCACACATAGCGCCCGGGCAGCAGATCTGGGGCAGCAGGGGCGCTGGCCACCAAACTATGCACATAGTTTTCAGTTTTGATCGAAAGCAAACCACCCTCGGGCATGGCATCTTGGGCGTTCAAGGCCAGATTAAGCAGCGCCGCATCAAATCCTTTGGGGTCAATGAGAACCGGCCAAAGATCGGACGCCAAAGACAGATCGGGGGCGTTGCCCAAGATCGCCGTATGTTGCCGGCAAAGGGTGGTGATGCACCTGTTGATATCCAACACCGCGGGCTCTAGCCGCGTGCGTTGTGCAAAGGTCAGCATATCCCGGATCAGCTTGGCCCCACGGTTGGCCGCGTCTTGGGCGTCACGCAAAATATCTGCAGTTTCAGCTGTGGTGGCTGCACACTCTAAAAATTCAAGATTACCCGATATCACCGTCAGTAAATTATTGAATTCATGTGCAAACCGCCCCGTCAGGCGGCCGATAGCCTCGAGTTTGCGCGCCTCAAACAACTTGGCTTCCAGCGCTTTGCGATTGTTGGTCTCTTGGGTCAGCTGCGCGTGCGATACCAACAAATCTTGATAGCGCTGTTTTGAGCGCTGGGTTTCTGCAAGCAGTTCAAGCTTGGCAGATGTCATCGCTGCGACGGTTCTCAAAATTTCAAGCTCTGCCTCACCAAAGGCCTGCGGCTCGGGGGATTCACTGTCAATCACCCCAACCACACGACCCCGAAAGATCAACGGCACACAAATTTCAGACCGTGCTGGCTGAGTATCGGGAATATAGTTCTGATCTTTCAGCAAATCTTTAATGATAATCGCAGACTGGGTCTGGGCGACTTGGCCTGTAATCCCATGGCCAAATGGAATGATCATTGGGTTGAGGATTTCGCGACCATAGGGGTTTTTTTCGCCCCAAGCTGCAACTTGGGTCAATTCGGTTTGCGCTTCATTGGCCTGATAGATGACGCAATCGACAAAATGCAGTTTGCCCACCACATTTTGTGCCACATACCAAAACAGATCTTCGACGCTGGGAATGGTTATCAAATCAACAGCAAAGATATTCAAAGTGCGCAAGGCCGTGGCCTCATTGACCTGATCTTGAACAGAAAAGTACGTGTTCATCGGTCTCAGCACAGGTTAATCCCTTCTTACAGCACACTACATATTAATACTAAATCAATAACTCCTTACGGAATAGTAAA
>CALAXT010000015.1 GCA_937895435.1 uncultured Paracoccaceae bacterium | reverse complement strand
GCTTAAAGCTGCTGCTTGAAGATCTGCCACTTTTTCAGACGCTGTTTTTACGCGGCATCGGGACGGTTGTGGCCTTTGCGTGTCTGCTGCCGTTTTGGGGTGGTTTCCGTATGGATTTGCACCGGCGTGATTGGCTGCTGATTGGCCTGCGCACGCTTAGCGAGGCTTTGGCGGCCTATCTGTTTTTGACCGCTCTGATGCATATGAAACTGGCCAACGTGAGTGCAATTTTGCAATCTTTGCCGCTGACAGTCACGCTGGGGGCCGCACTCTTTTTTAAAGAGCCGATCGGCTGGCGCCGACTGGGGGCAATTGTGGTTGGGTTTGGCGGTGTGATGCTGATCGTGCAGCCGGGGGCCGCCGATTTTAACCAATATTCGCTGATGGCGGTGGGGTCTGTGTTATGCGTGACCGTCCGCGATCTGGCAACGCGGCGGATGTCGCGTTCTGTGCCAAGCATGATGGTGTCGTTTTGCGCCGGGGCAGGGCTGACGGCTGTCTTTGGCTTGGGGTCATTGGTGATGGAGCCTTGGGTGATGCCCACGGGGCTGGGTTTGGGGCAGTTGCTGGCGGCGACAGTCTTTGTGATATTTGGCTATCTGTTCTCGGTCATGTCGATGCGGGTGGGCGAGCTAAGCTTTGTAGCGCCGTTTCGCTACACTAGCCTGCTGTGCGCGTTGCTGCTGGGCTATGTATTGTTTGATGAATGGCCTGAGGCGGTCAAGATGCTGGGGGCTGTTATCGTGGTGGCCACTGGTGCCTATACATTTGCGCGGGAACGTCGGCTGAAACGTGCCGCCTTGGCAAGTGCTGGATCTGGGGCGGCCACTGACTAGGGTGTGGGGCGCATTTACTTCGGGTGCGGGCTCAAGTAGCACTGCAGCCATCCAAGGCAGGGCGAAGGATAGCCGGTGCTTAACGTTTCTATCGTGATCCCCGCCAAGAATGAGGCGGAAAATATTCAGGCACTGTTGCAGGGCATTTGCGATGCTTGCGCGGGGCACGCCCCATTTGAGGTCATCGTGGTTGATGATGGGTCAACCGATGATACCTCGGGGGCCGTGCTGTCCTTTATGCGGGGCCACCCGAATGTGCGCCTGTTGCAAAACCGAACGTCGGGCGGGCAAAGTGCTGCGGTGCACAGCGGCGTGCGTGCCGCGCGTGCGCCATTAATTTGCACATTGGATGGCGATGGCCAAAACCCGCCCCAAGAACTGCCACGGTTGTTGGCGCCACTGCTTGCTGCAGACGCGGCGGCGATTGGGATTGTGGCTGGCCAGCGTGTTGCGCGCCAAGACACCCTGTCAAAGCGTTTGGCATCAAAAATGGCCAACAGCTTGCGGGGGTGGGTGTTGCAAGATGGCACCCGTGACACCGGCTGCGGGCTAAAGGCGTTTCGCCGCGATGCGTTTTTGGATTTGCCGTTCTTTAATCATATGCACCGTTACTTGCCGGCGCTATTTGTGCGTGATGGTTGGTCAGTGGCGCATGTTGATGTCAGCCACCAGGCACGTGGCGCGGGGCGGTCAAACTATAACAACCTTCAACGTGCACTGGTGGGGGCTGTAGATCTTTTGGGTGTGATGTGGCTGTTGCGCCGTCGTAAAACAGCGCGCCCTGTCGAGCGGCAGCTGGATCAAGGCTAGGGGGGCAGTATGACCGAGGTTTTGGCCTGGTTTCATGTCGACAGTGTCGCAGAATTCTGGTGGGTCATTTTGGGGCTGTCGGGGCAGCTGCTTTTTACTGCGCGCTTTTTGGTGCAATGGATTGCATCAGAACGGGCGCGCCAGTCGGTGGTGCCGGTGGCGTTTTGGTATTTGTCGATCGGCGGTGGTCTCATTCTGTTTGGCTATGCAATTTATCGCCGTGATCCTGTGTTTATTCTGGGGCAATCGATGGGCATTGTCATTTATGCCCGTAATCTGTGGCTGATCCACGCCGGGCGCACAGCCGATGGCTGAGCGGTCAGGCTGGCTGCTGCCCGCGCTTTGCTTGGTGGCTGCGCTAACGGGTATGCGGCTGCTGGCGTTGGCTTGGGGCCAAACTGATCTTTTCGTGGATGAAAGCCAATATTGGCTTTGGGCGCAAAATCTGGATTCGGGTTATTATTCAAAGCCACCCCTGATTGCTTGGCTGATCCGAGGTGTAACCACACTGGCGGGCAGTGATGCGGTGTTTTGGGTGCGGATGCCGGGTGCGGTGCTGCATGGGGGGACTGCGTTGATTTTGGGCGCGTTGGCCGCGCGCATTTTTGGGGCGATGACCGCGCTGTGGGTGGTTGCCAGTTATCTGACCGCGCCATTTGTGGCTTTGGGTAGTTTGTTGATTTCGACAGACACGATCATGCTGCCGTGTTTCGCGTTGGGGCTTTGGGCCTATTTCAAAGTGTGTGATACTGGGCGCCTGCGCTTTGGTGTGTTGACTGGCGTTGGATTTGGCTTGGGTGTGATGGCCAAATATGTGGCGGTCTTTGGGCCGCTTGGCGTCGGGCTGGCTGCGCTGCTTTATCCACGTTGGCGGATCGGCTGGCGTATGTTGGGGGTGATTGCCGCGGTTTTTGTGGTGGTCATTGCCCCAAATATTATCTGGAACCTGCGCCATGATCTGACGACCGTTTCGCATACAATGGATAACGCTGGTTGGGTCCGGGGGCCATCGCTTTGGGCGCATCTGAACCTGGGCAGTATGGCGGGGTTTTTTGCCGCGCAATTCGCGGTGTTGGGCCCGATTATGTTTGGTGCGTTGCTTATTGGGCTGTTGCGGCCCGAGGGTGCCCGGACGGGCCAGTTGGCGCTGTTCGTCGCGCCGGTGGTCGTGCTGTTTTGTGTGCAGGCCTTAATGCTGCGCGCTTATGCCAATTGGGGGGTTGTGGCCTATGCGGCGGGCTCGGTGATTGCCGTGCGGGTGTTGCTGACGCGTTGGCCGCGCGGGCTGTGGCTGTCACTTTGGGTGAATGGGGTGGTGTGTGTCTTGTTGCCGCTGCTGACCGTTTTGGCGCCGATACCTGTGTTTGGGGATAAGCCGCTGTTGGCGCGCTATTTGGGCAGGGCCGCGCTTAGCCATCAGATCCTTGATCTGGCGCAGGCGCAGGGGGCAGTGGCGGTGCTGGCGCAAGATCGGGATGTGCTGGCTGATCTGTTTTACACTGGCCGTGACACGACCATGCCCATCTACGCCCCCCGCCCCACTGGCCGACCTCGCAGCTATTATGAGCAACAATTTCCTTTGCCCATGGATCTGCCCGGTCCGATTCTGTTTATTACGGCTGAGGGCCCAATCTGTGCCGGCCAACCGCTGGCGGCTGTGGCGCGGCTTGATACCCAAGGTGGTGCTTATGCCCGGCGCGATTATCGCGCATATTTGGTGGGGGATATGTGCCGTGATGCGCTGTGATCCCTATCTGAGGTGTGCACTGGCGCTGATGGTGGGGTTTGTGGCCGCGGCTGCAGTCTTTTCGCTGTGGCCGGGGTTTGATCTGTGGGTGTCGGGGCTGTTTTTCAGGCAAGACGGTGGTTTTTGGCTGGCCCAATTGCAAGTGCTTGAGCAATTACGTCATTTCATCTGGGGTCTTAGCCTTTTGGCGGTGGCGATGTCTGTTTTGGGTGTTGTGCTGCTTGGGGCTGGGCGGACGCTATGGGGGCTGACCCGGCGTGGGTGGCTGTTTGTGCTTTTGCTTTATGTGGTGGGGCCGGGGTTGATCGTGAATGCGATTCTTAAATCCCACTGGGGGCGTGCGCGCCCAGCGATGGTGCAAGATTTTGGTGGCCCTAGCCGATTCACAATGGCGCTGAGCCCCACGGATCAATGTGACGCGAATTGTTCTTTTGTATCCGGCGAAGGGGCCGCTGCCACGGCGCTCGCGCTGGTGGCATGGCTTTTGATGCCGCGCGTCGCGGCCGTGTTTGGCGCGGGCGCGGCGCGGGTGATTTTTAGCGCTGCACTTGGGATTTGTAGCGCTGGAATCGGTTTGCGTGTGATGACCGGGCGCCATTTTCTGTCTGATACCGTTTTTGCCGTGCTGATTGTTTTGACCGTGGCGCTTGTGTTGCATGTTTGGCTGCTGCGGCCGGCCCGTGCGGCGTGCTCTGCCAGGTTGGTGAAAGAAACGGACAGGGGGGGTTGTTGACAACACCTGCGACTCCCCCTATACGGCCGGAACTTGGTCATGCAGGGGGTCCCTGTTTGATCGAGCTCATATTGAGAAAGTGGTCATGATCCGGGCCTAAACGCCCCGATCCTCTGGAATTCCACCGCGTCGTTCCCGCCATAAAGGGAGCGCATGCGGTTTTGGCGTTTTGTGCCCAAAAACCCCAAGGGTTGGCGAGCGCATTGCGAAATTGAACTTGTTGCAACACGGGGAACGTGCATGCCAACGATCCAACAGCTGATCCGCAAGCCGCGGCAGCCAAAAGTAAAACGGTCCAAGTCACAGCACTTGGAATCCTGCCCTCAAAAGCGTGGTGTGTGCACGCGCGTCTATACGACGACACCGAAAAAGCCGAACTCGGCCATGCGTAAGGTTGCCAAAGTGCGCCTGACAAATGGTTTTGAGGTAATCAGCTATATTCCCGGTGAAAAGCACAACCTGCAGGAACACTCGGTCGTGCTTATCCGCGGCGGCCGCGTAAAAGATCTTCCTGGTGTGCGCTATCACATTCTGCGCGGCGTTCTGGATACCCAAGGTGTCAAAGATCGTCGTCAGCGTCGTTCAAAATACGGCGCAAAGCGTCCGAAATAAGGAGAGGCCTCGATGTCGCGTCGTCACGCCGCTGAAAAGCGCGAAGTTCTGCCCGATGCCAAATATGGCGATCGGGTTCTGACGAAATTCATGAATAACCTGATGATCGATGGCAAGAAATCTGTCGCCGAACATATCGTCTATTCCGCGCTGGAGCGGGTCGAAAGCCGTCTGAAGCGGTCACCGATCGATGCGTTCCGCGAAGCGCTTGACAACGTAAAGCCCTCTGTTGAGGTGCGGTCGCGTCGTGTTGGCGGTGCCACCTATCAGGTGCCCGTCGAAGTGCGCCCCGAGCGCCGTGAGGCGCTGGCGATTCGTTGGCTGATCATTGCTGCGCGCAAGCGCAACGAGAACACGATGGAAGAGCGTCTTGCGGGTGAGCTGACCGATGCGGTCAACAGCCGCGGTACCGCTGTCAAGAAACGTGAAGATACCCACAAGATGGCCGACGCGAACAAAGCGTTCAGCCATTACCGCTGGTAACACCTGACCCCGAGGCAGTCCTAATGGCACGCGAATTCCCCCTCGATCTTTACCGGAACTTCGGAATCATGGCCCACATCGATGCGGGCAAGACAACGACGACCGAGCGGATCCTTTACTACACCGGCAAAAGCCACAAGATCGGCGAAGTGCACGACGGTGCCGCGACCATGGACTGGATGGAGCAGGAGCAAGAGCGTGGCATCACGATCACGTCCGCTGCAACCACCACTGGCTGGCAGCGCACGTCTGATGGCAGCACGATGGAAACGCCCAAGTTTCGTTTCAACATCATCGACACTCCAGGCCACGTTGACTTCACGATCGAAGTTGAGCGTTCGCTGGCGGTGCTTGACGGAGCTGTGTGTCTGTTGGACGCCAACGCCGGTGTTGAGCCGCAGACCGAAACAGTTTGGCGCCAAGCTGACCGGTATGGCGTGCCACGGATTGTTTTTGTCAACAAAATGGACAAAATTGGTGCAGATTTCTTTAACTGCGTCAAAATGATCAAAGACCGCACCGGTGCGATCCCCTGCCCAATCGCCTTGCCGATTGGCGCCGAGGACAAACTGGAAGGCATCATTGACCTGATCACGATGGAAGAGTGGACTTGGAAGGGCGAAGATCTGGGCGCAAGCTGGACTCGTCAAGAAATCCGCGCCGACCTGAAAGATGTGGCCGATGAGTGGCGCTCTAACATGGTTGAACTTGCCGTTGAGCAAGATGACGCTGCGATGGAGGCCTATCTAGAAGGCACCGAACCCGATGTCGAAACACTGCGCGCGTTGATCCGCAAGGGCACGCTGGCAATGGCATTTGTACCTGTGACGGCTGGGTCCGCGTTCAAAAACAAAGGCGTGCAGCCGATGTTGAACGCTGTGATCGACTTCCTGCCATCGCCCATGGATGTGAAGCCTTACATGGGCTTCCTGCCGGACGATGAGACGGAAACCCGCAACATCGCGCGGTCTGCTGATGATGCCCAGCCGTTTGCAGCGCTGGCTTTCAAAATCATGAATGATCCTTTTGTTGGTTCGCTGACGTTCACACGCATTTACTCAGGTGTGATGAAAAAAGGCGATCAGATGCTGAACGCTACCAAAGGTAAGCGTGAGCGTATCGGTCGTATGATGATGATGCACTCAATCAACCGCGAAGAAATCGAAGAGGCATTTGCCGGCGATATTATCGCGCTTGCTGGTTTGAAAGACACCACCACGGGGGACACCCTGTGTGATCCGGCAAACCCAGTGGTTCTGGAAACAATGACCTTCCCCGAGCCCGTTATTGAAATCGCGGTCGAGCCGAAAACCAAGGCTGACCAAGAGAAAATGGGCTTGGCGCTCGCGCGTCTTGCCGCTGAGGATCCTTCATTCCGCGTTGAAACCGATATTGAATCGGGTCAGACGATCATGAAGGGGATGGGCGAACTTCACCTCGATATTCTCGTTGATCGCATGAAGCGCGAATTTAAGGTTGAGGCAAACATCGGCGCGCCCCAGGTTGCGTATCGTGAAACGATCAGCCGTCAGGCAGAAATCGATTACACCCACAAAAAGCAAACCGGTGGTTCCGGCCAGTTCGCACGTGTTAAAATGGTCATCACACCGACCGAACCGGGCGAAGGCTTTAGTTTTGAGTCCAAGGTTGTGGGCGGCACGGTTCCAAAGGAATACATTCCTGGCGTTGAAAAAGGCGTGAAATCGGTGATGGATTCCGGCCCGCTGGCCGGCTTCCCGGTCATCGACTTTAAGGTCGCCCTGATCGACGGTGCCTATCATGACGTTGACTCGTCAGTTCTTGCCTTTGAAATTGCTGCCCGTGCGGCGATGCGCGACGGCATGAAAAAAGCGGGCGCCAAGTTGCTCGAACCGATCATGAAGGTCGAAGTTGTGACCCCGGAAGAGTACACCGGTGGGATCATTGGCGATCTGACTAGCCGTCGTGGCCAGATTTCAGGCCAAGAAAGCCGGGGCAACGCCGTTGTTGTGAATGCGTTCGTGCCGCTGGCAAATATGTTCGGCTACATCAACAACCTTCGCTCGATGTCCTCGGGTCGTGCAGTATTTACCATGCTGTTTGATCACTATGAGGCTGTCCCACAGAACATCTCTGACGAAATTCAGAAGAAATACGCGTAACCGGCACTGCGTCGGCGCGACACAAGACCATAGGAGGCCATCATGGCAAAGGCAAAGTTTGAACGGACGAAACCGCACGTTAACATTGGCACG
>CALAXT010000014.1 GCA_937895435.1 uncultured Paracoccaceae bacterium | reverse complement strand
AGGGATTGGCCAGAACAACCTTAAACGCCTGCAGCCACAGCCCAAGCGCCAGCGGTGCGACCAACAGAAGTAAGACCAACCCACCCAACGCCAAGGCTGGCGCCCCGACAAAAGACACCATCAACTGTGGCATCGCGCGGTTGATGATGCCCAGCGCGACATTGTAGAGAAATGACGCAATGACAAACGGCGCCGCCAACGAAAAGGCCAGCGCAAAAGCATGTGAAATACGCCCAATGCCCCATGCAACCAGCACATCCGGGCCAGGAAACTGCCCCGGCGCCAAAAGATCATAAGACATCACAAACAGGGCCACCAAATGCACATGCAGCCCGGCCATGACCGCCAGCGCCAGCCCCGCCACCGCCAAAAGCTGGGAAATGGCAGGCTGTGGCTCGACCCCCGCACCCCCAAAAAACTGGGAAAGCGATGTCGCCTGTGCAGCCATCGTTCCCATCATTTGCAAGGCTTGGACCATCAGCCGCAGGGCCATCCCGATGGAAAATCCGGCCACAACCTCGGTTGCCAGCGGCAAGCCAATCACCGCCCCTTGTGCCACCAGCCCCGCCAGCTGGGGCGTCACAGCCGGGGTAACAACCACCGTAAGCGCCAAAGCCAAAACCAATTTTATCCGTTGCGGCACCGATTGTTCGCCAAAGGCGGGCAAGACGGCCATCGCCGCCCCCACGCGCAAAAATACAAAAAATCCCGCCAGCAATGATTCCTGGCTGAGTTGGGTAATTTGTTGCAACAGCGCCAGTGTTTCCTCATTCATAGCGGCACTGTCCCAACCAACGAGGGACGGGCATCAATGCCAATCTCATCAAAAGACATAACGGGCGCATTCAAGCCCTTGGCCGCCAGAACCGTGCGCAAAAACCGTCGCCGCCGGGTTGATGTGATCAGCGCCGGATACACCCCTGTTTCGCCAATGCGCGCCAGCTTTTCAGCCACCGCATTGGCCAGTCGGTTAAACTGATCGGGCGGCAGCGCCACATCTGATTGGCCACGCTCACCCTCAATCTGATGGGTGGTAAAGGCCTGCTCCCACTCAGGGGCCAGCTGCAAAAGTGGAATGGTGCCATCTTCACGGCGCAGTTCTGCAACCAATTGAAAGCCCAGCCGCTGGCGGACATGCTCGCAAATGGCCTCGGATGAGGCGTGTAGGGTGCGCCCCTCGGAGATGGCCTCAAGTATCAGCCCAAGATTTCGGATAGAGACCCGCTCTTCCAACAACAGCCGCAGCACAGCCAACAACAGATCCATCGGCACCTTGTCTGGGATCAGCTCATCAATCATGCGTCGGTTTACCTCGGCCCGGTTGCGATCGGTCAGGTTGACCACCTCATCCAATAGCCGCCGCAACGCGCGCAGCGTCAGCAAACGCGGGAAATTGCGTTTGATAACCTCTAAAAGATGTGTGGCCAGCACCTCTGTCGGCAAAACAACAGTCGTGCCCGACAACGCCGCCTCATCTTGTTGATCGGCCCCCACCCAGCGCGCCGGCGCGCCATAAACCGGCTCGCGCACATCCATACCACTGGGCGAGGCATCCGGATCATCGCCCAACAGCAACAAGACACGTTCTGGAAACAGCCGATCGCGCGCCTGATCAACACCCTGAATACGAATGCGATAGGTGCCCGTGGGCAGGGCCGCATTGTCGGTTAACCGCACCTCGGGCAGGATCAACCCATAGGTGCTGGCGACATGCTGACGCATATTGGCAATGCGGGCGTCCAGCCCCGTCGCCGGATCCAACACCATCACCACCAGATCTGGGGCAAACTCAACATGGATATCATCCAAATCCAGCAAATCACCCAACAACTTACCCTGCGGCGCCGCAGCGGGGGTTTGCTGTGCGGCGCGCTCTACGGCGGCGTTAGAGGTGAGGGTGAGATCCACCCGCCAAGCCGCCCAGCCCAGCACCCCCGCCCCCGCAATAAAGGGCAAAAATGGCATGCCCGGCACCAAGGCAAACAGGCCCATCAGCACGGCAACCGTCGTCAGCGCGGCCGGGTGACGGCCAAGTTGCGACAAAATCGCCAGATCGGTCGCCCCCTTGGCACCCCCACGCGCCAACAGCAAAGCCGCTGCAATCGATACAATCACAGCAGGAATTTGGGAAACCAACGCATCGCCAACCGTCAGAATCGCATATGTTTCAAAGG
>CALAXT010000013.1 GCA_937895435.1 uncultured Paracoccaceae bacterium | reverse complement strand
TTGCGCTGGAAAAACTGCGCCGCGTTGGGCTGACGCCGCGCGTGGCTGATCTTTACCCCGCAGAACTGTCAGGCGGCATGCAAAAACGCGTGGGTCTTGCGCGCGCCATTGCCGCCGAGCCTGAAATCATCTTTTTTGATGAACCGACAACCGGGCTTGATCCTATCATGTCGGGCGTTATCAATGCGCTGGTGCGCGAAATCGTCGTTGAGATGGGCGCAACCGCCATGACCATCACACATGATATGTCATCTGTTCGCGCCATCGCCGACCGGGTCGCCATGCTCCACGGTGGCGTGATCCAATGGACAGGGCCTGTGGGCGATATGGATCACTCCGGTGATCCCTATCTTGATCAATTCATCCATGGCCGGGCCAAAGGGCCAATTGAAAGCGTGCGCTGACGCCTGCTCAGACGAATCAGCACAACAGGAATATTATTTTGCCTGCATAAAAATTTTTGGCTTTGTAAAAACCAAATTTCCAAATTTTTCGTTGAATTCAGTCATAATTTCCAAACGGACAACGCGCCCCCGAAGATTACCCTTTTCGCACGGGCAGATGTCTGGATTTTCTTGAGAAAACGCAGACCTCATGCTCTCACGCGGGTCAGATGCAACCTGACCCCTTGGAATGAAAACATGAACCAAATTTTGATTGCTCTTGGCACCGCCGCGTTTGTGCTAACCACCCCCGCCTTTGCCGCACCCCACCAGGCACAGCCCTTGGTCGACGCTGCATGGTTGGCCCAAAATCTTGGGGCCCCAAACCTGCTGGTGATTGATATCCGAGACCCCAAACCACCGGCCTTTGCCTATGGCGCAGGCCATATTCCGGGTGCGGTCAGCGCCCCCTATGGCGACTATGGTTGGCGGGCCAAAGTGAATGGCGTGCCTGGCATGCTGCCACCGATTGCCGATATTTCTGCGAAAATCGGTGCGCTTGGCGTGGGCGCGAATACCCATGTGGTGATCTTGGCGCAGGGCTCTGATTCAAGCGAATTTGGCAAGGCCACACGGGTTTACTGGACCTTCAAGGTCCTGGGCCACGACGCCGTTTCCATTCTGGATGGTGGCCAAAATGCTTGGCTTGCGGCAAATGGTGCCCTCAGCACTGCCCCAACGACAGCCCAACCCACCACATTTACCGCCGCCTTTCGCCCCGAATTACTGGCCACAGCCGATGCGGTGCGGGCTGCGATTACAGACCCAACAGAATTGGTCGACGGTCGTCCGATAAAGCAGTTTCAGGGCAAAGAAAAATCGCCCGTTGTGCGGGCCGCAGGCACCATACCAACCGCATTAAACTTGGATCAAAGCAGCTTTTATAGCGGCAAATTCGCGGATAGTGGGCTAATCTCGCAGCTGCGCACCGCAGCGGGCTTGGATGCCAGCGCACCCACAATCACATTTTGCAACACAGGCCACTGGGCAAGCATCGCGTGGTTTGGCCTGTCTGAGGTCGGCGGCCAAGAAAATGTGTCGATGTATGACGGCTCATTGGCCGATTGGAGCCAAGATCCAAAGAACCCGCTGCAATAAGAGTTGATCTTGCGCGCGCGCCCCCTTTGTCTGAGAAAGCACCATTGATGTCCGCCCAACAAGCATCTCCCCCCACCACCCCTGCGCCTGACCGCGGCGTTGTTGCGCTGGTGGTAGGGCTTTTTATCGCGCTTCCCTTGACACTTGCTGCACTCATCAGCCCGCGTCAGGGGGTTTTGTTGCTGATCGGTGGCCTGATGGGGCTGACCCTTTATCATGCCGCTTTTGGCTTTACCGGTGGTTGGCGGCGGCTGGTGCAACACAGGCGGGGGCGCGCGGTGCGGGCGCAGTTGGCGATGGTGGCGCTGGCGGCGGTTGTGTTTATTCCGCTGTTGGCAGGCGACATCGCCGCGCCCCGCACGCTTTCAGGCGCATTTGCACCGGTGGGCATTTCGGTTGTCATCGGTGCGGCGCTGTTTGGTTTGGGGATGCAATTGGGGGGTGGCTGCGGGTCTGGCACGCTGTTCACTGTGGGCGGTGGTTCGGCGCGCATGCTGATCACATTGGTCTTTTTTTGTGCCGGTGCGCTTTTGGGCACGGCACATTTGCCGTGGTGGTTGGCGCTGCCAAATATCGGCACAGTCAATCTGGGCCAAGCTTTGGGCAGTTTCGGTGCCCTGTTTTTGACATTGGGCGGGTTGGGGATATTGGCGCTGCTGACACTGTGGCTTGAACGCCGCGCGCATGGCACGCTTGAACACGCGCCCACAGCGCCCCACAGGGGTCTAAGCCGTTTGTTGCAGGGGCCTTGGCCCCTTTTCGCCGCAGCCGTAAGTCTGGCCGGGCTTAACATTGCCACGCTGTTGATTGCCGGGCATCCATGGTCGGTGACCTATGGCTTTGGGCTGTGGGCGGCAAAAATTGCGCAAGCACTTGGGGTTGGGGTGGCCGATTGGCCGTTTTGGGCAACAGGTGGCAATGCACGCGCACTTGGCAGCTCCGTTTTGAACGACACGGTATCGGTGATGAATTTCGGGATCATTTTAGGGGCTGCGTTGGCCGCTGGATTGGTGGGTAAATTCGCCCCACGCGCCCCCCTGCCCCTGGGGTCAATCGTGGCGGCAGTGTTGGGCGGGCTGGCGATGGGATATGGCGCACGGCTCGGGTTTGGCTGCAACATCGGTGCATTGTTTGGCGGGATCGCTTCGGGCAGTTTGCATGGTTGGCTGTGGTTTGCAGCGGCTTTTGGGGGTAGCTTTGTTGGCATCCACCTGCGCCCCCGATTTGGATTGGAGTAAAACGATGGCCGATGCGCGCAACACATTTTTGTTTGGGGCGGCCCTTTTGGCTGCAAGCGCGGCAACGGTGGCCGACCATCTGGCCCACCGCCCCACGGCCCCCAGCGCCCAAGCCAGTGTCACTGGATCAGCGGATGTTGGGCCCTGTTCGGCAGGTCCATGTTCAGCCGGTCCCTGTTCAGCGGCACCCTGTTCTGCTGGCCCCTGTTCTGCCGCACCCTGTTCGGCAGGTTGACCATGGATCAAACTGAAAACCCAGCACTGGCCGAGGCACTTTTTTGTGAATCAGTTTTGCTGAAATCAGGTGAGACCGTGCTGACGCGCACCCTGGCTGGCGCAAGCGACGTGCGGCATTGGCAACATTTGCCCCCGGGCGACGCGCATGATCAATCCAGCGGCGCGCTGTGGTTTTACCACTGCCATCCGAACCCCACCGCTTTGGGGGCAGCAGAACATGAACACGGGCATTTCCATTTGTTCGTGCGGCCAGAGGGTGCCCAAGGTCCCATCCACCACCTGATCGGGATCGGTGTCGATGCACAAGGGCAGTTGCGGCGGCTGTTCACAGTCAATCACTGGGTGGTTGCTGATGATTTTCTGCCCGCACCCGAGACAATTATGCTTTTGCCGCGGTTTGATGCACATTTGGCAAAGCCTTGCTATTTGGTAAATCGCTGGCTGACGGCGGTGGTGCGGCTTTTTGAACCCCAGATTATAAATCTGATCATGGCACGCGACGAAGCACTGGCAACGTATGGCCCTGATTTGGACACCACATTGGCCAATCGCGCTTTGGAAACACCCTCGCAGATAGCTGTCAGGCTGGATGATCTTGTGCGCCCTCGGCCAAACTCTGCCTAACGCGCCCAAACCTGCCTAGGGTCGTTGTTTTTTCGTGCATACAGGCAAGCTATCGGCTTTTCACCTTGGTGCCAGAACGATAGACTAGCGATTGAGACATTTGTCTCGATGGGCTGGGCAAAAGGTGGGGCAGAAAAAGATGACATTGCGCAAAAGCCCTGTGTTGGCGATTATGGCAGTGGCATTTTTCTCGGTGCCGGGCTGCACGTTGGATGGGGGCGAGCAATATGCCCGCGCTAGTTTGACAAATGCGCAAGCCACACCACCCACCCGGACACTTGCTGGCGATATCGAGCGCAAGGATATTTTTGCCGTGACCGAGCCGGGCCTGTGGGATGGCAGACCATCGCTTGGCGGGATATGGGTGGCCTATCCGGGACTGCGTGAGCCTGAGCGGGTAATCATTCGCAATGCGGCCACAGGCAAAGCGGTCACGGGCGCGCTTTTCCGCCGCGAACGGCAAAATCCAGGCCCGAAAATTCAGGTATCATCTGAGGCCGCAGGGGCTTTGGGCATGCTGGCAGGGGCACCGGCAACGCTGAGCATCACAGCCTTGCGCGCACCTGAGGCCGCCGCAGCCCCCGTGTTGAGCACCACCCCCAACACGGGCGCAAAGCCGCAGGCTTCCTCTGCGCCTGTCCGTGCAGATGTGCCGAAATCAAAACCCCAAGCCACCACCCAGCCCACTGCGGTGACAAACAAGCCCTATATCCAGATCGGCCTCTTTGCGGTTGAGGCCAATGCCACCCGCGCAGCCCAAGCGATCGGTGAAACCGGCAACCCAGCCGTACTTAAACAGGGTGGCCCTGCCGACAAGCCTTTTTGGCGGGTGTTGGTTGGCCCACAAAAAACCCCAGCCGACAATGCCAAATTGTTGGCATTTCTGCGCGGTCTTGGCTTTCCAGACGCCTATTTTGTTCAGAATTAAGAAAAGGAAAGCGGTATGATCTTGCGCACTGCCCTGATGTTTGTGCTGATGGTCTGTGGTCTGGCACTGCCAGCATTGGCCCAGTTTGAAACCCGGGCAAGGGCAGCCTTTGTGCTGGATCAGACAACGAACACCGTGCTTTTGGAAAAGAACGCTGACGTCGCTTTGCCTCCAGCCTCAATGTCAAAGCTGATGACGCTTTATATGCTGTTTGAAGCCCTGGAAGACGGGCGCATAACACTGGGCACACAGTTTAACGTATCCGCCCGCGCCAAAGCTATGGGCGGCTCAACCATGTTTTTAAATGAACAAGATCGCCCAACCG
The DNA here is from genome assembly GCA_937895435.1 of uncultured Paracoccaceae bacterium. Lineage (GTDB taxonomy): Bacteria > Pseudomonadota > Alphaproteobacteria > Rhodobacterales > Rhodobacteraceae > CALAXT01. Next base: position 31,089 of record CALAXT010000013.1, on the reverse strand, counting down.
TTGATGACCTGATCCATGGGATTATCGTAAATTCTGGCAATGACGCCTGTGTGACTGTCGCCGAAGGGCTGGCGGGGACCGAAGACAGCTTTGCCCGGCTGGCTACAGCCCGCGCGCAGGCCTTGGGCATGACCCAAACCCATATGGTCAACGCATCAGGCTGGCCTGCCCCCGCTCACCGCATGAGCATGCATGATCTGGGCATTTTGGCCAAACACCTGATCGAAGATTTTCCTCAATATTACCCGTATTTCTCAGTGACGGAATTTGATTATAAAAACCGCGCCCCACAAAATCGGTTCAACCGCAATCCACTGTTCAAACTTGGGCTGAATGCGGATGGGCTGAAAACTGGCCACACGGTTGAGGCCGGGTATGGCCTTGTTGGTTCGGCTGTGCAGGGCGAGCGACGGGTGATTGTGGTGGTGTCGGGGCTCACCAGTGAAGCAGAACGCGGCGATGAGGCCGAGCGTCTGTTTAACTGGGCCTTTCGTCAGTTTGCCGTAAAAGAGGTCACGAAAAAAGGGCAACGTGTTGCCAGCGCTCAGGTCTGGATGGGGGCGCAAAAAAGCGTTGATCTGGTGGTGGGCGAAAATCTGCGGCTGTTGGTGCCCGCAATTGCCGCGGGCAGGCTGGAGGGCCGCGTCGTCTATGATAACCCCGTCACAGCGCCCATCATCGCAGGCAGCCAGATGGGCTATCTTGAGGTCAGCCTGCCCGGCATGGGCACGCATCAGGTGCCGCTTTTAGCCGAACGCAGTGTGGATGTCGCGGGCTTTGCCCAGCGGCTGCAAATTGCAGCCGATGATTTGATGCAAAGATTTGCCGACCGAAATGCCCCCCCACCCCCCTCCACGGCAGCCCCCGCTGACGCGGGGTCGTGATCATGTCGGTCAGGATGACACCATCGCCCACCGGACTTTTCATTACGCTTGAGGGTATCGACGGGTCGGGCAAATCAACCCAAGCCCAGTTGTTGGCCGAGGGTCTGCGCGCCATGGGCTACGATGTTGTGCGCACACGCGAACCCGGCGGCTCGCCCGGAGCCGAGGAAATTCGAAGCCTCGTGCTTGAAGGGCCACCGGATCGGTGGTCGGCCGAAAGCGAATTGCTGCTGTTCACGGCCGCCCGCAGGGATCATTTAGAAAAAACGATCCGCCCAGCACTGGCCCAAGGCAAGGTGGTGATCTGTGATCGCTTTGCCGACAGCACACGGATTTACCAGGGTATCACCCGCGCCGATCTGCGCAACACGGTTGATGCGCTGCATGACCTGATGATTGGCCAAGAGCCCGATCTGACATATGTTATCGACATTGCCCCCGAGCAAGGTCTGGCCCGTGCGCAGGGCCGCCAAGCCGGTGAGCAGCGCTTTGAGGATTTCGGCTTGGCGATGCAGGCAAAAATGCGCGCTGGTTTTTTGGCGCTGGCCTGCGAATTTTCACAACGTTGCCATGTGATTGAGGGAAACAGACCCCCCTCGCAAGTGGCAGCCGAACTGCTGAACATTGCCCGCGCACATCTCTCGCGCTTTGGCCCATTGGCCCCCATTGATGCTGCCAAAGGCCCAGCATGACTGACGCCCCCCCCCCGGAACCTGACCGCATCGCAGGGGCCCCCCATCCGCGGGAAACCCAAACGCTGTTTGGTCAAACCGCTGCGGAATCCGCGTTTCTTGCCGCACATGCCAGCGGCCGCCTGCATCATGCTTGGCTGATCACGGGGCCACGTGGCGTGGGCAAGGCAACGTTGGCTTGGCGGATAGCGCGGTTTTTATTGGCCGAAGAGATCGCAGCAGATGCCGGGCTCTTTGGTGCAGCTGAACCTGCCAACAGTCTGGATATTGATGCCGACACCCCAATTGCGCGCCGGATCACGGCCCTATCAGAACCACGGCTGATGCTGCTGCGCCGCCCTTGGGATGAAAAGACCAGTCGCTTGCGCCAAGAGATCACTGTGGATGAGGTCCGCCGCCTGCGTGGCTTTTTTGGCCTGTCGGCAGCGGGTGGTGGGCGACGGGTGGTACTGGTCGACAGCGCCGATGACTTGAACCCAAATGCCGCTAACGCTTTGCTAAAGGTTCTGGAAGAACCGCCCCCCGGTGCAGTTTTATTGCTGATCAGCCATCAGCCAGCGGGCCTGCTGCCCACCATACGCTCGCGCTGTCGGATGCTGCGTTGTGCGCGGCTAGAGCCTGCAGATATGGCAGCCGCGCTCAGCTGTGCGGGGCTTGGCACTGATGGGGTCGATGCCACCGCTTTATCGGCCCTCGCAGATGGGTCTGTAGGATCAGCAATTGGTCTGATGGCCGAAGATGGGTTGGATATTTACCACAAGCTGATCGCGCTTTTTGACACGCTGCCCCGGCTGGATCGATCACGTGCTTTGGCACTGTCGGAAAGTGCGGCAGGGCGCGGGGCCGAAATGCGGTTTGACATGATTTTGGGCCTGTGCGAATTGGCGCTGGCGCGTTTGGCGCGCCACCCGTTTGGGCCACAAACCCACCCCATCGGGACAGAAAGCGCAACCTTTGCCCGGCTTTGCCCCGATGCCAATGCCAGTCGCCTTTGGGCCAATCTTCATCAGACTCTGGGGGCGATTGCCCGTCAGGGCCGGGCGGTGAACCTTGACCCCGCATCTCTTCTGCTGGATATGTTTTTAAAAATAAATGACACCGCTGCATCCATTGCTGCGCGCCAAGGCCAACACCCATGACCCCTCCTCCTGCGCTGGTCGACAGCCATTGCCACCTAGATTTCCCAGATTTCAGTGAAGATCTGCCCCAGATCATAGCTCGGGCAGCTGAGGCAGGCGTGACGCGCATGGTCACAATATGCACCCGCCTGCGCCATGAGCCGCGCGTGCGCGCATTGGCGGACGCCTATAAAGGCGTCTTTTACGCGGCAGGCACCCACCCAATGAGCGCCGCCGAGGAGCCCTTGGCCACGCTTGAGGGGCTGTTGGCGCTGACTGACAATCCAAAATTCGTGGCTTTTGGTGAAACAGGGTTAGATTATCATTACACCGCCGACAGCCGCGATGTGCAACAAACCAGCCTGCGTATTCATATTGCAGCCGCCCGCCAATCTGGCTTGCCGCTGATCATCCATTCTCGCGATGCAGATGATGATATGGCGCGTATCTTGTCACAAGAACATCGCCAAGGCGCGTTTGGCTGTGTGATGCATTGCTTCTCATCAGGGCCAGAACTGGCACGCACAGCGATTGATCTGGGGTTTTACCTTTCAATGTCGGGCATTGCAGCCTTTCCAAAATCACAAGCACTGCGCGATATTTTTGCCCATTGCCCGATTGAGCAGGTGCTGGTGGAAACCGATTCCCCATATCTTGCGCCGCCCCCCTTTCGTGGCAAACGCAACGAGCCCGGGCATGTCATACATACCGCCCGCGCGGGCGCGGCCGTGTTTGGAATGGATTTGGATGCGTTTGCCCGGCAGACAAGCGCAAATTTTGACCGACTGTTTGCCAAGGCCGCAGGGGGCACACTATGACCGATCAACTGGCCTTTACAATTTTGGGATGCGGCTCATCGGGTGGTGTGCCACGTTTGGGCGGACATTGGGGCGCGTGCGACCCATCCGAGCCACGCAACACCCGCCGCCGTTGTTCAATGCTGATTGAACGGATCAGTGATACCGGCACCACGCGCGTGCTGATCGACACATCCCCCGATATGCGGGCGCAACTGCTTGATGCGGGCGTTGGGCAGTTGGATGCAGTGGCCTTTACCCATTCGCACGCCGATCATGTGCATGGACTGGATGATTTACGCCAGATTGTGTTCAATATGCGCGCACGCCTGCCCGTTTGGGCCGATGGCCCAACGCAAGAGGCGCTGTATGCCCGATTTGGCTACGCCTTTGTGCAACCCGCCGACAGCCCCTATCCCCCAATTTTAGATATGCATACGATCCACGGTGATTTCATCATCAACGGTGCCGGTGGCCCCGTGACACTGCGCCCGTTTAAGGCGGGGCACGGCGCGATGGATGCCTTAGGTTTTCGCGTGGGAAATTTTGCCTATTTGCCCGATGCCGTCGAAATTCCACATGAAAGCTGGGAAGCGTTACACGGGTTGGATTGCTGGGTGGTTGATGCGCTGCGCCGCACACCCCACCCAACCCATGCCCATCTCGATATGACGTTGGAGTGGATTGTCAAAGCCAAACCTAAACACGCCGTTCTCACCAATATGCACATTGATATGGATTATCAAACTCTGCTGGGCGAACTGCCCCCCCATATTCGGCCAGCCTTTGACGGGCTGCGCCTGATGTTTGCACTTTAGATGCTGGACATCGCTCAGGTTATCTTGCCGGTCTTTTTAGTTTTGGCCGCCGGTTATATTGTTGCGTGGACACGGCTGATCACCACCGACGGCTTTGACCAAATCATGACGTTCGCACAAAAGATCGCAGTGCCCTGCTTGCTGTTTCAGGGCATTTCAAAATTGGATCTTGGCCAGAACTTTGAACTTAATTTGCTGTCAGCCTTTTACCTTGGCGCTGTCGTGGCTTTTGTGCTGGGCATTTTGGGCGCGCGTCTGGGCTTTGGCCGCAGCTGGGAAGACAGCGTGGCGATTGGGTTTTGCTGTTTGTTTTCGAACACGCTGATGTTGGGATTGCCAATTTCTGAGCGCGCGTTTGGAACAGAGTCACTGGCCCCGAACTTTATGATCATTTCACTGCACGCACCCGTTTGCTATGCAATTGGCGTGACCGTGATGGAGATGATGCGCCAAAACGGGTCAGGGGCTGGGGCAGTTGCGCTGGGGATCGTGCGATCGATGGCGCGCAATGCGATGGTTTTAGGTATTATTGCGGGCTTCAGCGTCAACCTGACGGGTTTGCCTGTGCCGGGTGTCGTGAACGATGCCGTGGGCTGGATGGCACGCAGCGCTATTCCGGTGGCGCTGTTTGCCTTGGGCGGGGTGTTGCTGCGCTATCGCCCCGAGGGCGATCTGCGCGTGATCTTAATGGTTTGCGGCATTTCGTTGTTAATCCACCCAGCAATTGTCTGGGGCATGGGGCGCTGGCTTGGGCTTAACGCCGAACAATTTCGCGCCGCTATCATCACTTCGGCCGTGGCCCCCGGCATCAACGCTTATCTCTTTGCAGATATGTATGGCCGCGCACGTCGCGTTGCCGCGTCATCGGTGTTGATCTCAACCGCACTGGCAATGTTCACCGTCTGGGGTTGGCTGGTGGCGCTGGGGTAGCGCGCAGCAGTCTATGGTCAATTTGGGCTCATCCCGCGCAGGCGTTCAGACCGCCGGCGCAGCATTTCGACAACAATCAAAAGACCAATCGAGAACACAACAAGAATGGTCGCCACCGCCAAAATGGTTGGGCTGATCTGTTCGCGCAGACCGGTGAACATTTGCCACGTCAGCGTCTTTTGCCCGGCAGAGCCCACAAACAGCACCACCACCACCTCATCAAACGATGTGATAAAGGCGAACAGACCCCCAGACACAACGCCGGGTAAAATCAACGGCATCTGCACCTTAAAAAATGTCGTGATCGGATTTGCGCCCATACTGGCAGCCGCGCGTGTCAGACTGCGATCAAAGCCGACCAAGGTCGCTGTGACCGTGATAATGACAAACGGGATACCAAGTGCCGCATGCGCCAAAACGACGCCCCAATAGGTGCCCTGCAACCCGACCCGGCTGTAAAAGAAATACATTCCCGCAGCCGAAATAATCAGCGGAACAATCATCGGTGAAATCAAAACAGCCATGATCACGCGGCGAAACGGCACATGTGATTGGCTCAGGCCAATTGCGGCAAGCGTACCAAAACTCAGCGACAGCACGGTGGCCACAGGGGCAATGCGCAACGAATTATAAAGCGCACCCTGCCAATCATCATTGGTGAAGAAATCGCGATAGTGTTTCAGCGAAAATCCTGCTGGATCCAGCGATAGCATTTCGGGTGTAAAGGTAAAGAAATCCTGCGCGTTAAAGCTAAGCGGGATAATCACCAGAATTGGGGCGATCAGAAAGAAAAAGATCGCACCACAAATCACGCGAAACGTGTAATACCAAACGCGTTGCGCAGGGGTTGCATAGATTGGCAAGCTCATCTGATTATCCCAGCTTTACGTTATCAATGCCCACAAGGCGGTCATACACCCAGTAAAGCAACACCACGAACCCCAGCAAGATCGCGCCCAAAGCAGCGGCCAGCCCCCAGTTCAGCGACGACGAAATGTGAAAGGCAATGCGGTTTGAAATAAACGTGCCCTTGGTGCCGCCCACCAACTCGGGCGTGATGTAATAGCCCACCGCCAGAATGAACACGAGGATTGACCCGGCCCCAATACCCGGCACCGACTGCGGGAAATAAACACGCCAAAACGCTGTCCAATTGGACGCCCCAAGTGACTTCGCCGCCCGCAAATAAGACGGTGGAATGGTCTTCATCACCGAAAACAGGGGCAAGATCATGAACGGCAACAAGATGTGTGTCATCGCCAATACCGTTCCAAATTGGTTGTTAATCATAACCAACCGGTCATCATTGGCGACCAAACCCACCCAGACCAACACATCATTGATCACGCCTTGTTGTTGCAGCAATACCTTCCAAGCCGAGGTGCGCACCAAAAGTGATGTCCAAAATGGCAACAAAACCAAGATCATTAGCAGGTTCGATGACCGCGATGGCAGGTTCGACAACAGCCATGCCACAGGATATCCCAGCATCAGACACGACAGGGTGATCCCGATAGACATTGCGAATGTGCGCAAGAAAAGCGTGATGTAAATTTGCTGGTCTTCGTCGCGCGGGCTGATCCCGGAAGCGGTTTTTTCAAGATCAACTGCATTCAGAAAATAGCCGTTGGTATATTTCGGCGAATAGACTTGTATGGTTTTCCATACATCCAGTTCCCCCCAGCCCTTTTCCGATTTGATCAGCACATCTTTAAATGGCCCATCTTTCTCCAGATCCCACTTGCTGGCCTGACGGCCCGATTTGCGGAAGAGCGAAGAGATACCAGGGGTTTCATAGTTTAAACGCGACCCAACGCGGGTGTGAATCTTGGCCTTGGCGGCCTCTTGCAGATCGGCGGCCATGGCGGCAAACACCGCCTCATCGGGCAACTCGCCCAAGGTCGGATCCCAATCTTTCAGCGCAACAACCGTCCGCGGCAAGGTTTCGCTGACGATCTCATTCTCGACCGAACGAAACAGCATATCTGCAATCGGGGCGATAAACGTCACCAGAATAAAAATCAAAAGCGGTGCAATCAGCGCAAGCGCCCGCAATTTTTGGCGCCGCAGCGCGCGTTCAAGGCTGCGCTTTAACGGGCTGCCATCGGCGGCCAGCATCGGGCCTGTGTGCGTTGTGTCGCTCATGCTCCGCGGCTTTCTGTCTTTTGGTCAAATCAAATGGAATGGGATGGGCCTCTCAGCCCATCCCCGATGGTATCGGCAAGCTTATTGGGCCAGCCACGCCTGGAATTTTGCATCCAGATCATCACGGTTATCTGCCCACCACTCATAGTCATAGATATGGGTGTTGGATGCGTTTTTCGGGTCCGTGGGCATATGCGGTGCCATTTCGATGCCCAGCTCAGCATGGGTCGAAACCAGCGGTGCAGATGACGCACGGGCCGGACCATACGAGATGTATTTGGACTGATCAGCCAAACGCTGGGTGTCAGTGGCAAACCGCACGTAATCCAGCACACGGGCCAGACGATCTTCGGGCAGACCGGTCGGAATGACCCAGCCATCCAGATCGAACGATTGCATATCCCACAGCATACCGATCGGCTGGTTCTGCTCGGCAATGGCCGAGAACAGACGACCGTTAAAGGTCGAGCCCATCACAACTTCGCCATCTGCAAGCAGCTGCGGAGTTTCGGCGCCAGCGTTCCACCAAACGACACTGTCTTTGATCGTGCCCAGCTTGGCAAAAGCACGGGCAACACCCTCATCGGTGCCCAGAACGTTATAGATTTCGTCCTTGGCCACGCCGTCGCAATAAAGCGCCCACTCCATGTTATCGATCGGACGCTTTTGCAGCGAACGCTTGCCCGGATATTTTGCCAGATCAAACACGTCGCAGACGCTCGTGGGTGGCGTGTCACCAACCATATCGGTGCGATAGCCAAAAGTTGTCGAATAAACGATCTGTGGAATGAAGCATTCCGACACCAGCAGCGCGCCGAAATCTTCCGTCGCGGGCGTGCCATCTGGGGCGGGCGCCAGAACTTTGTCGAAATCAATCGGCATAGCCAGACCTTCATCGCACAGGCGCATCGCGTCTGACGGGACAACATCAACCAGATCCCATGTCAGGTTGCCGGCCTCATTCATCGCACGCAGCTTAGCAACAGCTTCAGCCGAGGCGTCATCATTGATGATGTTAAGGCCAGGATTCATCGCCATATAGGGGTCGTGATAGGCTTTTTGCTGCGAGTTCAAATAGGCCCCGCCCCATGACACGATCGTCATGTCTTCAGCCGCGGCAGCACTTGCCGCAATGGCAAGCGCGCTTGTGGCGAGAAGAAGATTCGTTACTTTCATTGCATTCTCCCTTTTCCCGTTGTGATTTCAGGCCCCCTGCCCCGGGGAAAACAGTGAGGCCAGCCCGAAGCCCTCCGCCGAAGCGAAGGGTCATGCCTATGCGTCGAGTGCCCGACAATCTTCGGGTAACCAACCGATATCAATCATCTCACCGGGTTGCAGACGCCGCTGATCAGGGGCGTTGCGGGTTTTGATGATAAAGTTCTCATTTCCGGCAACCCGCAGGCGGGTGCGGAAGATATCGCCCATGTAAATAAATTCCAAAACCTCGGCCTGCAGGGTGTGTGCGCCCTCTTGCAGACGATCTTTGTTAAACTCCACCCGCTCTGGGCGGATCGAAACCAACGTCCGCTCGCCGGGGGAAGACACATTGACAGGCTTTGCCTCAATGATTTTACCATCATCCAGCCGCACCAGCGCCACGCCATTGCGTATTTCCTGAACAACACCTTCAAGCGTGTTATTTTCACCGATGAACTGGGCAACAAAGCTGTTTTGCGGGGCTTCATAAAGCTCATCCGGGGGGGCAAGCTGTTGGATACGGCCATCATCAAACACCGCAACCCGGTCTGACATCGTCAGGGCCTCAGTCTGGTCATGGGTGACATAAACCACAGTGATGCCAAGATTATCCGCGATACGTTTGATTTCAAATTGCATATGCTCGCGCAGCTGTTTGTCGAGCGCGCCCAACGGCTCATCCATCAGCACCAGTTCGGGCTGAAAAACCAAAGCGCGCGCAAGCGCAACACGTTGCTGCTGACCACCCGACAATTGCGACGGTCGGCGGCCACCAAACTCGGCCATTTGCACCATATCCAACGCCCGGCGTACCTTTGCCTCACGCTCCGATTTATCCATATTGCGGACTTCAAGCGGAAATGACAGATTTTCGGCAACGGTCATGTGCGGAAACAGCGCATAATTCTGAAACACCATGCCAATGCCGCGCTTGTGGGGCGGAATATTGTTAATGGGGTTACCATCAAGCAAAATATCGCCATGCGTCGCGGTTTCAAAACCAGCCAACATCATCAGGCACGTGGTCTTGCCCGACCCCGAGGGCCCCAGCATTGTCAAAAATTCGCCTTTACCAATCGACAGGTTCAGATCCTTTACTACAAGGGTCTCACCGTCATAACTTTTCTGGACGCGGTCAAATACGACAAACGCGTCTTGGTCTTGCTTGGTCAATGCCAAGTCTCCCTGTCATTTTTTACATCATTTTCCGACGCCACCAAAATTGGCAGGGGCAGAGATGCTGTTTCCGTTTCTAGGCACCATGCTTAGCGCCAGATTGCCAGTCTGGCCAGAAACTTTTTTTCCAATGCATCCAAAGGCTTATTTTTTAACCTTATTTTACCCCTGATTGCACATTCTGGGGGCACAGAATCACACAAGGGTTTTACGCGCCCTTTGTTGACGATGCCCCCACTTTACTGATTTAGATCAGCGCACATCCGTCATTTTTTAGATTTGAGCCGTCACATGGATCTTTCATCGCTTCTTGATTTTCTGGGAGAGCCGCTGACGGCTGCGCTGTTTGGCGCGGCCACAGGTGTGACATTTGGCGTGGCTGCACACAGGGCCGCGTTTTGCCTGCGCGCGGCAACGGTCGAATTCGCGCGGGGTCAGTTGGGCCCAAGGATGGCCGTCTGGCTGTTGACCTTTTCCACCGCGCTGGTTTGGGTGCAAGCGGCTGAGCTGTTGGGGCTATTTCGATCCGAAGACGCCCGCATGATGGCCATTGCCGGATCATGGTCGGGGGCCATTATCGGCGGGTTGATGTTTGGGGTGGGCATGGTGCTGGCGCGCGGCTGTTCGGGGCGGCTGTTGGTGCTTGCGGCCACAGGAAATCTGCGCGCCTTGGTGGCAGGGCTGATTTTTGCAGTTGTCGCACAAATGAGCCTGCATGGCGCCCTGTCGCCGCTGCGCGACACTATTGTGCAGCTTTGGGTGACCTCTGGTGGGCGCAATATTGACTTGATGGATCAGGCGGGCATGCCCAAAGCGGCGGGGTTGGCACTGGGTTTGGCCTTGTCCGTTCTGGCCTTAATCATTGCCCGGCGCAACCAAATCGGGGCGCGCAAGCTGATCTTTGGGGCGGGGGTGGGCTTTGCCGTGGCACTGGGTTGGGTGCTGACCTATACGCTATCGCGCCAAGCGTTTGACCCAGTCACAGTAACATCAGCAACGTTTTCTGGCCCATCGGCCAGCACTTTGATGTTTTTCCTCAGTTCCGATTCCACGCTCGATTTTGATGTCGGATTGGTACCGGGGGTATTTGCAGGGGCGTTCATTTCAGCCGCGCTGGCCGGTCAGCTGAAATTTGAAGGCTTTGACGGCGCAGCACCAATGCGCCGGTCGTTTATTGGGGCCGCTTTGATGGGGTTTGGCGCGATGCTCGCGGGGGGCTGCGCGATTGGCGCGGGGGTTAGCGGCGGATCAATCTTTGCTGCGACCGCTTGGCTTGCGCTGGTTTGTATGTGGATCGGCGCGACCCTTACCGATTTTGTCATCGACCAAGGTCACCACAAAGACAAGGCAGCACCTCAGCCACTCTAACCCACCCTAGGATACTGGGGGTGTGCCATGGGTATGAAAAGACGCAATCGTTTTTAACCCCCAAGCTTGGCCTTTTTTACGCTCTGTCTCGGTCCAACAGACGGGTTGCCAATCCGGTGCCAAGATCAACCGCGCCCCTGCATTCGCAAGTTCCACACGGTTTCCCGCTGGTTCGTAAACATACAGAAAAAACGTACCCTGAATGGCATGTTTGTGCGGGCCTGTTTCGATATGCACACCATTTTCCAAAAAGATATCTGCCGCGCGCAAGATGTCTTCACGCTGGTCAGTGGCATAGGTGACATGGTGCAGACGACCAGCGCCCCCACCATGTTCTTCGGTGCATGCGATATCGTAGGTTTTATTATTTACCGTAAACCAACACCCCCCCAAGCGGCCATTATCCAGCTGAATATATTCGGTCACCCGCGCACCCAAGCAAGTTTCCATGAACGTCTTGAACTCAGCCACATCTGAGGCCAAGAGATTGAGATGATCAATTCGCCTTGGGCAAGCCCCCCGGGCATGAAACCGACTGGCCATATTTTTCAGCGCAGGCTTTTCGCCGTCAGACAAATCGGGGCGACGGGTTTCATAATAGATTTCAAACACATGGCCAAACGGGTCTTCGAACAGAAACGCCGGGCCATGTCCCCAATCGCCTTCGGTCCAACCATGCACTTTATACCCCGAGGCCTCAATCACCGCGACACGGCGCGCAAGCGCCTCGGGCGAGGCAGCACGATAGCCAATATGGCCCACCCCCGTCGTCTTATGTGCGGTCAGCTTCAGGGTGTGAAATTCATAATCATCCCACGCACGCAAATAGGCCGAACCCTCTTGCCGACCCGACAGGGTCAAACCGTAAACCCGCGTAAAGAAATCAAGGCTTTCGTCCATACGGTCGGTGAACAGCTCAACATGGCCCAGGTGAGCGATATCAAACGAAGGGTTGGTTGGCTGGGCCATGGTTTGATCCGCTTTGGGGCTGTTGGCCCATCACTCAGGAATTTGGGAAAGGGTCTTGTGTTCAAACGCCGCTGCCATCAGCGCGCGGGTATAGGCGGTTTGCGGCGCAGTAAATATCTGGGTGGCCGGTCCAGCCTCAACGACATCGCCCGCTTTCATCACAATGACCTTGTGGGCCACCGCACGCACAACCTGCAAATCATGGCTGATAAACAAATAAGCCAGACCTTTTTTTTGCTGCAAATCACGCAGCAGTTGGACAATCTGCACCTGCACGGTCTTATCCAGCGCTGATGTCGGCTCATCAAGCACCAAAAGCTTTGGCTGTAAGATCATCGCCCGGGCAATGGCCACACGCTGGCGTTGGCCACCTGAAAATTCATGTGGATAGCGGTGCATTGTGGCAGGGTCCAACCCAACCTCAGTCATGATTTGGCCCACCATGTCCTGCGGATCTTGCCCCAACGGCGCCCCGTGCACGCCCACCCCTTCTGCAATGATCTGCGCCACCGTCATGCGCGGCGACAGACTGCCAAACGGGTCTTGAAACACGACTTGCATATCAGCGCGTAATGGCCGGATCTGGGCCGGGCGTAGCCCTTGAATATCTTGCCCCTGAAACACAATCCGCCCGTCTGATGCCACCAACCGCAACAACCCAAGCGCAAGCGTCGTTTTGCCCGACCCCGACTCGCCCACCACGCCCAAAGTTTCCCCTGCGCGCAGACTGATTGACGCGGCATTGACCGCCCGCACATGGCCGACCGTCCGGCGCAACAACCCCCGCGTGATCGGGAACCAAACGCGCAAATCTTCCGTACGCAGGATTTCGGGGGCATCAGCCGCAACCGGTTCTGGCAGGCCACGCGCCTCTGCGGCGAGCAGCGTTTTGGTATAGGGATGCTGGGGGTCAGAGAAAATTTGCGCCGTCGCCCCTTGTTCAACGATCTGGCCACCCTGCATCACACAGACCCGATCCGCGATTGCACGCACGATCCCCAGATCATGGGTGATGAACAACAGGCTCATCCCCTCGCGGCGCTTCAAATCGGCCAGCAGTTCCAATATCTGCGCCTGAATCGTGACATCAAGCGCGGTCGTCGGCTCATCTGCCACAAGCAGTTCAGGGCCATTTGCCAAGGCCATCGCAATCATAACGCGCTGCCGCTGCCCACCCGACAATTGATGCGGATAGGCCCCCAACCGGCTTTCAGCTTGGGCAATACCCACTTTTTGCAACAATTCAATCACCCGCGCCCGCGCCGCAGCCCCCCCCAGGCCCTGATGGAGCGCAAGGCTTTCCGTGATCTGTCGCTCAACCGTATGCAGCGGGTTCAGGCTGGTCATCGGCTCTTGAAAGATAAAACTGATATCGTTGCCCCGCACGGCCTGCAAAACCGTTTTGGACGCCCCCAGCAGCTCTTGGCCATTATAGCTGACCGCCCCGGTGACCTGTGCGGTATCGGGTAACAGCCCAACCGTCGACAGCGCCGTGACCGATTTCCCTGACCCGCTTTCACCGACAAGTGCAACGGTTTCACCACGGTCAATATGAAAAGATACATTCCGGACAGCGTGAATTTCACGGCCATCTTGATGAAAGCGGACATTGAGCCCGCGCACAGACAATGCCGGGCTCATTGAAACGTCTTTCTGGGGTCAAACGCATCGCGCACCCCCTCAAACACAAATACCATCAAGCTCAGCATCAGCGCGAATGTAAAAAACGCGGTAAATCCCAGCCACGGCGCTTGCAGGTTCTGCTTTGCCTGCAAGGTCAGCTCGCCCAAAGACGGGGCGGCCGAGGGCAGGCCAAATCCCAGAAAATCCAAACTGGCCAAGGTGGCAATGGCCCCGGTGGTGATAAAGGGTAAAAGCGTCAGCGTGGTCACCATGGCATTGGGCAACACATGGCGCAGCATGATCACACGATCTGACACGCCCAAGGCCCGCGCTGCCCGCACATATTCAAAATTGCGCGCACGCAGAAATTCGGCCCGCACAACACCCACAAGGGCTGTCCAACCAAACAACGTCATCAGACCCACCAACAGCCAGAAATTCATCGGCACAATCGCGGCCACAATGATGATGACGTAAAGTGTTGGGATCGCGCCCCACAGCTCAATCAAACGCTGAAACGTCAAATCGACAAGCCCGCCAAAATATCCCTGCACGGCCCCCGCTGTGATGCCGATGATCGATGTAAAAAACGTGGTCAGCAGCGCAAATGCCACCGACAGACGAAAGCCATAGATCACGCGAGCCAGAACATCACGCGCGGTATCATCGGTTCCCAACCAATGCTTGCTATCAGGCGCCGAGGGTGCGGCCCCGTCGATATCGTTGATTGTATTAAAAGAATAGGGCACCAGCGGCCAAATAATCCAACCTTTTTCGATCGGTGTGCCTGCAATCTGGCCGTCTTGTGCATCAGCGATCACACCCACGGGATCATCCCAACAGGTGGGGTCTCCGGCAGCAATGATCAAACATTGTACGCCCGGATCACGGTAAATCGCCTCAGTCTGGAAATCACCGCCAAAGGCCGTTTCTGGGTAAAACCGCAAAATCGGCGCATAAAACTGCCCAGCGTGGCGGATCAACAGCGGCTTGTCATTGGCAATGAATTCCGCCAGCAGCGATAATCCAAACAGCACTGAAAACACGATCAACGACAGGTAAGCCCGCCGATTTGCCCGGAAATTCCGCCAGCGGCGTTGGTTCAGCGCGGAAAGTGCCATCTGCTATGCCCCGCGCTTTTCAAAATCGATCCGGGGATCAATCCAGATATACATCAAATCCGACACAATCCCCATGACCAGCCCAATCAAGCCAAAGATAAAGAGCGTGCCGAAAATTACCGGATAATCGCGGGCCACCGCCGCCTCAAACCCCAATCGCCCCAAACCATCGAGCGAAAAGATCGTTTCAATAATCAAGCTTCCACCAAAAAACACCGATACGAACACTGCCGGAAAACCCGCGATCACAATCAGCATCGCGTTGCGAAACACATGGCCATACAGCACACGCGCCTCACTCAGGCCTTTGGCACGCGCGGTCATAACGTAGTGCTTGCGGATTTCATCGAGAAACGAGTTTTTGGTCAAAAGTGTCAGCGTTGCAAAAGATGAGATGGTTGATGCAATCACCGGCAGGGTGATGTGCCAAATATAATCACCCATGCGGGCCCAAAATCCGAGCTCTTGCCAGCCATCTGAATGCAATCCACGCAGCGGAAACACCTGCCAGTATGATCCGCCTGCAAACAGGACCAAAAGCAAGATCGCAAACAAAAACCCCGGAATGGCATAGGCCACAATAATCACCGCAGATGTCCATGTATCAAAGCCCGAGCCATCGCGCACCGCTTTGCGAATGCCCAACGGGATCGAAACCAGATAGGCAATCAACGTCGACCAAAGCCCCAGTGTGATTGACACCGGCATTTTTTCAACAATCAGATCAATCACCCCGATAGAGCGAAAATAGCTTTCGCCAAAATCGAACCGCAAATAATTGCCCATCATCGCCAAAAATCGCTGCAATGGCGGCTTGTCAAAACCAAATTCGGCCTCGAGCTGGGCGATAAACTCGGGGGGCAAACCACGAGCGCCCAAATATTTTTCATCGCCCCCCGCCTGACTGGCCATACCAGCGTCACCGCCACCAGCAATCTGGCTGAACACATCACCCTGCCCTTCCATCCGGGCAATGATCTGTTCAATCGGCCCACCAGGCACGAATTGGGTCAGTGCAAAATTGATCAACATGATGCCAAACAGGGTTGGCACAATCAGCATCAATCGCCGCAAAATATAGGCGCCCATGGCCCTGTTCGCCCCTGATTATTTCAGCACACCCGCAGATTTCAGCGCGGCGGCTTTATCTGCATTTTGCCACCAGACATCAAGGAAGCCAGGATTGTAAGGGGCAATGGTCGCGGGATGTTCATAAAGATCGTAATAGGCGACGGTGTGCTTGTTCTTAAACCATTGCGGCACCCAAAACCGTTCGGCGCGCAGCACGCGATCAAGTGCGCGCGTGGCCGTAACCAAATCACGCTTGGTTCCCGCTGCTAGCACCTGATCAATCAAGCGGTCCACCCCCGGACTTTTTAGCCCCATCAGGTTAAAGCTTGAGACATCCGCCGTCTCAGACCCAAAATACTGCTTGAGACCAGAGCTGGGGATAAAACCCTGCCGCAGCGACCCCGTGACAATATCAAAATCATGGGCACGTTCACGGTTGGTCATTTGCGCATCATCCACCCGAGTCAAGAACGCCTCGATGCCCAAACGCTTGAGATTTTCGATAAAAGGATTTGTGATCCGATCAAACAATGGATCAGCGCTGAGGAATTCCAACCGCAAGGGCTGGCCCGCCGCGTTGCGCCGCACCCCATCTTTGCCAACAGCCCACCCCGCCGCATCAAGCAATGCCGAGGCTTGGCGCAGGTTGGTGCGGTCAAGCTGGCTTGGGCGTGATACGGGCGCCATCACCGCCTCTTGCGTCAGCACCCCTTGGGGCAGCAGATCGGCCAGGGGTTCCAACAGCGCCATCTCTTCGGGTGAGGGCAAACCCTGCGCCGCCAATTCACTGTTTTCCCAGACCGAATGAATGCGTGCATAAAGCCCATAAAACAGGGTTTCATTTGACCATTCGAAATTGAACATCAGTCCAATCGCCTCACGCACGCGGGGGTCTTGGAATTGGGCGCGGCGCAGGTTCATAAGATAGGCCTGCCCTGACGCCAGATTGCCATCGGGCAGTTCTGCCTTGATCACATGGCCTGCCAAAAGCGCCGGGAAGTCGTAAGATGTCGCCCACGCCTTGGATGAGTTTTCATTGCGAAACATGTAGTTGCCGGCCTTAAATCCCTCAAACGCTGCATTTGAATCGGCGTAATATTCGATTCGGATCGCATCAAAATTGTTGCGGCCACGATTGATTGGCAGATCTTCGCCCCAATAATCGGCATTGCGACGATACGTGATCGACTGCCCCACGGCGAGTTTATCAACGACATAGGGCCCAGAGCCCAGCGCGGGTTCCAACGTGCTGTCTGACAGATCACGGCCATGGCGGGCAAAATCAGCTTTGGAAAACACCGGCAATCCCCCCGCAAGCGCCGGCAGATCACGGGCGGGAAAACCCGGTTTGAAAACGTATTTCACCCGATGCGGCCCCAAGACCTCAACCCGTTCAATCTGTTGGGCCAGCACAAAGCGGAAATCTTCCAGCCCTTGGGTGCGCAGCAGATCATAACTAAAGGCGACATCTTCGGCGCTAAGCGGGCTGCCATCAGAAAACTGGGCCGCGTCGCGCAGGTTAAAGATTACCCATGAACGATCAGCGGGATATTCCATCGTTTCACACAGCAAACAATAAGATGCGCCAATTTCATCAGCTGTGTCAGTCAGAATGCTTTCAAACAACCCCGAGGCCAGCGCCGCCGCCCGCCCTTTGATCGAATAAGGGTTCATCGAATCAAACCCGCCCAAGGTTGCCAGCGACATCTCACCACCCTTGGGGGCATTGGGGTTCACATAGGCCAGATGCGCAAAATCAGCCGGATATCGCAGATCGCCAAAGGTAGAAATGCCATGGCTGATGGTGACGTCCTCTGCCGCACGGGCAGACTGTATCCCCATCACCACCGCAAGGGCCGCCCCCATAACGGCTGCCACCACCCCACGCAACGGCACAGAGGGCTCTGATTGCGCAACACTGCGCACTTTCCGGGGGGGGGGCATCATCAGAATTGGGCGCGGCATTCGAATCTCCGGCATCGGGTGTCAGAAACAAGCGTGATCTATAAGCTAGAACGGGATGGCCGCCCGGACAAGTTACGATTGGGTGAGCCGCTGAACGAAACAGGCCGCCCGAAACCGGACGGCCTGCACATCACATTCTCGTCAAGGGCGACGCACCACGCGCCTACTGCTGGGTTTGCAGATAAGCGATAAGATTGGCGCGATCTTCGATTTTCTTCATACCCGCATAGCCCATTTTTGTGCCGGGCGCATATTCTTTGGGTTTGGTGAGAAACGCGTTCAGCTCTTCCGGCTCCCAGGCTCCACCGTGACCCGCGAGCACCGCAGAATAGCCATAGCCACCCACCGAACCAACCAAACGGCCCACAACGCCGTTCAAATGCGGGCCTGTGCCGTCAACACCGTTCAGCTTGTGGCAAGCGGCACATTGTTTAAACATTTTCTCGCCTGCGCCGGCATCGGCCACAGCAAAAACCTCTTCGAAGTTGGGGCCTTCTTGGGCCACTTCTTCCTCTACGGCTTCGCCTTCGGCAAGCAAAACATAAGCGGGGCCGCCCTCTTCGCTATGTTCGCCGCCCACATGATACAGGCTTTCTGCCGCCAGGTTACCCAGCAGAAAAATGAGCAAAGCACCGCAAAAAGCGCCGAGGGTCTTGGTGAGGGTCATCGTGTCGAACATGTCGCATCCCATGGCAGTTGTATCTGCGCGGTATCTACCCGCTTCCCACAGAAAGATTCAAGGTATAGTTACCGCGACCAATTGCCCACATCGGGCGCAGGGGTTGGAGAATGCACATGACCGGTCGTATCGCCTTTCAAGGAGAACTGGGGGCCTATTCTCATCAGGCCTGCCGTCAGGCCCGACCTTTGATGGAGGCGATGCCCTGTGCCACCTTTGAAGATGTGATTGAGGCCGTGCGCAGCAACCGCGCCGATCTGGCAGCCCTGCCCATCGAAAATTCTACCTATGGCCGCGTGCCAGATCTGCACCGCCTGCTGCCCGAAAGTGGGCTGCATATTGTTGATGAGGCGTTTGTTCGGGTGCATATTAACCTGCTGGCACTGCCCGGCACGCCACTGCACACTGTGCGCCGCGCAATGAGCCACCCAGTCCTTTTGGGACAGTGCCGCGGATTTTTGCGCGACAATAACATCGAAGCTGTGACCGGGCTTGATACCGCAGGATCCGCCAAACATGTGGCTGAACTGGGTGAACCAAGCCTGGCGGCACTGGCCTCAGAACTGGCGGGTGAGATTTTTGGCTTGGATGTTCTGGCCCGTCATGTCGAAGATCATGGCAACAACACCACCCGTTTTCTGATCATGTCGCGTGAGGCCGATTTAACCCGCCGTGCCGATCGTATGATGACCAGCTTCATGTTTCGCGTGCGCAACATTCCCGCTGCACTCTATAAAGCCATGGGTGGGTTTGCCACAAATGGGGTGAACATGACAAAGCTGGAAAGCTATATGTTGGATGGGTCTTTCACCGCGACGCAATTCTTTGCCGATATTGAGGGCCACCCAGAAGACCCCAATGTCAAACTGGCCCTGGAAGAACTGGAATATTTTTCGTCTTTCGTGTCCGTCTTGGGCGTTTACCCCGCAGAATTACAGCGCGCTTAACACCAAACCGGGCCGCAGGCGCGCGGTTAATCCAAGCGGTCAGCCAACCAATGCGTAATCAAAAACTGCGCAATTGATCCACGGCGTGAGGGCCGTATGGTCGGGTGCGTCCCCGCCGCGACCTGCGCCACCTCTTCGCGCGTCAACCATTGCGCATCTTCCAATTCCGCCGGATCAAGTGTGATGTCAGATGTCAGGGCATCCGCCTGACAGCCCAGCATCAGACTGGCCGGAAAGGGCCACGGCTGGCTGGCCAAATAGCGCACCGCGCCGATTTTAACCCCAGTTTCTTCGCCCACCTCACGGCGGACAGCCGCCTCAATTGTTTCACCGGGTTCGATAAAACCAGCAAGCAGCGAATACATCCCCTCGGGCCAAACAGCCGAGCGGCCCAAAAGCAAACTATTGCCGCGTGTCACCAACATAATCACAACCGGGTCAGTGCGCGGAAAATGATGGGTATCACAGGCCGAGCAATGGCGCTGCCATCCCGCATGGGTGACAGAACTGGGGTGACCACAGCGGGCGCAAAAGCTGTGCGTTTCATGCCAAGCCAACACCGCCTTGGCCATCACCGCGCATTCCGCCGCACGCGGCGACAAGCCCGACATAACACTGCGTAAATCGGCAAAATGGGCATCTGAACCAAAGCCCGGATGCGACAGGCTGCCCGGATCAAACGGCCCCCCCGCCAACGGGTTAACCGAATCAGCCGGCACCCATGCCGAAATATCTTGGGCAAACCGTCCAGCGCCGTCTTCCAGCCCCAGAAATATCATAAAACCACCATCAGCCACCAGCGCCGGGTGATCTGGGGCAACCCAAACCAGCCCCCCGCCTGTCGCCGTCGGCTGCGGCGCTGTTTGCACCAAGGGGCGGCCACGCCAAAATGGCAAAACCCGTGCATCATCACGGGCCAAAAGTGCGGCTATATCGCCAGCGCGCGCGCGCAACTCTGCCGCACGCTCCAGCCCCGATCCCCCAAATGTCACCGTCTCTGCAATCCGCATCTCATCTCTCCAAGCTGGCTACTCTTTGGCGCACCAACGTCCTTGCCATGGGAAATGCGCGCTGGCAAACGGCTTTGGGCCTAAAACTGCACCATAAGTTCGCAATTTTCACATTGCACAAATTCAATCTAAAGTTGTATTGTAGGTCCAGAACAAAAGAGGCCTGAGGTGGCACCCAATTTTCGTGATGACCCAACCAACGACCTAAATAGCTTTGTCAAAGGTCTTTCGATCACCCCACAACCCACCGCAAATGGCAAAGATGGTGCAGGGGCTGAAAATTCCACCAATGCTACCCCAGCCATGTCAAAGTTTCATATGCCCCCCGGTGCTGTGCATCTGCGCATTTTGCAAACCACCGATCTGCACATGCGCCTTTTGCCCTATGATTACACCCGCGAGGGCAGCAGCAGTACCGACTTTGGCTTGATCCGCTGCGCCCCCGTGATCAAGGCGCTGCGCCAAGCCGCGCCCAATAGTTTGTTGTTTGACACGGGTGATAGCCTGCAAGGCAACGCATTGGGCGATTATCTAGCAAAACTTGGGCCCAAGCGTGGCGCACGCCCCCATCCAATGGTCGCCACAATGAACCTGATCGGCTATGACGCCGCCACACTTGGCAACCATGATTTCAACTATGGGCTGGCGTTTTTGCAAGCGGCAATGGCTGATGCCCAGTTCCCGGTTGTCTGCGCAAATGCCGTGCGGCGCGCCGGCAGAACGCCGGAAAAAGACAAAACGCTGTTTCCGCCCTGGGTTATACTGAAGCGTCGCGTGCAAGATGCGGCGGGAAACACCTTTGATCTGCGGATTGCAGTGATTGGCTTTATTCCACCGCAGGTTCCAATCTGGGATCATAGCATTTTGGCCGGGCAATTGAGCAGCCGCGATATTTTACAAAGCGCGCAGGCATGGGTGCCGCTGGCGCGCAAAGCAGGCGCAGACCTGGTGGTGGCGCTTGCCCACAGTGGTATTGGGGCAGATCAATACGCCCATGGAATGGAACATGCCTGCCTGCCTTTGGCGCGCGCGGGCGGGGTTGATGTGATTTTAGCGGGCCACAGTCATCAGGTCTTTCCACGCCCCGATTTTCCACCCAGCGCCGGAATCGATCCGACACGTGGCACGCTTTATGGCTGCCCAACGGTCATGGCTGGGTTCTGGGGGTCGCATGTCGGTATGATTGATCTGGCGCTGATGCGTGGGCCCAAAGGCTGGCAAATTATGCAAGCACGCAGTTTGGCTATGCCACTTGTGCCCTGCCCAAATCCCGCAGCCAAAAGTGCTGCATTCGCACCACAGGCCCCCGCGATCATGGCCAATATTGTCGCCGATCATCAGGCCACATTGGCCCATATCGGCCAGCACATTGCAACGCTGCCAATGCCGCTGGACAGCGGCTTTGCACTAGTGGCCGACACCCCGCTGATCCGCATGATGGCTGAGGCGCAGCGGCGTTTCATCAGGGGCAAATTGCGTGGCGGACCTTATGCCGATTTACCACTTTTGTCTGCAGCAGCACCCTTTAAGGCAGGCGGTTGGGCGGGCGCTAACTATTATTGCAGGTTGCCGGCCGGGCCGTTGGCACTGCGCAACATGTGCGACATTTACCCCTTTCCCAATAAAATCCGGGCGGTAAAATTGACTGGCGCCGATCTGACCGAATGGCTCGAGCGTTGCGCAAGCATTTATTTCACAATTTCACCCAGCGCACGCGATGCCCCACTGATCAACCCCGCTTTTCCCAGCTATCAGTTTGATATCCCCCACGGTGCCCAGTTTGAAATAGATCTCAGCCAACCCGCGCGCTACGATCCTGATGGCACGCTGGCAAATGACCGCGCCCATCGGATCGTTCAGGTATCAATAAATGGTGCAGCCTTGGCCCCAGATGCGGCAGTGATTGTTGCCACAAACGATTACCGCGCCAATGGCGGTGGCCGGTTTGCAGGCTGCGGGCCTGACCGGGTGGTCTATGCTGGCCGCACCGAGAACCGTGACATCATCGCAGGCTTTTTACGTGATGGCGGCATGACCCGTCTGACGCGCCTGCCAGTGTGGCGGTTTGCGCCCAACATTGGGGCCAGTGCGGTCTTTGACAGCCATGCAACCGCCGCCTTAGCGCTGCCCCTGCCCGGTGGCCCACGCATTGATCCGCTGGGGCCAGCGCTTTCATCTGAACCAAACGGGTTTGCGCGGTTTCGGTTGTATTTCTAGCATCGCCGACATCACGCGGCCAAACCGAAAAAGGCCACCTTGTCTTCGCCGTTCCAATCGCCTATCTGAAAGGTGAGAGGTTGGCGCGGGCAGGCACCTCGCCAACCCGGTCAGGTCCGGAAGGAAGCAGCCGTAACGAGCCCCGCTTGGGTCGTTGTCCAGCCTCTCACCCCACACGATCTTGCGCTAATGCCCACAGTCGCTGTGGTTCGGTTTCAACGCAACAGGCCCTGCATTCCCGCAGACGCGCCAGACTGGCATCGGGCTGTTCGCCCAAAACCACCATCAGCCGCAACACGATCATGCCAGTGCGCCCGCACCCCCCCATGCAATGCACCACGCCCCTCTCGCCGCGCGCCAACCGCTGGCAAATACCAGCGCACAGCTCAGGCCAAAGGACCGCCCGCACCGCATCCGGCACGCCAAAATCAACAATTGGAAACCGCAGCCAAACCCCCAGATCACCAGCCTGCAACGCCGCAAACAACCCCGGCACCTGAGCAAATTCACCATTTTCGACCAAACTCAGCACCCAATCGGGTTGTAAAGCTTGCAACGCGGCCAGATCACCAGCCAAATCTCCCCCCCGCCCCGGCATGGGTGACAAAACCAAAAACCCGCCGCCCACCGCTATTTCGTCAAACATTTCCGCTCTCCGCGCTTGGCGGGTGGACGCGCAGCCCCCCGCGGCATACTCTCGCCATCACGAATCCTCCGAGGTCTCATGTCCCAAAGTTCTGAGCAAAGCTATCAGGTTCTTGCCCGCAAGTATCGCCCCGCCACCTTTGCCGATCTTATCGGACAAGAGGCCATGGTGCGCACACTGAAAAATGCTTTTGCTGCAGACCGGATCGCCCATGCCTTTATTTTAACCGGTGTACGGGGGGTGGGCAAAACCACAACAGCACGGATCGTGGCCAAGGGTTTGAATTGTATCGGGCCAGATGGCACCGGTGGGCCCACAACCGAGCCATGCGGACAGTGCGAACCCTGCCGTGGAATCGCCGAAGGCCGCCATGTCGATGTGCAAGAAATGGATGCTGCCAGCCGCACCGGCGTGGGCGATATTCGCGAAATCATTGATTCGGTTCATTACCGTGCCGCCTCGGCCCGTTACAAAATCTATATCATCGATGAGGTCCACATGCTGTCTAACAACGCGTTCAACGCGTTGTTAAAAACGCTGGAAGAACCACCCGCCCATGTGAAATTTCTGTTTGCCACCACCGAAATCCGCAAGGTTCCCGTCACCGTGCTGTCGCGCTGCCAACGCTTTGATCTGCGCCGGATTGAACCAGAGGTGATGATGGCGCATCTGACCCGGATTGCCGGGCTGGAGGGTGCAAGCCTCGCAGCTGATGCCATGGCACTGATCACACGGGCCGCCGAAGGATCGGTGCGCGATGCGATGAGCTTGATGGACCAAGCGATTGCGCATGGCGCGGGTGAAACCACCGCCGATCAGGTGCGCGCCATGCTTGGGCTGGCAGATCGTGGGCGCGTGCTGGATCTGTTTGATTTGATCTTGCGCGGCGATGCGGCGGGCGCCTTGGGTGAATTGTCACGTCAATATGCTGATGGTGCAGACCCATTGGCGGTGCTGCGCGATCTGGCCGAGATTACGCATTGGGTCTCAGTGATTAAAATCACACCCGAAACCGCCGAAGATCCCACAATTGGCCCAGATCAGCGTGCCCGTGGCCGCAGCATGGCCGAAACGCTGCCAATGCGGGTGTTGACGCGGATGTGGCAGATGCTGCTCAAAGCGCTCGAAGAAATCGCGCTGGCCCCAAACACGATGATGGCTGCAGAAATGGCAATTATCCGGCTGACCCATGTTGCCGATCTGCCCAGCCCCGAAGAACTGATCCGTAAATTACAAGCACAGCCCACCCTCGCGTCCTCGGGACCACTGGGTGGTGGCACAGCAGCAGGCCCAGCAGGTGGTGGTAAGCGCGCCATGTCGGGTGGCAAATCGGGTGGCATGGTGCGTGGCATGGCGGCAGGAGGTACGGCGTCAGCTGGTATGGCGCCGAATGCGGCACAAAGCACGCCGCACGCTGTGGCAGGAACTGGCGGCACCAATGCGGCGCTGCAGACCGCGCCCACAGCCCATTTGGCGCTCTATAACCATTTTGATCAGGTCATCGCCCTTATCCGCGAAAAACGCGACATGACCTTACTTTATGAAATTGAGACGGGTCTGCGACTGGTGCATTTTGCGCCCGGACGCATTGAATTTGAACCCACACCACAGGCGGGTCCAGACTTGGCCGCCCGTCTGTCGCAGCGATTGCAAGCTTGGACAGGTGCGCGGTGGGGGGTGTCGGTTGTCAGCCAAGGCGGTGCGCCCAGCGTGGCTGAACAGCGCGCCCAAGAAAAAGACGCAGCCCACGCACAGGCGGGCGAAAACCCGCTGGTGCAGGCGGTTCTTGCCGCCTTTCCAGGTGCAAAAATAAGCGAAGTCCGCGCCATTCTTCCCCCCGAATCTGAGGCCGCAAGCGCGGCCCTGCCCGAGGTTGAGGATGAATGGGATCCGTTTGAAAGCGAATAGGAGACGAAAATGCTAAAAGGTTTGGGTGGGCTGGCAGGCCTGGGCGATATGGGCAAAATGCTGAAAGCCGCGCAGGAAATGCAGGGCAAAATGGCCAATATGCAAGAGGAGTTGGACAATATTACCGTCACCGGTGAAAGCGGCGCAGGCCTTGTGCGTGCCACCGCCACTGCACGCGGCACCGTGACCGCATTGAATATTGATCCTTCAATTTTGGTAGCCAGCGAAAAAGACGTGGTGGAAGATCTGATTTTGGCCGCAATAAAAGATGCGCAGACCCGCGCCGCTGATCGCCACAAGGATGAAATGGCCAAACTGGCCCAAGGCATGGGCCTGCCCGCCGGCATGCAGCTGCCATTTTAACAGGCCCTAGACCCGCATGACCGCCTCAGACCCTTCACAAAACCAAGCCCAGCCCCAGATTGAGGCGCTGATTGGGCTGATGGCACGCCTGCCGGGGCTTGGCCCCAGATCGGCGCGCCGCGCGGTGCTGCATCTGCTGAAAAAGCGCGGCCCCCTGATGCTGCCACTGGCCGATGCGCTGCGCGGCGTGGCACAAGAGGCCCGTGAATGCCTGACCTGCGGCAATATCGGCACTGCTGATATCTGCACCATATGCCGTGACGACAGACGCGCGCAGGGCGAAATTTGCGTGGTGGAAGATGTTGCCGATCTTTGGGCGATGGAACGCGGTGGTGCTTTTCGGGGCCGTTATCACGTTCTGGGTGGCACACTTTCGGCCCTTGATGGGCTGGGCCCTGATGAGCTGCGCATTCCGCAGCTTTGCGCCCGCGTGCAGCAAGACGGCGTGCAAGAGGTGATTTTGGCGCTGAATGCCACCGTTGAGGGCCAGACCACCGCGCATTACATCGCTGATGCGTTGTCAGGGCTGTCAGTGCGGGTGACATCACTGGCCCAAGGCGTGCCAATCGGTGGTGAGCTGGATTATCTCGACGACGGCACAATTGGCGCCGCGCTGCGCGCCCGCCGCGCCTTCTGAGCCATGCAGCAGCGGAAAGATGCCGCACAACTGTCGTGCTATTTTTGGATATCTGCGCGCCCCATTCTGCCTTTTTCAAACAGGCTAAAATTGCGCCTGAGATAAAATCTTGACCGCAGAGTCAACACCTGCACACGCATCAAAGCGCGCGCATCAATTTGGCATTGAGAGCAGCGTCCAATCTCGTGCATGCGCGACAATGCGCGCCCCATCATGCACTCTGTCACGGATGGCCCCTTGTTCTAATTTGGGGCACCCAATCAAAAGCGCGCTATCATCCAAAAAATCACCTGTCAGAGAATTTTCCCCGATAACGCGGCACACATCATCAGGGCCGGGATAGGCACGAAAGGCCAAAAGGCCAGACGATTCCGGTGGGGTATAGCGAAACGTCGACGGCTCGGGGCCGTACCCCAGGGGCGGCGTGGTCGTACACCCTGCAACCATCAACGGTAAGACTATCGTTAAAATCCTGATTTTTGTCTGCATTCACGAACCACCCATCCGTTTTGCGCAACTAAAATATCTTGCCGCAGTCTTGATAAGTAAAGCTGTAAATGGCAATCGACCCGATCAAGGCTGTATCGGCAACGCGTGCCATCAAACAAAAAAAAGCCCCAAGCCAAAGGCTGGGGCATTTTTAAGTTATATCACAGCTGCGCGTTAGCGGCTGGTGAGATTGTCTTTGTCATCCTCGTCCTCTGACGCGTCATCGGGCAGGTTAAAGAAGCTTTCAGCGTCGCTGAAATCGGTTTTGTCTTCCTCAGAGTCAACCACGCCAAACGCGCCCAGATCCCCCAGATCACTGCCCAAACGCGCCTCGGTCGGCATCGCCAGCGACTGTTCAGTGCTGACCAGCTTACGGCGTTCATCGTCTGACATCACCGAGCCAAGTGCGGCCTTTTTACGGGCGGCCACCTGAACGGCCGCATCCAACTCAGATTGGCGACACAGACCCAAAGCCACAGGATCAATCGGGGTGATCTGGCCGATATTCCAATGCGTGCGCTCACGGATGGATTGAATGGTAGGTTTGGTGGTGCCCACCAGTTTTCCAACCTGACCATCGGTCAGTTCGGGGTGAAATTTGACCAGCCACAAAATGGCCGCCGGGCGATCTTGGCGCTTGCTCAGCGGGGTATAACGCGGGCCCCGACGCTTTTCTTCGCCAACAGCCGCCAAATTGAATTTCAGTTTCATCTTATGGGCCGGATCGGCCTGACCGCGGTCAATTTCCACCTGATCCAGTTGGTTATTGGCCACTGGATCAAACCCTTTGACACCCGTCGCGACATCGCCATCGGCAATACCCTGCACCTCAAGTTCATGCATGCCGCAGAAATCTGCAATTTGCTTGAAGCTTAGTGTGGTATTGTCCACCAGCCAAACTGCGGTGGCTTTGCTCATTAACGGTTTGGTCATCGGATCACTCCTGTGCAAATCTCTCCCACGCCGGGAAACGGCTGCGGGCCGAAGTCTTGGCGCCGCTTTCCACGTTTTCGGGGAATTGACATTCCTATAATGCCCCTGCGCGCCGAGGGAAAGCAAAAATCGTGCGATAGCGGGAGATGGTGCATCGGGCTTTTCCTTTGCCCCCGCATGCGCTAAGCGGTTTCACGTCAAAATGCCCAAGGATGTCACCGATGAAATTCACCCTGTCCTGGCTTAAGGATCATTTGGAAACCACGGCCAGCTTGCCAGAAATCCTGCATGCGCTGACCGATCTGGGGCATGAGGTCGAAGACGTCAGCGACCCAGTTGCGACATTGGGTGCCTTTCGCATTTGTCAGGTGATTGAGGCTGCGCCCCACCCAAATGCCGATCGTCTGCGACTGTGTCGGGTGGCCACCTATCCAGATGGCCCCGAGGGCGCAATGCAAGAGGTGCAGGTGGTCTGTGGTGCGCCCAATGCCCGAACTGGGCTTGTGGGGGTTTTTGCACCCGTGGGCACACATGTTCCGGGCACAGGCGTTGATTTGAAACCGGGCGTGATCCGCGGTGTCGAATCAAATGGCATGCTATGCTCTGAACGCGAAATGGAGCTGTCTGACGACCATGATGGCATCATTGATCTGCCGCAAGATGCACCGCTGGGCCAACGGTTTATTGATTATGCCGGGCTAAATGACCCAATGATTTATATCAAAATCACCCCCAACCGGCCCGATGCGCTTGGGGTGCACGGCATCGCCCGCGATTTGGCCGCCCGGGGCTTGGGCACGCTGAAAACCGCGCCACGGGCAACTGTGCCGGGCCAATTTCCTTGCCCGATTTCGGTCACCATCGCGCCTGAACTGAAAGACAAAGGGTGCCCACTGTTCGCGGGTCGTCTGATCCGGGGGGTGAAAAACGGCCCGTCGCCCGTGTGGCTGCAAAAGCGTCTGCGCGCGATCGGCCTGCGGCCAATTTCCGCGCTGGTCGATATTACAAATTTTTTCACATTTGACCAAAATCGCCCCCTGCATGTGTTTGATGCCGATAAGGTTCAGGGTGGGTTGCGCATTCACCCCGCCAAAGGCGATGAAACGCTGCTGGCACTTGATGGCAAAACCTATGCGTTGGCCGCAGGCATGATGGTAATCTCGGATGATGCCGGGCCAGAATCGTTGGCAGGCATCATGGGCGGCGAAGTGTCAGGGTGCAGCGATGACACGGTGAATGTCTTTTTGGAATCAGCATACTGGGATCCGATCACCACCGCGACAACCGGACGGGCGCTGAAAATCAACTCAGACGCGCGCTATCGCTTTGAACGCGGGGTGGACCCAGAATATACGCTGCCAGGCTTGGAAGCTGCGACCCAGATGATTTTGGATCTGTGCGGTGGCACGCCATCTGATGTGGTGATGGACGGCACGGTGCCCAACACCACGCGGGCCTATCGGTTGGACACACAGCGGGTACAATCGTTGGTTGGAATGGAAATCGCCGATGCCACACAGCGCCAAACGCTGCAAGCGCTTGGCTTCACCCTGAACGGCAATATGGCAAGCCCGCCCAGCTGGCGCCCAGATATTTTGGGCGAAGCCGACTTGGTCGAAGAGGTGGCGCGCATCGCGTCGTTGGAAAACCTCGTAGGCAGGCCCCTGCCCCGCCCCACACCCGGCGTGCCACGCGCCATTCTGACGCCTATGCAGCGCCGCGAACGCAGCGCACGGCGGATGCTGGCGGGCTTGGGCTATAACGAATGCATCACCTATTCGTTCATTGATGGTGAAACCTCAGAACTTTTTGGCGGCGGCAGCGATGCCGTGCGGCTGGAAAACCCTATTTCGTCAGAAATGACCCATCTGCGCCCCGATCTGCTGGGCGGGCTTATTCAAGCGGCTGTGCGCAATCAGGCCCGAGGGGCAATGGATTTGGCATTGTTTGAGGTCGGGCCCGCCTTTGATGGTGGCGAACCGGGTGAACAGCATATGCAAGCCGCAGGCCTGCTGGCGGGCGCTGCCGCCGGGCGTGACCCGTTTGGCAGCCGCCGCATGGTGGATCTTTACGATGCCAAAGCCGATGCCGAGGCGGTTCTAACCGCGATGGGTGCCCCATCCCGCACCCAGATTGGCCGTGGTGCGCCGGCTTGGTGGCACCCGGGCCGTTCGGGGCAGATCATGCTGGGGCCCAAGGTGGTGCTGGCAACCTTTGGCGAAATTCATCCAAAGATCCTGCGCGCGATGGATCTAAAGGGCCCCGCAGTGGCGTTCAGCATTTTCCCGGAAAACGTGCCGCTGCCCAAAACCCGCAGCGCCACCCGCCCCGCACTTAGCCAAAGCGGTCTGCAAGCGGTGGAACGTGACTTTGCCTTTGTGCTTGACCATCGGGTTGAGGCGCAGGTGCTGGTCAACGCCGCCCAAGGCGCAGACAAATCACTGATTGAATCGGTGCGCGTGTTTGATGAATTCACAGGCCCCCGCGCAGAAGAGCAGATGGGCGCAGGCAAGAAAAGCATCGCCATAACGGTGCGGCTGCAGCCACAAACCCAAACCCTGACCGATCAAGACATTCAGGCCGTCAGCGCCCAAATCATTGCCAAGGTCACCAAGGCAACCGGTGGCGCACTGCGCAGCTAAGGCACGCGCCAAAGCAATCAATTGGGGCCCCAAATACGGGGCCCCAATTGCGTTTTATCAAGCCCGATCTGCTGGGCTGCCCGGCATCATATCATAGGGGTGTTTCCACCCCGGCAAAGCCGAAATCCGGTCAAGCCAAGCATCAATATGCGGCCAATCAGCGCGCGAAAAGCCAAAGGGCTCGGGGTAATAAAGATAACCGCAGCAGGCGGTATCAGCGATGGTCACCTGATCACCCACCATCCACGTCCGATGTTCCAGATGTGCGTTCAAAACGGTATAGGCCGCCGTCAGCCGCCCCTGCACAAAGGCAATCACCTCGGCCGAACGTTTTTCGGCGGGCAGAAAGTTCATCTGAAACCGCAACATACCGTTTTGGCCGGACAATTTATGATTATCCCAAAATACCCAGCGCAAAACCTCGCGCCGTTCGGCGGCGTTGCGCCCACCAAGCTTTCCAGTTTTTGAACTGACATAATCCTGAATTACACCAGACTGGCTTAACACCACATCGCCATCGACCATCACGGGCACTTCGCCCATCTCATTGATTTCACGAAACGCCGGCGTGCGTGTTTCACCATGAAAGAAATCAACATAGACAGGTTCCCAATCCATCTCGGCCAATGTCATCGTCAGCGCCACCTTGTAGGCGTTGCCGCTTTCTCCAAAACAGTAAAGCTTCGCCGTCATGTATTCTCCTTTGGGGCGCAACGGCCCTGTTGTGCGATCTTTATCCGTCTA
>CALAXT010000012.1 GCA_937895435.1 uncultured Paracoccaceae bacterium | reverse complement strand
ATTTTTATTGGGTTTTCTTTAACTTAACGGGAAGAAAATGGTGCCCAGAAGAGGACTCGAACCTCCACACCTTGCAGTACAGGTACCTGAAACCTGCGCGTCTACCAATTCCGCCATCTGGGCCTTAACCACCGGCTCACTACAGCGCAGTTTGGGGCGTGTCAACGGGCAGAAATGCCGGTTTTGCATTTCTTCAGCATCGGTGATTTTTGGCATCTGTTTCGAGTGGCGTAGCGCGAGACTGCATTGCGTCTTGTTTCGCGGGTTCGGCAGGGGTAAGCAAACGAACGCAACCGCCCAAAGGGCACAGATGGGGCGCATAGCATGGCAAAGCTTGTGACAATTTACGGTGGTTCTGGGTTTATCGGGCGGTATATTGCACGCCGGATGGCGCAGCAGGGATGGCGCGTGCGCGTTGCCGTGCGTCGCCCAAATGAGGCGCTTTTTGTGCGCACTTTCGGTGTTGTGGGTCAGGTCGAGCCGGTTCTGTGCAACCTGCGCGATGAGGCGTCTGTGCGCGCTGCAATGGACGGCGCGGAGGCGGTTATCAATTGCGTTGGAATTTTGACGCAATCTGGCCAAAACCGCTTTGATGCCGTGCAATCCCAAGGAGCCGGCCGCGTGGCGCGGCTGGCTGCGGAACTGGGCGTGGCCCATCTGGTGCAGCTGTCGGCAATTGGGGCGGATACGCAGGCGAAAAGTGTCTATTCTCAAACCAAAGCGGCGGGTGAGGCGGCGGTTTTGGCGCACTTTCCTCAGGCGGTTATCTTGCGCCCGTCAGTTGTCTTTGGCGCTGAAGATCAGTTTT
The DNA here is from genome assembly GCA_937895435.1 of uncultured Paracoccaceae bacterium. Lineage (GTDB taxonomy): Bacteria > Pseudomonadota > Alphaproteobacteria > Rhodobacterales > Rhodobacteraceae > CALAXT01. Next base: position 3,029 of record CALAXT010000012.1, on the reverse strand, counting down.
TCAACCGTTTCGCTGGCATGGCGCGGATGTCTCCTGTGCTGCCTCTGGTGGGGGCAGAAACCCGGTTTCAGCCCGTTTTTGTTGATGATGTCGCACAGGCTGCGGTGATGGGTGCTATGGGAACGGCCGCGCCTGGAATTTATGAGCTGGGTGGACCCGAGATTGCCAGTTTCCGCGCCCTGATGCGCCAGATGCTGGATGTTATTGGGCGTCGCCGTTTGATTTTGGGCGTGCCGTTTTTTGTGGCGCGCATTATGGCGGGCGCGCTTGATCTTGTGCAGACGCTGACCCTTGGGTTAATTTCAAACACCGTCTTGACATCAGATCAGCTGGCCAATTTGGCGCGGGACAATGTTGTTGGCCCCGAGGCCCGCACGCTTGCGGATCTGGGGATTGAGCCTGTGCCGATGGCGGCGGTCTTGCCTGAATATCTGTGGCCCTATCGCCCGTCTGGGCAATATGCCGATATCAAACAGTCGGCAAAAAATCTGCACAAACATTAACGGGCGGCACAGATGGAACAGCCCATGGTGATCGCGGCGTTGCTCGGGGTGTTGGAGGGACTGACTGAGTTCATTCCCGTGTCATCAACTGGTCATTTGCTGTTGGCGGGGCATTTTCTGGGCTTTCAGTCGGCTGGAAAGACATTTGAGGTTGTCATCCAGCTTGGCGCGATTGTGGCGATTATGTCGGTATATGCTGGGCGGCTGTGGCGGGTGTTTTCTACTGCGCCACATGATCCGGCTTCCCGTAAGTTCATTTTCTCAGTTCTTTTGGCCTTTGCACCGGCGGTCGTGATTGGTGTTTTGGCACATGATTTCATCAAGCGAGTGTTGTTTGAATCGCCCATCCTGATTGCGATTATGCTAATTTTGGGGGGCGTTGTGTTGGTGGTGGTTGACCGTCTGCCCCTGCGCCCGCGCTTTGGTGATGCGATGGCTTTGCCGCGTGCTGTGGCTTTTCGCATTGGGCTGATCCAGTGTTTGGCGATGGTGCCGGGGGTGTCGCGGTCTGGGGCAACGATTGTGGGGGCTTTGGCGCTGGGGGTAGAGCGGCGCGCGGCGGCGGAGTTCAGCTTTTTTCTGTCGATGCCAACAATGGCAGGTGCCTTTGCCTATGATCTTTATAAAAGCCGCGCTGTTCTTGATGGGGCTGCGATGGGGGAAATAGCGGTGGGCTTTGTCTGTGCCTGCCTGTCAGGTATCGTGGTTGTGCGCTGGGTGCTGGACTATGTCAGTCAGCATGGATTTGCCCTGTTTGGCTGGTGGCGAATCATTGTTGGTACGGCGGCTTTGTTGGGGCTTTGGGGGTTGGGGTGAGGCATAGGTAATGCTTACTTACCTAAATTCCGCCCAGATCGATAAGAAATCTGACGTCGCTGTAAGATTTGTTTGAAATATGTCAGCATTGTTGACTTTTCATTCTCGAAACACCACGCTAATCAGCAAATTGCGCGGAAAATCGGGAGAGCCACCATGGCCAAGCAACGCATGCTGCAATTTGTGACGGTTGCCAAGGAAACGCCTGAAAAGCGTCCTCCCAATCTGCGTGCGCATGATTTTCAAGAAATCTATGCGGAATATGCAGAGCCCAAGGCCGAAGAACAGGCTGGACGTTGTAGCCAGTGTGGTGTGCCCTATTGTCAGACGCATTGCCCGTTGCACAATAACATTCCCGATTGGCTGCGCATGACCGCCGAGGGACGTTTGCAAGAAGCCTATGAGCTGTCACAGGCCACCAACACGTTCCCCGAAATCTGTGGCCGCATTTGTCCGCAAGATCGCCTGTGCGAAGGTAACTGCGTGATTGAGCAGTCTGGCCATGGCACTGTCACCATCGGATCTGTCGAAAAGTTCCTGACAGATACCGCGTGGGAAAACGGTTGGGTTAAGCCGATTGTACCTGCGGTCGAGCGAATGGAAAGCGTGGGCATCATTGGTGCGGGCCCGGGTGGCTTGGCGGCTGCGGACCGGTTGCGGCGCGCGGGCATTCAGGTCACGGTTTATGATCGCCATGACCGTGCTGGTGGTCTGCTGACCTATGGCATCCCAGGGTTTAAACTTGAAAAGCCTGTTGTCATGGCCCGGATTGATCAATTGCAGCAGGGGGGCGTGAAATTCGTTCTAAACTGTAATGTCGGCGTTGATATTTCGTTTAATGCCATCCGTGGCGAACATGATGCTGTGTTGATTGCAACGGGTGTTTACAAAGCGCGTGATTTGCGGGCCCCGGGCGTAGGGGCTGTGGGGGTTGAGGCCGCGTTGGATTATCTGACTGCGTCTAACCGCAAAAGTTTTGGCGATGATGTTGCTGATTTCGACAGTGGCCGGCTCGATGCCAAGGGCAAGCGCGTTGTTGTGATCGGTGGGGGCGATACCGCTATGGATTGCGTGCGCACCGCTATTCGCCAAGGCGCTGAAAGCGTCAAATGTCTCTATCGGCGTGATCGCGACAACATGCCTGGCAGCCAGCGCGAAGTAGCCAATGCCGAAGAAGAGGGCGTGGAATTCGCTTGGCTGACCGCGCCCAAAGGCTTTGTGGGTGAGCCAGTCAATGGCGTTATGGTGCAGCGTATGCGTTTGGGCGCCCCCGACGCAACTGGCCGCCAAGCCCCCGAGGTGATCGAAGATGCCGATTACATCGAACCGGCCGATATGGTGATCATGGCGCTGGGGTTCGAACCCGAAGATCTGGCGCAAGATTGGCAGGCCGCTGATCTTGGGGTGACCCGCTGGGGCACCGTGCGCACAGATTTTTCCACCCATGCCACCAATTTGCCCGGTGTCTTTGCCGCTGGTGATATCGTGCGCGGTGCCAGCCTTGTGGTCTGGGCCATCCGCGATGGCCGCGAGGCGGCTGATGCCATTTTGGATTATATCGCGCAGGGTGCGCAGGTGGCGGCCGAATAAATGCAGGGCGTGCGCGCCATATGTGGGGGGCTGCTTGCGGCGTTTGTTGCGGCCAATCCAGCTTTGGCGGGGCGTTTCACCCCGCCTGAGACCTGCACGGGATATGTCACCGTGCAGATG
>CALAXT010000011.1 GCA_937895435.1 uncultured Paracoccaceae bacterium | reverse complement strand
TGGATGTTGAAGATGCGTCGACCAAAGATCTCCACTTCAGCCTGCAATGCGACTATCTTCGGGCCGATCAAGTGCGCGTTTTCACCGTGGCCTTTGGGGCATCAGGCCTTGATCAAACATTGCTGGCCAACTGCGCCTCTGTGCCCGGTGATTTCTTTGCCGTGACGACTGAGGCAGAGCTGATCATCGCCATGCGCCAAATCAACCGCCAGATTCGCAATATGAGGTTGGTGCCATGACACTCCTGCAGTGCAATCCAACCGCCCCCCAACGCTTGCGCATCCGATTGCGGCGCTGGCTGCGCCGCGAAACGGGCGGCAGCGTAGCGGTGGAATTTGCGATTGTTTTTCCCGTTTTGGTGATGTTTTTCCTGTTTGCCTTTGAATCAGGCGTATTTTTGTTGCGCAGCACGATGGTGGCGCGGGCAACAGATATGACGTTTCGGGATATGCGGATGGGCACTTTGCCCGACACGTCGATTGATGCGCTGCGCACGCTGGTCTGTGACCGGGCTGGTATCATCTTGGATTGCAGCCAACTCACATTTCAAATGCAAGCAGTCACACCCGGCGGAGGGCAAATCTTGCAGCCGACAAGCTGCGATGATCAGACCATCAGCTATGATCCGATATTGCAGTTTCGCAACACCGATATCAGCCGCAAAGTGGTTGTCGTGCAGGCGTGTGCGCTGTTTGATCCAGTCTTTAAGCTGTCCGCCCTGACCCTGCCACTCACGCTTGATGCTTATGGCCGATACGCCATCATCAGCCGCACCGCATTTGCAAGTTTCTGAGGCGCTATGACACAGCGCCCCCATCTTAGGCTTAATGCCGCAATGACCCGCTTTGGCCGCGAGACCCGCGGATCAATGACGCTTGAGGTGCTTTTGGTGGTGCCACTGCTGGTTTGGGCCCTGCTGTTTACAATTTCGACCTATGACGCCTTTCGCGCCCAAGACGCCACCACCAAGGCCGCCAACGCCATTGCCGATATGATATCGCGGCAGGTCGATACGCTGGCGCAAGATGACATCGACACAATGCAGGGCATCTTAGAATACATCAGCGCCGCCAAACCCGCGAATAACGCCCGCCTGCGCATCACCGCTCTGCGGGCCACAGCAAACGACAGCTATGACGTCGAATGGTCTCATGCCTCAAATGACCTTGACGTGCTGAACAATGTTGATCTGATTGCCGACCAGCTGCCAACCTTGCCCCAAGGTGATCGCTTGATAGCGGTGGAAACCCGTTTTTTTTATCAACCCCCCTTTGTGATCGGCTTATCGTCCAACACATTGTCACAGCTGATCGCAGTTCAACCGCGCTATGTCGCGCGTCTGGCATTTGATCCGGGCTAAGCAGCCCCAACACTGTGAACCTGCGCACAGCACATCTGCGCCGGGTTTGCTTGCGCTGATGCGGCGACGCGCTTAGTTTGTGTGTTGAAACAAATGTTGCTCAGCTAGAAAGGCGCGCCATGTCGATCCGCCCCGTTACACACATTGCCAAGGCCGTTCCCACAATGGAAGGTGCGGGCGTTAAACTGCACCGTGCCTTTGGCTTTGCAGACCCCGAACAGATGGACCCGTTCCTGCTGTTTGATGATTTCCGCAATGACCGCCCCCAAGATTACCTGCGCGGCTTCCCGTGGCACCCGCACCGGGGCATTGAAACCATCACGTACGTGTTGAACGGCACTGTTGATCACGGTGACAGCTTGGGCAATACCGGCACGCTGGGCGCGGGCGATGTGCAATGGATGACGGCAGGATCTGGCATTTTGCATCAAGAAATGCCCAAGGGTAACGTGGCAGGCCAGATGCATGGCTTTCAGCTGTGGGCGAACCTGCCAGGACATCTCAAAATGACAGCGCCGCGCTATCAAGACGTGACGTCCAAAGATATCCCCGAAATTATTGATGATGATGGCACACGCGTAAAGGTAATCGTGGGCTCATTTTGGGGCAAAACCGGGCCGGTGGATGGCATTGCCGCTGATCCGCAATATCTAGATGTGTTCGTGCCTGCCGGGCGGCGCAAAACGCTGCGCATTGATACCTATCGCCGGGCTTTTGCCTATGTGTTTCAGGGCAGTGGCTCTTTTGCAGATGCCGCCCCACCAAAGGGCGTGCTGCTGGAAAAAGAGGTTATGGGCCAAGAGCTGGCCATTCGCGATCTGTCGGGCGACCGCACCTTGGTGCAGTTTGGCACAGGTGACGAGGTCAGCGTTCAAGCTGGGCCCAAGGGTGTGCGGTTTTTGCTGATTTCGGGCGCCCCGATCGAGGAGCCGGTGGCCTGGCACGGCCCGATTGTGATGAACACCCAAGCCGAGCTGCGCCAAGCGATGGCAGAGCTGCGCAACGGCACATTTATTCGGCCCGTGCATTGACAGCACGCCCCACCCCACCGCAGACCTTGGCACGGGCAGGCTGGAGGGTGGCCGCCCTGCTCGCACTGCTGCCCGTGCTGACTGCGGGCTGCAACCCGTTGCCTGATCAACCAGCACCGGGTGCCCCCCTCGGCTATCCCGCCCTCAAACCCTTGGATGCGCTTTTGGCAGATGCCAGCTGGGCCACCCAGCCAGATCTGGCGGCCCAGAGCATGGCCGCGCAGGTAACCGGGCTTGAGGCCCGCGCCGCGGCCCTGCGCGCGACCCCCTGATCGCCCCAGACATTTAATTGGGGGTCGAACCGTTGCGGCCCGAAACTCGGCCGCTTGCGTTGCGCCCATCAAAATTCCGGGCTAAAGGTGTCACGATTTCTGTGCATTTCTTCCCTTGTTTTTGATCGGAGGCCTTCATGTCCCATCCCTTGCGCCTTGGTATTGCCGGGCTTGGCACTGTTGGCGGCGGCGTCGTTGATATTTTGCACCGTCAGGCCGATCTGATTGCGATGCGTGCAGGCCGTCCGGTACAAATCACCGCCGTATCTGCCCGCAATCGGGCCAAAGACAGGGGTGTGGATCTTTCAGGTTTTGCTTGGGAAGACGACCCTATATCCCTTGCCCATCGCGCGGACGTCGATGTTTTGGTTGAACTGATGGGCGGCGCCGAAGGCCCCGCACACATGGCAACGCGCGCGGCACTAACCGCGGGCAAAGATGTCGTCACAGCCAATAAAGCATTACTGGCCCATCATGGCCAAAGCTTGGCCGAAATGGCCGAGGCCGCGGGCCGCGTGATCCGGTTTGAAGCCGCTGTGGCGGGTGGCATTCCGGTGATCAAGACATTGGGCGAGGGCTTGGCCGCCAACCGCATGACCCGTGTGATGGGCGTGATGAATGGCACCTGCAACTATATTCTAACGCGGATGGAAAGCGCCGGCCTGCCCTATGATCAAGTATTCGAAGAGGCACGCGCTCTGGGCTATCTGGAGGCAGACCCAACATTGGATGTCGGCGGGATTGATGCCGGCCACAAGCTGGCGCTGCTGGCCTCACTGGCTTTTGGCACACGCGTCAGCTTTGACACAGTTGAACTAGAGGGTATCGAGCGGGTCTCAATTGATGATATCCGTCTGGCGGCTGATATGGGCTTTAAGATCAAACTGCTGGGCGTGGCGCAAATATCAGAGCGCGGATTAGAACAGCGTATGACACCCTGCCTTGTTCCTGCAGACAGCCCACTGGGCCAGTTGCAGGGTGGCACAAATATGGTTGTGCTTGAGGGCGATAGCGTGGGCCAGATCGTGCTTCGCGGCGCGGGGGCCGGGGCGGGGCCTACGGCCAGCGCTGTTTTGGCCGATGTGATTGATCTGGCCCGTGGGCTGCGCATTCCAACCTTTGGCCAACCTGCCACCACGCTGGCTCAGGCCACCACAGCCCCCGCCGTCATGGAAGCCCCATTTTATTTGCGCATGACTTTGGCCGACCAACCCGGTGCTTTGGCGCGCGTGGCCACGGTTCTTGGTGAGGCTGGCATATCGATTGACCGCATGCGCCAATACGGCCATAGCGACACCGCAGCCCCAGTGCTTATTGTCACCCACAAAACAAACCGCAACGCGATAGACACAGCATTGGCGCAATTGCCAAATACGGGCGTTGTCGTCGGAGCCCCAGTTGCCATTCGCATTGAAACTGTTTGATTGACGCATCCACGTTAGCGCCACCAGCCTTGCTCTGCCCCAGATCTTGTGGCTAGAAGCATCCGAAACATTTTTTATAGGAAGTTCATGCCATGACCCAAACCGGTGAATTCAAAGACCGCATGCTGTCGCTGGGTCTGGCCCGCGTCTCGGAAGCCGCCGCCCTGTCCTCGGCGCGGTTGATTGGGCGTGGCGATGAAAAGGCCGCCGATCAGGCGGCAGTGGATGCGATGCGCACCCAGTTAAACATGCTGGATATAAAAGGTGTCGTCGTGATCGGCGAGGGTGAGCGCGATGAAGCCCCCATGCTGTTCATCGGCGAAGAGGTCGGCACAGGCACAGGCCCTGCGGTTGATATCGCGCTTGACCCGCTGGAAGGCACCACACTGACCGCCAAAGATATGCCCAATGCGCTGTCAGTCATTGCCATGGGTCCGCGCGGCTCGATGCTGCATGCCCCCGATGTTTACATGGAAAAACTGGCAATCGGGCCTGGCTTTGCCCCCGATACCGTCACCCTTGCCATGAGCCCGTCCGAACGTGTGTCAGCGTTGGCCCGAGCCAAGGGCTGCACACCGTCGGATATTTCGGTTTGCATTTTGGAACGCCCGCGCCATGAAGCACTGATTGCCGAAGTACGCGCCACTGGGGCGGCCATTCGCCTGATCACCGATGGTGATGTTGCAGGCGTCATGCATTGCGCCGAATCTGACAAGACAGGCATTGATATTTACATGGGCTCTGGCGGCGCCCCCGAAGGGGTATTGGCTGCGGCGGCGCTTAAATGTATGGGCGGACAAATTTACGGCAAACTGATCTTCCGCTCAGAGGATGAGGTCACACGCGCCCGTCGTGCCGGGATTGATGATCTGGATCGGGTCTACACGCGCGATGATATGGTGACAGCCGATGTGATCTTTGCCGCAACCGGTGTCACTGACGGATCAATCCTTGCCGGGATCAAACGCGAGGTCGGATTTTTGACCGCCGAGACGCTTTTGATGCGCTCGCGCACCGGGTCGGTGCGGCGGATGCTTTATCGCGCGCCTGTGCGCCCCTAAGGGGCAGATGATGCCCGCCCCAACCGCTGAAACGACCACTCAGGGGGCCTTTCTTGGGGTGGCACGGTCTGAAACCGGTCGCCGTTGGGTGGGCCCGGCACCTGAGCACGATCGGCAGGCGCAAGCCATGGCCCAAAGCACGGGCTTGGCCTTGGCGCTGTGTCAAACATTGGCGCGTCTGGGCGTGCCAACAGCCGACGCTGCGCCATACCTTGCGCCCAGCCTGCGCGATCTGCTGCCTGATCCTTTGCGCCTACGCGATATGGGCCCGGCGGCAGAGCGTTTTGTGCGCGCATTGATTAAGCGCGAACGTATCGCTGTTTTTGGCGATTATGATGTTGATGGAGGGGCGTCAGTCGCACTGTTGGTGACATGGCTCCGAGATATGGGCCACAGCGCCACCCCCTATATCCCCGACCGTATTGATGAGGGCTATGGCCCAAACGAACCAGCAATGGCGGCACTGGCCGCCCAACATGATCTGATCATCTGTGTTGATTGTGGCACGCTGTCCCATGGCCCGATTGCAGCCGCAACAGGCGCTGATGTGGTGGTGCTTGATCACCATTTAGGCGGCGAAACCCTGCCTGCGGCACTGGCTGTGGTGAACCCAAACCGTCAGGATGAAAGCGGTGAGTTGGGCCATCTGTGCGCAGCCGGCGTGGTATTTTTGATGTTGGTCGAAGCCAACCGGCAATTGCGCGCTTTGGGGCAAAACGGCCCCGATCTGATGGCAATGCTTGATTTGGTCGCGCTGGCGACCGTGGCCGATGTTGCCCCCCTGATTGGCGTCAACCGGGCGTTTGTGCGGCAGGGCTTGCGCGTGATGGCCCGTCGGGCGCGACCAGGCTTGGTGGCATTGGGCGATATCGCGCGTCTCGATCAGGCACCCACCCCCTATCATTTGGGCTTTGTTCTAGGGCCACGTGTCAATGCAGGGGGGCGGATTGGTCAAGCAGATCTGGGCGCACGCTTGCTTTCAACCGCCGACCCGCATGAAGCCAGCGCACTCGCTGAACGGCTGGATGTGCTGAACACAGAGCGCCGCGCCGTTGAGGCTGATGTGCGCGCCGCAGCCCTTGCCCAAGCCGAAAGCCGTGGGCTGGATGGCCCCTTGGTCTGGGCAGCGGGTGAGGGGTGGCACCCCGGCGTCGTCGGCATCGTGGCCGCCCGCCTGAAAGAAGCGACAAACCGCCCCGCTATCGTGATTGGACTAGAGGGCGATACCGGCAAAGGCTCAGGCAGGTCAGTGCCGGGGGTCGATCTGGGCGCAGCCGTGCAACGCTTAGCGGCCGAGGGGTGGCTGACCAAGGGGGGCGGGCATAAAATGGCCGCCGGCCTCAGCGTGAACCGCGATCAGCTTGAGGGCGCCATGGCACGGCTTGCAGAATTGCTGGCCCGACAGGGTGCGGGGCTTGGGGGCGCGGCCGATCTAAAGATCGATGGCGTTTTGATGCCCGAGGCCGCCACCCCAGAATTGATCGCCCAATTGGATGCCGCAGGCCCCTTTGGTGCAGGGGCACCGGGGCCGCGCTTTGCCTTTGCAGCCCAGCCAATCCGCACTGTGCGACGGATGGGCGAAACCCATCTGCGGCTCAGCTTTGGGTCGGGCAAAGCCCTTGAGGCTATCGCCTTTAACGCGTTTGATGGGCCACTTGGCCCTTTGCTTGCCCCCGATCTTAGCCGCCCGTCAGGGCTGTTTCATCTTGTGGGGCGGCTAGAGATTAACACTTGGGGGGGGCGCAGCACCGTGCAATTACGGCTGGAAGATGCAGCGCGAGCTGATGCGTAACGCACGCAAAAGCTGTATAAATGATTTGCATTATACGCCAAAGCTGCAGAAACTGATCCCATAAGATCCAAGTGTGATGGAAAAATGTCAAAACCAGTGTTTCAAGATCTGTTTACATTTTCAGGGCGCCGCAATCGCAAAAGCTATATTGGCTTTGTGGTGATGACGCTTGTGCTGCTTTTGGTGATTGGCATCAGCATGGTTCAGCTGACCCCACGCCTGCCTTCTCGCCAAGATGTGGTGATCTATCCGGGCGTATTTGCGCTGCTTTTGATTTTGCCATTGATGGTGGCGGGATGGGCTGTGGCGGCCCAGCGGTGCCGCGATTTCGGATGGACAGGTTGGGCGGCACTGATCCTGCTGATCCCCTATATCGGTCAATTGTTCGCAATCGCACTGATGGTGATACCCAGCACAATTGGCGCAAATCGCTATGGACCAGACCCGCTGAACCAAGACCGGGGCGGCGATGACCTGCTGACAGGTCCCTGACGGCACGACAGCAAAGCCAGAGGCTGGCTTGGGCAAATCAGCTTGTACAGACCAACTTATGTCAGACCAGCTGACCCCACAGGTCATATTCACCTGCCTCATCAACGCGCACCGTCACCAAATCACCCGGTGACAAATGTTCAAACCCACTGTCGATAAACAGATTTCCGTCAATCTCTGGGGCATCCGCACGCGTCCGGCAGGTGGCGCCTTCGGCATCGACACTGTCCACAATAACCTGTTGCAAACTGCCCACCTTAGCTTCTAGTTTTGCTTCTGAAATGATTTGGGCCTTTTGCATGAAACGATCCCACCGATCTTGTTTCACGTCATCGGGCACATGATCGGGCAACGCGTTTGACCGCGCACCGGCAACGTTTTCGTATTGAAAACATCCCACGCGGTCCAGTTGCGCCGCATCCAACCAATCTAGCAGGGTTTGAAACTCTGCCTCGGTTTCACCGGGGTAGCCAACGATAAAGGTCGAACGCAGGGTGATATCCGGGCATACAGCGCGCCAGCAGGCGATTTCATCCAGCGTTTTGGCGCTGGCGGCGGGGCGTGCCATGCGCTTTAGAACATCGGGGTGGGCATGCTGAAACGGAATGTCCAAATAGGGCAGTACCAGCCCCTCGGCCATCAGCGGGATCAGATCGCGAACATGCGGATAGGGATAGACATAGTGCAACCGGACCCACGCCCCCAGCCCGCCCAAGGCACGCGCCAAATCTGTGATATGGCTGCGCAACGGCTGGCCGTGCCATTCATTCACATCATGTTTTCGATCAACACCATAAGCCGATGTATCTTGTGAAATCACCAGCAGCTCTCGCACGCCCGCCTCAACCAGCTTTTCCGCCTCGCGAAGGATGGCATGGGCGGGCCGACTGACCAGTTTGCCCCGCATATCAGGAATGATGCAGAATTTACAGGCGTGGTTGCAGCCTTCGGAAATTTTCAAATAGCTGTAATGGCGCGGCGTCAGGCTGACACCCGTGGCGGGCAACAAATCAACAAACGGATCAGGCCGCGACGGCACGGCCGCATGCACCGCATCTAACACCTGTTCATATTGATGTGGGCCAGTCACGGCCAGAACGCGGGGATGGGCACCAGTGATATAATCCGGCTCGGCCCCCAAACAGCCTGTCACGATCACCCGGCCATTTTCGCGCAGCGCCTCGCCGATCGCATCAAGGCTTTCGGCCTTGGCGCTATCCAAAAAGCCACAGGTGTTCACGATCACAGCATCGGCCCCCAAATAATCCGGGCTGATGGCATAGCCCTCGGCCCGCAGCCGGGTCAAAATGCGTTCGCTGTCAACCAAAGCTTTTGGGCACCCCAAACTAACCATGCCAATCTTTGGCTGCCCGGGGCGTGCGGTTTCTGACAGGCGGGCTTTGGGTGCCAGATCAGGACGAAGATCGGGGGGATTTTGTGACATGCGCCCTCTGACACCGCGGCGGCGGGGATGGGTTTCAGTGATAAGTTTCAGCGATCTGCACAGACCGCACAGGCAACAGCGCCTAACGGCGCCGGTCGCGCCGCGCGCTCATGGGTTGGAACGCCACACTGACGTGGGTTTCGCAATAGGGCTTACCCGCCTCAGATGGCAAACCACAAAACCAAAACTCAGGGGTCGCAGGATCGCCGATCGGCCATTTACAGGTGCGCTCGGTCAGCTCCATCAGGGAAAGCCGCTTGGCGCGTTTTTCCAGCTCACGCGCTGTGGCCAACGTTTCGGGGCTGATTTCGTTGGCCGAAGGCTGCGGTGGCAACGGCTGGCCTGCTGTCATAATAGGGCGGCGCAGCGGCACCGGCGCGTTTGACGATACCAAGGGCGATTGCTGGGGTGGCGGCGGGGCTGCAACTGCAACCTTAACATCCGTCTCTTCTTCGACGCTGGGTGTTTCAACCACCGGGGATTTGGCAGCGACAACCGGCTCAGCCAAGGGGCTGGCTTGGGTGGCTGCAGATTTCGGCGCCGCGGCGACCGCCGCGGGTTCAGGGGCTTCAGCGGCGCGCGCTTCAAGGTGTTGATCAAGGGTCACGGGTTCGGATGGCTCACCACCCTCAGCTGCCCCCCCCGGGCCTACCCGGTTCGACAAACCCAAACGATGCACTTTGCCAATAACGGCATTGCGGGTCACACCGCCCAGTTCCTTGGCGATCTGGCTTGCACTCTGGCCCTCACCCCACATCTTTTTCAGCGTCTCGACACGCTCGTCGGTCCAGGACATGGGGGGCCTTTCAATCTGCACCACGGGACTTGTTGCAAAACATCCGTGGATTGGGTGTGGGTATGGGTATTGCCCCAGCGATCTGGCCGGGACACCCTGATTTACACATCCGGCGGGGTGAATTCAAGCACCGCTTACAGATCTGACACGCAGACCCCGCAAAACCCCGCTTTACAGCCCACCACAACAGCCTGTATGCGCTTCATCCATGATGCATACAGCGCCCCTCAGTGTCCCGGCCATTCGGCTGCGACGACGCTAAGATTGCCCACAATCCGAGCACTTGGGGCGTGATGCTGGGCTTATTACCCACGTTGTCGTGTTTAATTGCGAAAAATTGCGCGAAAAATCCCCAATTTCTGTTTTAAAGGCCCACGTGCGCTTTTAAAAAAATTGACACCGCGCCCGGCCTTTGGCAGGTCTGGGCTTTGATAAACAGGCTGACATCATGATCTCCCCCGTTCTTCCCACCTATAACCGCGCCGCGCTTTCGTTTGTTTCAGGCCAGGGTGCTTGGCTGACCGAGGCCGATGGCAGCCGCTATCTCGACTTGACCGCAGGCATCGCAGTCAACGCTTTGGGCCATGCCAACCCGGCATTGGTTGCCGCGTTGACAGAACAGGCAGCCAAGCTGTGGCATGTGTCAAACCTTTACCAAATTCCGCAGCAGACCGCTTTGGCCGAAACACTGGTGGCAGAGACCTTTGCCGATACCGTTTTTTTCACCAATTCCGGCACCGAGGCCGCCGAGCTTGCCATCAAGATGGCGCGCAAGTTTTGGTATGAGCAGGGCCACCCCGAACGCGTCAACATTCTGACATTTTCGGGCAGTTTTCATGGCCGCTCGACCGGGGCAATTTCGGCATCGGGCGGGGAAAAGATGGTCAAAGGCTTTGGGCCATTGTTGCCGGGTTTTGTGCATCTGCCCTTTGGCGATCATGATGCGCTACGCGCAGCCTTTGACCACACGACCGCCGCCGTCATGGTGGAACCCGTTCAAGGTGAGGGCGGCATCCGCCCGTTGCCCGATGCGTGCCTGAAAGGTTTGCGCGATCTGTGCGACAGCACCGGCACCCTGATGATCTTGGATGAAGTGCAATGCGGCATGGGTCGTACCGGCAAGCTGTTTGCCCATGAATGGGCCGGGATCACCCCCGACATCATGATGGTGGCCAAAGGCATTGGCGGCGGATTTCCACTGGGGGCGGTGCTGGCCACCGAACGTGCCGCCAGTGGCATGACCGCGGGCAGCCACGGATCAACCTATGGCGGCAATCCGTTGGGCTGCGCGGTCGGGCTTGAAGTGATGAAGATCATCGCCGACCCGGCATTTCTGGCCGACGTTAACCGCAAATCTGCCCTGCTGCGCCAAAAGCTGGAGGGTCTTGTGGCTGAATACCCCGACGTCTTTGAAAGCGTGCGCGGGGCGGGATTGATGCTGGGGATCAAATGTGTGGTACTTAACACCGATGTGGTCAAAGCAGGCCACGTCCAGCATCTGCTGATGGTGCCGGCAGGCGATAACGTCATTCGCCTTTTGCCGCCGCTCAATATCCCAGACGAAGATATCTCTGAGGCTATCGCCCGGCTGGGGGCTGTGGCGCAAAGCCTGCGCACACCACCCACGGCCTGAGCATCTGTTTCAATTCTTGTGGTTGCAGCATGGCCTGTTGCTGCTGCGCCTATCCCTGTCCCAACGCCGAAAGCGTCCTATGAACCATTTTCTTGATATTCACAAAACCAGCGCTGACGATTTGCGCAACATCCTGATCCATGCCCGCGAAATGAAAATCGCCCGCGGTGACCGCGCCAAAGGCGCCCCCGATGACAGCCAGCCACTGGCGGGCAAGATGGTCGCGCTGATCTTTGAAAAACCCTCAACCCGTACACGGGTGTCGTTTGATTTGGGTGTGCGGCAAATGGGCGGGCAGACTATGGTTCTGTCTGGCGCGGAAATGCAGTTGGGCCATGGTGAGACCATCGCAGATACCGCCCGCGTTTTGTCGCGCTATGTCGATATGATCATGATCCGCACCTATGAAGAGGCGGTTTTGCTGGAATTGGCCGAACACGCCACAGTGCCCGTGATAAATGGGCTGACCAATCGCACCCATCCGTGTCAGATCATGGCCGATATCATGACATACGAAGAACACCGTGGCCCAATCCGGGGCCGTAAAGTGGTCTGGTCAGGCGATGGCAACAATGTCTGTGCATCGTTTTTGCATGCGGCCGGGCAATTTGGTTTCAACTTTACCTTTACCGGCCCCGAACCGCTGGACCCCGAAGCGGTTTTCGTGGCGCAGGCCCGCGCCCAAGGCGTTGAGGTCACGATTGAACGTGATCCGATGTTGGCAGTGGCGGGTGCAGATTTGTTGGTGACTGACACGTGGGTGTCAATGCATGACAGCCAATCCACGCGCGAACGTCGCCACAATCAACTGCGGGGCTATCAGGTCAACGACCGACTGATGGCCGCAGCAAAGCCTGATGCGCTGTTCATGCATTGCCTGCCCGCCCACCGCGAGGATGAGGTGACAAACGCCGTGATGGATGGCCCACATTCGGTGGTATTTGATGAGGCCGAAAACCGCCTGCACGCGCAAAAGGCCGTGATGCGCTGGTGTCTCGGCCTCTAAGGGTTTGCGCCCCCCCCTCCGCGCAAGGTTTGGGCAAACATCTTAGCGTTTGGTAAAACAAAGGATCATGGCGCGGTCGGCGGCATGATCTGGGTCCGGGGCTGCATAAATCGGTGCCTCAGCCAGCGTCACGCGGCAAATTTGTCCCCTTAACGCATCTAATTTGTCTGCAAAACCACAGGGCTTAAAGACCGCCACGTTGATCGACAGTGCAAAGACCGCCCCCGGCGCAGCAATCCGCAGCAATTCATCAAACGCCGCCGGGCCAACGTGGCCTTGGGTAAACGTGCCAGAACTGACAATGCCACAATAGCCCGAATCTGCCATCGGCAGCGGCGCCGTCAAATCAGCCAAAAATGTCTGACGATATACCGATTTGGCGATGGCCTCGGTTAGCATTTCTGCTGAAATATCCACACCATCGACAGGGCTTACAGAAAAATCGGCCAATCTTGCAGCCAAAAGCCCGGTGCCAGCCCCAACATCCAGCACCGGCCCCTGCCCGCCTGCCTCAACAAACGCGCCAGCAACATGACCGGGCAAAAGATAACCGGTGCGTTGGGCAAAACCACTGTCATAACTGGCAGCCCATGCACGATAAAGCCGCACCGAATCAGACGGGCTGTGCAGCCCATAGGCGGCATCAAGATCGGGCGAGGGGTCTGTGGGGGTGGCCATTCCCAAAGCCTGCACCTGTGGGGGTGTGAAATCAAGCATCTTGCAAGCCCGCACAGAAAGCCGGATGGTGCATCCATGACAAAGACGCTTTTTTCCATTGGGCATGGCTACAGCGCCCAAGCCCTTGCCCCGCGCCTGATGGCCGCAGGATGGCAGATCATCGGTACCACCCGCAGCCCGCAAAAGGCGCATGCCTTGGCTGCCAGTGGGGTGACACCCCTGATCTTTCCCCCAGCGCCCGAAGATGCCGCACAGGGCGCGGCCGCATTTCGCGCAGCCTTGGCAAAGGCCAGTCATGTTTTATCATCGGTTGGGCCCGATTCAGGCCAAGACCCAGTTTTGGCCGCGTATGGCGATGATTTGGCGCAGGCGGCCCGGCACCTGAAGTGGGTGGGATATCTGTCATCCACCGGCGTCTATGGCCACCATGGCGGCGATTGGGTTGATGAAACCACCCCACCTGACCCCGGCACAACGCGCGGCCAGGCCCGCGCCCATGCCGAGCAGGGCTGGCGTGATCTGGCCGCGCAAAGTGGCTTGCCACTGCACGTCTTTAGATTGGCCGGCATCTATGGCCCCGGCCGTGGCCCTTTTTCAAAATTGCGCGCGGGCACAGCAAAACGGGTCATCAAACCGGGGCAGTTCTTTTCGCGCATCCACGTTGATGACATTGCAACTGTTCTGGCCGCATCGATCAACAACCCTGCTCCGGGCACGATTTACAACGTGGCCGATGATCTGCCCGCCCCCCCCGAAGATGTGCTGAGCCATGCCGCCCATCTGTTAAGTCTGCCACCGCCACCACTCGCAGATGCCGATATGGCAGATCTGTCACCCCAAGCGCGGGCGTTTTACGCCGAAAGCAAACGTGTTTCCAACACACGCATCCGCCAAGACTTGGGTGTTACACTGGCCTATCCTGATTATTACAGCGGGCTTGCGGCGATATTGGACGCCGAAGGGGGCTAAACGCCCCCACAACCGGCCCGTGTCTTTTAGGCCCGCCGCTCATTCATCATGGCAACGCCCAGAACTTCGAGAACTTTCGCCTCAATCTGGGGGGCGTTCATGCCAGCCACGGCATACATCGCCTCGGGGCTGGCCTGATCGATGAACGTATCGGGCAGCACCATCGAGCGGAACCGCAGCCCTTTGTCAAAAACGCCCTCATCTGCCAGTAACTGCGCAACATGGCTGCCAAAGCCCCCAATCGCACCCTCTTCAATTGTAATGACCGCCTCGTGATCGCGCGCCAGCCCCAAGATCAGATCCCGATCAAGCGGTTTGGCAAAGCGGGCATCGGCCACGGTCGGTTCAATCCCGCGCGCGGCCAAAGCATCAGCGGCCAGCAACACCTCAGACAAACGCGTGCCAAAGGACAGCAACGCCACGCGGCTGCCCTTGCGGATCATCCGGCCACGGCCAATTTCCAGCGGAACCCCACGTTCGGGCATATCAACCCCAACACCGTCACCGCGCGGAAACCGAAAAGCCGACGGCCCCTCGTCATAAGCTGCAGCCGTGGCCACCATATGCACCAGCTCGGCCTCATCAGCGGCAGCCATCACGATGATGCCCGGCAGATTGGCCAAAAACGCCACGTCAAACGCACCCGCGTGCGTGGCACCATCAGCCCCAACCAACCCAGCGCGGTCAATCGCAAAGCGCACCGGCAACCGCTGCAACGCCACATCATGAACAATCTGATCATAACCACGCTGCAAAAATGTGGAATAAAGCGCACAAAACGGTTTCATACCCCCAGCTGCCAGCCCTGCAGCAAAGGTGACGGCGTGCTGTTCTGCGATACCAACATCAAAGGTCCGGCTGGGAAAGCGTTCGGCAAAAAGATTCAGGCCCGTGCCATCGGGCATAGCAGCCGTAATCGCCACAACGCGGCTGTCCACTTCGGCCTGTTGGATCAGCGATTGAGCAAAGACCTTGGTATAGCTGGGTGCGTTTGATGGTGTCTTTTTTTGCGCACCAGTCAAAACATCAAAGCTGGCAGTGGCATGGCCCTTGTCGCGGGCGCGTTCGGCTGGGGCGTAACCTTTGCCCTTTTGCGTCATAACATGGATCAGCGTCGGGCCTGTGGCGCGCATCTGCACGGTGCGCAGCACCGACAACAGCACCTCCATATCATGGCCATCAACGGGGCCGATGTAATCAAAGCCCAGTTCTTCAAACAGCGTGCCGCCCACGGTCATGTGTTTCAGCATATCTTTTGCCCGCCGCGCCCCTTCGCGAAACGGCTCTGGCAACAATGACACGGCGCCTTTGGCGGCGGCCTTAAGATCATGCAGCGGATTCACAGTGTAGAGCCGCGACAAATAGGCCGACATTGCCCCCACTGGCGGTGCGATGCTCATTTCATTATCATTCAAAATCACAATCAGACGCTTGCCCAAATGGCCCGCATTGTTCATCGCCTCATAGGCCATGCCCGCGCTGATCGACCCGTCACCAATCACGGCAATGCAATCGCCAATTCCATGGGCAGGCGCCCCGCCCAAATCGCGCGCCACCGCAAAGCCCAGCGCGGCAGAAATTGAGGTGGAACTGTGCGCCGCGCCAAACGGATCATAGGGCGATTCGCTGCGTTTGGTAAAACCGCTCAGCCCACCCTCTTTGCGCAGCGTCAGCATCCGGTCACGCCGACCTGTCAGAATTTTGTGCGGATAGCATTGGTGACTGACATCCCAGATCAGTTTGTCATGCGGCGTATCAAACACCGCATGCAATGCCACGGTCAGTTCCACCACCCCAAGCCCAGCGCCCAAATGCCCCCCCGTGACAGAAACCGCCGCAATGGTTTCATTGCGCACATCATCAGCCAGTTGCCGCAACTCGCGATCGCTCAGGCGTTTCATATCGGCGGGCGTCTTCACTCGATCAAGAATCGGGGTCGCTGTGCGATCTGTCATGGGCCTTTGCCCTCCCATATGACGGTCATGGAGACCGTTCTTACTTACTTATCGCGCGCAACGACAAAGCGTGCCGCTTGGCGTAAAGTTTCTGCGCTGGAACCAAAGGTGTCAAGCGCGGCTTCCGCTTCTGTGATCAAAGCTTGCGCACGGGCGCGCGCGCCATCCAATCCCAGCAAAGACACAAAGGTGGCTTTGCCCGCATCAGCATCCTTACCCACCCGCTTTCCAGCTGTGGCGGCATCGCCCGTGACATCCAAAATATCATCAGCAATCTGAAACGCCAAACCCAGCGCCGTTGCATAACGGGTCAGGGGTGCAGGATCTTGGCCAGCCAAGCGGGCACCCGCCTCGGCCGACCACCGGATCAGAGCGCCCGTCTTATTGGCCTGCAGCGTGGTGATTTCGGCCAATGTCAGCGCATGGGCTGCGGTTTCTGCAGCAATGTCCTGCGCCTGCCCCAACACCATGCCACGTCCACCAGCCGCCATTGCCAAGCTTGCCACCAGATCAATCCGCCGATCCGCGCCGCCCAAACCGGGGTCACACAGCAATTCAAACGCCAGAGATTGCAAGGCATCGCCTGCCAAAACAGCGGTGGCATCATCCCATTTCACATGCACCGTCGGCAAACCCCGGCGCAGGTCGTCATCATCCATACAAGGCAAATCATCATGAATAAGAGAATAGGCATGCAGCGCCTCAACTGCGGCCGCCGCGGCCAAGGCCTGCCCTGGTTTCAGCCCATAAAGTGCTGCACTCTCCAAAACCAAAAAACCACGCAGCCGCTTACCACCGCGCAGGGCATACCCCATGGCATGGCTGACCGGCTGATCGTCCAGACCGGCTAAAATCAAATCAAAATGCGCCTGAACCAGATCAGCGGCCCACGCCAGCCGAGACGCAAACATCAGAGCCCCGTCACCGGTGTCATGCCGCGTGGCTGGCCACCCTCGCCCAATGTGATCTGCGCCACTTTTTCTTCGGCCGCTTTCAGCCGCGCCTCACAATGGGCTTTAAGCGCGGCCCCCCGTTCATAAAGCGTGATCGACTGATCCAGCGGCACATCGCCCTTTTCCAACGCCCCAACCACCTGTTCCAAGGCGGCCATAGCGTCTTCAAAGCTCATGGCTTCGACAGGGGTTTGGGATTGATCAGGGTTTTGGGTCATTCGCTTCGCTCCATCAGCACCGCCACATGCGCCGCAACGCAGGCGCGTAGCGCTTCCAGATCATATCCGCCTTCGAGTGTCGAGACCAGCCGCCCACCTGCATGCGTATCTGCCAGATCACACAGACGCGCTGTCGCCCATGCAAAATCTTCAGCCCCCAGCCCCAGCCCCGCCAGCGGATCGTCGCGATGGGCATCAAACCCCGCCGACACCAAAACCAACTGGGGCGCAAAAGCATCAAGGGCTGGCAAGATCTGATGATCCATCACCGCACGAAACCCAGCACCATCTGTGCCCGCGGCCAAGGGCACGTTCAAAATATTGCTGCCATGCGCACCGCGCTCATCCGCCGCGCCCGAACCGGGAAACAACGGACGCTGGTGGGTTGAGGCGAACAAAACCCGGGGTTCATTCCAAAGCAGGTCTTGGGTGCCATTGCCGTGATGCACGTCAAAATCCATGATCGCCACGCGCGCCAACCCATGATGATCCAACGCATGCAGCGCCGCTATGGCCACCGTGCCCAGCAGGCAAAACCCCATGGCCGTGGCTGTTTCGGCATGGTGACCGGGCGGGCGTGTTGCGCAAAAAGCGTTTTTGACCTGGCCCGCCATCACCAAATCTACGGCATGGACCGCCGCCCCCACCGCACGCAGCGCCGCCTGCAATGACCCCGGCGACAGCGCCGTGTCTGGGTCAAGATAGGCCAGACCCTGTGCGGGCACTGCAGCTTGCAACTGATCCAGATAGGCCTGCGGGTGGGCGCGGTGCAGATCCGCCAGATCTGCCAAGGGCGCTGTGACCCGATAAAGGCCATCAAATTGCGGATCGGCAAGCGCCGCCATAACCGCCTGTAACCGCTCGGGGCATTCAGGATGGCCCGGCGCAGGCCTGTGATCTAAGCAATCAAGATGGGTCAAAAGCGCAGTTGTCATTTTCCAAGCCTAACCCAGCATCCGGCCAAGGCCAAGAAAAAGCTGACGCGCGCCCACCAAAAATGCCGCCCGATCAAACGCTAGTCAGGCGCCAACATATAGCCCGCTCCGCGGACGGTTTGCAGATAGCGCGGTTGGCGGCTGTCTTCTTCAATCTTGCGGCGCAGGCGGGTGATCTGCACATCAATTGCGCGCTCTTGTGCCTGCCCTCGGCCCCCGCCCAAATCTTCGACCAACCGGGAGCGGCTGATTGGGATGCCGGGATGGGCCGCAAAAATCCGCATCAATTGCACCTCGCTTGCGGTCAGGCGCACCAACTCGCCCCCCCGCCACATCTCAGCACGTTCCACATCATACCTCACAGCCCCCATGTGCAGAACTTTGGGCAAAATTTCAGCCGGGCGTGCCAAAGGCACCCGGCGCAAAATGGCATTGATACGCAGCAGCAGCTCTTTTGGTTCAAAGGGTTTGGGCAGGTAATCATCAGCCCCCGCCTCTAAACCCGCAATCCGGTCGCTGGTTTCGCCTTTGGCAGTCAACAGCAAGATCGGCGTCGTCAAATGCCGGCGCAAATCACGGGTAAGCGTGATGCCATCTTCTTGGGGCATCATCACATCAAGGACGATCAAATCAAATTCCAGCCCCGCCAAGAGGCGGCGGGCTTGGGCGGCATCGCGCGCGGGTGTCACCAAAAATCCGTTGCGGTAAAGAAATTTGGCCAACAGCCCTCGGATCCGCTCATCATCATCAACAATCATCAGATGTGGCATGGCCTGGGCGACAGGCGGCACACTTGCCGATGGTTGCGATATATCAGCGTCCGTGGCCATGGGCATGTTTGAAACAGACGCAGGCGTGCTTGACGGCATAGTCATCCCCCAACCTCGGACAGAGATTGATATTGGCGGCGCAGCTCTGGATCCATCATGGCCTCAAGCACTTGGCGGAAGCCTGCAACCGCCACTGGCCCCGCCGCACGATAGGCCGCGCGCATCCGCCCACGCTGCGCCTCTGACAGTGCGCGTTCAAGCACCGCCCCCTGTGATGTAAGGGTCAGATTGCGTTCGCGTTTATCGTGGCGGCCCACCCGACTTTCCACCAAACCTTCGGCGATCAACGCACGCAACACGCGGTTAAGCGATTGCTTTGTCACCCCCAGCGTGATCAGCAAATTGCTGACCGTGGTGCCAGGGCTGCGGTGGATAAAGTGGATCGCGCGGTGATGCGCCCGCCCCAAACCACGGCTTTCCAAAATGCGGTCGGGGTCAGCGGTAAAGGCGCGATAGGCGAAAAACATCGCCTCAATCCCTTTGCGGACCTGCTCATCGGTCAAGAACAACAGCTGTTCGGTACCACCTGCGGCCGGCGCCGCGCCTTGGCCCAACCCGGCGGTGATCCCTGTTTTATCTGCCTCTGCCATCCCGCAAGCTCCTTGCTGTATGCTTTGCGACCCTCCGCCAGAACCGCCCACCGACATTATGTCAGCCTTGTTGACTTTCCAAGAATCACTTGCTAGCGAAAGTGCGTTAATTGCGCAACATTATGCCCGTTTCGGACCTTTTCTGCGCAACTTTTGAACGCCATGCAAGCGCCGTGATGCGGCAGGGGGAAATTATGGCTGGGGCTTATGATGACCGTGATGGAAAAATCTGGATGGATGGCGCGCTGGTAGAGTGGCGGTCGGCACAGGTGCATATTTTAACCCATGCCATGCACTATGCCTCATCAGTGTTTGAGGGCGAGCGTTGCTACAACGGCAAAATCTTCAAAGGACATGACCATTCGCTGCGTTTGCTGAAATCGGGCGAACTGCTGGATATGCCCATTCCCTACAGCGCCGAAGAAATCGATGCGGCCAAAGATGCCATGCTGAAAGCCAATGGCTGGACAGATGCCTACGTCCGCGCCATCGCATGGCGTGGTTCGGGCGAAGATATGGGTGTGTCGGCCAAGCGCAACCCTGTGCGGCTGGCCATCGCAGGTTGGGAATGGGGCAATTACTATGGTGACGCCAAAATGAAAGGCGCCAAGCTGGATATCGCCAAATGGAAACGCCCCAGCCCGGAAACCGCCCCAAGCCAGGCCAAGGCCGCGGGTCTTTACATGATCTGCACCATGTCCAAACACGCAGCCGAGGCCAAAGGCTGTTCAGACGCGATGATGTTTGATTATCGCGGCTATGTTGCCGAGGCGACGGGGGCCAACATCTTTTTTGTTAAAGATGGCGAAGTACATACACCGCTGGCAGACGCGTTTTTAAACGGGTTGACCCGCCAAGCTGTTATCAAAATGCTGCGTGACAAACAGATCACGGTGCATGAGCGGCACATCATGCCGGAAGAGTTAGAGGGCTTTGAACAGTGCTGGCTGACCGGAACGGCGGCCGAAGTGACACCGGTGGGCCAGATTGGCGATTACAACTTTGAGGTCGGCGCGCTGACCCGCGATGTGTCATTGTCATATGAGACGCTGGTGCGCAGCTAAGCACGATCAGCATTCAAGGGCACTGTCAGGTGCCGCGCGGCTTTGCCCGCACGGTTGGATCGGCGGTTGTTGGGTCTTCGGGCCAAGGGTGGCGCGGGTAACGCCCGCGCATATCCTTGCGCACATCATTGTAAGAGCTGGCCCAAAAGCCCGGTAAATCCATCGTGACCTGCACCGGTTTGCCGCCGGGTGACAGCAATGTCAGCCGCAGCGGCAGACGTTTGGGGCCAACGCAGGGGTGGCCAGTGACACCGAACAGTTCTTGCAGACGCAAAGTGATACCCGGGGCAGGCCCATCATAGTCAATCGGCACCTTGCGGCCCAGCGGTGTTTCGAAATACGCAGGGGCCAGACGGTCAAGGGTTTGGGTTTGATCCCAACTGAGCCATTGGCGCAGCGGCTCGGTGGGGTTAAGCGCACGCAGATCAGCTGCGCTGCGCACGCCCGCAAGATGCGGCGCCAGCCAATCCGGCAAGCCAGCCAAAAGGCCGTCATCCCGCATGTCTGGGACATCTGCGCCCTGCGCGGCCAAAAACAGGACCCTTGCACGAAACCTCTGTGCGGCATCCGTCCAATTCAGCGCCGCAATCCCCAAATCATGCAGCCCCTCAAGTGCTGCGGATGCCAGCGCCTCAGCCGGAGGATCGCGCCATATCCGATCTTCCAAGACCAGCGCCCCAAAGCGTTCTTGTTGACGCGCCAACACCCGGCCTTCGCGACGCGACCATTCACAAAGATTGTGCCAACCAATCTGGGCTGCATAAAGCCTGCGCAAACTGGCATCGCTCAGCGCAATCGCTTGGCGTATCCGCGCCTCACGCGGGTCGCCATCAAGATCGGTTGCGACCAAAAGCCGGGTCTGGGCCAGCGGATCTGTCAGATCCAGCACCGCACCCTTGCCCCCCGACAACAGATACCGCGCCGCCTCACCCTTGCGCCGCAGGGCAATGCGGTCGGGATACGCCAGCGCCGCCTGTTCTGCTGCGCCAAAACCAACCATATCAGAACGCCGCTTTGGTGCCAAACGCGCCAACCGCTTGGCCTCGGCCCGAACACGTTCCAACGTGACACGGTGAATTTCCCATGGGTGGTTTTGCGCGAACACCCGCGCATCAGCCAATGCCGACAGTCGCAGCGACAGGTCAACCAAAGGCGCGCGCAGCACATCGCGATCTGCCAACAACGCCGCCAATCCAGCCCCATCAGGGCCCGCGCGCAACACCATATGGCCCAGCCGCGGGTGCAACGGCAATTGCGCCAGCGCCCGGCCATGCGCAGTGATTGTTCCATCAACACCCAGCGCCCCCAGCGCCATCAACAGCGCGCAGGCCTCAGCCATCGCACCGGGATTGGGTGGGGTCAAAAAGGCCAAACCCGCGCCGCGCCCCGCCCCCCAAAGCGCAAGCTCAAGCGCAAGACTTGTCAGGTCTGCCGATTCGATTTCGGCGGGCGCAAACGCGGCCAAGCCGCCCTCTTCGCCCCGGCTCCACATCCGATAGCACACACCCGGCGCCACACGGCCCGCCCGGCCACGGCGTTGTTCAGCCTCGGCCCGTGTCACGCGTTCGGTAATCAGCCGCGTCATCCCCGAGGCGGGATCAAACCGCGCACGCCGCGCGCGCCCCGCATCAATCACCACCCGCACATCTTCAATCGTCAATGAGGTTTCAGCGATGGCGGTGGCCAAAACGATTTTGCGCCCGGTCAGATCAGGGGCAATGGCTGCACGTTGGGCAGCACTGTCCATGGCGCCATAAAGTGGGCGAATGGTGCAGCCGGGCGGCACATGGCCGCGCAACAAGGTCTCAACCCGCCGGATCTCAGCCGCACCGGGCAAGAACACTAAAATGCCGCCCTGGGTATGTTCCAGCGCATGCTGCACCTCGGCGGCTACCGCCGGTTCAAGCCGCCCACCGGCGGGCAGAGGGCGGGCCAGCCAGCGGGTTTCCACCGGAAAGGCGCGCCCCTCGGCAGTCAGAACTGGGGCACCCAGCATCTCGGCCACCGGGGCCGCATCAAGTGTGGCCGACATCACGATCAGCTGCAAATCGGGGCGCAACACCCCGCGCAGCTCATGCGCCAACGCCAGCCCTAAATCAGCATTCAGGGAACGTTCGTGAAATTCATCAAAGATCAGGGCACCAACCCCGTCTAGCATCGGGTCTGACTGGATCATCCGGGTCAAAATGCCCTCGGTCACGACCTCAATTTTTGTGGCAGCACTGCACAGGCTTTCCCCCCGCATGCGATAGCCCACGGTTTGGCCGGGCTGCTCGCCCAGGCTGTGGGCCATACGTTCGGCCGCCGCACGCACCGCCAGCCTGCGCGGCTCAAGCATGATGATCTTGCCAACGACAGCCCCCGCCGCCAGCATTGCCAGCGGCACGCGCGTGGTTTTTCCGGCCCCGGGTGGGGCTTGCAGCACCGCCAGCCCATGCGCCGCTAAGGCCGAAAGCAAGGCCGGCAGCACGGCATCAATCGGAAGAGAATCGGATTTGACAGGCTTAGGGGCGGCGCACATGGCGATCTTATCTGCGCGTCAGCGCCGCAGGTCCATAGAGACTGTCAATCAGAACCTCGACAACCTGCATCTGTCCAGAACCGATCGGTGCATAGGTCAACTGAAAGACAAAACTTTGCTTTTGCGCCATTTCCTTATCAGAAAATCCTTGAAGCCGCCGATATTCACCGGTGCAAATAATCTTGTCCGCACCATTGGTCCCTTTGGTCGGTGCAGCAATCCCTTTGGGCTGTGTGGGCGGGTAAAGCCGCAGGCTGCTGCGCCTGCGGCCATCAAACATAAATCGGTCAAAGCGGCAGACCTGATCACGCGGCACATCGCGCAGCACAGCGTAAAGAGCCGTCAGCGGGTCTAACGTGCCCCCTTGCGTCACAGGGTCCACATCGCCCGGCCGGGGCGCCCGAGCAGGGACATAACTTTTAAGCTGCGGCACTCCATCGCGATAGGCCATTGTGGCCTGTGACTGACGTTTTCCGGTATCGGCTGTTTCAATGTAAAGCGCAGGAGTAAAGCGGCCTGAGGCAACAATGCCGTGGCTTTCAGCACGATAGCTGACGTTGCGCACCAGCCGCACGATGCCACTGCTGCGCAACTCGCCAGTCACATGATAACGTCCGGCTTGCACCTCGCCTGAAAATGTCAAAATCCCGGCACGAAACCCCCGCAGCGAAAAATCAAAACGCGCCGTTCGGGTGTTGGCCTCGGTGCTGTCGGCTGCCCGAACGCTGATGGGGGACGCCATAACGATGCCAACCACCATCACAGCCCACAAAGCCCCTCGAATCGCCTGCCTCATCGTGCCCCCTTTGCTTGGGCCATTGCCCCAACTGTCAGATAGGCACTTTTCAGCAGACAGAAAACCGCCCTATGGTCACGAGTTGCAACCATCTTGCAACACCACCACCAGACAAGAGACGCCGATACCGTGCCCCAAGATCGCCTTGACCCCACCATTCTTGCCCCTGCCCTGTTAGCCGGCGACCGCCGCGCCTTGGCCCGCGCGATTACCTTGGTGGAAAGCAGCCGCCCTGATCATCAGCAAAAGGCCACCGATTTGCTATCGCTTTTGGGGAAAAGCGGCCGGCAGGCACTACGAATTGGATTATCGGGCACCCCCGGTGTTGGAAAATCAACGTTTATTGAGGCCTTTGGCCTGATGCTGATTGCACAAGGCAAACGGGTCGCGGTGCTGGCGGTCGATCCCAGCTCGGCGCGGTCGGGCGGATCTATCTTAGGCGACAAGACACGCATGGAACTGCTGAGCCGCGCGCCCAACGCCTTTATCCGCCCCTCGCCCAGCCAAACCGAATTGGGCGGCGTGGCCAAGCGCACGCGCGAGGCGGTGATGTTGTGCGAAGCGGCAGGGTTCGATGCAGTCTTGATCGAAACTGTTGGGGTGGGGCAGTCGGAAACACTGGTGGCACAGCTGTCTGACCTGTTTATTTTATTGCTGGCCCCGGCGGGGGGCGACGAATTACAGGGCGTCAAACGCGGCATCATGGAAATGGCCGACATCATCTTGGTCAACAAAGCCGATGGCGCACTGCGCCCAGCCGCGATGCGCACCTGTGCTGATTACACAGGCGCGCTGCATCTGTTGCGCCGCCGCCCCCAAGACCCCGAAGGGTTTCCCAAAGCCCTGTTGGTCTCGGCCACCGAAGGATCAGGCCTGTCCGAGGCGTGGGCCGAAATGCAAACGCTGTGGGAGTGGCGCAGGGAACAGGGCCATTTCGCCCGCCATCGCGGCGAACAAACCCGCTTCTGGTTTCAAGAAGAGGTGCGGCAGGGCCTGTTGGCCTGCCTGAAAACGCCTGCCGCCCGTAATCTGATGGAAACAATGGGCCAAGAGATCACCGCCGGACGGCTATCGGCCCACCAAGCCGCACGACAGGTTTTACAAAAGCTTTTGCCATAGGCACATCAGTCCTTGGCCACAGCGCAAAACTGCGCCACAACAGATGATACAAAGATCCCGGCAAATGCGCTTGACGCGCCCTGCCAGATTGGCTATCCACCGCGAACGAATTTCCGGGCGCAGCCTAAGGCGCGCCTTTTTCTTTTGCCGGGTCGGGTGGCCCAGCACACAAGACGAGGTAACTGACATGTCGCGTGTCTGCGAATTGAGTGGAAAATCCCCGATGTCGGGTAATAACGTCAGCCACGCCAACAATAAAAGCAGACGTCGGTTCCTGCCGAACCTGAATGACGTCACGCTGATGTCGGACACGCTGGGCGCAAGCTACAAGTTGCGCATTTCGGCCCATGCCCTGCGCACGGTCGATCACCGCGGTGGGCTGGATGCGTTTTTGGCAAAAGCCAAAGATGTTGAACTTTCAGCCAAGGCGCTGAAAATCAAAAAAGATATTGCCAAAGCACAGACGGCTGATGCGGCACCTGCCCAAGCCTGAAACGAAGGCTGACGCAAACCTTCTAAAAAGCCCTGTCCTTTGGCGGGGCTTTTTGCATTTTAAGGTTGGTATTCGCTTCGGACCTGTTTGGAACACTGCCAAATAGGGCTGATGCGCGGATCAACCCTTTTTGCACGAATCGGCCGCGGCTTTGCTAAAGGCGGCGTAACGCTGCCAAAATGCTGCGTCAGAATCGTTGTCTGATTGGCGCACGTCATGCGCAGTATCAGGGTCTGCAAAAAACCGTGCCGCCCGGCGCTGATCGCGACGATCCAGTGTCTTTTCTGCGACGTCATCAATGCACAAACAAAGTGTTGTGGTCACCCCGGCTATGTCAGAGCGCAGGCACGCATTGCCCAGCGGCCCAGCAACCGCCGGCCCAGCCAACACACCACACAGAGCCCCCCCCCAGATATATCGCGGGGCCTTTTTAGCCCATGATATCACCAGATTTTGCAAAGCTGCCTGTCTTACCAATGTGCCACTCCTTGTTGTGCCCGCATCTAAGGAGAAAGCAGGGCGTTTTCAAGCTGCGCCCTTTCCAGCCCGCATTGGCTCTGCTAAGGCGCAAGCCATGTTAAGCATTTCAAACATTTCCTATTCCGTCGAAGGCCGCCCCCTGTTGGAAGGGGCATCGGCCAACATTCCAACAGGGCACAAAGTCGGGCTTGTCGGGCGCAATGGCACGGGCAAAACCACGCTCTTTCGCCTGATCCGGGGCGAGTTGGCGCTGGAGGGCGGCGAGATCAGCCTGCCATCGCGCGCACGGATCGGTGGCGTCGCACAAGAGGTACCATCCTCTGACACATCGTTGCTCGATACCGTCTTGGAGGCCGATACCGAACGCGCCGCATTGATGGCCGAGGCTGACCGCGCAACCGATCCCGGGCGGATTGCCGAAATTCAAACACGGCTGTCGGATATCGATGCTTGGTCAGCTGAAGGCCGCGCCAGTGCGATTCTCAAAGGCTTGGGCTTTGACGCCGAGGCACAGCGCAGACCATGTTCTGATTTTTCGGGCGGTTGGCGGATGCGTGTGGCGCTTGCGGGGGTGTTGTTTGCCCAACCAGATTTGCTGCTGCTGGATGAACCGACCAACTATCTAGATTTGGAGGGTGCGCTGTGGCTTGAGGAATATTTGAAAAAATACCCCCACACAGTCATGATCATCAGCCATGATCGTGGCCTGCTGAACCGGGCTGTTGGCGCTATCTTGCACCTCGAGGGGCGCAAGCTGACGTTTTATCAAGGCCCCTATGACCAATTCGCGCGGCAACGGGCCGAACAACGCGCGCTGGCCGTATCAGAATCACGCAAACAAGACGCGCGCCGCGCCCATCTGCAGGCCTTTGTTGACCGGTTTAAGGCCAAGGCCAGCAAAGCCAAACAGGCGCAAAGCCGTGTGAAAATGCTGGAAAAAATGACACCAATCACGCCCCCCGAAGAGGCGCGCGCGCAGGTGTTCACCTTTCCTGAACCCGAAGAGCTGTCGCCACCCATCATCAATCTGGAAGAAGCCGCTGTGGGCTATGGCGGGCCTGCCATTTTGAAACATCTCAACCTGCGCATTGATCAAGATGATCGAATTGCGCTGCTGGGCCGGAATGGTGAGGGGAAATCTACCCTGTCCAAGCTGCTGGCTGGTAAGCTGGCACCGATGCACGGCACACTGGTACGCTCATCAAAGCTACGGATTGGCTATTTTGCCCAGCATCAGGTTGATGAGCTGCATATTGATGAAACGCCGTTGCAGCATGTCATGCGCCAACGCCCCGGCGAGGGTCAGCCAAAGCTGCGTGCGCGATTGGCGGGTTTTGGTTTGGGCGCGGATCAGGCAGATACAGCCGTTGCGCGGCTGTCGGGCGGGCAAAAGGCGCGATTGTCATTATTGTTGGCCACGCTTGATGCACCCCATCTGCTGATTTTGGACGAACCAACCAACCACCTTGATATCGAATCGCGCGAAGCCCTTGTGAACGCGCTGACAGATTATTCAGGCGCAGTGATTCTGGTCAGCCATGACATGCACCTGCTTAGTTTGGTGGCCGATCGGCTCTGGCTGGTCAAAGATGGCCGCGTGGCCCCCTATGAAGATGATCTTGAGGCCTATCGCGCCATGCTGCTGCAGGGCGATGAAAAACCAAAAGAAAAATCAAAACCCGAAAAACCCAAACGCACGGCCAGCCGCGAAGATATCGCCAATCTGCGCACCGAGGTTCGCAAATGCGAAGAACGGTTGGAAAAGCTGAACGAGATGCGCGACAAACTGGCCAAAAAACTGGCCGATCCCGCGCTTTATGAACCGGGCATGGGCAGCCAGGCGGAAACCTGGCAAAAGAAATATGCCGAAGTAATGGGCGCGCTGGACCGGGCCGAGGCGCTGTGGCTGAATGCTCAGGAAAAGCTGGAACAGGCAGCCCACTAATCGCCAAATGCGCGCGCAGCTCTGGACAGCACCCGCAAGGCTCCCCATTTATGGGTGCAAAGGGGTGACCGATGCAGCCAGAGGATATTGCACGCGCTGTGGGGCTGATGGCACTGGCCGCCGCGATTGGTGCATCACTTTTGATCAGCCAACGCCGAGCTTTGGGTCGAATGGCGCAATGGGCGGCCACTTGGGGGCTGATTTTTGTGGGTGTCGCGCTGGCCTATGGGCTGTGGTCTGACATACGGCTGACCCGGCCACAGCAAGCGGTTTTGATTCAAAACAGCATGATTACCCTGCCCCGGCAACGTGATGGACATTTTTATTTGACGTTAGGGCTAAACGACACGCCCGTCACATTTATGATCGACACCGGCGCCAGCGATGTGGTGCTCAGCCGCAAAGATGCGCGCCGGATCGGGTTGGATCCAGACGCACTGGCCTATTACGGCAGCGCCGCCACCGCCAATGGCCGTGTGAGCACAGCCCGGGTTGATCTGGCCACTGTCACCTTAGAGGGCGCCCCAGAACAGCCTCTGACCGCGTGGGTTAATGACGGGGCGATGCCCCATAGCCTGCTCGGGATGCGGTTTTTAGAACGGTTTTCAAAAATTGAACTGATGGGCGACCGGATGATTTTGCAACGCTAAGGTTTCAGGCTGTGGCATCGCATGCCCAACCGCCTAGGCTAACTCTTCCGAGCGAATGAACGGAAAAAACGCACCACCCGACCAAACACCAAACCAGCTCTTTCCCTCAACCAAACTGTGGGTTCCCTGCTCGACCAGACGATAAAAGCTTTTGCGGTCAATCAGCGCCTCAAGATTACGGCGGATCAGCACATAGGGCGCAGGCGCGCCGGTTTGGGCGCAACGCTCAACACGAATCGGGTGCTCAGGCCCTGCGATCGCACGATCCCCCACTTGGGTCACAAAGCATATTTCTTGCGTGGCATCTGTGCCTGAGACATCAAAGTCTACCGCAACAAATGGTGCGTCATCAACGATGATCCCAACCTTTTCGACTGGGGTCACCAAAAAATAGGCATCACCCTCGCGCTTTAAAATGCCCGAAAACAACTTAACCAACGCGGGTCGGCCAATGGGCGTGCCCATGTAAAACCATGTGCCATCCCGCGCGATCCGCATGTCAATATCGCCACAAAACGGGGGGGTCCACTGCTCTACCGGCGGCAAGCCCCGCCCCGTACTAACCGCAGCTGCGCTTGCCGCAATACTATCGGCGGTGGTGTTCACAATCTTTTTTCCAACCATCTCTTTTGCCATTTGTGCCGAATGCGATAGTTCGGTCTAATAGGTGCAGGTTTCGGACGAAAGGGAATTATCATGACCGAAGGGGCAGAGCTTTTGGCCGAGATCGAGATTTTGGGCAATCGACTGGAAACCGCCCGCGCCAGCATCCGCAACCGCTTTTTGGGGCAAGAAGACGTGGTGGACCTGACGCTGGCCACACTGCTGTGTGGCGGGCATGCGCTTTTGGTGGGCCTGCCGGGCTTGGGCAAAACCCGGTTGGTTGAAACGCTGGCCACCGTGATGGGGCTTGATGCAAACCGCGTGCAATTCACGCCCGATCTGATGCCCGCCGATATTCTGGGGTCTGAGGTGCTGGAAACCAGCAGCGATGGCAGTCGGGCCTTTCGCTTTATTGAGGGGCCCGTTTTTTGCCAGCTGTTGATGGCTGATGAAATCAATCGCGCCAGCCCCCGTACGCAGTCCGCACTGTTACAAGCAATGCAGGAACATCAGGTCAGTGTGGCCGGGTCGGCCCGGCCACTAGGTGCCCCCTTTCACGTTCTGGCCACCCAAAACCCCCTGGAACAAGAGGGCACATACCCCCTGCCCGAAGCGCAGTTAGATCGGTTTTTGCTGCAAATCGATGTTCCCTATCCAACCCGCACCGCCGAGCGCGCCATTTTGATTGCAACAACCGGCACACAAGATGCCCCAGCCGCGCCCGTTTTCAACGCCACCGATTTGCGCGCAGCCCAAAAGCTGCTGCGGCAGATGCCAGTAGGCGATGGCGTCATTGAGATGATTTTAACCCTTGTTCGCGCCTGCCGGCCCGACAGCCCAGAAACCGCCCCTCATCTGGCAGGTCTGTTGGCGTGGGGCCCAGGGCCGCGCGCCGCGCAGGCATTGATGCTTGCTGTGCGCGCACGGGCCCTGATGCAGGGGCGGTTGGTGCCAGATACAAACGACGTTTGCGCACTCGCCCGCCCCGCTTTGGCCCACCGCATGGCGCTGAACTTTGCGGCCCGCGCACAAAACGCAGATTTGGGCAGTTTGATTGATGAAACCGCCCGCATGGCCCAAGCCACCACAGCAGCCCGACCGGCATGATAACCAACGGCCGTATCCCCACACATCCCGTCGCCCTGCGCCAAAGCGCCCATGCTTTGGCAGACCCACTGCCCTCACTTTTGGCCGCAGCGCATCGCTTGGCACAGGGGGTGGCCGCAGGCGCACATGGCCGCAGACGGGTGGGGCGGGGTGATGAGTTTTGGCAATATCGCCCTGCCTTGCCCGGCGATCCGCTGCGCCAGATTGATTGGCGCAGATCAGCGCGGTCAGACAACCAATTTGTCGCCCAACGCGAATGGCAGGCGGCGCAAAGCGTGTTTTTATGGGCTGACCCCCGCGCATCCATGCAATTTTCTGGCGCCCCAAACCGGCCCGAAAAAGCGCATCGGGCACAGACTTTGGCGTTAGCCCTGGCACTTGTTTTGTTGCGGGGCGGGGAAAGGGTGGGGCTTTGCAACGGGCCAACCCCTTTGGCGGCCAGCTGCGGGCGTGGCCAGGCCGAGGCACTGGGCCACGGCTTACTCGCGGCCACCACAGATCCAGCGCACACCGCACCCCTGCCCCAGCTTTCCGCTGTGTCAAACCGGGGTTGGGTTGTTCTTTTGTCTGATTTTCTGGACGATCTGGCACCCTTTGAACGCGCCACCAGCGCAGCCGCCGCGCGGGGTGTTCAGGGTGTGATTATCCAAGTTTTAGACCCAATTGAGGAAAGCTTTCCCTTTGATGGTCATGTTTTATTTGAAAGCATGGATGGCATAACTGCCTTTGACACACCCGAGGCTGCGGATCTGCAGATCCGCTACAAACAGCGCTTGGCCGCGCGCAAAGACGCGCTGACAGATTTGGCGCGACGGTTGGGCTGGCAGTTCAGCGCTCACAGTACTGGCGCATCCGCACTTTCGGCGCTGCTGTGGGCCTATGGTGCCATGAGTGTGGGGCGGTGATGTGGCAACTGGGCATGCTTGGGTTTGGCGCACCTTGGGTGCTTTTGGCGCTGCTGGGGCTGCCGTTGGTGTGGCTGATGCTGCGCGCACTGCCACCAATGCCAACCCGGCAAAGATTTCCCGCAGTAGGGCTGCTGTTAGGCTTGGACAGCCGCCGGTCTGAAAGCCAACGGATGCCATGGTGGCTGCGTGCGCTGCGGCTGTTGGCGTTGATGGCGGCAATCTTGGGCTTTGCCCAACCGGTCCTAAACCCCCAACCCAGCCCCCAAAACACTGCACCTTTGTTGATTTTGTTCGATGGCAGTTGGGCCGATGCGGCAGATTGGCCCGCGCGACTTGCCCGGGCCGAGGCATTGCGAGCCGAGGCTGGGCGGGCGGACCGCGCGGTCAGTATTGCAACCCTGACACGCCCACCTCTGGCGGGTGGGGCAGAATTTGGCCCCGCAGCGGGCTGGACGGGCCGTTTGGCCGGGCTGCGCCCAGCACCCTGGGCCCCAACGGCAGATCTTTATAAAAGCTGGGCTGGGGCTGTTCGGGCGCCGGTTGACACGGTTTGGTTTTCCGATGGGCTTGATCATGCCGGGCGTGATGCCTTGGCCCAGGCCTTGGCTGCGCAGGGTCGTCTGCGCATTGTGGAAAACCCATTGGCGGTGACGCTGCTGGGACCGGTTGATCTGCAAGACGGCACATTGGCTATAAACGCGACGCGCAGCCGCACAGGCCCCACACAAACCCTGCGCATCACAGGCTTTGGCCCTGACCCCAGCGGCGCCCCACGTGCGTTGGCCACAACCGATCTGCGCTTTGGCCCCAGTGCAACCAAAGTCAGCACACAGCTGTCGCTTCCCAGCGAATTGCGCAACCGCATCACCCGGTTCCAAATTGAAGGCCTGCGGTCGGCAGGTGCAGTTTACCTGACCGATGGTGCACTGAAATCGCCCAAAATTGCGCTGATCATCGGCCGGGGCGCGGGCGAAGGCTTGGATCTGCTGTCACCAGATTATTATTTGCGAAAAGCACTGGCCCCGCTTGGCACGGTGATGACGGGCAATTTGGCTGATCTGTTGCCCACAGTGCCCGATGTGATTTTTTTAACAGATGACACCCGCCCCACACTGGCGGAGACGAACGCACTTGAGCGTTGGGTCAAAGCGGGGGGGCTGTTGGTCCGCTTTGCCGGGCCGCGATTGGCGATGGGCCAGGACGGGCGCAGTGACCAAAATGCAGACCTGTTGCCCGTCCCGCTGCGCCCAGGCGGGCGGTCAATTGGTGGCGCGTTAAGCTGGGAAACGCCGCAGGGCTTGCGCCCCTTTCCCGATGAATCGCCCTTTGCCGGGCTTAGCGCCCCAGATGAGGTGCGCATCTTGCGGCAGGTGATGGCGCAACCCGCAGCACTACCGCGCAACACACCCAATACGACCGACCCAAGCTCAGACATCAAAACAGACACAGGACGCAGCTTGGCACTGCTGGCAGATGGCACGCCACTCGTCACCGCCCGCGACAGCGGCGCAGGCCAAATTGTGCTGTTTCACGTCACCGCCGACCCAAGCTGGAGCACGCTTCCACTTTCGGGCCTGTTTGAACAGATGTTAGAGCGGCTGTTGCGTCAAGCAAATGGACAACCCACCCAAATCGACATCACGCCCACCGCGCTCTGGCAACCCCAGAGCAGCCTTGATGGCTTTGGCGTGCTGACCGATGCCAGCACCCAACCAAGCGTGCCAGGGGGTGCTTTGGCAGCGGGTGAGCCGGGCCCAGATCTGCCACCGGGGATTTATGCCCAAGGCGCAGCACAATTGGCACTGAACCTTGGCCATGCGGGGCACACCGCGCTGCGCCCAGCCGTTTGGGCCTCGGAGCTGCAGATTGGGCCCATCAGCGCCACATCCGGGCCTGAATGGCCACTTCAGCCCGCGCTGCTGGGCATAGCCTTAGCGGCATTCATGGCCGATATTCTGGCCTCGGTTGCCCTGTTGACCGCGCGTAAGCGGCGGATGATGGCAGGGCTTGTGGGGATACTGGGATTTTTTGCGCTGATCCCCGGGCCCAATCTGGCCCACGCCCAACCCCTGCCGCCCCAAGAGGCCCGCGCGTTGCGTGCCTTGTCGCAAACCGTGCTGGCCCATGTTCTGACAGGCGACCCCCGACTTGACCAACAGGCGCAGGTTGGGCTGCAGGGCTTGTCTTACACGCTGGCGCGGCGCACCGCGATTGAACCGGGTGCCCCAATTGGCGTTGATATCGAACGCGATGAGCTGGCATTTTATCCATTTCTTTACTGGCCCATCAGCGCAGCCCAACCGTTGCCATCAGCACAGGCCTATCAACGGCTAAACAGCTATTTGCGCGGTGGCGGGATGATCTTGTTTGACACACGCGATGATGATTTGGCCGGGTTCGACGGGCTGAATGCAACAACGCCCACCGCCGCCCAACTGCAAAGCCTTGCGCAAGGTCTTGATGTGCCACCACTGGCGCCCGTGACTGAAGGCCATGTGCTGACGCGCAGTTTTTATCTGTTGCAAAGCTTCCCCGGCCGCTTTGCCAATGGGCTTTTGTGGGCCGAGGTGCAGGCCACACAACCGCAGGGCTCAGACCGCACACTGATGTCAGCGACCAACGATGGGGTCAGCCCGATTTTGATAGGGGGCGGGGATTGGGCTGCCGCTTGGGCCACTGATGCACTGGGGCAGCCACTTTTTCCCTTAGACCAAGGGATAGGCACGGGTGGCGCGCGACAACGCGAAATGGCGCTGCGCTTTGGTGTTAACTTGATCATGTATGTGCTGACCGGCAATTACAAAGCCGATCAGGTGCATCTGCCCGCCTTGATCGAAAGGTTGGGCCAATGATGGCGGGCTTTGACACGGTTTATTTTGACCCGTTGGTGCCATGGGCAGCCATTTGGGCGGCACTTGCGCTGACTGCGGTGCTTGTTGGCGCTGCAGTTTGGGCCGGGCTGTTGGGCTGGGCGCTGCGCGGGGTGGCCATGGTTACGCTGATTGCCGCGTTGACAAACCCGGGCCTGCGCCACGAAAACCGCAGCCCCCTGCGCGATATTGTGGTGATTGTGGTTGATGACAGCGCCAGCCAAACCCTGCCGGGGCGGCCTGCACAAAGCGCACAAGCACTGGAACATTTACGGGCTGAATTGGGCAGAATGCCAGGGGTCGACCTGCGTATCCACCATGTGGGCGACAGCACTGATAACAGCGGCACACAGATGATGGCGGCCTTGAGTCACGCATTGGCTTTGGAACCCGCGGGCCGCATCGCTGGGGCTTTTTTGATCACTGATGGGCAAATCCATGATGCCGCATTGGCCCCCGCCCTGCCCGCACCGCTGCATCTGTTACTGACCGGCACGCCCACCGATTGGGATCGGCGGTTGGTTTTGCAAAATGCCCCAGCCTTTGCCATTGTTGGCGAAGAGACACGGCTGAGATTGCAGATCACCGACAGTGGTGCCGTGCCACCCGGCCAAGCGGGCATGGCCGATCTTTCGATTGCTGTGAACGGGGGCCCAGCGCAAAGCTTTCGGGTGCCAACCGGGCAGGATCTTGATCTGCCCATCCGCCTGCCACATGCAGGGGCAAATGTGCTGCAACTGCGCACCGCACCTGCCCCGGGCGAGCTAAGCCCCCGAAACAATCAAACTGTGGTGCAGATTAACGGCGTGCGCGACCGGCTGCGCGTTCTGTTGGTATCGGGCGAACCGCATGCGGGTGAGCGCACATGGCGCAACCTGCTTAAGGCAGACAGCGCCGTTGATCTGGTGCATTTCACCATTCTGCGCCCTCCTGAAAAACAAGACAACGTGCCCGTAACTGAGCTGTCGCTGATCCCATTTCCAACCCATGAGCTGTTCGTAGAAAAGTTGGACAGTTTCGATTTGATCATCTTTGACCGCTATCGGATGCGCGGTATTTTACAGACGCTCTATTTGGAAAATATTCGCGACTATGTCCAAAACGGCGGCGCCGTTCTGGTGGCCGCTGGCCCCGAATATGCCAGTGTTGACAGCGTGTTTCGTTCGCCGCTAGGAGAAATTTTACCCGGCGCGCCGACCGCACGCGTGCTGCAGCAAGGCTTCACCCCACATCTCAGCCCCCTTGGCCAACGCCATCCGGTAACCCAAGGGCTTGCGGGGGCCAATATTGGTGAAGATGCGCCCCGCTGGGGGCGCTGGTTTCGCCTGGTTGAAATGACCGCCGGAAGCGCTGATGTGGTGATGGAATCTGAAGATGGGCGCCCCCTTTTAATGCTGGAACGCGCCCAAAAAGGAAGAATTGCGCTGCTGGCGTCAGACCAATCTTGGTTATGGGGGCGCGGGTTTGAGGGCGGGGGACCGCAACAAGAATTGCTGCGCCGTTTGGCACATTGGCTGATGGGCGAACCGCAGTTGGAAGAAAACGCGCTGAGCGCCGAAGTGCGACCAGACGCGGGTGGCAGCCTTCGCATCACCCGCCGCGCTCTCAGCCCGGGCGCACAACAGATCACCCTGACCGGCCCCCAACCCGATGCAACCGCGCAAAACGTGCAAACCGACGGGCGCGATTTGGCAGAACCAGAGCGCCAAATAGATTTGCCCGAAATCAGCCCGGGCCTTTACGCCCGCGATCTGACCGGCTTGGCCGAGGGGCTATATACCCTGAGGTCTGATCAACCCGGGGGGGCGGAATTGCAGGCGGTGGTCGTGATTGGCCCGGCAGCGCCCAAAGAATTTGAAACCCCAATGGCAAGCGCCACCCCACTGGCTGATCTGATTACCAGCACCGGTGGTGGCATTCGCGCAATTGCTGACGGCCTGCCCGATATCCGCACCCTCCGCCCCGGACGCGTAGCCGAGGGGCGTGGCTGGCTGGGCATCACCCCACGCAACGCGTTTGAAAGCCGCGATACGGTGCTGCGCGCCCTGTTGCCGGGATGGTTGTGGCTGCTGATCGCCGCAACCTGTGCCATTTCTGCGTGGATGTGGGAGGCCGGACGCCGCCGCCCCCCCCAAACTTAGGCCAGATTTCCTGCGGTCTGGCGCTTAAGATCTGCCCAAAACCTCGTGCACAGCCTCAACCGTGGCCGCGACAATCACGTCAGCCTCGGCGTTGGTCAAACAAAGGGGCGGGGCAAAGCCCAAGATATCGCCCTGTGGCATGGCACGCGCGATAACGCCGCGTTTGTGCATGGCAGCAACCACGCTAGGCCCCGCTTTGCGCCCGGCATCAAAGAATTGCCGCGCAGCGACATCTTCGGCCAGTTCCACCGCGCAAAGCATACCCACACCGCGCACTTCGGCCACATGGCGGTGGCCCGTCAGTGCGGCAGACATCTTTTGGTTCAAATACGCGCCAACTTTGCCTGCATTTTCAACCAGCCCCATTTCATCAATCAGCGCCAGATTGGCGACACCAGCCGCAGCCCCAATTGGGTGGGCAGAATAGGTCCAGCCATGGCCGATTGCGCCAAATTCATCAGTGCCCTGTGCTAGAACGCGCCAGACTTTATCGCCTATGATCGACCCAGACAACGGTGCATAGGCTGATGTCAAACCCTTGGCGATCGTGATGATGTCGGGCGTCATCCCGTAATGGTCTGAGCCAAACATAGTGCCCAAGCGACCAAAGCCGGTCACGACCTCATCCGCGATCAATAAGATATCATATTTTTGCAATACCGCCTGAATAGCGGCCCAATAGCCCGGCGGCGGTGGCACAATGCCACCCGTCCCCAACACCGGTTCACCAATAAAGGCAGCAATTGTGCCGGGACCCTCAGCCAAAATCAGCGCCTCTAGCTTGGCTGCACAATCGGCGGTGAATTCTTCAGGAGACATGGCGGCATCCGTGCGGCGCAAGTAATAGGGCGCTTCGGTATGCAGTACTTGAGCCAGTGGCAGGTCAAATTTTTTGTGAAACAGCTCCAACCCCGTCAAGCTGCCCGTCATCAGCCCCGAGCCATGATACCCTCTCCAACGCGAGATGATCTTTTTCTTTTCAGGCCGGCCAAGAATGTTGTTGTAATACCAGACCAGTTTGATGTTGGTTTCATTGGCATCCGAACCCGACAAACCAAAATAGACCTTGGACATATGGGCTGGCGCGCGATCCATTACCATTTTGGCCAGCGTCACAGAGGCTTCGGTGCCATGGCCAACATATGCGTGATAATATGCCAGTTCACGCGCTTGATCAGCGATAGCGTCAGCAATTTTTTGGCGGCCATAGCCGACATTGACGCAATAAAGCCCTGCAAATGCATCCAAAAACTGCGACCCGTCGCGGTCACGAATATAGACACCTTCGCCACCGCTGATAATCCGGCTGCCAATTTCACCCCGTGCAAATTGCGCCAGATGGGTTGAGGGGTGAAAGAAATTCTCACGATCCCATTGGCCGAGTTGATCATTGGTCAGCATCTTTTGTTCCTTTTTCCGTTTCAAATTTACGTTTACGCCCGTTCAACAACCAATTGCCATGAAAAATGTGCCCCCCCCCCCACAGCACCCTGACAGGTCTGATATGATGGTTTGGGTTGCACACGCCCAGCATCGGTGCAGATTGGCACCATGCCCAGTCCCGCAGGATCCCCGAGCATGCCCACACAAACAAAAACCGCACAACAGCCAATCGCGCATCCCGGCGTCGACGCCATTCGGGCAGCACAGCGCGCGATTGGCGTGGTGATCCGGCCGACACCAGTGGTGCGGTCTGACACTCTAAGCACGCAATGCGGTGTTCCCGTTTATCTTAAACTTGAACACCATCAAATCACCGGCAGTTTCAAGCTGCGCGGCGCGGCCCATGCCATGTCACGG
The DNA here is from genome assembly GCA_937895435.1 of uncultured Paracoccaceae bacterium. Classification (GTDB taxonomy): domain Bacteria; phylum Pseudomonadota; class Alphaproteobacteria; order Rhodobacterales; family Rhodobacteraceae; genus CALAXT01. The sequence continues at coordinate 16,291 of CALAXT010000011.1, read as the reverse complement.
CTGTCAGACGATCAGCGCGCACGCGGGGTGGTGGGGGCATCAACCGGCAATCATGGCCGAGGTCTGGCCTATGCCGCCAAAACAGCCGGGGTGCGATGCGTCATCTGCATGTCGGCACTTGTGCCTGAAAACAAGGTGGCTGCCATTCGTGCCTTGGGCGCCGAGGTGCGCATCACTGGTCGGTCACAAGATGAGGCACAGGCTGAGGTTGAAATGCTGGTGCGCAATGCAGGCCTTAGCATGGTGCCACCCTTTGACCACGCAGACGTCATCACCGGTCAGGGCACGATCGGGTTGGAAATGCTGGAACAGCTGCCCGATGTGCAGACTGTTTTGGTGCAAGTGTCAGGCGGGGGGCTGATGTCGGGGGTGGCGGCGGCTTTGCGCGCCACAAGGCCATCGGGTTTGCGGATTGTGGGTGTATCGATGGAACGTGGCGCCGCCATGCACGCGGCGTTGCGGGCGGGACGGCCCGTGCCTGTGAAAGAATTGCCAACACTGGCCGATTCGCTTGGGGGCGGGATCGGGCAGGACAACCGCCACACCTTTGCCATGGTCCGCGATTTGATCGACGATTTGATTTTGGTATCCGAAGACGAAATTGCCCGCGCAGTTCATCATGCCTATTGGCAGGAAAAACAAATCATCGAAGGTGCGGGCGCTGTTGGCATTGCCGCGTTGCAAAGCGGCAAGCTGCAGCCCAGCGGGCCTACGCTGGTTTTGCTGAGCGGCGGCAACATTGACATGGCACTGCACCACCGTTTGATTTCCACCCCGCATCCGATGTGATCCATACGACGAAAGGCCCCCCATGCCAGATATTTTGCTGCTGTCGCAACGCGATCTGCAACAACTGGTCACGCTGGATCACGCGTTGATTGAGCGCGTGGCGGCGGCCTTTGCGACGCTGGCCAGTGGCAAGGTTGTCATGCCGCCCGTCTTGTCGATGGAAATCGCCGCACATCATGGCGAGGTGGATGTAAAAACCGCCTATGTTCCCGGATGGGACAGTTTTGCGATCAAAATATCGCCAGGCTTCTTCAACAACCCCAAGATTGGCCTGCCAGCAACCGCAGGATTGATGACGCTATTTTGCGCCCAAACGGGCCAGTTGAAGGCACTGTTGTTGGATAATGGCTATCTGACAGATATGCGCACCGCAGCCGCAGGCGCAGTTGCGGCCCAGTATTTGGCCCGCCCTGAGGCCAGCCATGTCTGCATCATAGGGGCGGGCATGCAGGCCGAATTGCAATTGCGCGCGGTGTGTTTGGTGCGCCCAATCACCCAAGCCACACTTTGGGCGCGCGATCTGACCCAAGCGCAGGTATTGGCGCGGCGCATGCAAAATGCGCTTGGCATCTCTGTGATCGCCACGCCTGATTTGGCCCACGCCGTGTCAGCCGCCGATATCATCGTCACCACAACACCCGCAACGCAACCACTTGTGCAAGCAGACTGGCTTCAACCGGGCCAGCACATCACCGCGATGGGATCAGACCAGCCCCACAAAAGCGAACTGGCACCGGCGTGTCTGGCCCGCGCCAATCGTTATGTGCCCGACCGCCAATCACAAACCGCCCGTATGGGCGAATTACGCGCAGCCATTGCCGCAGGGCTGATTGCATCAGACCATGTTTTTGCCGAATTGGGGGATATTGTCGCCCAAACAGCCCCCGGCCGCGCTGATTGCGATGAGATCACCGTGGCAGATCTGACGGGAACCGGTGTGCAAGATACGGCCATAGCCACACTGGCCCACCAGCGCGCCCAAACGGCCGGTATCGGCACAATTTTCACTTCATAATCTGCGTTTCACCGCACAGCCCAAAGGCCCCAGCATGACCCAACCCACCCTTTATTTCACACCCCAAGAATTCGCCGCCCGCATTGAAAAAACCCGCACCGCCATGCAGGCGGCCGGGCTGGAGCTGCTGATTGTGTCAGACCCATCCAACATGGCATGGCTGACCGGCTATGATGGGTGGTCATTTTATGTTCATCAGGCGGTTTTGCTGGGGTTAGATGGTGACCCGGTTTGGTTTGGCCGTGGTCAAGATGCCAATGGCGCCAAGCGCACCGTGTTCATGAAGCACAGCGACATCATCGGCTACCCCGATCATTATGTGCAATCAACAGAACGCCACCCCATGGATTACCTGTCGGCGCAAATCATCGACCGGGGGTGGGGCCGTGCCCAAATTGGCGTAGAAATGGACAATTACTGGTTTTCTGCGGCAGCCTTTGCCAGCCTCACCCGGCATTTGCCCAACGCGCGCTTTCATGATGCCACCGCGCTTGTCAACTGGCAGCGCGCGGTCAAGTCAGATCAGGAATTGGCCTATATGCGCACCGCGGGCCAGATTGTGACCAAGATGCACAACCGTATTTTTGACCGCGTGACACCTGGCTTGCGGAAATGTGATCTGGTCGCCGACATCTATGACGCTGGGCTGCGTTATGATCCGATGATCGGAGCGGGCGGCGATTATCCAGCCATTGTACCCCTGCTGCCATCAGGACCAGATGCCGCCGCGCCGCACCTGACATGGGATGACCAGCCGATGAAATCCGGCGAGGGCACATTTTTTGAAATTGCTGGCGCCTATCACCGCTATCACTGCCCACTGTCACGCACGGTTTTTTTAGGAAAGCCCACACAGACTTTTCTTGATGCCGAAAAAGCAGTGCTGGAAGGGATGGAGGCCGGGCTAGAGGCCGCGCGGGCGGGGAACCTGTGCGAAGATATCGCTTTTGCATTTTTCAATGTTTTGCAAAAATATGGCATCATCAAAGATAACCGCACCGGCTATCCCATCGGTCTGTCTTATCCGCCAGATTGGGGCGAGCGCACCATGAGCCTGCGCCCCGGCGATAAGACCATTTTGCAAGAAAACATGACCTTTCATTTCATGACCGGTCTCTGGATGGAAAATTGGGGTTTTGAAATCACCGAAAGCATCGTGATTGGATCTGGTGCGCCGGAATGTCTGGCCAATGTACCACGGCAGATGTTGGTAAAGGACTGAAACCATGACACCAAACCCAATTTCTGCCACGGTGGATTTTAACCGCAATGGTGTCCAGCATGGTGTATTGTGCATGCCCTACAGTCGCGACGACAGCGCATGGGGGTCTGTGATGATCCCAATCAGCGTGATCCGAAACGGCGACGGCCCGACCGCGCTTTTGACCGGAGCCAACCATGGCGATGAATATGAGGGCCCAGTGGCGCTGATGAATCTGGCCCAAAATCTGAACCCACAGCAGATGCAGGGGTGCGTGATTATTGTGCCTGCGCTGAATTATCCTGCCTTTCAGGCCGGCACGCGCACCTCACCTATTGATCGTGGCAACATGAACCGCAGCTTTCCCGGCGCGCCCGATGGCACGGTCACCCAGAAAATTGCAGATTATGTGCAACGTGTGCTGTTGCCGATGGCCGATGTGGTGCTGGATTTCCATTCAGGCGGCAAGACACTAGATTTTTTGCCCTTTGCCGCCGCACATGTGTTGGGGGATAAAAATCAACAGGCCGCTTGCGTGGCGGCAATGCAGGCCTTTAACGCGCCCTATTCAATGATGCTGTTGGAAATAGACAATGTTGGGATGTTCGACACCGCCGTCGAAGATATGGGCAAAGTGTTTGTGTCAACCGAACTGGGCGGAGGGGGCACGGCCACCGCGCGTTCGATCGCCATTGCCAAAAAGGGCGCACGCAATCTGCTGATCCACGCAGGTATTTTAAAGGCCACGCCAGACTACGCCCCCAGCATAGCGTTGGATATGCCAGATGAAAGCTGTTTTCTGTTCAGTCGGGATGAGGGGCTGATTGAGCCGATGCAAGATTTGGGCGCAACCGTCAGCAAGGGCGATTTATTGGCGCAGGTCTGGCCCATGGATCGCACAGGCGTGGCGCCAACCGCCTATCACGCGCGCCGTGATGGGCTGCTTGTGGCGCGCCATTTCCCGGGCTTGGTGAAGGCCGGCGATTGCATGGCGGTGCTGGCGGATGTGATGGCATAACACAGGCCTTGCCATCCCGCTGCGCGGCGGTAACGCTTTGCCTGCACTGACTTTCCTGAAATGAATATTATTTGACAGGCAAGAAGCAATCCCCCTAATATCCCGGCAGTGGCGTCCCAAACGCCCATGCCAAACCAAGCAGGAGATGGATATGAAAAAACGGGTCGCAGTCATCGGTGCCGGACCGTCTGGGCTGGCGCAGCTTCGCGCCTTTCAATCAGCGGCACAAAACGGCGCAGAAATCCCCGAGGTTGTCTGTTTCGAAAAGCAAGACAATTGGGGCGGCCTGTGGAATTACACTTGGCGCACGGGCCTCGATGAATATGGCGAACCTGTGCATGGGTCGATGTATCGTTATCTGTGGTCAAATGGACCGAAAGAAGGGCTGGAGTTTGCCGATTACAGCTTTGAAGAACATTTTGGCAAACAAATCGCCAGCTATCCCCCGCGGGCTGTGCTGTTTGACTATATCGAAGGGCGCGTAAAAAAGGCCAATGTCCGCCCATGGATCCGGTTTTCAACGCCGGCACGCCACGTCGCCTATGACGATAAGACAGGCATGTTTGATGTGACCGTGCATGATCTGAAAAACGACGAAATTTATACTGAAACCTTTGACAATGTGATTGTGGCGTCAGGGCATTTTTCAACACCCAACGTGCCAAAGTTCGATGGGTTTGACACATTCAATGGCCGTGTTCTGCACGCCCACGATTTCCGTGATGCCCGCGAATTTGCAGACAAAGATGTGCTGATCATCGGGACAAGCTATTCTGCCGAAGATATCGGATCACAATGTTGGAAATACGGCTGCAAATCGGTGACAGTGTCGCACCGCACCGCAGCGATGGGGTTTGACTGGCCTGAAAACTGGAAAGAAGTGCCCCTGCTGCAAAAGGTTGAAGGCAACACCGCAACCTTTAAAGATGGCAGCACCTGCCACGCAGATGCGATTATTCTTTGCACCGGATACAAGCACCATTTCCCGTTCTTACCCGATGATTTGCGCCTGAAAACAGCAAACCGACTGGCAGCCGCCAATCTTTACAAAGGGGTGGCGTGGGTGCCAAACCCCAAATTGTTTTACTTGGGTATGCAGGACCAATGGTTCACCTTTAACATGTTTGATGCGCAGGCTTGGTATGTTCGCGACATCATTATGGGACGGATTGATGTGCCCACAAGCGCAGCAGACCGTCTGGCTGACGTCACCGCCCGCGAAGCGGCTGAGGACGCGGGCCAAGATTCCTACGATGCGATCCGTTATCAGGGCGATTACATCAAAGAGCTGATCGCAGATACAGATTATCCAAGCTTTGATGTCGATGGTGCGAATGAAGTATTTTTTGAATGGAAAAAGCACAAGCAGAAAGACATCATGGGCTTTCGCAACCATGCCTATCGGTCGGTGATCACAGGCACGATGGCGCCCGTGCATCACACGCCATGGAAAGATGCGCTGGAAGACAGTTTGGAAAGTTATCTGCGTAACTGACGCACTCGGTCGGGCAGATTGGGTGCCCCCTTTGGGGGCAGCCTCCGGCGGGGATATTTTAGAACACAAGAGGGGGCGGCCGGTTTGGACGCCCCCTTTATGTTTGATTGGGTTTGGCAAGCAGGCCGTGGGTGCGATCATAGCTGTTTGGCGCAGGTGCAGCCCAGTTGCTGGGCGCAGCCAGTGGGGCGAACACATCAATTTGTAGCGGATAGCATTGGGCCATGTCAGAGGAATGCACTGTGCTGCAATCCCCACCCGGACAGGCGGAGAGTGCACCCAGCAGTGGGATTTCAGCAAAGAATTCCAGAAAATCACCGCGACGTACCGGACTTGCTTTCATGAAATATTGGCCTGTGTCGCGGGTGAAACCTGTGCACATGAAGACATTGAGCACATCATGGACATGCGCTTCGGCCTGATCGAGGGGCAGGCCGGTATGGCTGACAAGCGCCCGGGTAAGGTTTGAGTGGCAACAAGAGTGATAGGGCTCAGAGTGGCTGAGCAGCGTGTGGGTATAGGGATCACAGCGCGTACCAATGACATCATGCACCGCCCCACCAAAGGTATCAAAACCATACCAATCCAGCGTGTCTTCTGTGATTGTGGCCATTGGGCGCAAGTAGGGAAAATTTGACCAAAGCTGATCGCCCGTTGACAGATGCGTGCCATGTAACGCGCGCGTTTTGCCAGAGTAAAACCGTTCGGACAGATCATTGGCGTTCCAAAGGTTCAGATCACCAACCTGAGGCCCATCAGGGCATAAAATACGGAAAAAATGCCCAGCAGGCACCTGAAACACGGCGGCGTCACGCGGGGGGACATGGGTGGTGCTGATTTGGTGCCAACCAGACCGAGCTGCGCGCAGGGCCGCGAGATTAGGGCGGGGCAAATCATTGATGTTGTAGCAAATCACTGGCGGCACAGTTTGGCGGGCCAGAGCATCGCTGGGGGCTGGATGTTGGGGCAAATTCGGTTTCATCAGCGGGCCAAATTGCAGCTTTTGGGACCCGCGCACCATAGCTGAGCAGCATGGCGCGCGGGTGATTTTGAGTGGCGTTACACGACGCGTTCAACCATCAATTTTTTAATCTCTGCAATTGCCTTGGCGGGATTGAGCCCTTTGGGGCAGGTTTTGGCGCAGTTCATAATCGTGTGGCAACGGTAGAGCTTAAAGGGGTCTTCCAGCTCATTGAGGCGTTCGCCCGTCGCCTCATCACGGCTGTCGATGATCCAGCGATAGGCGTGCAGCAGAGCTGCTGGGCCAAGATAGCGGTCGCCATTCCACCAATAGCTTGGGCAAGAGGTTGAGCAGCACGCGCACATCACGCATTCGTAAAGACCATCAAGCTTTTCACGATCATCGACCGACTGGCGCCACTCTTTGGCGGGGCGGTTGGTTTTGGTTTCAAGCCAAGGCATGATCGAGGCGTGCTGGGCATAAAAATGCGTAAGATCCGGGATAAGATCTTTGATCACCGGCATGTGCGGCAATGGGTAGATTTTAACATCATCCACAATTTCATCCATGCCCAAAATACACGCAAGCGTATTCGCGCCATCGATGTTCATCGCACAAGAGCCACAGATGCCTTCGCGGCACGACCGCCGAAAGGTCAGCGTGGGATCAATTTCATTCTTGATCTTGATCAGCGCGTCCAAAACCATTGGGCCACAACTGTCCATATCAACAAAATATGTATCAACCCGTGGGTTTTCACCATCATCGGGGTTCCACCGGTAAATCTGGAATTTGCGCACATTCTGGCCTTCGGGGCGGGGCCAAGTTTTTCCGGTGCGGATTTTCGAGTTTTTCGGGAGTGTGAGCTGAACCATCGGTCATCCCTTCCAATCGATACGGGCAGCAGACATCGGGGCCATCAATACACCCGTGCCTTGGGGGCGATTTTCTTCAGACTGATACCGCCTTCGGTTTCTGTCGTCAGAGGATCAAGATGTACGGGGCGGGTTGCCAGCGTGACATCCGCGCCATCAACGGTTGCCAAAGAATGCACGCGCCAATTTTCGTCATCGCGATCTGGGTAATCCTCATGCGCATGAGCGCCTCGGCTTTCTTTGCGCGCTTCGGCTGCGACAATTGTGGCCAATGCATTTGGCATCAGGTTTGTCAGTTCCAAGGTTTCCATAAGATCCGAGTTCCAGATTAACGAACGATCGGTCACATGCAGATCTTTCATTTGCCCGGCCACGGCCTTCATTTTGGCAACGCCTTCGGCCAAGGTTTTATCCGTTCGGAACACAGCTGCATCATCTTGCATCGTTTTTTGCATTGTCAGACGCAATTCAGCCGTGGGCACCTGACCGCTGGCGTGGCGCAAATCATCAAAGCGCGCCAGCGCCTGATCAACGGACGCTTGGTTCAGATCTGGGTGGGCGGTGGCAGGGTCAACCACCTGCGCCGCGCGGATCGCGGCCGCCCGGCCAAAGACCACAAGATCGATCAAACTGTTTGAGCCCAAGCGGTTTGCACCATGGACGCTGGCACACCCAGCTTCGCCCACAGCCATCAGGCCGGGTGCGATCTGGTCAGGGTTGGCCGCGCTGGGGTTTAGAACTTCACCCCAATAATTGGTTGGAATGCCGCCCATGTTGTAGTGCACGGTTGGGATCACCGGGATAGGTTCGCGCGTCAGATCAACCCCAGCAAAGATGCGCGCTGATTCTGAAATGCCCGGCAGGCGCAACGCCAGTGTTTCGGGCGGCAAATGGTTCAGGTGCAAATGGATATGATCGCCATTTTTCCCGACGCCACGGCCTTCGCGAATTTCCATCGTCATGCAACGGCTGACAACATCGCGCGAAGCCAAATCTTTATAGGTGGGGGCGTATCGTTCCATGAAACGCTCGCCTTGGGCGTTTGTCAGATAGCCGCCTTCGCCACGCGCCCCTTCGGTGATCAGACAGCCAGCCCCATAGATACCTGTGGGGTGAAACTGAACAAATTCCATGTCTTGCAAGGGCAAACCCTGCCGCGCGACCATGCCCGCACCATCGCCCGTGCATGTATGTGCCGAGGTTGCGCTGAAATAGGCGCGGCCATAACCACCGGTGGCCAGAACCACCATTTTCGCCCGGAAAAGATGCAAGGTGCCATCATCAAGCTTCCAAGCAATCACACCTTGGCACTGCCCGTCATCAGACATGATCAGGTCTGTGGCGAAATATTCAATGTAGAATTCCGCATTGTGCTTAAGGCTTTGACCATAGAGCGTGTGCAAGATCGCATGACCGGTCCGGTCGGCGGCAGCGCAGGTGCGCTGCACCGGTGGGCCCTCGCCGAATTCAGTAGTGTGGCCACCAAATGGGCGCTGATAGATCCGACCGTCTTCGGTGCGTGAAAACGGCACACCGTAATGTTCCAGCTCATATACAGCCTTGGGCGCTTCGCGCGCCAAATATTCCATCGCGTCGGTGTCACCCAGCCAGTCAGAGCCTTTGACGGTGTCATACATGTGCCACTGCCAGTGATCGGGGCCCATGTTTGACAGGCTGGCAGCAATGCCGCCCTGCGCGGCCACAGTGTGCGAGCGGGTTGGAAAAACCTTGGTGACGCAGGCGGTTTTCAGCCCTTGTTCAGCCATGCCAAGCGTCGCGCGCAGACCTGCACCACCGGCACCGACCACAACGACGTCATAGATATGTTCCTCAAACGTATAAGCAGCCATTTTGGGTATCCTTCAGGCGCTGAATGCGATTTTGGCCACGGCGAAAATGCCTGCAGCCGCAAAAAGCCAGTTGCCCAGCGTGTTAAGCACCAAAAGCACGGTGCGCGGGGCCTTGGCGGGTACATAATCTTCGATCACGACCTGCAGTCCTTGGGCGAGGTGCCAAAATCCGACCGTGATGAAGAGTGCCGCAACAAAAGCATGACCCCAATGTTGGTAAAGCGCCACCACCGCCGCATGACCCTGCCCCAAAGCCTGGCCAAACGGAAAGATAAACGCCACGGTCAATGGCAAGAGCGCCAGAGATGACAGGCGCTGCATCCACCAGTGATGCACGCCCTGATGCGCCGAGCCCAAGCCCTGTACGCGGTTCCGATCGGTTAGATATCGCATCGCGCTCTCCTTCAAACCAGCAACAGGGTGATCAGCGTCAGTGCGCAAGACCCACCCAACACCGCGATGCCTGATTTGGTCACCACAGCCAAATCAAAGCCCCAGCCAGCGTCCCAGAACAGATGCCGCACGCCGTTGAGCGCATGATACCACAGCGCCCACACAGACGTTGCCAGCACCAAAACACCAAACCAAGAGGTCAACAGACCATCAACCAGCGCAAAATAGCCCGGCGATAGCGCAGCGGCGACAAACCACCACACGACCAGCACCATGCCAAGCGTCAGACCGACACCGGTGACGCGATGCAAGATTGACAAGATCGAGGTGATCTGCGGACGGTAAATTTGAAGATGTGGTGACAGTGGGCGTTTGCCTCGGTTGACATCTGCCATGGTCGGTTCCCTTCCTCTTGGCGCTTTGCGCTGTATGCGATGGCATGCAAAGCAAGCGCTCTTTGGCCTTATCTAGCCGTTTTTTGCCGCAAGTCACGTGTTGTCTTATTCTGCGATGCAGAAAATGCAACAAGACTTTGTGAAAAATTGCACCTTGTGATCACACATATAAATTAAGTGATCACAAATAAAGGTGGTCCTTTGTGCGCCCCCTTCCAAAGACTTTGTGCACCCCTCAAGAATCGACTCACACGGGCATCAGTGCCCAGTAATCCAAATCCAGCAGGACCTCGGGCAGGTATTTTTCGTCCGCACCCAGCCGAGCAAAGGGTGCAGCACCCTGTTTCACCGCCACCAAACGCAACCGAATCGCCCCAACGCCGTGGGCTGGGGTTGGGGCTTTGTCCAGCACTTCGGACCACGCCCGCACAGTATCACCCGCAAAGCATGGGTTGGCGTGCGCGCCGGCATTTAACGCAACCACCAGCTGGGCGTTGGCCAGCCCATTAAAGCTGAGCGCACGCGCAAGACTGATGATATGGCCACCGTAAATCAACCGCCGCCCATCCGGGCGTTGGCTGGCATCAAAATGCACTTTGGCAGTATTTTGCCACAACCTTGTGGCCAACATGTGCTCGGCCTCTTCAATCGTGACGCCGTCGACATGGTCAATCTGCTCGCCAATCTCATAATCTGACCAACGATAAGGCGCACCGGCCAGTGCAAAATCATAACCTTGGAAATCAAGCCCCGTCGGAATAACCAGATCGGCCGGGCTCACTGCTGGGGCCAGGTCGGGGATCGTGGTTTGTGGCCCAGGCCCTTTGGCCCGGCGGCGCACCATCACCCAGCGCACATAGCTGAGCACTGGTGTGCCATGTTGGTTAAAGCCAGTCGTGCGCACCCAAACCACCCCTGACAGGCCGTTGCTGTTTTGCTTTAAGCCAATCACCTGCGATTGGGCGCGCAGTGTATCGCCCGGCCAAACCGGTGCCAGCCATCGCCCCTCGGCGTAACCCAGATTGGCCACAGCATTCAGCGAAATATCAGGAACGGTCTTGCCAAAGACCAAATGAAATGCTGCCCAATCATCAAGCGGCGCCGCCGGCAGGCCTACGCTTTGTGCAAACAAATCTGATGATCCCAGCGCATGGCGCGCGGGATAAAGCGCGTGATAAAGCGCCCGCTCTCCTCCAGATACAGTGCGCGGCACAGCGTGATGAATGGTTTCGCCCAAGACGTAATCTTCGAAAAACCGCCCCGCGTTTGTCTTCATTTTCGCTGTCCTAATTACTGCTGTCCTAGTTTCAAGTCGGGTGAATAACTGCCCGGCACAGATTTTGTTACGGCCTGGCCACAGCGCATTACGCCGCGGGCGGCATCAAATGCATAAGTTGGCGCGCCATGCAGGCTCCAGCCCTGATCAAGTGCGGCGCTGACCTTGTGACAAAAGGCGGAGGTGTCATCTTCGGTCAAAAAGCGGTAGAGTTGCATGCCAATCACCCACCAAAGGGCGATAAGCCAGCCCAGACATGAAGCCCCGCGATCAGCCCATAGGCCACCAAAACACCGCCCACCATCACCAGATCACGCTTCAGCTTGCCCGCCACCGGGCGCTGCCATGGCCCGTCTTGGGCGTTCACTATGAAAATTGTGGCAACAGCCCAAGCCAGCATGGTGCCAAAAAGCAGCACAGATGCCAGATCACCATTCACCGCCAAATGCGCAACCGCCCAAAGCGAGGTACCCACCAATTGCGGGTGGCGCACCCGCGTCCATAACACGCCCTTGGACATGCCAGCCGAATATATCACCAAGGCAAACAGCATCAGCGTGTTGTTCAAATGGGTCATACCAGAGCCCGGGGTGTAGACAGTGACCAGGTCAGCCCCGCGATAGCCCACGATGATCAGCACCAAAGATGCCAAGATCACAGCGGCAAAAAGCGCCTTTGAACGCTTGCCCATCCGTGCTTGCATTCCAGCCCGCATGCCCGATGCCAGACGTTTAAAAAGGTGGGCTGCCACCCAAACGATCAACCCCAATATCAGCATAGCCATAATGCGCCCCTATCCTTTTTGCCCACGGGCCGCTTTGGCCAGCGTTTTGCGTGCCGTCACGATATGCAGATTTTCTACGATTTGGCCATCAACAACCGCAACACCGCCGCCCTCAGCCACAACCGCCCCAAAGGCTGCAATCTGACGTTCCGCCAAATCGATTTCGGCATCAGACGGTGAAAATGCCGCATTGGCAGGGCCCAATTGCGCAGGATGGATCAGCGTCTTGCCGTCAAACCCCAAATCACGGCCTTGCTGGCATTCAGCAACCAACCCTAGTTCATCCCGAAAGGCGTTGTAGACACCATCAAGGCACACAATGCCCTGCGCGCGCGCCGCCATAAGGCAAGTCTGCAGCGCCATTTGCAGCGGCAAACGGTCTGGGTGTGGCCGACAGCCCAAATCTTTGGCAATATCATTCGTGCCCAGCACAAACCCAACAAGCGCCGGATGGCGGGCAATTTCAGCGGCATTCAACACACCACGCGGCGACTCGATCATGGCCCAGAGCGGTTGATTTGGAACCAAGCGGGACAGCGCATCCAGATCGGCCAGATGATCAACCTTGGGCAACAAAAGCCCCTCGCACGGCAAATCGGCAAAGGCGCGCGCGTCATCGTGCCCCCACTCAGTATCCAGCGCGTTAATCCGCACGATGCGCGCCCGTGCGCCATGGTCAATTTGGGCAAGATGGTCGTACAAACGGCTGCGCGCGGCGATTTTGGCATCTGGCGCCACCGCATCTTCCAGATCAAAAATGATCGCGTCAGTGTCCAGCGTCGGCGCTTTTTCCAGCGCGCGGGGATTTGAGCCTGGCATATAAATCATCGACCGATAGGGGCGATCGATCAAGGCTTGGCGGGTGCCGGGGGTCAGGTTTGGCATGATTCTCTCCGTTTGGCGCGGCCAAGTTTGACCATGCAGCACCGCAATATGGCAAGAGCCCGAGGCCGCGCGGGCCATTAACACTTTTTTACCAAGTTTTTCCGACGCTCAAGACATGTCACGACACACGCGAACAAGGACAGGACGTCCCTTGCCCGCTGTCGCCGCGACAAAAGACCAAGCGGGGGCCGTGCCTGCACCCTTTGGGGAGGGGCGCAGGTGCGGCTGACAGTTCTGGGGGTGGCGGCCACTTTGCGGCCAAAGCCCTTGTTCAAACGAAACCAGGGATCAAAATGGATCAACGCATACTGGCACTTTCTTTTGGTTTTGCTGTGCTGATCGCGGCAACACATCACGGCTTTGCAGCCTCAGCGCCACAAACTGGCCCCTGCGGACTGCGCACAACCATCGTGGCGCAGCTTGACGCGACGCATGGCGAAATCTTGCGGGCTGCGCAACGCCTCGACAATGATCACACAGTTGAGCTTTTCACATCGCCCCTGACCGGCAGTTGGACACTGGCATTGCACCACTCAGACGGGCGGCTTTGCCTGATCGGTTCCGGATTCGGCGCACGCATTGAGGCGCAGGCAAACCCAAGACCGGGCAGACCGCGTGCCGCAGACCTTTAGCACCAGAGCGCAAAAAGCCTAATGAATGCTTGGCTTGCGCGGGCCATAGCCTGCCAAAACCACCCGCACCCTGGAACGCCGCAGCGCAGCACACTTGCGCAGACCCCGCAGAAGGACTAGGCAACAGGCGTCAAATTCCTGAACCTTAACCAGACCCGGAGACCCAAAATGGCCAGACCCAGGATTGCACTGATCGGAGCCGGACAGATTGGCGGCACGCTCGCCCATCTTGCAGCTATCAAGGAACTTGGCGATGTCATCTTGTTCGACATTGCCGAAGGAACGCCCCAAGGCAAAGCGCTTGATATTGCGCAATCTGGCCCGTCGGAGGGCTTTGACGCTGTGATGAAGGGCACAAGCTCTTACGCAGATATCGCGGGCGCTGATGTGTGCATTGTCACCGCCGGTGTGCCGCGCAAACCCGGCATGAGCCGCGATGACCTGTTGGGCATCAACCTGAAGGTCATGAAATCCGTCGGCGAAGGCATCAAGACCCATGCGCCAAATGCCTTTGTAATCTGCATCACAAACCCGCTTGATGCGATGGTCTGGGCGCTGCGCGAATTTTCAGGCCTGCCGCATGAAAAGGTCGTGGGCATGGCCGGTGTGCTGGATTCGGCGCGCTTTCGGCATTTCTTGTCGGTGGAATTCAACGTGTCGATGCGCGATGTCACCGCATTTGTGCTGGGCGGACATGGCGATACGATGGTGCCGCTGGCGCGTTATTCAACGGTGGGCGGTGTGCCGCTGCCGGATCTGGTTGCCATGGGCTGGACCACGCAAGAACGGATGGATGCCATCGTTCAGCGCACCCGGGATGGCGGCGCTGAAATCGTTGGTCTGCTGAAAACTGGTTCGGCCTTTTATGCGCCCGCGACCAGCGCCATCGAAATGGCCGAAGCCTATTTAAAAGACCAAAAGCGCCTGCTGCCCTGTGCAGCTTACGTTGACGGTCCATTTGGACTGAACGGGCTTTATGTCGGTGTGCCGACAATCATCGGTGCCGCGGGTGTTGAGCGGATCGTGGATATCAAATTGAACCGCGATGAGCAGACAATGATGGATAAGTCGGTCGATGCGGTCAAAGGGCTTGTTGCCGCTTGCAAAGCAATCGACCCAAGCTTGAGCTGATTACCAACTGCGGCCATGGCCAAGCGTCATGGCCGCAGCTTTTTGCTTGCAGATCCTGCCAAAGTCAGAACTGCACTTTGATTCGGGCCTGATTTCCCGACAAAATAATTTTGTGATCACATGCAAAATTCCTGTGATCACAAAATAACGATTTCCGCATCCAATCTCTATCTTTCTGCGATCTGTGCTTTTTGGCGGCAAATTTGCGTGCCATATGCGACAAATTGACAGGGGCCACGGTTCATGACGGGCCCAAATCCGGCAAGGGGATCGGTTGGATGAACATTCACGAATATCAGGCCAAAGGCTTGCTGCGCGATTACGGCCTGCCCGTCTCTGACGGGCACGTTGTGCTGGAAGCGGCAGATGCCGCGCGGGCAGCAGGGGCATTGGCCGGACCGATCTGGGTGGTTAAGGCACAAATTCACGCCGGCGGCCGGGGCAAAGGCCATTTCAAAGAAGCAGATGCAGGCGAAAAAGGTGGCGTGCGTATCACCCGTTCAGCCGAAGACGCCGCGGCGCAAGCCACACAGATGCTGGGCCACACACTTGTCACCCATCAAACCGGGCCAGCAGGCAAACAGGTCAACCGTATCTACATCGAAGACGGATCTGACATTGCCAAAGAATTTTATTTGGCCGTTTTGGTTGATCGCGCCACAAGCCGCGTGTCGTTTGTTGTTTCGACCGAAGGTGGCATGAACATCGAAGATGTCGCCGCCGAAACCCCCGAAAAAATTATCAGCTTTTCCATTGATCCGGCATCGGGCCTGTCGGCATTTCATGGCCGCCGCGTGGCGTTTGCGTTGGGGCTAGAAGGCGCGCAGGTGAAACAATGCGTTGATCTGGTATCTCGCCTGTACAAGCTGTTTTTGGAAAAAGACTGTGAAATGCTTGAAATCAACCCGTTGGTTCTGACGACCAGCGGCACGTTGAAATGTCTGGATGCCAAACTGAGCTTTGACGGGAACGCGATGTACCGCCACCCCGATATCGCCGCCCTGCGCGATGAAACTGAAGAAGACGCCAAAGAACTGGCAGCCAGCAAGTTTGATCTGAACTACATCGCACTTGAGGGTGAGATTGGCTGTATGGTCAACGGCGCGGGCCTGGCAATGGCCACGATGGATATCATCAAGCTATACGGCGCTGAACCTGCGAACTTTTTGGATGTGGGCGGTGGCGCCACCAAAGAAAAAGTGACCGAGGCGTTCAAAATCATTACCTCAGACCCCAATGTAAAAGGTATTTTGGTAAATATCTTTGGCGGGATCATGCGCTGTGACGTGATCGCCGAGGGCGTGATTGCCGCGGTAAAAGAGGTCGGCCTGCAAGTACCCTTGGTCGTGCGATTGGAAGGCACGAATGTGGAATTGGGCAAAGACATCATCCGCAATTCTGGCCTGAATGTGATCGCGGGCGATAACCTCGCTGATGCAGCACAAAAGATCGTCAAAGCGGTAAAGGGATAAATCATGGCCGTTCTGGTAAACGAAAACACCCGCTTAATTTGTCAGGGCTTTACCGGCAGCCAAGGCACATTTCATTCGGAACAGGCCATTGCCTATGGCACGCATATGGTCGGCGGTGT
>CALAXT010000010.1 GCA_937895435.1 uncultured Paracoccaceae bacterium | reverse complement strand
TAGCTGAAAAAAATGTCCGACGTCTGGCTGGCCAAATCATTCATATCTCATTCCTGCCGATTTGAAAAAATTACAAAAGAACCAAGGTTTTAAATAGCCTAGGCTGCCAAGAGCGCGTTCTGGTAATGCTAAATTGTGTTTCGTGAGGCCACAAACTGACACGCGCCGTTATGTCTTTGGTGCTTCTAACGCGGCGGCGACGGCTTGCAATGCGGCGGCGATGGCGTCGTCAAGGCCCAGATGTGTCGTATCAAGGATCACGGCATCCGCAGCTGGCGCCAGCGGTGCGATTTCGCGGGCGCTGTCGCGGGCATCGCGGGCTTGTTGTTCGGCCAAAACATCGGCCTCGGTCAGGGTGGGGGTGTCTTTGACCCGTTCCAGCCAACGGCGATGTGCGCGCACGTGGTCTGAGGCTGTGACAAACAGCTTCACCTCGGCCTCGGGGCAGATGACGGTGCCGATGTCTCGACCATCAAGGATGGCCCCGCCGGGGCGGCGTGCAAAGCTGCGCTGAAAATCAAACAGGGCCGCGCGCACCTCGGGCAGGCTGGCGGCCTGACTTGCGGCTTGGCCGACGGCGGCACTGCGCAGGCCATGGCGGTCGATATCTTCAGCGCGCAGGTTTTGTGCAGCTTTGGCGGCATCGTCACCGGCCAAAACCCGTGCGCCAACTGCGCGATATAAAAGCCCGGTATCCAAGTGCGCAAAGCCAAATTGCGCCGCAATTGCACGCGAAATTGTGCCTTTTCCGGCGGCTGCGGGGCCGTCAATGGCCACAGTAAAGATCATCTTTGTCATTTGATGTTATCTCCTTTTATCTTTTGCGCCGGATCGCCGGAATGGGGGTGCGGCGCACACGCGCCTCGGGATGGGGCGGGGTGCCGTGGGTGCGCGCCCAAAACCGTGGCCCGCCCAGCCGCAGCCAGCGTGGCAACATCAGCACCAACCCACAAACAAAACCGCCCGCATGCGCCCAATAGGCCACGCCGCCCCCCGACGGATCTGCCGCGCTTCCCCCCAAAATCTGCACCGCAAACCAATAGACCAACAAGACCCAGGCAGGCAGCGCAAACACCCGAAAAAACACGACAAACACCAGCAGAACATCCACCCGCGCCCGGGGAAAAAGCAACAGATATCCCCCCATCACACCGGCAATCGCCCCTGATGCACCAACGGTTGGCACTGTGCTGTTGGTATCAGCCATCACCTGTGCCAGCGCTGCAACGATACCGCACAAAAGGTAAAACCCAAGATAGCGCCAATGCCCCAGCGTTTCTTCAAGATTATCACCAAAAATCCACAAAAACAGCATGTTTCCGGCCAAATGCATCCAGCCGCCGTGCAAAAACATCGCACTGATCAGGCTAAAGCCATCCCCGCCCGCCACCAGCTGACGCGGAACGATCCCCCATTGGTTGAAAAAACGCAGCGCCTGTTGATCAGAACTAAGCTGCGGGAAATAGGACAAAAACACCGCGATATTCACCGCGATCAGCGCATAGGTGACCAGCGCTGGCCGGGTTGAGGGGTTGTGATCGCGCAAGGGAAGCATGTGCTTTCCTTTCTGATCCCTGCGCGCGCGTCAAGCGTTGGCAACATCGGCCAGCAGTTTTGCGTTGCCCCCGGCGGCGGTTGTATCGATACAGACATGGCGTTCCAGCATCACATGCCCAATATCAGGCAGCGTTTTGATCAGTGGCACAATCGGCCCACTGCGGCTGGCCAGCGCTTGCGCCAAGGCCCGGCCTTGGCTGGCATTGCCCCACCAGATCACGCCCGAAAAGCCCTGCAAATCTTGCAAACTGTCGGGGGCCAAGCCGCCCGGCACCGCCAGTGCCAGCCCGCCCATCGCCTGCACTGCCGCCATTTGGGCCGCGGCTGCATCAGCGCTTGGGCCAAAACACAGCAGGGGCATGCGCTGAAAATACTGCAATCGGTTTGATTCGCCTGTAGGGCCGGGCAAATCTAGGGTGGTTTGCGCCGTTTTTGCGGGGCGCAGATTGGCCAATGCCGTTGCAACATCTGCGGGGTTTTTGGTGGTGGTTTGTTCTGTGGGGCGGGGCAGTGTGTGTGGGGGGGTAGTGGTGACGCAACGGTATACTAGTTGCGACA
>CALAXT010000009.1 GCA_937895435.1 uncultured Paracoccaceae bacterium | reverse complement strand
GCGGCGGTGTTTTGTACATGGGCCAACATCATTGGTGTGCCGGAAACTTGCTTAATGCTATTGAACACATTGCCAGTCATGGTCAGGTTCGTGGTGCGGTCATAATTCAACCCGGCATAAGACGTATCGACCCCATCGACGCGGTCAATCCAGCCGTTATAGGTGCGAAACGCGTTATCAGTGATGGTCAAACCACGGACAAAATGCCCCGACCCTTTTGGGGCAATCACCAGAAAATTAAACCATGAGGCTACATCATTGGCGGTAAATATGTTGCCGGTGATTGTCATTTCGCCAAACGAATATTCATCATTAAACCCGGGGTTTGGGTCATGTTCGTTTGACCACTCGATAAAGCAGTTATCGACATAATTTCCGGTGATGGTCGTTTTGGGGGTGATCGCCGTAATGATCAGCCCCGCCCGACGCAATCCATCTGTTTCATTGTCGCCCAGATAAAAGTGATTGCCCAGAATTTGGTTGCCGCTCCCAGCCAAGACTGCAAAATTTCCAAAGCGCGCAACCAAATTATTACGTATTTTTACGTCATTTGCATTTGCGTTCAGCACCAGACTGATGCGGTCTTGGGTTCTGATTTCCTGCTCGGGTGAAATGAAATGGGTGTTGTCGACATGCATGCCCTGACACCCCGACCCGATAGACGTGATGGCCCGATCTTTCGGTTTTGTGAATACACAGTCACTAACCCGAAAAATGTTCCCGCCTCGCGCCAGCATAATTGTGCTGCAATGGCCGTTGCACTGAAGGTCCACATCCTTGAATTCAAATTTGCTCAGATTGCTGAACCCGCTGAAATCAAAAAGATATTGGAATCGGGTAAAGGTGTAGATTTGGTTGCCGGGGGCATCAAACAGCGGCAAATTCAGCGTAATTGTACCAGCCGCCACGTCTTTTTCACGCACATAGACCTCGCGTCCGACACCGTTGCCTGTGACCAGCGCGCCGACGGGCACATTTTCGATATTCTGAACGTTGCTCAGGGTTGTTGGTGTGTCAGACGAATAGCGCGCGCGCGAAGTGACGGTTTGGTTGTTCCATGCGGTTGAGTCTTGTGCATAAAACTGGCCGTTGCAAATCACCCGGCGTATTGCAAAAAACGTCATGTCCCCTGCGAGTTCAGACATATCGAATGGCGCATTTACATCCACTCGGCGGCCGCAAAGATCAAAGCTGACGTTATCTGAAAAGCCCATAAGTGCTTGAAATCCGCGGCGAAAGCCCTCCATCTCGTTGCCAAAGGCTTTGGCATAGGTTGGCAGATCAAGATTGCGGGTCAGCGCCAAGCGTTTGTTTGCGGGCATCACGACCGTGCCTTGAAATCGCACAATCCCGGTAAATGTCATGTTCTCTGACAAATAATACTGGCCATCCGGGATCAAGACTGATCGGCCATTGGCTGCGTCTTCGGCGGCGCGAAAGGCGTGGATGCAATCGGTCTGACCATCGCCCACCGCGCCATAATCGACCACATCCACCCAATCCATCATGGTGCGATGAAATGCCGATGTGATATCTGCGATTTCAATGTTGGCAATTCGCACGACGGCGGTGTTTGCGCCCGTCAAATCCAACCCAAAATGTGCCAACACAGGGGTCGTGCCCCAGACCAGATCAACCCCTTTGCGGGGGCCAGAGCCGATGATCAGTTCCAGTGTTTCAATCTTTCCATAAGCCGTCAGATCAACGGTTGGCCCGGTTTGTGGCACAGACACGTTTTTGGTGCTGTTTGATCCTGCCCAAGCGGCAATCCGCACCGAACACAGCGGCCCTGAAATCGCTTTGATCTTCACTTTGACACGCAGATAACAGCCTGGAACAATCGGCGTCTCGCCCATATAGCGCAGCTTTTGTGTGGCGCTGACCTTTATCATTTCCAGACAATCGCCAAAATCTTGATCGGCGGGCACAAGGGCCGCGGTGGCCAGCTCGGCATAGGTCGTTGCGCCGGGCGTTCCATCTTCGCTTGACCAAAGCGCCAACCCAGACGCAAAGGGCAGCGGCATCAGTGTTAGCCCGTCGGTAATTGCCTTGTTCATTATCTATGATCCCTTTTGCACGCATCGGGCCAGCCGCCCGGACCTGCAAAGCCATAGCAAATCAACAGTTACCAATTCTTAACACTTGCGCGCGGTTCTGGCTATTCGCTGCGTGGAAACCGCTTGGCGTCTTCCAAGATATTCAGATCCATATGGTTGCGCATATATCGTTCTGAGGCTTTTTGCAGGGGCTGATAATCCCATGGATAATAGCCGCCCTGACGCAATGCGGGGTAAACCACCCAACGCCGGGCTTGGCTTTCACGCACCGCCGCGTCAAATCCCGCTAGATCCCAGCGCGTTGCGGCCATTGTGCGAAATCGGGCGCAAATCTCCCTGCAGGTGGGATCGGTGGCGCGGTTCACGCGTTCTTGTGGGTCATCTTTCAGGTTAAACAGCAATTCTGGGTCCAACGCACAGGCGATATATTTCCAATCCCCCTGACGCAGACCAACCAATGGCGACCAAGAGCCTTCGGCGGCATACTCCATGACCACGGGTGTTTCGCGTGTGCTGCCTTGTGCCAACGGCATCAGGCTTTCACCATCTGTCCACGGCATCACGTCGGCCATTGAGATCCCTGCCAGATCGCACAGCGTTGGTGTGACGTCGATTGTTGAAACCGGCGTTTTCACAAGTGCAGGGGCCAGATCGGGGGCGTAGATCATCAGCGGCACACGGGCGGCGCCTTCGAAAAAGTTCATTTTAAACCAGAGCCCACGCTCACCCAGCATATCACCATGGTCTGACACAAAGATAACAATCGCGTCTTGCCTTGTTGCCTTGAGCGTGGCGATCAGCTCACCCAGTTTTTCGTCGATGTAACTGATATTGGCAAAATATCCTTGTCGGGCGCGGGCGACATGATCAGGGGTGATGTCAAACGCGCGCCAGTCGCACGAATCCATCAGCCGTTTGGAGTGGGGATCTTGCGCATCATAGTCGATTGGGGCGTAATCTGGGGACAGATGGGCGCAATCGTTGTAAAGATCCCAATGTTTGCGCCGCGCAACATAGGGGTCGTGCGGATGTGTAAAGCTGACCGTCAGGCACCATGGTCGTGGGTCTTGACCGCGTGACAGATCATAAAGCTTGGCCACGGCCTGATGGGCGACATCGTCATCATATTCCAGTTGGTTGGTAATTTCAGCGGTGCCAGCGCCAGTGACTGACCCCAGATTGTGGTACCACCAATCAATCCGTTCGCCGGGTGTGCGGTAATCGGGTGTCCAGCCGAAATCGGCGGGGTAAATATCAGTGGTCAGGCGTTCTTCAAATCCGTGCAGTTGATCGGGGCCAACAAAATGCATCTTGCCTGACAGGCACGTTTGATACCCTGCCCGACGCAGATGATGTGCATAGGTTGGGATTGATGACACGAATTCTGCTGCGTTGTCGTAAACCCCCGTGCGCGAAGGCAATTGCCCCGACATGAAACTGGCGCGTCCCGGCGCACAAAGTGGTGAGCCGGTATAAGCATTGGCAAATCTGACCGAGCGTGCCGCCAAGGCTCGCAAATGGGGCGTGTGCAGCCAATCAGCTGGCCCATCTGGAAAAAACGTGCCGCTCAGCTGATCTGCCATCACAATCAAGATATTTGGCAAAGCACCAGAAATGTCGGTGGTCATATTCGCTACACCTTTCGCTGCTTCTTTTGCACCCATTGATACAGCGCGCAGGGTTGGCCCGCCATGTTTTTTACGTGGCTCAGGGCTTGACAGCTTGGCCTGGCTGATCCCCGATGGGCCTACTGTACGAAAGGGCCACCATGAAAACCGTGACAGATTTTCCCCATCAGGTGCATGAAGATCCTGATTTAGGCATCACGCTTCCTGATGGATGCAGGCTGTCAGCCCGGGTTTGGATGCCACAGGCCGCCCGCGATTTTTCGTTAAAAGTGCCTGCCGTTCTTGAATTTTTGCCGTATCGCAAACGCGATGGTACGACCGCGCGCGATGCGCTGACGCATCCTTATTTTGCGGGCCACGGGTATGCCTGTTTTCGGGTTGATATGCGCGGCAATGGCGACAGTGATGGCTTGATGGAGGATGAATACACCCCACAAGAACTGGCGGATGCCTGCGATGTCATCAATTGGATCGCTGCGCAGCCTTGGTCAAACGGTGCGGTGGGTATGATGGGCATCAGCTGGGGGGGATTTAACAGCCTGCAAGTGGCCGCTCTGCAGCCGCCCGCGTTAAAGGCGATCATCACGCTTTGCTCGACTGTCGATCGGTTCAACGACGATATCCACTTTAAGGGTGGTTGTCTTTTGAATG
This sequence comes from uncultured Paracoccaceae bacterium, assembly GCA_937895435.1. Lineage (GTDB taxonomy): Bacteria > Pseudomonadota > Alphaproteobacteria > Rhodobacterales > Rhodobacteraceae > CALAXT01. The sequence continues at coordinate 45,074 of CALAXT010000009.1, read as the reverse complement.
AAAATTTGGGGTGGGGTGCTACAATGTGGGCCTATTCCTCGCGCCCGCCAGATCCAGCATTGCGCGGCAATAGTTGGCGGCAAATGTGGATGGACAGGCTGGATAAAGAGCCGTTTTTGCCAGAGCTTTGGCTGCGCCATCAGCGCCGTGATGCCTATTGGAAACATGGATCGGTCTGTGAAAATTATCCCGCGATCAAGGCAGCAACTTTGGCGATTGGTGGGTGGGGCGATTCTTATAAAAATGCCGTGCCCGCCTTGGTGGAAAATCTACAGGCGCCTGTCAAAGGGATCATCGGGCCTTGGGTCCACAAATACCCGCATTTCGCGGTGCCCGAACCCCGTATTGGCTTTTTGCAAGAGGCGCTGCGGTGGTGGGATCATTGGCTCAAAGGATTGGATACGGGGGTGCAAGATGATCCTGCATTGCGCGCTTATCTGATGGATGGCGTGCGCCCGGCTGCATGGTACGATCACCGCCCCGGGCGCTGGATTTCAGAACAAAACTGGCCCAGCCCCGCGATTCAGCCGCAAGAATTTCATATCAGCGGGCCTGCGGCGCTGGGGCCGATTGCACAAAAAATTGCGGTCACGCTGTCATCGCCGCAGCATTGTGGCATGCAAGGTGGCGAATATTGTGCCATTTGGCTTGGGCCAGAAATGCCCGGCGATCAGCGCGTTGATGATGCGATGTCTGCCTGTTTTGATATGCAATGTGACAGTGCCATGGATATCGTTGGTGCCCCCGTTGTGCGGCTGCGGTTGGCAACTGACAAACCGCTGGGCCAGATCGCTGTGCGTTTGAACCATGTTCACCCAGATGGTGCTTCGACCCGCATAACGTATGGTGTGTTAAACCTCGCCCAGCGCGACAGCCAGTCAGATCCTATGCCCTTGGTGCCGGGCGAATATGTCGATGTGGACCTGCGGCTGGACTATATCGCCTATCGTTTGCCAGCGGGGCATCGGCTGCGGTTGGCGGTGTCATCGGCCTATTGGCCACTGATCTGGCCCGCGCCAGAACGTGTGACGCTGACACTGGCAGGTGGGGGGATAAGCTTGCCGATCAGGCCGTCTGATCAGGTGGGCGATGAATGCAGCTTTCCCATGCCCGAGTCCGCAGTACCCGAGAAATTGCGCGAAATTCGGCCCGAAAGCCATGAGCGGCGCAGTGAAGTGGACCACCATACTGGAAAGGTCAGCCTGATCATCACTGATGATTTTGGTGCGGCTGAACATCTTGACCATGGCCTGATCACGGGATCCATCGCACGCGAGCGGTGGCAGATCAGCCCCGATGATCCGCTTAGCGCCGAAGGTCAGACCCATTGGACCGAAACGTTAGAGAGGGATGGCTGGTCTGTACGCACAGAAACCTATGCACGCATGTGGTCGGATGCCACGCATTATCACCTTTGGGCCAAGCTGGAAGCCTTTGAAAATGATGCGATGATTCGCGTTCGCGAACACTCATGGAGCGTGCTGCGCGACCATGCATGAACCAAAATAGACACAAAGGGCGCAAAAAATTGGTTTCCGTCAAAACACTTTTTGCGCCATGATGGTATCAGCCGGAAAAATGTTTGGCAGGGAGAGACACATGAACGACGAACTTAAATACCTTTTGACGCAGACCGCACAGGGCAAATTCAGCCGCCGTGCTTTCATGGGCCGCGCCGCAGCTGCCGGTATCACGGCAGCGTCAGCCAGCACTTTGTTGGCCTCGGCTGCACATGCCGCAGGTCCGCAAAAGGGCGGAACGCTTAAAATGGGTATGGGTGGTGGTGAAACCACCGATGCGCTTGATCCAGGCACCTCTGACAGCCCCGTGCCGTTCTCGGTTGGTCGCACATGGGGTGACACGATTGTGCGCGTTGCCGGCAATGGTGATCTTGAGCCGCAGTTGGCCGAGTCGTTTGAATCGTCAGCAGATGCCAAAGTTTGGTCGTTTAAGATCCGCAAAGGTGTTGAGTTTCATAACGGTCAAACCATGACTGTTGATGACGTGCTGAAAACATTTCAGCGCCATTCCAATGCCGAATCGAAATCCGGTGCGCTGGGCATCATGCAGGGTATCGAAAGCATCAAAGCGGATGGCGACCGTATTCAGTTCTCACTTTCGACTGGCAATGCCGACCTTCCGTATCTGCTTGCCGATTATCACCTGATCGTGCAGCCCGGTGGTGGCATGGATAACCCGAACGCGGGTATCGGCACCGGTGCCTATAAAATCGCCTCTGCCGAGGCTGGCGTGCGTTATCAGTTTGAAAAGAACGCGAACGACTGGAACGCGGATCGTGGCTATTTCGATCAGGTCGAAATGCTGATCATTAATGATTCAACTGCGCGAACTTCTGCGCTGCAGTCGGGTCAGGTGCACATGATCAACCGCGTCGACCCCAAGGTTGCGCGCCTGTTGGGCCGCGCGCCGGGCGTGATGATCAAGAACGTGTCAGGCCGTGGGCATTATGTGTTCATCATGCACTGCGACGCTGCACCCTTTGACAACCGTGACCTGCGTTTGGCGCTGAAATATGCGATCGATCGTCAGGAAATGGTGGATAAGATCCTCGATGGCTTTGGTGGGGTTGGTAACGATATTCCGATCAACGCAGCCTATCCGCTGTTTGACGAAACGCTGGCTCAGCGCATGTATGATCCTGAAAAAGCCGCGGTGCATTACAAGGCCTCGGGGCATGATGGCAGCCCGATTATTCTGCGTGTGGCCGAGGGTGCCTTTCCTGGCGCAGTTGATGCGGCGGCACTGTTCCAGCAATCGGCAGCCAAATGTGGTATCCCGTTGGAAATCAAGCGCGAACCCGATGATGGTTATTGGTCAAACGTCTGGAACGTGCAGCCATTCTGCGCATCCTATTGGGGTGGCCGTCCTGTGCAGGATCAGATGTATTCCACTGCATATCTATCCACTGCAGATTGGAATGACACCAAGTTCAAAAGTGCAGATTTCGATACGCTTATCCTGCAGGCCCGTGCGGAAACAGATCTGGTCAAGCGCAAGGCGCTTTATGGCCAAATCGCGCGCATCTTGCATGATGATGGCGGCGTGATCTGCCCGATGTTCAACGACTTCATCGACGCGGTCAACGAAAAGGTCGCTGGTTGGGAAAACAACCCCAACGCCGAAATGATGAATGGTTATGCCGCCCAGCAGTGCTGGATGGCATAAGGAACAGGATGTTGCATCCAGTTGTAACCTTGATTGCCCAGCGCTTGGCGCTGGGCATCTTGCTGCTCTGGGCCGCATCGGTGCTGATCTTTGTTGGCACGCAGATCCTGCCTGGTGATGTGGCCCAAAGCATTTTGGGCCAATCCGCCACCCCAACCTCGTTGGCAAACTTGCGCCAAGAACTTGGGTTAAATGAGCCTGCACTGACGCGTTATCTGTCGTGGTTGGGCAATGCGTTGCAGGGCGATCTGGGTGTGGCGCTGACCAACAAACAAGACATCGCGCAGGCCATGAGCAAGCGGCTGGGAAATACGTTGTTCTTGGCCTTTTGTGCGGCGCTAATCTCGGTTCCCAGCGCCATCATCTTGGGGCTGATCGCTGTGCGCTATCAGGGGCGCTGGCCGGATAAACTGATTTCTGGTGTGACATTGGCAACCGTGTCGGTGCCAGAGTTTCTGCTGGCCTATATCTTGACGTTTTTTCTGGCCGTCAAACTGCGGCTGCTGGTTTCGCTTTCAACCATTCATGACAGTATGAGCTTGGGTGACAAACTTTATGCCATTGCCTTGCCCGTACTGGTTTTGGTTTTGGTCGTCTTGGGTCACATGATGCGCATGACGCGGGCGGCGATTTTGAACGTGATGCAATCGCCCTATATCGAAACAGCCGAGCTTAAGGGGTTGCGGCCGTTCTGGATCATTGCACGCCACGCATTTCCCAACGCAATTGCCCCTGTGGTCAATGTTGTGATGTTAAACATGGCCTATCTGATCGTCGGCGTCGTCGTGGTTGAGGTTGTTTTTGTCTATCCCGGCATGGGCCAATATCTGGTTGATCATGTATCAAAGCGCGACGTGCCGGTGGTGCAGGCCTGCGGGCTTGTCTTTGCCGCCATCTATATTGGTCTGAACCTGTTGGCAGATGTTATCTCAATCTTGTCCAATCCACGGCTGAGGCACCCAAAATGAGCCGTATCCCGCTGTCGGCCCTTATTGGCCTGTTTTTCACCGGGCTTTATTTTATGGGGGCAATATTTGCGCCCTGGCTTGCCCCCTATGGCATGGCTGAGATCGTGGGTGACACGTGGGAGCCGTGGTCTGCCAAGCATCTTTTAGGCACGGATACCATTGGGCGTGATCTGTTAAGCCGGATGATCTGGGGTGGGCAGACGACGATCTTCGTGGCCACAGCTGCAACTGCGCTGAGCTTTATCACGGGGTCCATTCTGGGCTTTACCGCGGCTGTCAGCGGCGGGTGGATCGATCAGGCGCTGTCGCGCTTTGTCGATTTGATTATGTCGATTCCCGCACTGATCTTTGCGCTGGTTGTGCTGTCGGTGATGCCTGTCACGTTGCCGATCTTAATTTTGGTGATGGGGCTTCTGGATGCCACCCGCGTTTTTCGTCTGAGCCGCGCCGTGGCGGTGGATATTAACGTGATGGATTATGTCGAGGCTGCGCGCCTGCGCGGTGAGGGTACGGCTTGGATCATCTTTCGTGAAATCTTGCCAAATGCGCTGTCGCCACTGGTGGCCGAAATGGGATTGCGGTTCATTTTCATGGTGTTGTTTATTTCAACATTGTCGTTTTTGGGTTTGGGCGTGCAACCGCCCTTGGCCGATTGGGGCGGAATTGTGAAAGAGAACCGTGAGGGCATCATCTACGGTATTCCTGCAGCGCTTGTGCCCGCTTTTGCGATCGCGACCTTGGCCATTTCGGTCAATCTGGTGGCCGATTGGGTGCTTAATCGCACCTCTAGCTTAAAGGGGGGCCGCAATGTCTGAATCAACCGACCCGGCCGCGCTTGAAATCACCGGCCTTCGGATTGAGGCGACGGCCTTTCCGCCTGGTGAAAAGCCGCGCAATATCGTCTTGGTCCAAGATGTCGATTTGCGGGTCGAAAAGGGCAAGGTTCTGGGGCTGATTGGGGAATCGGGCGCCGGCAAATCTACCATTGGGCTAAGTGCCATGGCCTATGGGCGCGGGGGGGTGCGGATTTCTGGTGGACAGATCCTGCTTAATGGCCGTGATATTGGCACGCTTGGCGCAGTGGGTTTGCGTGGTTTGCGCGGGGCCGAGGTAACATATGTTGCACAATCGGCAGCGGCGGCGTTCAACCCGGCGCTGAGATTGATGGATCAGGTGATTGAGGCCAGCCTGCGTCACCGCCTGATGACCCGCACCGAAGCCGAGGCCCGCGCGGTGACACTGTTTGGTAAGCTGGGCCTGCCCAACCCCGAAACCATCGGGCGGCGCTATCCGCATCAGGTGTCGGGTGGGCAGTTGCAGCGGGTGATGACTGCCATGGCGCTTTGCCCCAAACCTGATCTTGTTGTGTTTGATGAGCCAACAACCGCGCTGGATGTGACAACGCAGATTGATGTTCTGGCAGCAATCAAAGACGCAATCCGCGATACTGGTGTGGCTGCACTTTATATTACGCATGATTTGGCGGTGGTGGCACAGGTTTCTGATGACATCATGGTGTTGCGTGGTGGTAAGATGGTCGAATACGGAACGACCCAGCAGATTATCACGGCCCCAAAACAGGATTATACTCGCGCGCTTGTGTCGGTTCGATCAATCGAGCACGCTGAAAAGCCCCCAGCCGATCAACCTGTATTGCGGGTTGAGGGCATCACCGCCCGTTATCCGGGTGTGCCGCTGGATGTTTTGAAAAATATCACTGTTTCGTTGTCTGGGGGCCAGACGCTGGCGATTGTGGGTGAAAGTGGGTCGGGCAAATCAACACTGGCGCGTGCGATCACTGGGCTTTTGCCACCCTTAAAGGGGCGGATGGTGTTCAAAGACCGTGCCTTGCCGGCTCGTTTGGCAGATCGCGACCAAGAAGATTTGCGCGAAATTCAGATGATTTATCAAATGGCCGATGTTGCGATGAACCCGCGCCAAACCGTGGGCACCATCGTCGGCCGGCCTTTGTCGCTTTATTTCGGGATGGAGGGCGCACAAAAGCAGGCGCGTATTTTGGAATTGCTTGATGCGATTGAAATGGGCGCAGGCTTTATTGATCGTTATCCAGCAGAGCTGTCGGGGGGGCAGAAACAGCGGGTGTGCATTGCACGCGCGCTTGCCGCCAAGCCCAGCTTGATCATTTGTGACGAGGTCACATCTGCTTTGGATCCGTTGGTGGCAGATGGTATTTTGCGGTTGCTGCTGGATTTGCAAGCGCTTGAGGGCGTGGCCTATCTGTTCATCACGCATGATATCGCCACGGTGCGGGCCATCGCTGACAGTATTGCGGTGATGCATCGCGGGCAGGTCGTACGCTATGGGCCTAAATCTCAGGTGCTGAACCCACCCTTTGACGATTACACCGATCTATTGCTGTCTTCAGTGCCAGAAATGCAGACCGGTTGGCTTGAATCTGTTCGTTCGGCGCGTCGGATTGAAAGCGCGGGGAACTGATCGCTGATCTTGGGCGCTATGTTGCGCAGGCAGCGATGGCGTCAACAATACGGGTAAAGCTGTTGCGTGCCCGGTCAACTTCGGTGCGGGCGCGCAAATAGCCATGCACCAAACCCCGCTCTAACACAGCACGGGCTACCCCACCTTGGGCTGTGATCCGCGCGCAAAATTCGCCCGCGTCATCCGCCAGCGGGTCACATTCAGCGGCAAAGGCCACCACGGGCGGCAACCCTGTCAAATCAGTGGCGGCCAACGGGCTGGCAGTGATGTCATGGTCAGCGGCTTGGCGGATGTCTTTGTAAAAAAGCACGTCATCCCGGCTCAGCATCGGGGCATGGGCTTGGGTTAGATAGCTGCCGCGGTTCATATCACCGCCCAGCCCCGGATAGATCAGAACCACCCCCGCCAATTGTGCTTGACCACGCAAGGCCAGCGCCACGGCCGCGGCCAAGGTGCCGCCCGCACTGTCGCCCACCAATATTACCGGCTGTGGGCCTTGGGTCAGCACAGTGCGGGTCACGGCCAAACAATCCTCAAATGCGGCCGGGTGCACATGTTCGGGGCATAAACGATAATCTGCGGATATCAGCGCAAAGCCTGTTCGGTCTGACAGTTCGGCGCAGACGTCATCATGACTTTCCAGCCCCCCAACGACAAAACCGCCCCCATGAAAATACAAGACCCGCGCTGGGCCCAAAACCTGCTTAGGCGTGTAGTGGCGCACGGGCACACCTGCCATATATGCATCTCTGGCAATCATTTCTGCTGGATAGCCCTGATGAAAGGCCGCGCACATGGTGTTATAGATGCTGCGCTGCTCGGTCAGGTTCCGCTGCGCGGTATCGGGTGGATAAAAAGATTCGGTCCGTCGGATAAACGCCCATGTCTGCGCATCAATCACATCGGCATAATCTTGCTGCATCGCCTGTCCTTTTGGGCCGAGTGTTCTAGTTTATAAATGGTAGTTCGGATTATGGCGCTTTTCGATACGGATATCACGCGGATTTGTTGTTTATCCGGTTTGACGTTTCGCGGCATTCCCGAGATAATGGGCAAAATCATAACGCCTGAGGGAGAGAGAATATGAATATGAAATATGCGTTGGCCGTTGTGGCTACTTTGGTGGCCGGACCCATTTTGGCCGCTGGTGATCCGGCTGTGGGCGAAAAAGAATTCAGCAAGTGTAAATCTTGCCATTCTATCGTTGCAGCTGATGGCACAGCCATCGTCAAGGGCGGCAAAGTTGGCCCCAACCTGTACGGCGTGGTCGGTCGTCCGCTTGCTGGGCTTGAGGGTTTTAAATACTCCAAATCCCTCGTGGAAGCTGGCGAAAAGGGTCTGGTGTGGTCTGAAGAAGAGATTGCTACCTATTTGAAAGATCCCACCGCGTACCTGAAAAATGCCACGGGCAACTCGAAAGCAAAATCAGGTATGGCGTTCAAGCTTGCGAAAAAAAGCGAAGATGTGGCCGCCTATCTGGCCAGTGTCGCCAACTGATCTCCGCGAAGACAACAGGATTATTGGGCCACGGGGACAAACTCCGTGGCCTTTTTCTTGCACTGCGCCTGTGTGCAGCGCTAACTAGCCGGTGACCCCAGCGAAAGCCAACACACCCATCATGACGCATGCCCCCATTGACCCGGTTGCCTTAACGGCCGCCCTGATCCGCTGCCCCTCTGTCACGCCAGCTGAGGGGGGCGCGCTTTTGCTGCTTGAACAAATGCTGACGGTTGCAGGATTTACCTGCCAGCGGGTGGATCGGGGTGGCGTGCCCAATCTCTTTGCCCGCTGGGGTGCGCGCGGGGCCAACCGCAGCTTTGGGTTCAACGGTCACACCGATGTCGTGCCCGTGGGCAATGAGGCGGCATGGCGCTTTGCGCCCTTTGGCGCTGAAGTGTCGGATGGGTTTATGTATGGCCGTGGGGCCTGTGACATGAAATCGGGCGTTGCGGCTTTTGTCGCGGCAGCAATTGATTTTGTGCAGCAAACCCCACCCGATGGCGCAGTAATTCTGACAATTACCGGTGATGAAGAGGGGCTAGGCCGCGATGGCACCCTGGCGCTTTTGGATTATATGCAGGCGCAGGGTGAAACCATGACCGCCTGTCTGGTCGGTGAGCCGACATGCCCCGACCACTTGGGCCAGATGATGAAAATTGGACGCCGAGGGTCAATGAATGTTCATCTGACGGTGCGCGGCGTGCAAGGCCACGCGGCCTATCCGCACCGGGCTAAAAATCCGCTGCCAGCGCTGGTGCATTTGCTTGATCGTTTGGCACACCATGAACTGGATCGGGGCACCAGTCATTTCGATCCGTCAACGCTGGCCATCACGACGGTCGACACTGGCAACCCCGCCAGCAATGTTATCCCGGCCGAGGCCCGCGCCACCCTGAACATCCGCTTCAACGACCTGCACACCAGCCAAAGCCTGTCGGATTGGCTGCAGGCCGAGGCCACAGCCCTGCAGCGAGCAACTGGGATTGATATTGATCTGCGCATCTCTGTATCGGGTGAAAGCTTTTTGACCCCCCCCGGCTCACTTTCAGCGCTGGTGGCCCAAGCGGTTCAAGACGAAACCGGCATTACGCCAGAGATGTCGACCTCTGGGGGTACGTCTGATGCGCGTTTTATCAAAGATGTCTGTCCAGTCGTGGAATTTGGCTTGGTGGGGCAAACAATGCATCAGGTGGATGAACGCGTGGCGGTAGAGCATATTGGTGCGTTGAAATCGATCTATTTGCGAGTTTTGCAAAGCTATTTTGCCTGATGCGCTTTCTCGGTGACGCATGCGTGAACGCATGCTATCAGGCACCATGACCGAGATCCCATCAAAACAACAGATCCTTGAATGGATCACCGATAACCCCGCCCTGTCTGCCAAGCGTGATATCGCCAAGGCTTTCGGGTTGAAAGGGGCGGCCCGTATCGACCTAAAGCGAATGCTCAAGGAATTGGAAGATGAAGGCCGGCTGGAAAAGCGCCGCCGCGTCTTTCGTGACCCTGACAGCCTGCCGCCAGTGGCGGTTTTGCAGGTTTTGGCCAGCGATGCGGATGGTGATCAATTCGCCCGCCCTTTGGAATGGACAGGTGAGGGTGCGATGCCGCGGGTGTTGTTTTGCCCGCGCAAATCCGATGCCCCTGTGGCTGAGGGTGACCGAATTTTGGCCCGGCTTACCCCGATTGCCAATGCGGATCATCAGTATGAGGCGCGGCTGATCCGCAAGATTGGCACCAATCCGCTGAAACTTCTGGGTATTTTCCGAAATGGCCCCGAAGGTGGGCGTATTTTGCCAATCGACAAAGGGTCTGACAAAGAATGGCAAGTTGCCCCCGATGCGACCTTTGGCGCACAGGATGGCGAATTGGTTGAGGCCGAAGCCGCCGGCCCCAAACACCGCATGGGTTTACCGCGGGCGCGCATTGTGAACCGATTGGGTGATCCTTCAGCGGCGCGGGCGGTATCACTGATCGCCATTCATCAGCACGGCATCCCGGATGCTTTTTCGGATGCTGCGATGCAAGAGGCTGACCGGGCTGTGCCTGTCACCCTTGGCGCACGTGAAGATTTGCGCCACCTTTCCTTAATCACCATTGATCCAGCCGATGCCCGCGATCGGGATGATGCCCTTTATGCGCATGCTGATTCAGACCCAAGCAATGTTGGGGGGCATGTGGTATGGGTGGCGATTGCGGATGTTGCGGCCTATGTCACGCCCGGGTCTGTGCTTGATCGCGAAGCGCGCGCGCGTGGCAATTCCAGCTATTTCCCTGACCGTGTCGTGCCGATGCTGCCAGATATTTTGTCGGGTGATCTGTGTTCGCTGCATGAAGCTGTGCCGCGGGCCTGTATTGCAGTGTGTCTAAAAATATCCTCGCAGGGTCAGGTTTTGGGGCATCGGTTCACCCGTGGCCTTATGGAATCACGCGCCGCACTTAGTTATGAAGAGGTGCAGGCGGCGCAAGATGGTACGCCCTCTGAACGTACTGCGCCTTTGATGGCAGATGTGATCGCCCCGCTTTACGCAGCTTATGGTGCGGTCAAACAGGCCCGTGCGCTGCGCCAGCCATTGGACCTGGAACTGCCCGAACGCAAAATCGTGCTGGATGAGGCGGGCAATGTGCGCTCGGTCGATTTCCGTGAACGGTTTGATGCGCACAAGCTGATCGAAGAATTCATGATTTTGGCCAATGTTGCGGCTGCGGAAGAATTGAACCGGCTGCGCCGGCCACTGTTGTTCCGGGTGCATGAAGAACCCACCGCTGAAAAGCTGGATGCGTTGCGCGAAGTGGCTATGGCGTCAGGTTTTGTGCTGGCGCGTGGGCAGGTGCTGCAAACCCGGCATCTGAACGCGTTGTTGGCGCAGGCCGAAGGCACGGATTTTGATGAACTTTTGAACATTTCAACCCTGCGATCCATGACGCAGGCCTATTATGCGCCCGAGAATTTTGGCCATTTTGGTTTGGCGCTGAAAAACTATGCCCATTTCACCTCGCCCATTCGGCGTTACAGCGATTTGATCGTGCATCGGGCGTTGATTGCAGCGCATGGCTGGGGGACAGATGGGTTGTCTGCGGATGACATTGAAAATCTGTCAGAAACCGCACAGCACATTTCAGATACCGAACGCAGATCGATGGCAGCCGAGCGTGACACCACCGACCGTTATCTGGCTGCTTATTTGTCTGATCGGGTTGGCAGCCGCTTTGCGGGGCGGATTTCGGGCGTGACGCGGTTTGGTTTGTTTGTGAAGTTGGATGAAACTGGCGCAGATGGGCTGATCCCTATTCGCAGTTTGGGGCGTGAGTTTTTTCATTATGACCAGAGCAGCCAAAGCCTGATGGGGGCAGACAGTGGGTTGACGCTGAGCATGGGCCAGCATGTGACCGTGCGGTTGGCCGAGGCTGTGCCCGTTACTGGCGGGTTGATGCTGGAATTGCTTGAACATGAGGGCCGTGAAATGCCCGCCGGTGGCAGTTCTGCCGGTGCTGGGCGGGGGGGGCGCAGTTATGGCCGCAAATCTGGCCCTGCACGCGCGAAGGCGGCCAAGGTGGCGCGCAAGGTCAAGCGTACCCGGCATTGATGCGGACCGTCTTTACATGGACGGTCTTGCTTGGCAGTTATTTTGCGCATTAGACTGATCTTGTTGTGAAGCGGGGTCAGATATGCAGCAGCGCCACCCTTTTTTGGTTTTGATGGTGTGTTTGGGCATTGTTTTTGGTGGAATGGGGGCAGATGTGCGCGCAGGAACTGTGGCCGGGCCATCTTGGCAGGCGCATGACGGTTTTGCCCGTTGGGTCAGCGAATTCCGGCCCCGGGCCTATGCTGCGGGTATTTCAGATGCAGTTTTTCAGGCCGCTTTTGCGACGGCGCAATACACCCCTGAAGTGATTGCCAAAGACCGAAATCAGGCTGAATTTTCCAAAACAATCTGGCAATATCTGGATGCGGCAGTGTCGCAGGCACGTATCCGTCAGGGCCGTATTGTCTTGGCGCGTCACCAAGATGTACTGAACAGGATCGAAGCACAATTTGGTGTCGAAAAAGAAATTGTGGTGGCGGTCTGGGGGCTTGAAAGCAACTATGGCCGCAATCGTGGGTCTATTCAGGTAATTAGCGCCTTGGCCAGTTTGGCCTATGATGGCCGCAGGGCCGCGTTTTTCGAAGATCAGCTGATTGCCGCGCTGCGAATTTTGCAAGCGGGCGATGTTGCCCCGGTTGACATGACGGGCAGCTGGGCGGGTGCCATGGGGCATACGCAGTTTATCCCGGCAAGCTATTTGGCGCAGGCGGTTGATTTTGATGGGGATGGCCGCCGTGATATCTGGGGGAATGATCCAACCGACGCTTTGGCCTCGACCGCGGCGTATTTGGCGCGTGCGGGGTGGCAAAAAGGCCACCCTTGGGGAACAGAAGTGCGCTTGCCCAAAGGTTTTGATTTGCGGCTGACAGGGCGTGCGGCGCACAAATCTGTTGCGCAGTGGGCCGAATTGGGCGTGCGCCCGGCGCATGGCGATGTCATGCCTGACCTTTGGTCCACGGCGCGCGCCGCCATTTTGTTGCCAGCCGGGGCTGATGGTGCGGCTTTAATGGTTTTTGACAACTTTGGGGTCATCGCACGATATAATGCAGCAGATTCCTATGTGATTGCGGTTGGACATTTGGCAGATCGTATCGCGGGCCAGCCACCCCTGCGGGCGCGATGGCCGCGCGATCAATTGGCGCTTAGCCGGGCGGAAAACCGTGAATTGCAGCAGCTTTTAAGTGCACTGGGGTTTGATACCAAAGGGGCTGATGGCATTATTGGCCCAAACACACATTCTGCCATTCGGGCCTATCAAATGGCCCGTGGCCTGCCGGCTGATGGCTATGCCTCTGCGGCGTTGCTGGCGCATCTGCGTTAATGCGCAGGGCGTGTGCGTTTGCGGGGGTTTCGTTGGGGGGCGTGGTGTGAAACAGCGTGTGGGTAATTAAACCCATCAAGGACCCATCATGAACATTCTTGCCCTTGCTGCCACGACCAGCCGCCAGTCGATCAACGCGCGTCTGTTGAGCCATGCGGCTGATTTGCTGGCGGCCGATATTTTGCCCGGCGCCAAAATCAGCTTTCTGGATTTGAACGATTTTGGAATGCCGATCTACAGCGTTGATCGTGAAGCCGCGTCGGGTATCCCAGAGGCGGCGATGCGTTTTCATGCAGCGATTGGTGCGGCGGATGCGCTGTTGTTTGCCTTTGCCGAACACAACGGGCATTTCACAGCCGCTTATAAGAACCTGTTTGATTGGACATCGCGGGTAGAAAAAGTGGGGGCGATGTCCAACCTGTATCAGGGCAAGCCCATGGTGGCTTTGGGTACGTCACCTGGGCCGGGTGGCGCGCAACATGTGCTAAACTTTGTGAAAACCACAGCCCCCTATTTTGCGGCTGATGTGCGAGCGAGCTTTTCGTTGCCGGGGTTTGGTGACAATTTTGATGTCGATACTGGTAAGATCCGGGCCGAGTCCATGGTTGAAGAGCTGCGCATTGCGCTGGCCACATTAGGTGCGCCCTCGGCCTAAAGTGTGGGGGGTGGGCCGGCCCTGTTTGGGTGCGGCCCATCATCTGGCGCGCCCCCACTGTTGGGTGGTGTCAGCAGTGGGCGCAAGAGTGCCAGCGGGTGGGCGCGCAGCGACAGCCGCATGGAAACGTAATCTTCTATCACCGCTTCACCCAGTGTCATTTCACGCAGATGCACTGCTGGTTCAGTGATCTGTTCGCCCTCAAGATCAGCGGCGAACAATGGCAGAGGCGCGCCACCCGCCAGTGCGCGCGCTGCCCACAGCGCAGCGCGGCGTGACAGGCCCAGGCTGACAAAGGCGTCTGCTTCGGCCAGCGCGGTGATCTGGGCCACCGGCACACCAGCGCGCCGCCAAACATCTTGCACACTTGTATAGCCATTGCCACGTGCGCCTGCGATCCAGTGGGCGTCGTCTTCCGACATGGTTTTGATTTGGCGAAACCCCAACCGCAGTGCCAAACCGCCGCGACCATCGGGTTCCATCACGTTATCCCAAAAGCTTGCATTGATACAGACAGGTCGCACGACAACACCGTGTTCACGGGCATCTCGTACGATCTGCGCGGGTGCATAAAACCCCATTGGCTGCGAATTCAACAAGGCACAGGCAAAAATACCTGGATGGTGGCACTTTATCCAGGCTGAGGCATAGACCAGCAGCGCGAAACTGGCTGCGTGGCTTTCGGGGAAGCCATAGCTGCCAAAGCCCTCAATCTGGGCAAAACAGCGGGCGGCAAAATCGTCATCATAGCCGTTGTCCCGCATACCAGCCATGAATCTGTCTTGAAAATGGCTGATATGGCCATGCTTTTTAAATGTGGCCAATGCGCGGCGCAGTCGGTCGGCTTCTTCAGGGGAAAACCCCGCCCCTATGATCGCGATTTGCATAGCCTGCTCTTGAAACAGTGGTACGCCTAGTGTTTTGGCCAGAACTTTGCCCAAGGCATCTGATGGAAAACTGACATGTTCTTGGCCGTTCCGCCGCCGCAAATAGGGGTGCACCATATCACCCTGAATTGGGCCAGGGCGGATGATGGCCACCTGAATCACCAGATCATAGAAAGATCGTGGCCGCATGCGGGGCAGAAAATTCATTTGTGCCCGGCTTTCGACCTGAAACACCCCCAGCGAATCGGCGCGGCATAGCATGTCATAGGTGGTGGGATCTTCGGGTGGCAGGCTGGCCAAATTATACTCAACCCGCGTGTGCCGCGCGATCAGATCAAACGCCCTGCGCAGGCAAGACAACATGCCCAGTGCCAGCACATCAACCTTTAAGATCCCCAGCGCGTCAATATCATCCTTGTCCCAACAAATGAGTGTGCGGGCCTCCATTGTTGCGTTTTCAATTGGCACCAGCTCATCCAGACGTCCATTGGTGATGATGAACCCCCCGACATGTTGTGACAGATGGCGGGGAAAGCCCTGAATTTCGCTGATCAGATCCAAGGTCTGACGCAGTCGCCTGTCAGCTGCATCCAGCCCGATTTCGCGCAGACGTTCGGGGGTAAAATCATGGGGGGCGCCATGGCCCCAGATTTGGCCTGACAGTGCGGCCAATGTATCTTCGCTCAGGCCCATGGCGCGCCCTACCTCGCGCACGGCGCGCTTGCCGCGATAGTGGATGACGGTTGCGCAAAGCCCGGCGCGGTGGCGGCCATAGCGGCTATAGATGTGCTGAATCACCTCTTCCCGACGTTCATGTTCAAAATCAACATCAATATCTGGGGGCTCGTTGCGGGCTTCGGAAATGAACCGTTCAAACACCATCGTGCCAATTTCTGGCGAAACTGAGGTAACACCCAGCGCATAGCACACCACCGAATTGGCGGCAGACCCACGCCCTTGGCATAAAATGCCTCGGCTGCGGGCAAAGTGCACGATGTCATGCACGGTCAGGAAATAAGGCTCGTATTTCAGTCGGTGGATCAGATCCAGCTCATGGGTTACCATGTTCTTCACCCGTTCAGACACCCCAGCGGGATAGCGCCACGCCAGCCCTTCTTGTGTCAGCCGCGCCAGCCTGTCTTGGGCGGTCTCTGTACCTGTCAGCTCAGAGGGATATTCATAGCGCAGTGCATCCAGATTAAAATGCAGTCGGTCGGCAATTTGGCCCGTGCGATGCACCGCCAGTTCATGCCCGGCAAACAGCCTGAGCATCTCGGGCAGGCTGCGCAGACGCTGTTCGGCATTGGCCTGTGCCCTGCGGCCAAGTCTGTCGATCGTTGTGCCAAGCCGGATACAGCTGAGCACATCGCACAGCCGGCGCCGCGCGCCATGATGCATAATAGGGGCAGCCGAGGCCACCGTGCCCACCCCCAAAATGTCTCCCAATTGGGCGATGCTCTCAAATCGCGCCCGATCCTGCCCATCATAGTGGGGTGCCATGATCAGGTTTACTTGGCCAGGAAACTGCGCGATCATTTGCCGTGCCTGATCGTGCCAAGCGGCTGTGTCTGCGGCCAGCGTGTTGGGTGGCCAAAGCAGCCATATCATCCCTGCGCCCCACTCCAACACATCTGACATGCCCAGATCACAGCCACCTTTAGGCGCCCGCAATCGTCCCAAAGACAGCAATCGACACAGACGTCCCCACGCAGCACGATCAGTTGGCAGCGCGGTGGCGCCAAAGCCGTCGCTCAGCACGATTTTTGTGGCAGGGATCAGCCGGGGTGTCGTGGCGTGCTTGGCGTCACGCGCGATCTCTCGGGCTTCCAGATGGGCCCGCACAATGCCTGACACGCTGTTGTCATCGGCAATGGCCAGTGCAGCCAGCCCCAGATCGGCGCTGCGGCGCATATATTCTTCGGGGTGCGAGCCCCCGGTTAGAAAACTGAAATTTGATTGGGCTGAAAGCTCGACAAAAGACATCGCGGGTTCCGGGGTTGGGCCTGAGTCGCGACTATATTCACCTTTTGTTCCAATTTCGAGTCTGCCAATCTGGGTTGTTTTGGCGACATTGCGGTTGGCACCAACATGATGGGGGGCTGCCTATTCTGCAGCAATCCCTTCCAGCCTGTCTTCCAGCTCATCGGCGGCATCGCGCAGGGCGGCCAGCGTTGTGGCATCGGGTTGCCAGTAATTGCGTTCTGACGCCTCAATCAGTCGGTTTGCCATCCGGGCGCTGGCCTCTGGGTTCAATGCTGACAGGCGGCGGCGTAGCGTCTCATCCAGCACAAAGGTTTCTGTCAGTCGCTGATAAACCCAAGGTTCCACCGCTTCTGCGGTGGCGGACCAGCCAAGCGTGTTTGTCACCTGTGCTTCAATTTGGCGCACGCCTTCGCGGCCATGTTTCAGCAGCCCTTCATAGAATTTTGGGTTCAAACTGCGCGAGCGTGTTTCCAGTGCGATTTGTTCTTTCAGGGTGCGCACTTTTCCTGCACCGCGTGTTTGATCGCCAATGTAAACCGGGGTTTCTGTGCCGCCCCGCGCGCGTTTTACCGCGCGGGCAATGCCGCCCAATGTATCGAAATACTGATCAACCGTTGTCACGCCCAATTCGACCGATTCAAGGTTTTGATAGGCCAGATCAACGTCTTGCAGGGTATTTTGCAGCAATGCTGCGTTTTGCACTGCTTTGCCTGTGCGGCCATAGGCAAAGGATTTCCGGGATTGATAGGCGTCTGCCAACTCATCTTCGTTCTCAAAGGCTGAGCTGCCGACCAGATTGTTCACGTTTGACCCATAGGCGCCCTCGGCATTGGAAAATACACGCAAACTGGCGGTTTCGAGATCAACCCCCATTTTTTGGGCGTAATCCAGCGCATGGGCGCGGATAAAGTTCTGGTCTAAGGGCTCATCAGCACTGGCGGCCTTAAACGCTGCTTCGGCCAGCATTCGGGTTTGCAGGGGCAGCAGATCGCGGAAAATGCCAGAAAGCGTCATCACGACGTCAATCCGTGGGCGCCCAAGTTCGGCCAAGGGCACCAAGTCGGCCCCGCTTAGCCTGCCATAGCCATCAAAGCGGGGTGTCGCGCCCATTAGCGCCAAGGCTTGTGCCAAAGGCCCGCCATCTGATTTAATATTGTCAGATCCCCACAACACCAGTGCCACTGATTTGGGCAGTGTGCCACAGCTGTCAAGCAGGCGCTGGGCCTGTTGCAAGCCATCGCGCATCGCAAAGGCGGTGGGCATACGAAACGGATCAAAGGCGTGAATATTGCGCCCCGTTGGCAAAACATCAGGGTTGCGGATCAGATCGCCGCCGGGCACTGGCGGCACAAACCGGCCAGAAAGCGCATGCAGCAACCCCGCCATTTCGTCGTTTTGGCGCAAAAGCTTGCCAACGCGTTCAAGCGTTTCAGAATCGGCCCCATCCATCAGAGCCAGATAATCTGAGCGTGCTGCATCCGACATCGGCTGGCCCAAGATGTGCAACCCATCGGTGATCAGGGCGTCTTGGGTTTCCAAAAGCTTCAACCAAAGTGCATCGGGCGGGGTACCGCCCATATCGACAGCTTCGGCCTGTTCTGCAATCAGGTCTTCTAAATCGGCCCGGTCTGGTGCCGCTTGTGGCATAGAGCGCCAGCGGCCAAGGCTGTCTTTGAGATCGAGTAAACCCTTGTAAAGCCCTGATGTTGCCAGCGGTGGTGTCAGGTGTGTAACGGTAATTGCATTGGTGCGCCGTTTGGCCAATGTGGCCTCAGATGGGTTGTTTGACGCATAGAGATAAATATTGGGCAAAGCGCCAATCATCCGGTCCGGCCAACAACTTTCTGAAACCCCGGCCTGCTTGCCGGGCATGAATTCCAGTGTGCCATGCATACCAAAATGCAGCACGGCATCGGCGGCGAAATCTTCGCGAATCCAGCGATAGAATGTTGTGAACGCATGGGTTGGGGCAAACCCGCGTTCAAACAGCAGGCGCATTGGGTCGCCCTCATAGCCAAAGACGGGCTGAATACCGACAAAGACATTGCCGTAGGTTTTGCCCAAAACAAAAACGCCGCGGCCATCGGATTGAATACGGCCAGGGGCGGGGCCCCATACGGCCTCAATATCAGCAAGCCAGGGTGTTTTTGCCACAATATCATCGGCGCTGACATGGGCTGCGATGGCTGCTACCTGTCCATATTGTGAGGTCAGAACCTCATCGCGCAGATCTTGCACCGTTGCGGGGGGGGTTAGGTCATACCCCTCGGCGGCCATAGCGTGCAGCGTGTTAAACAAGCTTTCAAATACCGACAGATAGGCCGCCGTTCCAACCGCCCCGGCATTGGGGGGAAAGCCATAAAGAACAACGGCAACCTTGCGCGTTTGTGGGGTTGATTGGCGCAAGTTGGCCAAGCGCTTGACCTTATCCACAAGCGAGTCAATTCGTTCATGGCAGGGGGCCATTTCTTTTGAAACGCTCGCTGCCTGACAAAGATGCCGGCATCCCGTACAGCCATTGGCATCGTGGCGGCCAGCAAACACGGTGGGGTTGGTCGCACCATCAATTTCAGGCAGGGCGATCAGCATTGTGGTTTCCACTGGGCCCAAACCACCCTGTGATGTGGCCCATTGGCCCAATGTCTGAAATTCCAGCGGGTGGGCCGCGATATAAGGGACATCGAGGCCCTGCAAAACATCAACCGCTGCCGCGCTGTCGTTATAGGCAGGCCCCCCTACCAGTGAAAATCCGGTAAGTGAAACCATGGCATCGATCAACGTGCCATTCGGCCCCTGAAAATATGCAGAAATGGCTGGGCGAGCATCCAACCCACCCGAAAAACCAGCACGCACAGCAATGCCTTTGTCCTCAAAGGCTTTTATCACGGCATCATAATGTGCCGTATCGCCCGACAAAACATAAGAGCGCAGCATCAAGATCCCAATGGTTTGGGTGGCGCCTGCGGGTCGGGGCAGATCGGCTATGTTTGTGGTGATACGTTTAGGAAGGTTTGGATGATAAAGTCCAACCTCGGGGTAGTCGATTGGGGCTTTGACGGGCGTATCCCGCCATTTGCCAACATGGCTATAGCGCGAAATTAGCAGCCGCAGCATCTGCTCGATATTGTCATCAGAACCGCCCAGCCAATACTGCATGGTCAGGAAATAATTGCGCAAATCCTGCGCCTTGCCTGGCAGAAACTTCAAAATTTGTGGCAAACGGCGCAGAATCTTCATCTGGCTTTCACCCGACGAACGGCGCTTTGTTTTGGGCTTTAGCTTTTTCAAAATCGCCATCACGCCCGATGCCGGCCGCGAAAGATCGACCGTGCCCATCCGGGTCAGGTTGACAATTTGCTCATCAGCAATGACGCCCAGCATCGCATCACACTCTGCGCGCCGGGCCTGCAGGTCTGGTAAAATGCGCGCAACATGTTCTTCTAAAAACAACAGGGTGGTGACGATGATATTTCCACTGTGCACGGCGCGCTGGGCTTCGGCAAAAGCTTCGGGGTTTTCGCCCCACTCTGCGGCGGCATGGATGGAAACTGACAGGCCCGGAAAATCTTTGGTCAAACGCGGCATCATGCGTTGCGCTGGACCTGCGGTGTGCGAATCCAGTGTTAGGATGACGATGTTATATCCAGCCCGCGTACCAGAAAGATCTTGTTCAACGAACATAACGGCTCTTTGCCTCAGTTTCGATATGCGAGCGGGATAGCCGCATCTTCCCAGTCTGCGCCCGATTCATCGGGTGTGCCGAGGGGATTCTCATCGTCTAAACTGCGCTTTGACATGCAATCTGTCAATTAAAAATTACACATAAGTATGTAAATTAAATCGAACATTTTTGATTTGAAAAAAGAAAAAGGTGGGGATTTCCCCACCTTTACCAACTGTATTCCCTTTAAAACGCCAAATTCAGCGCACCCTTTGTGACACCACGTCTGTTCGTGGTGGCATCAGGTCAAATGTGGTCGAAATGCTGATATGACAGTTTCATAAACGGTGCGTTTGAACGGCACGATGCCCGCCACCAGCGCATCGGCCGCCACCCAGCACCATTGCGAAAATTCGGGGTGGGCTGTGGCGATATTGATCTGATCATCGCGCCCAACAAAGCGATAGGCGAACCAGCGCTGTTTTTGGCCCCGGTAGGCCCCGCCCCACACCTTGCCCAACAGGTCATCAGGCAGATCATAGGTCACCCAATCAGGCGTTTCGGCGATCAGTTCCACAAGATCATCGCTCAGCCCGGTTTCCTCATGCAATTCGCGCAGGCCCGCTTGTATCGGTGTTTCGCCCGGATCAATGCCGCCCTGTGGCATTTGCCATGCTGCTTGTGGGCTATCAAACCGCTGGCCCGCAAAAATAAGGCCCTCACGGTTGATGATCATCAAACCGACGCAGGGCCGATAGGGCAGCGCTGCGATCTGATCAGCGCTGAGCGGGTCTTGGGTGTGGGCCATTGTCTGTGCGCCTATTTCTGTGCGCCTAAAACGGACAGGCCACGCAGAATGTCGATTGCATAGGCCAGCTGATAGTCTTCGCGGCGTAGTTTCGCCGCTTCGTCGGCCAGCAGCCGCTCGGCCTCCATCTGAGCGCGTTCATCATCCGTAAAGCTGTCGTTTTCCAAAATGCCGCGCAGATCTGCCTCTGAGCGGGTCTTGGGCTCAGCTTCGGCCACATCTGTCTCGGGCTGCATGGGGGGCTGTTTTACGATGATATCAGGGGCCACGCCCAGTGCCTGAATCGACCGACCCGATGGTGTGTAATAGCGTGCGGTGGTCAAGCGCATTGCGCCGTCGCTTTTGAGCGGGATGATGGTTTGCACCGAGCCTTTGCCAAAACTTTTTGTGCCAACAACCACGGCACGATGATGGTCTTTCAGCGCGCCCGCCACGATTTCCGAGGCTGAGGCCGAGCCTCCATTGATCAAGACGACAATCGGTTTGCCGCCCGACAGATCGCCTGGTCGTGCGCCATAGCGTTCGGCATCATCGGGGTTGCGCCCGCGGGTTGATACAATTTCACCAGATTCAAGAAACGCATCTGACACGGCTATGGCCTGGTTAAGCAGCCCACCAGGGTTGTTGCGTAAATCCAGCACCACCCCACTTAGTGCGTCGATACCACCGACCTCTTCGATGCCTTTTTTCAGGCTGTCTTCTAGGTTGCTGTATGTTTGCTCATTAAAGGTGGTGATCCGCAACACAACTGTTTTGCCCAAAACCCGGCCTTTGACGGCTGTCAGCTTGATCGTATCGCGGATAATCGACACTTCAATCGGATCTTGCACGCCTTCGCGCACAACGGTGATAACAATCTCTGATCCAACGGGCCCACGCATCATTTCAACTGCTTGGTTCAGTGTCAGCCCCATGACCGACTCGGAATTGACATGGGTAATGAAGTCGCCCGCCTGAATTCCCGCCTGCGCTGCAGGGGTGCCATCAATGGGCGAGACGACTTTTACAAAGCCGTCTTGCTGCGTGACCTCAATGCCCAATCCACCAAATTCTCCGCGTGTCTGTTCGCGCATTTCTGTGAATTCGCGCGGTGGCATATAACTGGAGTGCGGGTCCAGCGATGTCAGCATACCGTTGATCGCGGCCTCAATCAGATCGGCGGGTTGCACCTCTTCGACATATTGCGCGCGGATGCGTTCAAAAATATCCCCAAACAGATTAAGCTGTTGATAGACTGTAGATTTGGTATTGGTTTCTTGGGCTGCCAATGGGGCTGCGATCTGCGTTGCGATCAACACGCCCACAAGCGATCCGCCCAGTGCGGCCAGTGCAAATTTCTTCATCTTGAACTATTCCCCTGTGTCATTGTGTCCGGGCAAACCACGGTGCGGGATCGATCGGTTCCGAATTATATCTAAGTTCCATATAGAGCGTTTCTGTCAGATCTTTTCCACTGCCTTCTTTCATTGAGGCCAAAAACTCTGACGCGGCGCCATCGCGCCCCCCCATCATCCCAATCGGTGCGCCCGGTGGCACGACATCCCCCACCTCACCATAAACCACATCTAACCCGGCCAAAATCAACAGAAAGCCGTCGCCTGGTTCCAAAATCATCACGTTTCCGTAATCCAGCAACGGGCCGCGATAGCGCAGCGTCATGGCGGTGGGCGCGGTCACCAGCGCAAGTGGGCGCGTGGCCAGTAAAAGCCCCGGCCGGCGGATCCCGGCCATGTCATCTTGGGCAAAGTGCCGAACCACCCGGCCCAACACGGGCGGGGGCATTTGGCCCTGTTGTGCAGCAAAAGATGGCAGGTCGTCGCCGGGTGTGGTCTGGCGGTCTTGCAGCAGATCGGCAAAGGCATCCAGCGTTTCCACGCCTGCCAGCATCCGGCGCAGCTCTTGCGGGCTTTCTACCAGTTTGCGCGGCAGTGCCACACGGGCTGCGACGGCCTGTGAAAGGGTGATGCGGGCATTTTGCGCCGCCTCTAGCCCAGCTTGCAGGGCTGCGACGGCCTGCTGTTGTTGGGTGCGCAAGCTTGCCACGTTTTGCAATTGCGCACGCAGCTTGGCTGCCTCGGATTCAAGTGCGGGGGCCACATCGGCCAGCAACAGCCCCGAGCGTGCCATACCCAAAGGGCCAGCGGGATGCAGCAGCAAAACGGGGCCAGCCTCGCTGCGTTCCA
Organism: uncultured Paracoccaceae bacterium; assembly: GCA_937895435.1. Taxonomy (GTDB): domain Bacteria; phylum Pseudomonadota; class Alphaproteobacteria; order Rhodobacterales; family Rhodobacteraceae; genus CALAXT01. The sequence continues at coordinate 21,881 of CALAXT010000009.1, read as the reverse complement.
CCGCCGTCATTGCCCCCAAAACCGAAGACAACCGGCCGCTTTGCCGTGATAACTGGCCCAACAGGTTTTTTTCTTGCAGCACAACACGCCGCAGCCCATCGCGCAATGCCCCCAGGCCGATTTCGTAGGCTTGGATCGCGTCTGTGAGTGCCGCGACACGGTCACTGGCGGCGCTGGCTGATTGCATGCGGCTGATTGCAGCGCGCATATCCGTTGCCGCTTGTGCAGGCAGATCAGGGCTTTGCGCCCGCACCACGCCCCAAGGCATCGCACAGATGACAAACGCCGCCCACAGCACCAGCGCCCATGCTGCACGCTTGGTCATGGCACAATCAGGCTTTGGCCTGTCATCTCGGGGGGGGTTGGCAGGCCCATCAAATCAAGCAGCGTTGGGGCCACATCGGCCAAACGGCCATTGCGCAGCCGCACATTTTGCGGCCCACCCACTAAGGCCACTGGCACAAGGTTAAGTGTATGCGCCGTGTGGGGCCCACCAGTTGCCGGGTCGACCATCATCTCACAATTTCCATGATCTGCCGTCACCAGCATGGCACCATCTGTTTGTGCCAGCGCCGCCACTGCGCGGCCCAGTCCAGCATCAACCGCTGCGCAGGCGCGCATGGCGGCATCAAGATTGCCAGTATGGCCCACCATATCGGGGTTGGCATAGTTGACCACGATCAGGTCATAGGTGCCACTGCCGATCGCGGCCACAAGCTGGTCGGTTACTTCGGGTGCGGACATTTCGGGCTGCAGATCATATGTCGCGACTTTTGGACTGGCGGCCATGTAACGATCTTCCCCCGGTTCCGGGGTTTCTTTGCCACCATTCAAAAAAAAGGTCACGTGGGGGTATTTTTCGGTTTCGGCCAGCCGAAACTGGTGCAGTCCACGCGCCGCAACCCAAGCCCCTAACGTGTTTGCAATTGTCTGTTTGGGGAAAACGGCGCGATACCATGCATTATGTGCGGCCGAGTAATCGACCATACCCAACAAAGCAGCCCAGTGTGGCCGGGTGCCAGTGTCAAAGCTTACAAATGTGGGGTCGGCCAGCGCTGCCAAAATTTCGCGGGCGCGATCAGCCCGGAAGTTCAGGCAAAACACCCCATCGCCGTCTTGTGCGCCCGTGTAGCCTGACAAAAGAGTTGGTGCGATGAATTCGTCGGTTTCGGCGCGATCATAGGCCGCAGTGATGGCGGCCGGCCCATCGGGTGCATCTGCGGCACCCTTTGCATGAACAATCGCATCAAAGGCGCGCGCCACGCGTTCCCAGCGGTTGTCGCGATCCAGCGCCCAATAACGCCCGATCACAGTGCCAATGCTGGCCCCGTTTGGCAGGGCGCGCACCAAGGCTTGCATAAAGGGCATGGCTGAACTTGGTGGCACGTCGCGCCCATCGGTGATGGCATGGACCACCACCGAAATGCCAGCTTGTGCCAAAATGTTTACCGTTGCCACCAGATGGTCGATGTGCCCATGCACGCCGCCGTCTGACAGCAGGGCCAACACATGCGCCCGACCGCCGCTGGTTTTCAGCTGTGCAATGAAATCCAAAATCGCTGGGTTCTGTGCATATGATCCGTCTTCAATCGCCAAATCAATCTGCCCGAGATCCATCGCCACCACCCGGCCTGCACCAATATTTGTGTGGCCAACCTCGGAATTGCCCATTTGTCCGGTGGGCAGGCCAACATCGCGACCATGGGTTAAAAGATGGGCGCTGGGGCAGGTTGCCATGATGTGATCAAACGTGGGTGTATCGGCCAAGGCTGGTGCGTTTGCGATACGGGTCGGTCCCGTGCCCCACCCATCCAGAATACACAAGACAACAGGTTTGGCGCGATGTGATTTTGTCATGATGGACGGTCCTTTGGCGCGTAATTGATGACGCGTTTCTTGTCATACCCAACTGGGGCCAAAGGGGCAACCGCGCGCCCTCTATCCGGCGTAGGATGCGCGGTGATAGGGCAGTTTGGCCAGAATTGTCGTGGCCCGGTAAAGCTGTTCATAAAGCATCACCCGCGCCAATCGGTGCGGCCAGACCATTGGCCCGAAACTGATCATAAAATCTGCCTTGGCCCGCAGCGAACGGGCGATGCCATCGGCACCACCAATCACAAAGGCAACGTCGCCCACCCCTGAATCACGCCAGCCTGAAAGCTTTTGCGCAAATTCAGGCGATGACAGCAGCGCGCCGCGTTCATCCATGCAACACAGCACAGCCCCAGCGGGGATGCTGCGTTCTAGAAGCGCGGCTTCGGCATCGGGGCCGCCGCCGCGCCTGTCGTCGACTTCGTGCGATAAACAGGGCCCCAAGCCCAGTTTGCGGCCTGTCCAGTTGAATCGGCCAAGATAGTCTTCGATCAAGACACTCTCGGCTGTTTTGACCATACGGCCCACTGAACAGACATGCACGCGCATCATGGTGTGTCGATGGCCCGTGTTGCGGGCGACAGCCACATTTTTTCCAACTGATAGAATTCACGCACTTCGGGGCGGAACACATGCACGATCACATCGCCTGCGTCGATCAAAACCCAATCACCGGTTTCGCGACCCTCAACCTTGCAAATCAGGCCAAGGCTTTCTTTGAGCCGATCAGTCAGCTTTTCAGAAATCGCCCCGACTTGCCGTGAGGATCGCCCTGAACAGACCACCATGAAATCAGCCATTTCTGAAAGATTACGAAGTGGAATGGTTATGACGTCTTCGGCTTTGTCATCGTCCAGCGACGCAAGCACAAGATCAAGCAGGTTTTGGTTTGGGGTGTGCGTCTTGCCGCGCTTCCCGGTTTCACCGGGGTCTGCCACGGGTGCAGTCGGCTGGCCGACTGTGGTCTGGCTCTGGGTCAGGGTCGTCTCCTTTTCAAGGTGGCTGAAATGCAAACGCATTCCTCCTCCTTTCAAAATAACATCACTTGTGCCAAATCTCAATGGACGGCCATTCAAACAGCACAAAGGTTAAAGCAATGCCAATACAGGTGGAGTTTTGGTGGCATAAACGTGATGTTGCGATGGGTGTTGTGGGCCAAGCGCTTCATATTGCCACAGGCGCGATTCACGCGTAAAAGCATGGGATGATCCGGTTTTTTGACATCCAAGATCGCGCACGCCTGCCTTGGCGTTTTCACGGGCTGCCATTGTCGCGCCGGGCGCAGGGACGTGTGGCGCGCCGCTAAGCGGTGGCGCAGGCCCCGACCCTTGCGCGCGCACGATTGCGCACCAATCTGTAATTTCCTTTCAAACATGTGAGACTGCCATGTCAGGCCCAAGAACCCTCTACGATAAGATCTGGGACGACCACGTCGCCCATCAATCCGAAGACGGCACCTGCCTTCTTTATATCGACCGCCATCTGGTGCATGAAGTTACCAGCCCACAGGCCTTTGAAGGGCTGCGGATGGCGGGTCGCCCGGTGCGTGCGCCGGAAAAAACGATTGCTGTGCCCGACCATAATGTGCCCACCACCGCTGGTCGTGACACGCATATCGACAATGAAGAAAGCCGTATTCAGGTCGAAGCGTTGGATAAAAATGCGCGCGACTTTGGCATTCACTACTACCCTGTTTCTGATGTGCGTCAGGGCATTGTGCATATCGTTGGCCCCGAACAGGGCTGGACCTTGCCGGGCATGACGGTTGTGTGTGGTGACAGCCATACCGCGACCCATGGTGCCTTTGGATCTTTGGCCCATGGTATCGGCACGTCCGAGGTCGAGCATGTGCTGGCAACCCAAACGCTGATCCAGAAAAAATCGAAAAACATGAAGGTCGAAATTACTGGCCATCTGCGCCCGGGTGTCACTGGCAAGGACATTACCTTGTCGGTGATCGGGGTCACGGGCACCGCTGGTGGCACCGGTTATGTCATCGAATACTGCGGCCAGGCAATCCGGGACCTTTCGATGGAAGGCCGCATGACTGTGTGCAATATGGCAATTGAGGGCGGCGCACGCGCGGGCCTGATTGCGCCTGATGAAAAGACTTTTGCCTATGTCATGGGGCGGCCGCACGCGCCCAAAGGGGCAGCATGGGAAGCCGCGCTGGCCTATTGGAAAACGCTCTTTACTGATGAAGGCGCGCATTTCGACAAGGTCATTACTCTGCGTGGCGAAGATATTGCACCTGTTGTGACTTGGGGCACCAGCCCCGAGGATGTTCTGCCCATCACAGGAACTGTCCCCAGCCCATCGGATTTCTCAGGTGGCAAGGTTGAAGCCGTTCAGCGTGCGCTGGATTACATGGGGCTGACGGCTGGCCAAAAACTGACCGACATTCAGATCGATACTGTATTCATCGGGTCTTGCACCAATGGCCGGATCGAAGATCTGCGGGCTGCCGCCGCCGTTTTGAAAGGCAAAAAGAAAAAAGATGGCCTGCGCGCGATGGTGGTTCCGGGTTCGGGCCTTGTGCGCGCCCAAGCCGAGGAAGAGGGTTTGGCGCAGATCTTTATTGATGCGGGCTTTGAGTGGCGGCTTGCGGGGTGTTCCATGTGCCTTGCCATGAACCCTGATCAACTGTCACCGGGGGAACGCTGTGCGGCCACCTCCAACCGCAACTTTGAGGGCCGTCAGGGGCGTGGTGGGCGCACCCATCTGTTGTCACCCGCAATGGCGGCAGCAGCGGCAATCACTGGTCATTTGACCGATATTCGCGATCTTTTGTGAGGGCCGGAAAAATGGAAAAATTCACCAAACTGACGGGCATTGCCGCCCCCATGCCACTGGTCAATATCGATACCGATATGATCATTCCAAAACAGTTTCTGAAAACCATTGCCCGCACGGGTCTTGGCAAGAACCTGTTTGATGAAATGCGCTATACCCAAGAAGGTCAGGAAATTCCTGATTTCATTTTGAATCAGCCGGCCTATCGTGCGTCAGAAATCATTGTGGCGGGCGACAATTTTGGTTGTGGATCTTCGCGCGAACATGCGCCTTGGGCGTTGTTGGATTTTGGCATCCGCTGTGTGATTTCCACCAGCTTTGCTGATATTTTTTATAACAACTGCTTTAAAAACGGTATTCTACCCGTTGTGTTGCCAAAAGAAGCGGTTGATGTGCTGATGGCTGATGCACAAAAAGGTGCGAATGCGCGGATCAGCGTTGATCTTGAAAACCAGACAGTCACCAGTTCAGACGGGCAAAGCTTTGGCTTTGATGTGGATGCTTTCAAAAAGCACTGCCTGATGAACGGGTTGGATGATATCGGGCTGAGCCTCGAAAAAGTTGCCGCTATTGACAGTTTTGAAAGCCGGGCCAAGACGCTGCGGCCTTGGGTCTGACCTTTGGCCGTTTAAGCTGAGCAATTGCACTGTTATTTAATAAATCTGCAAAGGCCGTTCCCATGTGGGGGCGGCCTTTTGCATTGTGGTGGTTGCGTCTGGGGCGAGCGTGGCTGATACTCAACCTTGGGGCGATTGATGGGTGGGCCATGGTGCGCGTTATTCTGTGGGTTGCGGTTTTATGGGGCATAATCGCGCCACTGTGCTTGGCTGAGCCTGTTGCTTTGGCTGCACCGAAAACGCTGCGCATTGCTACGTTCAACGTTGATCTGTCGCGGCGGGGGCCGGGGCTTTTGTATGGGGCGTTGCAAAAAGGTGGTGATGCTCAGATCGCTGCAGTTCAGGCCCAAATTGCCCATGTGCGCCCTGATGTTTTGCTGCTGACAGGCTTTGATTATGACGCGGGCGGTGCGGCATTGGCAGCTTTTGCCCAAGGGTTGGAAAGCCGCGGTGTGCGCTATCCGCACCGGTTCGCCCGCCGCCCAAATACCGGGATGGCCAGTGGGCTTGACTTGGATGGTGATGGCCGGTTGGGCGGTGCGGGCGATGCACAAGGCTGGGGCCGGTTTGCCGGTGCCAATGGTATGGCGCTGTTGTCGCACTTTGCCATTCGGGATGATTTGGCCAATGATTTTAGTGAGTTTCTATGGCAAGATCTGCCCGGTGCGTTGGTGCCGCAGCGCGAGGGTCAGCCCTTTCCATCCGCGATGGCTCGCGCGGCGCAGCGGCTGCCCACCACCGGCCATTGGGATGTGCCGATTGAACTGCCCAGCGGTCATTTGCTTTCTCTGTGGGCCTTTTACGCAAGTCCGCCGGTCTTTGATGGCCCCGAAGATCGCAATGGCCTGCGCAATCATGATGAAACAGCTTTTTGGTTGCGGTATCTGGGTGGTGATCTGCCGCAAAAGCCGCGTCTGGGCCCATTTGTGGTGCTGGGTGACATAAATCTTGACCCCTATGATGGCGATGGCCGCCCCGAAGCGCTGCGCGCGTTGTTGGGCCATCCCCTTCTCCAAGATCCTGCACCTGAAAGCCCGGGCGGGGCGGCGGCTGGCACGGCACTGGCCAATGCGGGCCATATTGGGCGCGCTGCACTGGATACGGCCAGTTGGCCCAATCCAACGGGCCCGGGCAATCTGCGGCTGGATTATGTGCTGCCCTCTGTTGATTTGCAGGTTCTGGCCGCAGGTGTGTTTTGGCCTGCGCCAGATGCACCGGTCGCGGCGTTGCTGCAAGGTGCTGATGGCCCAGCCAGCCCGCATCGATTGGTTTGGGTTGATGTGGTGATGCCTTAGCGCGGATTGCCTGCGTTGTTATCAACAAAACGTGATGCCTGTGCGGCTTCAGGTTGCCGTCAGGCGTGGCCTGCAAAAGGGTTGCACGAACAACGCAACCAAAGGAAATCATCATGCGTAAATCTGCTCTGACAATCGCCGCGCTTATGCTTGTGTCGGCCCCTGCTTTTGCTTCGGACCTGTGCACACCACATGCGCAAAATGAATGGATGACCAAAGAGGCCATGACCGCCAAGGCCACCGCAATGGGCTATGAGGTCAAAGGCGTAAAAATTGAAGATGGGTGCTGGGAAGTCAAAGGCAAGAAAGACGGCAAGCGTGTTGAGGTCTATTTTGACACCGTAAGCGGCGAACAGGTTCATTCAAAGTGACCAAGATCGACCGCAATTTTGCAAAGGGGGCGGACCGCACGATGCGGCCCGCCACCGTCGCTGTCTGGGATCGTGCCGTGCGGGTGTTTCACTGGGCGCTTGTTGGCACGATGGGCTATGAATTTGTAGCCGAGGCGGGCACGGCTTGGCATGAAAACTTGGGGTATGGCCTGTTAGGTCTGTTAGGATTTCGACTGATTTGGGGCTTTGTCGGCACGCGATATGCCCGGTTTCGACAGTTTGTTGTGGGGCCAAGGGCTGCGCTTGCCTATGTGCGTGCTATCAAACAGGGGCATCCGGCGCGTTATATTGGCCACAATCCTGCGGGGGCGGTTATGGTTTTGGGGCTGATGGTCATGATCGCGGCCACGGCCGGCACTGGTTGGGCGATGACGACCGATGCGCTTTGGGGAACAGCCTGGATTGAAATACTCCACCGCGTTTGCGCCTATGCCACGTTGGCAATGATCGTGGCACATGTGGGTGGTGTGGTGTTGGCATCGATGCAGCACCGTGAAAACCTGGTTTTTGCGATGATAACTGGTGCCAAGCGACGTGAATGACGGTTGCGCATCCTTGACCCGCGCGTGCGCATTGGCTAGGCGAACGGACACATAAACCCAAAGATCAGGAGTGTCCCGTGGCCAACCCCTCATTGCTTATTCTTCCCGGCGACGGCATCGGTCCCGAGGTCATGACCGAGGTGCGTAAGATCATCGGCTGGTTTGACAGTCGCCGTGGCATTGCGTTTGATGTGTCCGAAGGGCTGGTGGGTGGTGCTGCCTATGATGCGCATGGCACCCCGCTGACCGATGAAACGATGGAGCGCGCCCAAGCCGCTGATGCGGTGTTGCTGGGTGCTGTGGGCGGCCCCAAATACGATGTGTTGGATTTTTCTGTAAAACCCGAACGTGGTCTGCTGCGCTTGCGCAAGGAAATGGATCTGTTTGCCAACCTGCGGCCCGCCCAGTGTTTTGACGCGCTGGCTGATTTTTCCAGCCTAAAGCCTGAGGTGGTGGCCGGTCTCGACATTATGATCGTGCGCGAACTTACAGGGGGCGTTTATTTTGGTGAGCCCCGCGGCATTTTCACCGAGGGCAATGAGCGCGTGGGCATCAACACCCAGCGCTACAGCGAAAGCGAAATTGCCCGTGTTGCGCGCGCCGCGTTTGAGCTGGCCCGCAAGCGCGGCAATAAGCTGTGTTCGATGGAAAAAGCCAATGTGATGGAATCGGGCGTTTTGTGGCGCGAGGTCGTGCAGAAGATCGGGGATGAAGAATATCCCGATGTCGCTTTGTCCCACATGTATGCGGACAATGGGGCGATGCAGCTTGTGCGTTGGCCAAAGCAGTTTGATGTCATCGTCACAGACAACCTGTTTGGTGATATTTTGTCAGATTGTGCCGCCATGTTGACTGGCAGCCTTGGCATGTTGCCATCCGCCAGCCTTGGGGCACCAATGGCCAATGGTCGGCCCAAAGCTCTTTATGAACCGGTGCATGGCTCGGCCCCCGATATTGCGGGTCAGGGCAAAGCAAACCCAATTGCCTGTGTTTTGAGCTTTGCAATGGCGCTGCGCTATTCGTTTGATCTGGGTGATGAGGCCACGCGGCTGGAATCGGCTGTACAATCGGTTTTGGCCGATGGCGTGCGCACGCCTGACCTGATCCCGACCGGTCAGCCTGGAACGCCGGTAACCACTGCGCAGATGGGTGATGCCATCGTGGCCGCACTTGAGGCCAGCCTGTAAGCGCACAGCGCCCAAGACAGAATAAAAGACAACGCGCCCGCTGAATGTTATGTTCAGCGGGCGTTTTTTTATGAACACCGCACCCGCCGGTGCAAGGGATATCATTATGTCACAGCCCATCCAAAACTTGCATGGCGCCCTGCTTGGGCTGTTGGCCTTTGCATGTTTTGCCTTGCATGATGTGGTGATCAAATATGCAGGCGCGCATTATTCGGCGTTTCAGATCGTGTTTTTTTCGGTTTTGCTGGGTTTTCCGATTGTGACGGTGATGTTGCTGCGCGACCGCACTGATGGCAATTTGGTGCCGCGCCATCCGTGGTGGATGTTGGCGCGCACCATCAGCGCCTCGGCCACCGGGGTGATGGCGTTTTACGCGTTTGGTGTTTTGCCGTTGGCGCAGACCTATGCCATTTTGTTTACCATGCCCCTGCTGATCACGCTTATGGCGGTGCCAGTCTTGGGCGAACGGGTGGGGGTGCGGCGTGGCTTGGCGGTTTTAATTGGGCTGATCGGGGTGTTGATCGTACTGCGGCCAGGGCAGGTGACGCTGGGGCTTGGTCATGCGGGGGCGATGCTTGCGGCAGTGGGGGCGGCGTTGTCTTCGGTGATCACGCGCAAGATCGGGCATGCGGAACGCAGTGTTGTGTTGTTGCTTTATCCAATGGTGGGCAGCTTTCTGCTGATGGCCTGCGCCATGCCGTTTGTTTACGTGCCGGTTGCGCTGATTGATTTGGGCGCGTTTGCGGTGATTGCGGTGCTGGCCTTTTCGGCTTCGCTTTTGATCATTCTTGCCTATCGCCGCGCCGAGGCTGTGATTGTGGCGCCGATGCAATATTCCCAAATCCTGTGGGCAACGGGCTATGGCTATTTTCTGTTTGATGAAACGATTGATTTGGGCACGGCAGTTGGTGCGGGCGTTATCATTGCCAGTGGGCTTTACATTTTATTCCGCGAAGGGCGCGACGCGGTGTCTGATATCCGGCCCGTTCAAGGCGCGCGCCTGCGCCCGGATATGGGCACGACGTTGCGCCAACCTTTGCCCAGTTTACCCTCCCCCGATGGGGGGTATGTGGCACCACACAGGCCTTGCAAATGATCTGCCGCAGATGTAACCCGCAGAAATATGTCGGAGTGTAGCGCAGCCTGGTAGCGCACCTGCTTCGGGAGCAGGGGGTCGGAGGTTCGAATCCTCTCACTCCGACCAAGATCGCTCAGCTTTCCGCAGCTGGGCCCCCAGAACAGGGGTCACCGATGACCAGCCCAATGACCAAAATAGCCGGCGTGCCAGCTGCACGTATTGAGGCCATGCGTCAGCGTGAAGCGGCACGATTTGCCCGCACCCGGCCTTTGTCGCAGGCCGCTGCGGCTGCGGGCACCCAAAGTTTTTTGGGCGGCGTGCCGATGCTGTGGATGAACGATTGGCCAATGCCCTTTCCTATGTTGGTGGATCGGACACAGGGCGCGAGCCTGCGCGATATTGATGGCAACCAGCTTGATGATTTTTGTTTGGGTGACACCGGTTCAATGTTTGGCCACTCGCCCAAACCTGTTGCCCGCGCAATCCGTGCCCAGTCGCGCCGTGGTTTAACCTATATGCTGGGCAATGAAGATGCGCTGGCGGTTGGTGTGCTGTTGTGCGAACGCTTTGGCCCATTTCACTGGCAGATTGCCACCACAGCCAGCGACGCCAATCGTTTTGCGCTGCGGGTGGCGCGGGCTGTGACGGGGCGGCCAAAGGTGTTGGTGTTTTCGGGTTGTTATCACGGGGCGGTTGACGATGTGATGGTGGAATTGCGCGATGGCCAGACCGTGGCGCGGCCTGGTCTTGTGGGGCAGGTTGCTGATCTTTCGCAAACGGCCACCTGCGTTGCCTTCAATGATTTGGCCGCGGTTGAGGCGGCGCTGAAAACGGGGCAGATCGCTGCCATTTTGACCGAACCAGTGCTGACAAATTGCTGTATGGTGTTGCCAGAGCTGGGGTTTTTGCAGGGTCTGGCTGATTTGGCGCAGCGCTTTGGGGCGCTGTTCATTTTAGATGAAACCCATACGATCAGTGCAGGTCTGGGCGGTTACGCCAGCACCCACGGATTGCGCCCGGATATTTTCGTTTTGGGCAAACCGGTTGCGGGTGGGGTGCCGGCCAGTGTCTGGGGGCTGTCAGACAGCGTTGCCGCGCGCTATGGGGCCTATGACGCGGCGCGGCCTGCCGGGTTTTCGGGCATTGGCACCACGCTTTCGGCCAACCCGTTACAATGCGCCGCCATGCGCGCCACCTTGCAAGAGGTGATGACCGCGCCAGCCTATGCCAAAATGGAACGCGGTGCCGCCCGGCTCGAGGCGGGTCTGGCGCAGGTGATTGCCCGACATAATGCCCCTTGGCATGTGCTGCGTGTGGGTGCGCGGGTTGAATTTATCTGCCACCCCACCCGGTTGCGCTGTGGCGCGCAGTCGGCCCAAGCGCATAAACCTGAACTTGAAGCTGCGATTCATGCAGCCCTTGTCAACCGTGGCTGCCTGATTGCGCCGTTTCACAATATGATGCTGGTCTCACCCGTAACCCGCACGCGTCAAATCGACCGGCTGATCCTGGCCTTTGACGAAATCATGACTGAACTTTTCGCCCCAGAGACACAATGACCCAAACCACCCAATGCCCCTCGGGTGCAAACCCGGCCGAGGCGGAAGCCTTTTTGGCGGCCCACCCGGAAATCGAAGCGATTGATATCGTGCTGACCGATGCCAATGGTATTGGCCGCGGTAAAATTATTCGTCGTCACGAGCTGATGGGGCTTTACACTGGTGGGCGCCATCTGCCGATTTCAATCCTGGGGCTAGATATCGTGGGCGAAGATGTTCACGAAACTGGATTGATTTGGGATCAGGGCGATGGCGATATGCGGGCCTGGCCGATTCCTGGCACACTAAAGCCGCTGCATGGCACCTCACCTGCCCGCGCTGAGTTGTTGATGAGCATGTATCACTTGGATGGCGCCAAGATGACCAGCGACCCCCGCCACGCGCTGCAACGCCAAGTTGACAAGATGGTGGCGCGCGGTCTTTACCCCGCTGCTGCGTTTGAGTTGGAATTTTTTCTGTTGGCCAATACCCGTGGCGTTGATGGTGGCGTGCGCCCGGCCAATGCGGTTTTGGATGGTCGTACCTCGGATAAAACCGAAGTGTATTCAGTCGACCATCTGCATGGGATGGAGCCGCTTTTTTCTGATATTTATGCCGCTGCGCGTGCCTGTGACATTCAGGCTGAAACTTTGATTTCCGAATATGCCCCCGGCCAGTACGAACTGACATTGCATTATCGCACTGATGTCATGCAGGCGGCTGATGATCTGATCCGGCTAAAGCGCATCGTTCGGCTGCAAGCCCGTCGCCACGGTGTTACCGCCTGCTTCATGGCCAAACCGATTGAGGCATATGCAGGCTCTGGCATGCATATGCATGTGTCGCTGCGTGATCATGTGGGCTGCAATATATTTGCCGAGCCGCACACGCCGGGCCCTTGGGCGCCAGAAATTCTGCATGGTCTGGGTGGATTGCAGGCCACAATGGCTGAATCGATGCTGATTTTTGCCCCTCATGCCAATTCGTGGCGGCGTTTTGCCAGCCAAAGCTATGCGCCGGTCTCGCCCAGTTGGGGTGTAAACAACCGATCGGTTGCCTTGCGTATTCCAGCAGGTGATGTTGCCGCACGCCGGATTGAGCACCGACCCGCCGGGGTGGATGCCAATCCCTATTTGGTGGCGGCGACAGTTTTAGCGGGCATTTGTTACGGGCTTGATCATCAAATTGATCCTGGGCCGGAAACCACTGGCAATGGCTATGCTGCGGACAGCGCATTTGCCATGCCCGCTGATTGGCGCAGCGCTATTGTGGCCGCAACCCAGTCAGATTTTTTAAAAGAGGCGCTGGGCGTGGATATGCACCGCACCTTTACGGCGATCAAATCTGCAGAATATGAACGGGTGGCCCGAACAATTTCGGATGTGGATTATGATTTGTATCTGCACACAGTGTAGGCGCAGAGATTGGGGTGAACCTAACCTTTAAACCCCGTCGTCAAACGGTTCAAAACGGTCAGCGCTGGCGCGTCGCCAGCGTTCAAGATAGCCAAAGCGGCTGTCATCTTCGCGCAGCAAAAAGCCTTCGGGCATGTACGGGTAAACCTCTTCGCCGGTCACCATATCGCGGTCATTGACGCGCATCATAAGATGATGCGGCAAGAATTGACTGGGGTGTGTCAGACCGGCCGCTCCTGTCATATCGCCCAAGGCTTTTAGGGTATTGCGATGAAAATTCGCCACCCGTTCGGCTTTGTCAGGCACCACTAGGGCGCGCTGGCGCTGCTTGTCTTGGGTGGTAATGCCAACGGGGCAGTGGTTGGTGTGGCATGATTGTGCCTGAATACAGCCGATGGCAAACATGAAGCCGCGTGCCGAGTTCACCCAATCTGCGCCCAGTGCCAGCGTGCGGGCAATGTCAAAGGCGTGGATCAGCTTACCCGAAGCGCCAATTTTGATCCGTGCGCGCAGCCCGGCGCCGCGCAGGGTGTTGTGGGCAAAGGTCAGCCCCTCAACCAACGGCATTCCCATATGGTTTGCAAATTCCAACGGTGCGGCACCGGTGCCACCCTCTGTGCCGTCAATCACAATAAAATCGGGTGTGATCCCAGTCTCCAGCATAGCGCGCACCATGCACATGAATTCCCGACGATGGCCGATACACAGCTTGAACCCAACCGGTTTTCCACCTGACAGACGGCGCAGATCGTCAAGAAAACGCATCATTTCCAGCGGTGTTGAAAAGGCGCCATGGGCCGCAGGTGACACACAATCCACCCCCATCGGCACGCCGCGGGCCTCGGCAATTTCGGGCGAGATTTTGGCCGCGGGCAGCACGCCACCTTGGCCCGGTTTTGCGCCCTGGCTCAGCTTTAATTCAATCATCTTGATTTGTGGGTTTGCGGCTTGGGCTGCAAATTTTTCAGGGTCAAACTGGCCATCGGTGGTCCGGCAGCCAAAATAGCCTGATCCAATTTCGTATATCAGATCCCCGCCCCCCTCGCGATGATAACGGCTGATGCCGCCCTCGCCTGTGTCATGGGCAAAACCACCCATTCGTGCGCCCGTGTTCAGTGCAGAAATCGCATTGGCCGACAGTGCGCCAAAGCTCATGGCTGAAATGTTATAGATAGAGGCGGCATAGGGATGTTGGCATTCAGGCCCACCGATGGTCACCCGGAAATTGGTATCAGGAATTTTGCGTGGCCGCACGGAATGGGTCAGCCACTGATAGCCGCCATCATAGACCCGCATTTTGGTGCCAAATGGGCGTTTGTCTTCGACGTTCTTGGCGCGTTGATAGACGATTTCGCGGGCATCCCGGGAAAAGGGAACCTCTTCGTTGTCGCTTTCCAACAAATATTGCCGGATTTCGGGGCGGATCATTTCAAAGAAATACCGCAAATGTGCCAAAATCGGATAATTGCGCAGCACTGCGTGGTGCGTTTGTCGCATATCCCAAAGCCCCAGAAGGGCAAAGGGCGCAAAGATCGCTGCTGGCAGCAAGAACCAGTCTGAAAAAAACAGACCAACCGTGGATATAAGGGTGAGCAAAAACGCCAGCCCAACTGTTAGATAGCGCAGTGAAAACGATACCATACCCGCAGTCCCTTATGTCATTGCGCCCAGGGTCAGGTCTGCGCGCGCCAGCTGCAATCTCTGCCGCTATAGTGCCATTTTGGGGCCATGTTCACCACTGCGCAATAAAATGCGTGGAAAGTTTTTCAACGGGGCCTGCAGGATCAAAACATCTGTTTGGTTATGGGGGGCTATGCGCCCTGTTGGCGGGCGGGGGCCAATTGGGCCGACCGCTTGGCCTCGTGCCGGGTCAGCCAAATCAGGGCATCTGAGTGTGACATGGGTCTGCCAATGCCATAGCCTTGCACATAGCGGCAGCCCAATTCGCTAAGAACGGCATGTTCGCCCATGCTTTCGACGCCTTCGGCGACGGATTCTAGCCCCAGACGTTCCGCCAGTGACAAAATGGCTGATACCATTTTGCGTTGTTCTGGATCTTCATCCAGACGCATGACAAAAGACCGGTCAATTTTCAAACGACGCACTGAAAACCGCCGGATATTGGAGATAGAGGCGTGGCCGGTGCCGAAATCATCCAGATCAATCCCACAGCCCAAAGCGGCCAATGCCGTGATATTGCGCACGATAATGTCATCGTTTGTGTCAGCGGCGACGGTTTCAAGAATTTCGATTGTCAGGCGATCGGGTTCCATGTCATGGCGATCAAGTTCCCATCGTAGACGGTCAACAAGGCCTGCATCGCGCAGTTCATCGCTGGAAAAGTTGACCGCGACGCTGGGCACATAAAACCCTGCATCATTCCATGCCCGCAGGGCGGCCAGCGCGGTTTGCACCATCAGCTCGCTCAACCGTGATGACAGACCGCATTTGTGCAAATCGGGCAGAAACGCGCTGGGGCCCAACAGCCCACGATCGGGGTGTTGCCAGCGCGCCAAAGCCTCAAACCCAACGACATTGCCGGTCAAGGTGCAAATCTGCGGTTGAAAAAACGGCAAAACCTCACCCTTTTCGAGTGCGCTGGTCAGTTCGGAACGTTTCAACTGACGCGGTGAGGCGGCCCCCCGGCCTGGCGCTGCATAAAATCGTATGGCACCGGGGCCATGCAGCGTAGCTTCGGATTGGGCTTGTTCAATCGCGTTCAAAACCTCATCGGCAGATGCGGTGACACCCGGTCCGGTTGGGCACAGACCGATGGAGCACGAGACAAGAACAGACCCACCATCCAAGGCAATCGGTGCCTCAATCGCAGATTGCAGCCGCCGCGCCATGTAAAGCATCGTATCGGTATCACTGCGACGCACTGGGGCCAGTACCAGCACAAAAACGCCCTCGGTGATTTGGGCGATAAAGTCGGTGTCGCGGTGCACCTCGCTCAGGCGTTGGCCCAGCGTTTTGATGATTCGCAGCATGCCTGCGCGGCCCAAACGTTCGGCAAAAAGTGGTGCGTCATCCAGCGTGATCATAAATGCGCAGCTGGCTGCGCCATTGCGGGCGCTGTGGCGCAGCACTTGGCCCAGACGGGCAACAATATCGGCACGCTGCACGATCGTGCAGGGGTTTCCTCGTGCAGTTTCTGCGGTGAGCCACCAAGGGGTTGGGCGAAACAGTCGGGTGACGGCGGCAATAAAACCTGATTTTTCTGGCACAGCCAGTGGGATCAGCGACGCCCCATTCGTGGACGCTGTGTCCGTGCAAGGTTCGGGGGCAGACTGCCGTGCGGAACCGGAAGACTGGTCAATCATAACATCACCCCTCGTTGCAGCCGGGCCAAGTCACGCCCTGTGAACGTGGCAAGACTAGGTGATAAGAGTGATCAGAACCTTAATCCAATCCGGATTCCTGTGATCCGGGCAGGGGCGCAGGTGTCGCGCGCAGAAGTCCTGCGAAATCAAAGATCTCAGGGTCAAGCAAATGCGAGGGGCGGGCGTTCATGAGTGCGCGAAAGATAACCTGACGCCGGCCGGGGCTGCGGGCTTCCCATCCATCGAGAATTTGTTTGACCTGTTGGCGTTGCAGTCCGTCTTGGCTGCCGCACAGATCACAGGGGATGATGGGATAGTTCATGGCCCGTGCAAAGCGGTCGCAATCGCTTTCGGCCACAAAGGCCAAGGGGCGATAAACAAACAGATCGCCTTCTTCGTTGACAAGTTTTGGTGGCATTGTGGCCAGCCGGCCGCCGTAAAACAGATTCAGAAAAAAGGTTTCCAGAATATCATCCCGATGATGGCCCAGCACAACAGCGCTGCATCCCTCTTCGCGTGCGATTCGATACAGATTGCCGCGGCGCAGTCGCGAACACAGCGCACACATGGTTCGTCCTGCAGGGATCTTGTCCATCACGATGGAATATGTGTCTTTGTATTCAATCCGATGGTCCACGCCCATTTTTGCCAGAAACTCGGGCAACACGGTGGCTGGAAAATTTGGCTGGCCTTGGTCAAGGTTGCAGGCCAAAAGATCCACCGGCAACAGCCCGCGCCACTTCAGCTCATGCAAGACGGCCAGCAGGGTATAGCTGTCTTTGCCCCCCGACAGGCACACCAACCACCGGCTGCCTGGTTCAATCATACCATATTTTTCGATAGCTTCACGCGTTTCACGCAGAATCCGTTTGCGCAGTTTGCGAAATTCGGTGGTGCTGGGAGCGCCGTGAAATAGCGGGTGGATATCGTCGGCGTCATCCAGCATGGCAGGCCCCTTGGTGCAGTTTATGTTTGGTTAAAGCGGGCCTTGTTGGCCGTCAATGCCACCCTTGCCGCGCGGGGGCACAGGGTCATAGCCAGACCCGCCCCAAGGGTGACAGCGCCCCAAGCGGCGCAGCATCAAAAAGGTGCCACGCCAAGGGCCGTGCCGTTCCAGTGCTTCAAGTGCATAAACTGAACAGGTGGGCTGGAACCGGCAGCCATGGCCAATCCATGGGCTGAGCAAAAGCCGATAGGCACGAACGGGAATCGCAATCAGATGTGCCAGTGGTGTCATGGCGTCGTATGCACGCGATCCAGCGCACGCTTTAAATCTGCCTGCATCTGCGCAAAGTCTCGTGTCGCGGTTGCAGTATGGCGGCCCACAAGCACATAATCCCAACCTGCGCGCCCGGCTTCGGGCAAAATCAGGCGCGCAATTTCGCGCAGGCGCCGTTTTGCGCGGTTGCGCGCAACCGCATTGCCCAATTTTTTTGAGCAGGTAAATCCAACGCGTGCGCCTTTGCAGGGCTCTGACGGGTCACGGGGGCGGGCTTGCAGCAAAAATCCCGGTGTGCCCTGCCTGCGGGCCGAGGCCGCGCGCAGGAAATCGCGCCGTTTGTTCAAGGTCGTTACGGAATCGGACAAAGGAAAACCCGCCGGTGACAGCTTTACATTGGGTGCAGGGCACTCCGTTGTAAGCGTCTCCGGCGGGGTTATGATCCCGCTTGGCTCTGAGTTACTTATGCGCAGAGCTTTTTACGCCCATTGGCGCGGCGGTTGTTCAGGATCCGGCGTCCACCAACCGTGGCCATACGCGAACGAAAACCATGGCGCCGCTTGCGGACCAGATTGCTGGGTTGATATGTGCGCTTCA
This sequence comes from uncultured Paracoccaceae bacterium, assembly GCA_937895435.1. Classification (GTDB taxonomy): domain Bacteria; phylum Pseudomonadota; class Alphaproteobacteria; order Rhodobacterales; family Rhodobacteraceae; genus CALAXT01. Next base: position 4,013 of record CALAXT010000009.1, on the reverse strand, counting down.
TTGCTCACTCCGTCTGAATTCTGTTTAGGCTGCTGAGGTTGTTTGACGCATCGTTTTGCGCAGAATCGTCCACAGCTCGCCACTTCAAGACCGCCTGTTAATCTGCCAATCCTGCCAAGTCAATTCGACATTGTCATTTGATGGTGGATTATACACCCATGGGCGGCCCAGATGAGGGTTTGGCATCGATCTCGGTTTGAATGGGCCCAAAATGAAGCCTTCACGCCTGTGTGAAAGGGCTTTTCGTTAGGCCCGCCCCGGCGCATTGTGCACATGACTGCGAAGAGGAGCCGGTATGCCGCCCAAAGCAACTGCAAAAAATCCGCTCTGGCCCCTGTTTTTGTTGGTGGCGCTGGCCGTAGGTATTACATTTTTCTGGCAAGACCAGTTGGGGTTTGAAACGCTGCGGCGTTATCATGCTGATCTCAGCGCGCTGCGGGATGCCCATTTTGTGGTCAGCCTGATTGTGTTCTGGTTGGCCTATGTCACCGTGATTGCGCTTTCATTACCGGGTGCTGCGCTTGCCTCTTTGTTGGGGGGGTATCTTTTTGGTCTGGCGCTGGGCACAGCCGCCAACGTGACGGCGGCGACGACTGGGGCTGTGTTGGTGTTTCTGGCCGCCCGCTATGGGTTGGCGGGGCGGTTCACGCTGAACGCTGAAACGGCATCGGGCCCAGTGCGGCGAATCATGGCTGGCCTGCAAGAAAATGAAATATCAGTGTTGTTTTTGATGCGGCTTGTCCCGGTGGTTCCGTTCTTTATGGCAAATCTGATTGCGGCTGGCATGGGGGTCGGGCTGGTGCGCTTTGTGGTGACGACCTTTCTGGGAATCATTCCTGGAGCAATCGTTTACACATGGGTTGGCTCGGGTTTGGGTGCTGTGCTGGTGCGCGGCGAAACGCCTGATTTGGGCGTAATATGGGAGCCGCAGGTGATTGGCCCGATCTTGGCGCTTTGCGCGCTGGCCGGTTTGCCAATGATTGTGCGCACGTGGCGACGAAAGAGGGCAGATGCGACACATAAGGGTTGATCTTTGCGTCATTGGTGCGGGTTCTGGTGGGCTGTCACTGGCGGCGGGTGCGGTGCAGATGGGGGCATCTGTCGCCCTTGTTGAGGGCCACAAAATGGGTGGCGATTGCCTGAATTTTGGCTGCGTGCCATCCAAGGCGCTTATTTCTGCGGCGGCGCGCGCGCATGCGCTGTCTGCGGTGCGGCCCCCGACGGATACTGATTATGCGGCAGCGATGGAGCACGTTGCCCAAACCATTGCCACCATTGCCCCCCATGACAGCCAAGATCGGTTTGAGGCGATGGGCGTGCAGGTGATCCGTGCGATGGGCCACTTTATCGCGCCTGATCGGATACAGGCGGGCGATGTGCAGATTTCTGCGCGCCGCTTTGTGATTGCCACGGGTGCGCGTGCGGCGGTGCCGCCCATTCCTGGGCTGGACCAGGTACCCTATCTGACAAATGAAACGCTGTTTGATCTGCGCCACAGGCCAGATCATTTGGTGATTATCGGTGGTGGGCCGATTGGCATGGAAATGGCGCAAGCGCACCGGCGGTTGGGCTGTCATGTCACAGTGATTGAGGGCGTGCGCGCCCTGTCGCGGGAAGACCCTGAAATGGCTGCCGTGGTATTGGATCGGATGCGCGCTGAGGGTGTGCAGATTGTTGAAGGTCAGTCTGTGATAGGGGTCTGCGCCGATGACGCAGGCCAAATCTTGGTCGATTTGGCGGATGGTCGCAGGGTGGTTGGCAGCCATCTGTTGCTGGCAGCTGGGCGACTGCCTAATCTAGAAAGCCTAGAGCTTGGCGTGGCGGGCGTTGCTTGGGGCAAGCATGGGCTGACGCTGGGGGCTGATCTGCGCACGACCAACTGGCGTGTTTATGGGGTGGGGGATGTGGCGGGGCCGCTGCAGTTTACCCAAACAGCCGCCTATCATGCGGGTGTCGTGATCCGCCAAGTGCTGTTTGCACTGCCTGCCCGCAGCAAAACCAGCCATATAGCATGGGCCACTTATACCGACCCAGAGTTGGCGCAGGTGGGCCTGACCGAGGCCGAGGCCCGCACCCAATATGGCGCTCGGCTTCAGGTGCTGCGCGCGCCATTTTCGGGCAATGATCGCGCCATTGCCACCGGCAAGACCGATGGGTTGATCAAAGTCATGGTGGTGCGTGGCCGTCCGGTGGGTGTGTCCATTGTGGGCGCTGGTGCTGGTGAGCTGATCGGGCTTTGGGCGCTGGCGTTGGCCAATGGTCTGAAAATGTCTGCGATCGCCAACACGGTCTTGCCCTATCCAACCCTATCTGAGGTAAGCAAACGCGCCGCCAGCGCCTATTTCACGCCGAAACTTTTCGAAAGCCCAGCTGTGAAATGGTTGATAAGATTGATCCAAAGAAGGCTGCCCTGATGTTTGAGGGCACGCGGGGGCAGGGCATCAGTGATGGGCTTTAATTCGCTTTCTGGGCGCTTTTTGCTGCTGACAACGGCCTTTTTTATGTTGGCCGAGGTGTTGATCTTTGTTCCTTCTATTGCACGGTTTCGCGAAGATTACCTGCGCTTACGGCTTGAACGTGCACAGATTGCAGCATTAGCAACGCTTGCCACCGATCAGATGATTTCGGCCGATCTTGAGACAGAGCTTTTGACCAATGCGGGTGTCTTTAACGTGGTGCTTCGGCGTGATTCGGTGCGCCAGTTGGTGCTGTCATCGCCATTGCCACAGCCGGTCGATGCCAGCTTTGATCTGCGCCAGATCGGGGCCTTTGGGCTGATTGGTGATGCGCTTTGGGTCTTTGCGAACCCTGAAAACCGGGTGATCCGCGTGATTGGCAACCCCGTGCGCGATGCGGGGTTGTTGATTGAGGTGACGATGGAAACCGCGCCATTGCGCGTGGCGATGATTGACTATGGTCTGCGGATTTTGGGGCTGTCCGCAATTATTTCTTTGATGGCTGGATTTGTGCTGTTTATCGCGGTGCGCCGCCTGTTGGTGAGCCCGATTGAACGGGTGGTCACCCACATGAAAGCCTATGCCCAATCCCCCGAAGACGCCCGACGCGTCATCACCCCAACCGCCAGCGTGCGTGAACTGCGCGAGGCCGAAGAGGCATTGCAAAGTTTACAAACCCAACTGACGGGTGCGCTGCGCCAGCGCGCGCGGTTGGCGCAATTGGGCAGCGCGGTGGCCAAAATCAGCCATGATCTGCGCAACATGTTAAGCACCGCACAGCTGATTGCGGACAGAATGGACACCAGCCTTGACCCCGCCGTGGCCCGCGCTGCGCCCAAACTGATCAATTCGATCGCGCGGGCGGTCAATTTATGTGAAAGCACATTGGCCTTTGGTCAGGCACAAGAACCGCCGCCACGTTTATCTTATGTTTTGATCGGCGAAATCATTGATGATGTGATCGAAAGCGAACAGCTGGCTTTGGCTGATGACCGCATTTCCTTGCGTAAGTCTGTGCCGGCTGGGCTGATGATCCGCGCCGACGCCGAGCAGATTTTTCGGGTGCTTTCAAATCTTGCACGCAATGCGCGCCAAGCGATTGAGGCCAGTACCAAGCCGGGCATTATCGAGATGACTGCCGGTGAAGATACAGACAGCTGGTGGGTTAGTGTGCGCGACGATGGCCCCGGCTTGCCAGCCAAAGCGCGCGAAAATCTTTTTACCGCGTTTCAGGGCGGCGCGCGCAAGGGGGGGGTTGGCTTGGGTCTGGCGATATCGGCAGATTTGGTCCGGGGCCATGGTGGCCAGTTACAGTTGGTGAAATCCAGCCCCGAAGGAACTGTCTTTCTTTTACGGCTGCCCAAGAATGACGTGTTGACCGAACCATCCCTCTACCCGAGTGATCTGGTGACAATGTGATGTTTTCGGGGTTGCATTGCGCAGGCGGCGGGTCTATCTGCTGCGCTTGTTGGACCCGTAGCTCAGCTGGATAGAGCATCAGACTACGAATCTGAGGGTCGGGCGTTCGAATCGCTCCGGGTCCACCATCTTCCAAAT
>CALAXT010000008.1 GCA_937895435.1 uncultured Paracoccaceae bacterium | reverse complement strand
AAAGCCACCCCAGAGCCAACAAACGTTCTTCTGTTCAGTATCATCGTTCCCCTCCTGTTCAGTATCATCGTTCCCCTCCAATGTCAGAGGTGCCTCCCTCGCACCCCATTTTGTTACGGCGCACCAGCTGCAAAATAGGCTGCAAGCGCCGCAATTTCTTCATCTGTCAGCCGCCCCGCCATCATCTGCATCACGGGGTGCGGCCGCAGCTGTCTTTTGTAAGCATGCATGGCCACCACAAAATCTTCTGTTGGCCAGTGTGTGATGCTGGGAATCCCTTGATCAGACCCATCGCGCTGGTGGCAGGTTGTGCATTCACTGGAAAGATAAGCCCCAAATTCTGGGTCGCCCTGCATTGCCAATATCTCGGGCGACAGAACATGCTCAGACTGCCGGGCCGTCGGCGATGCCTCGGGAATATCGCGTGGGCGATCTGAAAACGCCCGCAAATACGCCATAAGATCATTGCGCTTGGTCTGATCTTTCAAACCACGATAGCTCATGCGCGTGCCGGAAATCAGGCTGCGCGGATTTTCGATGTACGCGTCCAGTGTCTCAATTGTCCAAACCAGACCATCAGCCCCCATACGCTGCATCGACTTGGAATACTTGAAATCATCCAAACCACCAGCGCGCCTATCGAACACACCGTTTAGCTGCGGGCCAACCCGGTTTTGCGCACCATCGCCCATTTGATGGCACTGCGCACATTCGCGCTTAAAAACAATGCCCCCTTTTTCAGGATCACCAATTTGATCCGCAAAGGCGGTTGGGGCGCTCTGGCCGATCACAAGACCGGCCAGAGTAAAAACACGTACGGCTGTAAAGAAATTGCCGATCCCCATACGTTACTCCGTAAGAGTAGACAGATATGCAATCAGCGCTGCGCGATCAGATTCTTTTTTCAAGCCCGCAAACGACATCTTGGTGCCCTTTGCATAAGATTTTGGCTTTTCCAAAAAACCATCCAAGGCAGCTTCATCCCAAACTTTTCCCTCTTCGCCCATACCGACAAGGGTCTTGGAATATTTATAGCCTTCGACACCACCAATTGTCCGCCCCACAATCGCATTCAGCTGCGGGCCTGTGCCGTTCTTGGCGCCTTCACCAACTTTGTGACAGGCAGCGCATTTCTTGAACACCTTTTCGCCATCGGCAATCAGGTTCGGGTCAATGGCCTGCGACGCTTGGGCAGCGGGTGCTGCGGCTTCCATGGCGGCTGCGGGTTCGGCACTTGGCGCAGCTGCGGCGCTGGCCAAGATCATCAGATCAGGCAAGGTGCCAGCCGGACGGCCATCGGGATCGGTGGGTGTCACACGCAAATCAATGGCGCGCTTGGTTACTTTGACCGGGGCACCGCAGTTCGCCATGCAGGGCTCAGTGCGAAACATCGGGTATTCGCGGTCTGGCCGATCATCTGGGTAAAACCCACCCTCATTTGGCAGACTGACTTCGGCAAAGTTTTGATCTGAAAGAACAAAATCATCCTCAACCAGACCGTTTGAATAAAGCAGATAGGCTGTGATGGCATAGGTTTCATCAACCGTCACAGTTTGCGCACCACCAAACGGCATTGAGCGGTGCACATAATCCCACACGGTCGACAGATGCGGCCAATAGCTGCCAATGGTTTTCACCGGGCGCCGATCGGTCAGCGTGCCTTGCCCACCGGCCAGAACGGGCCAAGAATCGATGCCTTCGGCAAATTCGCCATGGCAGCTGGCGCATTTTTCGCCAAAGACCTCTTCGCCGGTCAGCACATCCCCCGATCCGGGGCGCAGCCCCGTGCCATCGGGCAAAACAGTCATATCCCAAGCAGCGATTTCCTCGGGCATGGCCGGACGGCCAAGGCCCATCTGCCCGGCAAGCACCGGGCCTGACAGCACAGAGACAGCAAGCCCTGCACCAATCAGAAGGTTAAGCGACTTCGACATTTTCAACCTCCCCATCGGCTTTGACCCACCAGGTCTGAATGCCGTTGTTATGATAGACAGTGTTCAGACCACGAACAGCGCGCAGCGCATCTTTGGTGGGCTGAACATATCCGGTCTCATCGACCGCACGCGATTGTAACATCAACTCGCTGCCATCCCAATCAATATCCAAATGGAACCGAGTCAATGCTTTGGATTTGGCATCCCCGGTGATCCTCGCAGGCTGCCATGACACGCCACCATCGGTCGTAACATCCACCCGCTCAATCCGGCCATTGCCGCTCCATGCCAGGCCGGTAATAACCAGCGGGCCTTTACCATGGCGGATGGGGGCTTGCGGGCTGGGCGATGTGATCACGGATTTGGCATCCATAATCCACGTCCACTTGCGCGCCTGACCATCTGACATCAGATCGGTGTATTTTGACGTCTCTTCCCGGCTGTCCACCGGTTGGTCATAGACCGAGATCCGACGGAGCCATTTGACCCACATATTGCCTTCCCAACCGGGCACAACCAAACGCACAGGATAGCCGTGTTCCTTACGCAGCGCCTCGCCATTGGCAAAAAACGCCACCATCACGTCATCCAGCGCTTTTTCCAGCGGGATTGAGCGACCGTTCGAGCTGGCATCATGCCCTTCGGCATAAACCCATTTGCCCGCTGTCTGCACACCCGCCTCTTCCAGCAGCAGCCGCAGCGGCACGCCAGTATATTCCATGTTATGGATCATACCTTGGGTGAACTGGCAGCCCTCAAGCTGGGCACCGCCCCATTCCATCCCGCCATTGGCGGCACATTCCAAAAATGCCGTGGTCATCGTGCGCGGAAAGCGCAGCAGATCTTCAAAGGTGAACACCAGCGGCTGGTCAACCAACCCATTGATCATCAAGCGATAATCAGACTTTGACATTTCGATTGCGCCAGAGTGATGGCGTTCAAACGCACAGCCCTGCGGGGTAATCGTGCCCTCCAGCGCGTGGATCGGGGTAAAGTTGATCGACGAAACCGGGCTTTCCGTCAGCCATTCCACATTGCGCCGCACCACATGCTTTTCAAATTCAATCGGCATGCCATAGGGCGCGGCGTCAACCGGGTCACCAAAGCCACTGGCATAAGATTGCACTTCGGTGATTAATGGATCAGGTGTGGCCGCCCGCGCTGCGCTTGCTGCGGCAAGGCCCGCACCTGCCACCGCCGCAGTCCCGCGCAAAAAGCCGCGCCGCGTGGTGGCGTTCGGGGTGTCATCAGTCATGGTGAACGCTCCTTTCGTCTCAGATACCGGTCACATTGACCGAGGTGTTGGGGGTAAGCTTAACGGTACCGACCTTGCGGATGTGGCTTTCAAGCACATCCCAGATCTGCGGGCCTTCAGTGCCCTCATTCACGCTGGCCCAGCCGGCCACCGTATAAGATTTGGCAGGCTCAATCGCCACGCCTGTGTCAGACAGCACCATATCCGTAATCCGCGCACCAATCGGCTGGCTGACATCGATGCTAAAGCCCAAGCCGCCAACCCGCACCATATCGCCACCCTGCTGGTAATAGGGGTCGGTGTTAAACAGGTTATCGGCAACGTCTTCCAAAATTACTTTGATAAATTCACCCGTCATTTCTGTGCGATAGCACTGACCGTAGGTCATCGAAGTAACATTGTGCACATCTTCGCGGGTGATGTTGTCGCCCGGCAACAGGCTTGGGCCCCAACGCACACCAGGCGACATTGCGATTTCGGCATCCCGCTCAGACCGGATGGCGTCACAAATCAGATCATCCCACGTTCCGTTAAAGTTGCCGCGGCGATACAACAGGCTTTCTGTTTGGCCCACCACCTCTTCTAGATCGGCCTTGAACGGCGCGCGCTCAGAATCAATGAGTGCGGCCATATCGGCATCTGGCGTGATCACATCTGAGAAGATCGGGATCAATTTATGTCGAAAGCCCATCATGCGGCCATCGCGGACATCAAGATCAATCCGGCTGACAAACTTGCCGTTAGACCCGCTGGCGATCATGATCGTGTTTCCAATGACAATCGGCTCAGGCACCGCATCATGGGTGTGGCCTGTCAAAATCACATCAATGCCCTGCACCCGCGCAGCCATCTTGCGATCCACATCAAATCCGTTGTGTGACAGGCAAACCACAAGATCAACACCGGCAGCGCGTACCTCATCAACCATTTCCTGCATGCGCTGTTCACGGATACCAAAGCTGTATTCTGGGAACATCCAGCCGGGGTTGGCGATTGGCATATAAGGGAAGGCCTGACCAATCACTGCAATGCGCTGACCACCGCGTTCAAAGATTTTATAGGGCTCAAACGCCGGTTCATCCCATTCCACATCAAAGATATTGGCCCCCAAAAACGCGAATGGCAGGGCCTCAACGATTTCTTTGACGCGCTCGGTGCCATAGGTCCATTCCCAATGGCTGGTCATGGCTTCAACACCCAGCGCGTTCATCACATTGACCATATCTTGGCCCTTGGTGCGCAAGCTGGTCATTGAACCATGCCATGTGTCGCCACCATCCAGCAGCAGCGCCTCTGGTCGCGCCGCGCGGATGGATTTAACAACCGTGGCCACCCTGTCCATGCCCCCCATTTTTCCATAAGTGCGCCCTAAAGCGGTAAAGTCTTCATGGCTCAGCGCATAGGCGTCCGCAGATTCAGGGGTGATGTTGAACATCTTCAGGAAATCAGCACCGGTGACATGCGGCACCAGCCCTTTGGCCCCACCAACACCCAGATTGATCTCGGGCTCGCGGAACCAAATCGGTTTCAGCTGGGCGTGAATATCGGTGATGTGGATCAGCGTGACGTTCCCAAAATCGTCAAACTGCAAAAGTTGGTCCTGGGTCAGGCGCTGTTGGGCTGCCAAACGTGACCAATTGCCAAAGCCCGAGGCCCCCAAAAGCGCCGAAGCAGCAACGCTTGCTTGCAGAAATTCGCGACGGGTAATCATGCCACACTCCTTGCGTCGGGCATGACCATACATCCGATGCACGATGCATCAGCCTCTCTGCCCAGATTTTCCAAATTGCCAAACAAATGCAGCCGCCCAAGCCACTAGCCTAGGCGGCCGTAAGTTTTAGGGGCGCACAGACACGCCTTCGACCGACAGGCCGTTGCCGCGTGATGCGACATAAAGCTCCAGCGCCTTAAACTCATCTGAGCCAGGGTTGAAGGTTTCAGCCCGCGTATCACGCACGCAGCCCTTAAAGCGCTGCTGGGTTGAAACCAAGCCTGCGTCTTTGAGACGATAGGTCGGCATACCGTTGATCTGGCCTTGGCTCAGGTGATCAGCACGGATGTAATTGCCATAGTTTTCTTCGTGGCAAGACGCGCAAGACAGCTCAAGCTGACCATAGCGGGTGTAATACATCTCTTGGCCCTGCTTCCAAAACGGGGCCGCTGCGCCATCAATGGCAACGTTGACGATCTCACCGCGCGACTGGTGCGCGATCAAGGCCAGCATTTCCTTCATGGTGTTTGACGTGGTGCCCCATTTCTTCAGGCCCATCCGCTCGGTCACGCAGCCATTGATGTAATCTTCCATGATCATCAATTTGCCCGTCTTATCATCAACCCGCGGCGTCACAGTGCGAAGACCCGCCATGCTTTCGGGGCCATTATGGCACCCGGCACAAGATTCACCATTTGCACCCATCGCGGCGTTCCAAGTGTCCGCACCCTTGTCGACGAATACCATGCCAGGATTGTCAAAATCATCCTTTTGCATCGAACGGGTATCAGCTTCACGAAACAGCCAGCCCGAATAAATCGTATCCAGCGCATCCTGCAGGTGTGCAGGTGCCGGTACTTCGGTCAAAAGCGTCAGCGCGCCGTTTTCGGTTTCGATCTCAAGCGTGTCGGTTGCCTGTTCAGCCCAAGCCGTCGCCGAAGTGGCCAACACAACGGCGGCCATCATTCCTGTCAGTCGCTTTGTCATCGTCTCTCCTCCCCGAGTTTTCTGATGCGATCAGGCGACGCTGATGGGCTTTGAATCTTCGTAGACCGCGCCGTCATCATCATACCAAGTGAATTTGAATTCGCCCGCGGCCGCAACCTTGGCATCAAATTCAAAATATGGGTTGGTCGAGATCGCAGGTTCTAGCGTTACATCAATCACGTTTTCGCCGTTCAGATCACAGGTGAAACGGTTGATGATCGAGCGCGGAATAATCTTGCCCTCGCCATCTTTGCGCATGCCCGATTCCATTTTGTGGCTGATCAAGGCTTTGATCGTGACGACCTCACCGGCCTTGGCCGATTTTGGAACCTTCACGCGGGGTTTTGCATCATTTGCCATTTTTTTCTCCTGTTCCCTGCCTCAGCCGCCGCAGCCGCCGATTGTGACCTTGACGGTAGCCTGCGCCTGACGGATTGACCCGTCAGCCATCTTGGCCAAAGCCACGACATCTTGCGTTTTTGCCAGACGGATCCGCGTGGCGGCCATCTGGGTGCCCGAAGCCGGACCAAAGGTGAACGTCGCCACCGAAGGTGTCGGGTTGCCCGCAGCCAGCAGCAAAATCGCAACGGCGCCCGGCGCCGATACGCCCACGGGCACGGTGTTGCCGTTTTCGGCGATTTCCGGCGCGGTCAGCGTGATGCCATCCGCGCTCACAGCAGCCCCATTGGTAAAGGCGGCGGTCAGCTCATCGAGCGTTGCAGCCATGCTCAGGCTGGGGATCGCCGCCAGACCAAAGGCACTCAGCCCGGCCAACAGCGCATCTCTTCTTGAAAGTGTCATTGTCATCTCTTCATACTCCTCGCGCCGTCACTCTTTTAGTGTCAGCAAATAGGCCAGAACGTCTTCCACCTGCTGGGCATCGAGAATGGGCGGCAATTCGCCCTCGGCAGCCTTGCCGGTGTAAGCGTTACCGGGGCGGATATACCCCGTGGTTTTGTAGAATGCCGGCATCACGGTGCCGTCAAACATCATCTTGGCATTGGCGATAATCCCGCGCAGCTGGGCTGCATCATAGCGACTTGCAACCCCATCAAGCGCCGGGCCAATATTTCCCTGAAACGAAACCGTCGGCATTGCGGATACCTGATGGCAGGCAACACAGTTGCCTTGTGCCCGAGACGCCATAACTTTGGCACCCGATTCTGCGTTCCCCGGCGCGCTGCTCAACGCTGCCACCACGGCACCGTCGACGTAACTCACGTCTTTGGGGGCTGTTTCACTGACAGCAGGTGTCGCGGCGTAAAGTGCCACCAGCGACGCCAAGATTAGCTGACGTGTCATTGCGATCCTCCCTGATCTCTCCCTAGGTCAAACGATAGCGCCTGCATACCGTTGTGCACAATAGAAATATCTTGTTTTTTGAATATTAAGATTTTTACTTTAATATCATAAACTTAATTTCAATTTCCGGCACTCATACGGCCAGCAAGGAACTTTTGGAAATGCTCACCACTGTCATATCCATGGTCTTTGATCCATGTCAGCAGGGCTGTGGTGGTGCCTTTGCCAAACGCACCCGGCATCATCGCCACGGCCGCTTCGGCGGCTGTTTTGTCTGCCCCAACCTCTTCGGGCAGAAAGATTAATGTGGGTGTAAACATCACCCCCCAACGTACAGCCATTTCCTTTTCCGAAAGGGCCGTTCCATCGAAATCCGTTACTTCGACATCCCCAAACAGGTTGATCTGCACGACAAAATAGTTTTCGCGGATCAGCGCATCAATCGCCGGATCAGGAAACACTTCTTCATGCATTTTTGTGCAATAGATGCACCCACGCTGTTCAACGATCAGCAGCAACCGTTTGCCTGCGGCGTTCGCCTCGGTCAAATCTTCGCGAAGATCCTTAAAGGTTTCATGCAGCCAATCGGGCTTGTGCAACCCATCATCGCCCAGCGTCACAGCCCAAAGCGGGCTTGCTGCCACCAGCAAGGCAGCCGTCAAAGCTTTCAATCGCAACATCACTCACCTCGTCTTTTAGGCTTCCAAAACACAAAAATCGCTATGGTCATTTTAGCGTCGATGACCAGTCAAAATGCCGAATCAACCAATCAGCGATGATATTGACAGAATTGGTGGCGATCAGCAGACCAAAGACAATCAGCATAACGCCCATCGCTTTTTCAACATACCCCATAAGCGCCCGGTGGCGCGACACCCATCCCAAGAACGGCCCCGCAAACAAGGCGGCCACCACAAACGGCAGCGTCATGCCCAAACCATAGATCAGCAACAACAGCGCCCCACGCCACAGATCACCCATGCCGCTGGCCACCATCAAAATCGCCGCCAGCGCCGGACCAACGCAGGGCGTCCAACCAAAACCAAAGGCCAACCCCATCACATAAGCCCCCCCCAAAGTCGTGGGCTTCACCTGACTTTGAACGCGCGCCTCGCGGTAGAACAAACCAATTTTCAGAATTCCCAGAAAATGCAGTCCAAACAGCACCAAAATCGCGCCCGCGACATAGGAAAGCGGCTCTTTCCATTGCAAAAAGCTGCGACCAAGGGCGGTCGCGCCCATGCCCAACAGCACAAAAATACTGGTGACCCCCAACGCAAAGGCCAGCGCCTGCATCAACAGCCGCCTCTGCGCGCCCGGCGCAATCTTACCGCCGTCACGCAACTCCTGAACCGACAACCCGGCCATATAGGACAGATAGAACGGCACCATCGGCAAAATACAGGGCGACATAAACGACAAAAGCCCCGCCAAAGCTGCCCCGCCATAGCTAATTTCCAGCATCTTGCTTGCCCCTGACACCATGGCTTGCCGCGCGCGGCAGAATACATTACAATATTTGAATGTTTACATGAGCCTGTCAATATGAACCTCTGCACCGTTCTTACCGCCGGGATGGCCATCGCAGCCACCTTTGCCCCGCGGGGCTTAAGCGCGGCAGATCTTGCGCTTTTGATGTTTGAGCAGCCCGGCTGCATCTATTGTCAGCGCTGGGACGAAGAGATCGGGCCACAATATCCGCTGACAGATGAGGGGCGCGCCGCCCCCCTGCGTAAACTTTCGTTGCGCGCACCTCTGCCCGACGGCATACATTTGGCCAGCCCACCGGCGTTTACCCCAACATTCGTGGTGACACGCGATGGCACCGAAGTTGGGCGCATTGCAGGCTATCCAGGGGACGCTTTCTTTTGGCCGATGCTGGCCGATCTGTTGGCCCCACATTTACCCGCCCCACATTTACCCACCCCGGAAAACTGACACCAACAGCTCATCACAGACACCAAGCCCCCTTATCTTTTGGCATTTTCGTGACAGTTTTGGTTGCAGCAGGCGGCCCTTGGCGGCATGAAAGGTGGGACGCGGGATGGGGCACGTTGATTTTGGCTGAGCTGGAACAAAACAAACAGTCGGAATTGGCACAGCCAGGGATGCAGCATTCCGATATGCAAGGGCTGGTCGAACAGGCCAATGAGGCCGCAAATTTTCTTAAAACACTCGGCCATGATGGGCGGTTGACGATTTTGTGTCATCTGATGACAGGGCCCAAAAGCGTCACAGAACTTGAGGCGCTGCTGTCGGCACGCCAAGCCGTTGTCAGCCAACAGCTGGCCCGGTTGCGACTGGAGAATTTGGTGCGCGCGCGCCGCGATGGGCAGGCAATCTTTTACTCGATCCTCGACCCAAAGATTGCACCCGCGATTAGACTTTTGGCCACGCTTTTTGATAAAAATGCCTAGGGTCTTGGTTTTCGCTTGGCCTTGGGCCCACAAAAATAACCCGCTCAACGGGGAAAACAGGGGGAACGGCAATGGATGATCTGCCTTTTGGCACAGTGGCGGCCCTGATCGGCCTTGCAAGCGGCATGACGCTGGGGCTGGCGGCGCGGCTGGGTGATTTTTGCACGTTGGGTGCGTTAGAATCTGCCGTTTACGGTGCAGACCAACGTCGGATGCGGCTTTGGGGCATCGTGCTGGGGGTGGCCATTCTGGGCACACAATTTGGCGCGATATTTGGCTTAATTGACCTTGGCCAAACCATCTATCACGCAATTAAATGGAACCCGGCCGCATCAATCGTGGGTGGCGGGCTGTTTGGGTATGGCATGGCGCTTGCGGGCAACTGTGGCTTTGGCGCACTGGTGCGGTTTGGTGGCGGAGATCTTCGGTCACTGGTTGTGGTGATCGTCATGGGGGTTTTGGGCTATGTGGCGCTGTCAGGGCCGCTGGCGCCGCTGCGCATGGCTCTGTTTTCTCAGCCAACCGCAACTGGCCCACAGGGCATCGTGCATTCGGCAAACCTTTGGCTGGGCCTGCCCCCGGTGGTGACCATCACGGCACTGGCGGCGGCGTGTCTGATTTGGGCGCTAAGCTACGCCCCCCTACGTGCCCGCCCGGCGATGATCGGGTGGGGCGTGGCTGCAGGCTTGGCCGTGGCAGGCGCCTTCATCGGCACCAGTTGGTTAAATGATGCCTCTTTGGGCGGGGTTGTGATCGAGGGGCCATCCTTCACCGCTCCCATAGGGCGCACACTGATTTTTCTGATGACCTCAACCGCGGGCGGCATCACATTTTCCGTTGGGTCGGTCGCTGGGGTTTTGCTTGGCGCGCTGATCGGGTCAATGATCCGGGGGCTGTTTCGGTGGGAGGCCTGCGAAGATCCACGCGAACTGGGCCGCCAGATTGGTGGCGCGGCATTGATGGGCGTGGGCGGTGTGATCGCGATGGGCTGTTCGGTTGGCCAAGGCGTCAGCGGCGTGGCGACGCTGGCATGGTCAGGCCCGGTAACGTTGGCGGCGATGCTGATTGGCGCGCTGATCGGCCTGCGGCAATTGATTACCGGGTTTCAGCCGGAATAACCCGGCCGGGTGCGCTAACGCCGGGCGCGGGCCATGACAGTGCGGACAGGCCAACATACCACAGCCCAAACCACCAACAGCCCCCGCCCAATCGGCGCAACCGGGATCAGCGCGCAGCCGATCCCCCACAGCCAGCCGGCCAAGACCTGCCATATGTCATGCGCGTTTGCCTCAATCCGTGACGCGCCAGTAAAGCCAGCCGCCACAATCGCGGCCCCCTGTGCCAGCGGATGGCGCATCAGACACTCACGCACCAGCGTGGTTGCCCCCAGCGATGCCGTGGAGCTGTGCGCCGATGGAAAACCATGCCCACCGCCACTGGGGCGTATATTCATTGGCACTGGGCCAAGCCCAATCTTGACTGCATGCGCACCCAAAAACATTACAGCATAGCGGCCAAAAAATTCTGTCCCACGCCCGGTAACGGCCGCACACCCCCAGGCCGCCAAAGGCAGGGCAATTTGCAAGTTATCCCCAATTCTCTGGGCCTTTGGCGCCGAAAAAAGTGCCGTCGCCACCAAAATGGCAAGCACCGCGCCCCCCCGCAAGCTTTGCGAAAAAACACTACCCAACAGCGCTTTGAACACGCGCCAGCCAGACACCACACCAAAGCGCAGCGCCAGCCAAGCGCGTGATGGATCTTTGGGCGGTGAGGTAGGCTCCATCAAAGTTCCGACATCATTCAGGGTAAAAGAGGGGCGAACAAAGACTGCGCCCCCCTGCACTAGCCCGATGCAACGTTGCAAATCAACCGCTTTTCGGGCTTAGCTGCGCACCGACAGTTTCCCACACACGGACAGCACAGTGATGCCCCCCCTGAGCCCACCCCCCCGCAATGGGATTGCCCTGTTCGCGCTGCTGCTGGCGGTGGGTGTCCTGATTTTTCCGGGTTTTTTCACCCTGCCGCCCGTTGACCGGGATGAGGCACGCTTTGCCCAAGCCAGTGCGCAGATGATTGCCAGCGGCGATCTGATTGATCTGCGCATCCAAGACCGGCCACGCTATGAAAAGCCAGTAGGGATCTATTGGCTGCAAACAGCGGTGGTATCTCTGCTGGATGCGCCTGACAAAATCTGGGCGTATCGGGTCGTATCAGCCTTGTCGGCACTGGCAGCGGTTGCGATGACGGTGATCATAGCACGGCTGATGCTGCCACTGCGCACCGCACTCTTGGCCGGTGCATTGCTTGGGGCCAGTTTCATCCTTGGGGCCGAGGCGCGGCTGGCCAAAACCGATGCAGCTTTGCTGGCCTTCACACTTGTGCCAATTTGGGTGCTGGCCCGCCTGCATTTGGTGGGGACGGTCAGCCGGGCACAGGTGGCGCTGTTTTGGGCCATGCTCGCGGCAGCAACCTTAATCAAAGGACCACTGGCACCGCTTTTGGTTTCCTTTATCGCCCTTGGAATTTTGGCGCAGCGGCGCAACATGCATGCACTTTCAGACCTGCGCCCCATATGGGGGCTGGGACTTTATGCCCTGATTGTGGTGCCCTGGTTTATAGCCATCACAAAGGTCAGTGGCGGCATGTTTTGGGAACGTTCGCTGGGTCAAGACATGGCGGGCAAGATTGCCCAAGGTATGGAGAGTCATGGCGCACCCCCCGGATCTTATTTGGCGGCGTTTTGGCTGACATTTTGGCCAGGATCCGCGCTGGCCATAGCCGCAGTGGCCAAAACACTGGGCCAAAGCAGCAAAGATAGCAAAAGCCTTTGGCAGCAAATCAAAACCTTTGCCAAAAGCCCGGCGGGCGGGTTCCTGCTGGCGTGGGTTTTGCCTTATTGGCTGATTTTCGAGGCCGTCGCTACAAAACTGCTGCACTACACGTTGCCCACCTATCCTGCGGTGGCCATCCTGATTGCCATCGGCCTGAATAGTGCACAGGTCCATCCTCTCCGCGGACCAGGCCGCATCTTGGCGGTGTTGGTGGCGTTTGGTGTGCCCCTGATTGTGGCAGCCGGTCTTTATTTTGGCGCAGCAGATCTGGGCCTTAACTTGGGCAAAAGCTGGGTGATTGGCTTGGCGTTGGCCTTAATGGGCGCGGGGGCGATGATGTGGCGGGTGGTACGAAACCAGCCCACACCATTGACCAGCGCTGCCCTGCTTCTGGCTGGATTGGGCATGGCCATAATGGTGTTCCCAACACTTGCGGCACAATCCAGCCTTTGGCCCTCAAACGCAGTGGCCCAAGCCTGGCAGGATCTGCGGGCCAAAGGCGGCCCCTGCACCCAAGCCCCGCTGATCACCACAGGCTATTCCGAAACATCCCTGGTTTTTCTGACCATCGGTGCCGTCGAATTTGCCACGCCCGACCGTGCGGCAACCGCCATCATGTCACAGGAATGCGCTCTGATTGCTGTCGAAGCCCGGTCACACGCGGAACTTACAGCCATGCTGCCCCTCAACGCTCCAAAATCATCGGGCAACATCACCGGCACCAACCTTGGATCTGGCAAGAAAATCAACCTGACACTCTACACGATTGCGCCCTGACCACCCCCCTGCGCCAGCGACGCAAGGGGGGGTCTCAGTCTATCAAGCCTTGCCAAGCATCATTTGATAGCTGGCTGGCACATAGCGAAACCCATCGCCGATGGCTTCAACATATCCCAAGGCTGGGAATGGCATGTGATAGCCGATGAACGGCACCCGGTCTGCGGCCAACATACCAAAGACCTGCCGCCGCGATGCGGCCGCCTGCGCCTTATCGGCATCAAAGCGCACTTCCCAATCAGGATAGGCCAGCGACCAAACATAATGATTGGCCGTGTCCGCTACCAACGCCAACTGCGCGCCATCGCTCTCCAGCATGTAAATCATATGGCCTGGCGTATGGCCCGGTGCAAACATCGCCGTGATCCCCGAAGCAACACTTTGCCCCGGATCAATCATTTGCATCTGGGCAGATAGGGGCCGCACTTTACCCTCAAACCCATCATTCCCAGCATTTGACCAGTGATTATGCTCAACCGCACCCGTCACATAACGGGCATTGGCAAAGGTCACCACGCCATCCTGCATCAAGCCACCGATGTGGTCGCCATGCATATGGGTCAAAACAACGACATCGATCTGATCGGGTGTGTATCCAGCCGCCGCCAGCGCCGCCGTGATGCCCCCCGGCGCCATACCGGTGTCAAACAACACCAATTCAGCCCCCGTGTTCACCAGAGTCGGGGTAAAGAAAAACTGGGCCTGATCGCTTGGGATAAAGGCCGCCTGTGCCGCCTCGTCAAAGGCCTCATCACTGACATTCATCCCGAAAATTCCGTGCGGGTTGTCAACCGTGCGGGTGCCAGCCAACAGCGTCGTCACCTCAAACCCGCCCAGCGCAAAGCGGTGAAATGGGGCCATCGCACCACCCAGCATCGGCGCAGCCGCGCGCACGGGCCCCGTGCCCGCCGCCCCAATAAACGGGGCCGCCACACCCCCGATCAACATATTGCGCCGTGACACCCCGCCAAACCCTCTCATCAGACCCACTCCACATAAGAAAAACCTCGAAATCACTTAGCACATGCCTGCGCCGCTTCAAGCATCCCACCCCCACAAACATTGCCCTCATATGGACAAGGCCGCTGGTTTGTGAAAAAGCACGATCCCAAGGAGACC
>CALAXT010000007.1 GCA_937895435.1 uncultured Paracoccaceae bacterium | reverse complement strand
GCCCTCATATGGACAAGGCCGCTGGTTTGTGAAAAAGCACGATCCCAAGGAGACCGCCATGATCACCACCCGTTTTGCCCCCTCACCCACTGGCCATATCCACGTGGGAAATCTGCGCACCGCACTGATGAATTTCCTGATCGCCCGCAAATCTGGCGGCACTTTCATCCTAAGGCTGGATGACACCGATCGGGAACGCTCAAAACAGGAATATGCTGACGGCATCATGCGCGATCTAGAATGGTTGGGCCTGACATGGGACCGCGTCGAACGCCAATCCCTGCGCCTCGATCGCTACGCCGAAGCCGCCGATCAACTGCGCGCAGCGCACCGGTTCTATGAATGCTTCGAAACCCCAACCGAGCTGGATCTAAAGCGTAAAAAACTTCTCAACATGGGACGTCCGCCTGTCTATGATCGGGCGGCCCTGCATTTGTCTGAGGCAGAGCGCAACGCGCGGCGCGCAACCCTGCCGGGCTATTGGCGATTTTTGCTGGATCAAGAGCGCATTGAATGGACCGACGGTATCCTTGGGCCAATCTCGATTGATGCGGCATCCGTCTCAGATCCAGTTCTGATCAAAGCCGATGGCCAAGTTCTCTACACGCTTGCCTCATCGGTTGATGACATCGATATGGGTGTCAGCGACATCGTGCGCGGCTCCGACCACGTCACCAATACAGCGACACAAATCCAAATTATCAAAGCGCTTGGCGGCACGCCACCGCGCTTCGCCCACCACTCACTGCTCACCGGCCCCAAGGGCGAAGAACTGTCCAAACGCTTGGGCACACTATCGCTGCGCGATCTGCGCGCAGCCGGGGTAGAACCGGCTGCACTTTTGTCTCTGATGGCCCGGCTTGGCACATCTCAGCCTGTGGAACTTTTCACATCAATCGATGATCTGGTTGCCGGATTTGATCTCTCAACCTTCGGCAGCGCCCCCACAAAATTTGATGAAGCGGATCTTTTTCCCCTCACTCAAAAATACCTACAATCCCTGCCGCTATCCGATGTAGCGCCCCAGATCACCGCATTGGGTGTTCCCACAGATCTGGCCGCCGCCTTTTGGAACGTGACACGCGGGAACATAACCACGTTGGCAGATTTGGCGCCCTGGTGGGCCCTTATCCAAAATGGCACGACACCTGTGGTATTGCCTGAAGATCAAGATTTCATCACCACAGCCATGGCGCTTCTGCCCGCCCACCCCTTTGGCCCCGACAGCTGGGCCACTTGGACCAGCGCTGTAAAAGAAACCACCGGCCGCAAAGGCCGCGGGCTCTTTTTGCCGCTCCGCCGGGCGCTGACCGGGCGCGATGATGGGCCAGAAATGGCGCAGCTGATGCCCCTGCTGCAATCCCCTCCCCCACGCCACGCATCATGATCGCGCGCGCGGCTCTTCTGTTTTCAAATATCCCCGCCGGAGGCTTGCCCTGCACAGCAGGGCAAACCAGCGCCCTCGGCATGATTTAGCCCCATGCCCCAACGCACCTCAACGCCCCCTCAGGGTGACACGACGTCCCAGGGCGCAAGCCCAAAGGGTGCAATATTTCTAAGCGGCAATCTTTTCCGCCACGTCAGTGTGATGTCGCTGACATCGGCGGTTGGGCTGATGCTGATCTTTCTTGTCGATTTCATCAACATCATCTTTATCTCGATGCTGCGCGATGCTGATCTGACAGCCGCGATCGGTTATGCTGGCGCCGTGCTCTTTTTCACCTTGGCCTTTGGCATCGGCATGGCCATCGCGGCAAGCGCGCTGGTGTCGCGCGCAGTGGGGATGGGCGATTTGGCGCAGGCTCGGGCCAAAGCCACAGCAGTTCTTTGGTGCGGCATCGCATTTGGCAGCATCTTTGCCGGTGCAATGTGGGTGAATTTACCATTTTTGGTAGGGCTTCTGGGGGCGTCGGGCCGCACGCTTGAGCAGGCCGTGCATTATCTTCGCATTGTGTTGCCCACGCTGCCACTTTTGATGGTGGGCATGATCGGCGGCGCGATTTTGCGCAGCCACGGCGATGCCCGGCGCGCGATGATGGCCACGATTTATGGTGGCGTGGTCAATGCCGTGCTCGACCCCGTGCTGATATTTGGGCTGGGGCTTGATCTCACGGGCGCAGCGATTGCCACGCTGATTGCGCGTTTGGTCATTGCCGCCACAGCCCTCTTGCCCATTATCCGGCACTATGGCGGCTTCGACCGGCCAAATATGCAGGTTCTGACGCAAGATCTGGGCCCCATTCTGGCCATTGCAGGCCCAGCGATTGTTACCCAATTGGCCACCCCCGTGGGTCAGGCCTATGTCACGCGCGTGATCTCAACCTATGGCGAAGAAGCCGTGGCAGGCGTGGCCATTGTGGGGCGTATGACACCGGTGGCCTTTGGCATCATTTTCGCCATGTCAGGTGCAGTTGGCCCGATCATCGGCCAGAATTTTGGCGCGGGCAGGTTTCAGCGGGTGTTGGCCGGGTTTCGCGCAGGGCTTTGGTTCACGGCGCTTGTTATTATTACGGTCAGCGCGTTGCTTTATGTTTTTCGCAGCCCAATCGCAGATCTGGTCCATGCCCAAGGGCTAACCCGGCAAATCATCTATTTGTTCTGCGGGCCACTGTCGCTTTTGTTCTTTTTTAACGGAATTCTCTTTGTTTCAAGCGCGGCATTCAACACATTGGGCCAACCGCTGAATGCAACTTGGACAAATTGGGGCCGCCACACGCTGGGTACGATTCCTTTTGCCCTTTTGGGCGGAATGTATTGGGGCGCCCAAGGCGTTTTGCTGGGGCAAGCCCTTGGTGGCGTGGTGTTTGGCCTGCTGGGCTGGGCCTTGGCAGAGCGGATGATTGGCAAGCTGATCGCCCGCGCCAACTGATTGTCCCCCCCACTTGTCACCCCTTGCCAGACGATCGGGCATAAGCTAGCGTTTTATTCGATGGATACGGGAGACGCAGCCCCTTGTGGGCTGGGCCGAAGGAGCAACCGCCCCGGTAAACTCTCAGGCAAAAGGACCGTACCGTCATCGACACTCTGGAGACGAGGTGCATGTGCACCGGCCGAAGGGATAACGATCTCAGGCAAAAGGACAGAGGGGGCATCGATTTGCGGGATTTGCCGCAAAAACGGTGCTTTGCCCCGCAACGGGCAGACGAACGGGGGCTTTTATGTCAGAACTTGGGCGCACGGCGCTGCATGGTCTGCATCTGGAATTGGGCGCGCGTATGGTGCCCTTTGCCGGATATGACATGCCGGTGCAATTTCCAATGGGCGTATTGCGCGAACATTTGCACACCCGGACGGCTGCGGGGCTGTTTGATGTCAGCCATATGGGACAGGTGCTGGTGCGCCCGATGTCTGGTGATATGGCAGATGCAGCGCTTGCGCTGGAAAGTTTGATGCCAATCGATTTGTGCGGTTTGCAGTCGGGGCGGCAACGCTATGGTATGTTCACAAATGACTCAGGCGGAATCAGCGACGACCTGATGGTGGCCCATCGGGGCGATCATTTCTTGGTGGTCGTGAACGCCGCCTGCAAAGAGGCCGATTTGGCACATATGCAGGCACGCTTGCCGGGTTGCCATGTCGAACCAGTTCCCAACCGTGGGCTTTTGGCACTGCAGGGGCCACTGGCAGCACAGTCTTTGGCGCAGATGATCCCTGATGTGATGGCCATGCGTTTTATGGATGTGGCCACCCCGGCTTGGCAGGGCCATGATCTGTGGGTCACACGGTCAGGCTACAGCGGGGAAGACGGTTTTGAAATATCGGTGCCGAACGCGCAGGCCATGCCTCTCGCGCGCGCGCTGCTGGCGCTGCCTGCGGTGGCACCTATTGGGCTTGGGGCGCGCGACAGCCTGCGGCTTGAGGCAGGGCTTTGCCTTTACGGCCATGACATCACACCGGATACATCCCCGGTTGAAGCGGCGTTGGCATGGGCGATTTCCAAGGCCCGCAGGGCAAGTGGCGCGCGTGCGGGCGGATTTCCGGGCGCAGACCGTATTTTAACAGAACTGGCTGATGGCCCGACACGCCTGCGCGTGGGGCTGCTGCCCGAGGGTCGCGCCCCCATGCGCGAGGGCACCGAACTTTTTGCCACCGCCACAAGCCCTGCGCCGATTGGCCATGTGACATCGGGTGGGTTCGCCCCCAGCCTTGATCGCCCGATTGCCATGGGCTATGTGCCCGCCCCCCATGCCACACCCGGCACTCTGCTTTTTGGTGCAGTGCGCGGCAAACGCCTGCCACTGCAGGTCTGCCCCCTTCCTTTTCGTATCCCCACCTATCAACGCTGATGAGGCAAATCATGAAATATACCGAAGATCACGAATGGCTGCGCGTCGAGGGCGATCTGATCGTCGTTGGCATCACCGAACATGCTGCAAGCCAATTGGGCGATGTGGTGTTTGTCGAACTGCCCGAACCCGAAACCATGGTGGCACAAGGCGATGAGGTGGTCGTAATTGAAAGCGTTAAGGCCGCATCAGACATTTTGGCCCCAGTCGATGGTGAAGTGGTCGAAATCAACGCCGATCTGACGGACAGCCCTGCACTGGTCAACGAAGACCCGACTGGCGCTGCTTGGTTTTTTAAGCTGAAGGTCGATGATCTGTCGGTGCTCGATCAGTTCATGGACGAAGACGAATACAACGATCTGATCAGCTGAACGCCGCCCCCAGGCCGCAGGACGGAGCATGACCATGCCCTTTACCCTCTCAACCTATGATCCTTATGATTTCGCAAACCGCCGCCACATCGGCCCATCACCCGATGAAATGGCGCAAATGCTGCAAACGATTGGTGTCGACAGTCTTGATGCGCTGATCGAGCAGACTGTTCCAGCCGATATTCGCCAAACGGAACCGCTGGACTGGGGCGCATTGTCAGAATCTGAACTGCTGGCACGGATGCGGGCGGTAGCGGGCCAAGACCGGGTGATGACCAGCCTGATCGGACAGGGCTATTACGGCACGTTCACGCCCCCTGCCATTCAGCGCAATATTTTGGAAAACCCGGCGTGGTACACCGCATATACGCCCTATCAGCCAGAAATCGCCCAAGGCCGGCTGGAGGCACTGCTGAATTATCAAACCATGGTTTGCGATCTGACAGGCCTGCCGGTCGCCAATGCCAGCCTGCTGGATGAGGCCACCGCCTGCGCCGAAGCGATGACCATGGCGCAGCGCGTGGCCAAATCAAAAGCCAAAGCGTTTTTTGTTGATCAAGATTGCCACCCACAAAACATCGCTGTGATGCGCACCCGCGCCGCACCCTTGGGCATTGAAATTATCACAGGGGCGCCAGAAACACTGGACCCCGCCACAGTGTTTGGTGCGATTTTTCAATATCCAGGCACCTTTGGTGATCTGCATGACTTTACTGACCCAATTGCCGCACTGCACGCCAGTGGCGCAGTGGCGATCATGGCCTGCGATTTATTGGCCATGACTATGGTACGCGAGCCGGGCGCGATGGGGGCAGACATCGCGGTTGGGTCCAGCCAACGCTTTGGGGTGCCAATGGGCTATGGCGGACCACATGCAGCGTTTATGGCCTGTCGCGACGCCATGAAGCGTGCTATGCCGGGGCGGATTGTCGGCGTGTCAGTCGATGCGCATGGCACCCGCGCCTATCGCTTGTCGCTGCAAACACGCGAGCAACACATTCGGCGTGAAAAGGCCACATCAAACGTATGCACCGCTCAGGCGCTGTTGGCTGTGATGGCGTCTTTCTATGCTGTCTTTCATGGCCCCGAGGGGCTGCGCGCTATTGCCGAACGGGTGCATCTGAACACCGTGCGCCTGTCCAAGGCACTGCGGGCAGCGGGCGCAAAAATCGCACCAAAGGCGTTTTTTGATACGATCACCGTCGAGGTCGGCGTGGGGCAGGCCGGCATTCTGGCCGCCGCTCGCCATGAGGGCGTGAACCTGCGCAAGATCGGCCATGATCGTGTCGGCATCAGCCTTGATGAAACCTCAGATGAGGCAGTTTTGCATCAGGTGCTGCGCGCCTTTGGCATTCATATCGCCCCACCGCATCGTGGCAGTCTTGGTTTTCCGGCCAAAATGCTGCGCGAAAGCGCATATCTGACCCATCCGGTTTTTCACATGAACCGCGCCGAGTCAGAAATGATGCGCTATATGCGCCGTCTGTCTGACCGGGATCTGGCACTGGATCGTGCGATGATCCCACTGGGGTCGTGCACGATGAAACTGAACGCCGCCGTTGAAATGATGCCACTCACATGGCCTGAATTTGGCAGTTTGCATCCATTTGTGCCCGTTGATCAGGCGCGCGGCTATGCCGAGATGATCACCGACCTATCCAAAAAACTATGCCAAATCACTGGTTATGATGCCATTTCCATGCAGCCCAATTCAGGCGCGCAGGGCGAATATGCCGGACTGTTGACCATTGCCGCCTATCACCGCGCCCATGGCCAGACGCAGCGTGACATCTGCCTGATCCCAGTGTCTGCGCATGGCACCAACCCGGCCTCGGCTCAGATGGCGGGGATGCAAGTGGTGGTGGTGGGCGGTTTGCCCAATGGCGATATTGATCTGGAAGATTTTCGCGCCAAAGCGGCCGCGGCTGGCAGCCGACTGGCGGCCTGTATGATCACCTATCCGTCAACACACGGGGTCTTTGAACAATCAGTCCGTGAAATCTGTCAAATTACCCATGATTACGGCGGGCAGGTCTATCTGGATGGGGCAAATATGAATGCGATGGTGGGCCTGTCGCGCCCCGGTGACATTGGGGCCGATGTCAGCCACCTGAACCTGCACAAGACCTTTGCCATTCCGCATGGTGGCGGTGGGCCCGGCATGGGGCCGATTGGGGTCAAAGCGCATCTGGCACCGTTTCTGCCCGGCCACCCCGAAACCCAATCAGGCCCCGAGGGGCCCGTATCAGCGGCCCCTTATGGCAGCGCATCAATCTTGCTGATTTCATGGGCCTATTGCCTGCTGATGGGCGGTGCGGGGCTAACGCAGGCCACCAAAGTGGCGATACTGAATGCCAATTATATTGCCAGCCGGTTGGATGCAGCTTTTCCAGTGCTGTTTCGCGGCATGCAAGGTCGGGTTGCGCATGAATGCATTCTGGACACCCGCGCCTTTGCCGAAACGGCGCATGTCAGCGTGGATGACATTGCCAAACGGCTTATCGACAACGGCTTTCATGCACCAACCATGAGCTGGCCAGTCGCAGGCACGCTGATGGTTGAGCCGACCGAATCAGAAACCAAGGCTGAGATTGATCGTTTTATCACCGCCATGCTGTCTATTCGTGATGAAATTGCTGATATTGAAGAGGGCCGGATTGACCAAAACAACAACCCATTGAAAAATGCGCCCCACACGGTACAAGATTTGGTGGCTGATTGGGCCCGGCCGTATTCGCGCGAGCAGGGCTGCTTTCCGCCCGGTGCGTTTCGTGTGGATAAATACTGGCCACCGGTCGGACGTGTTGATAACGTCTGGGGAGACAGGCATCTGATCTGCGTTTGCCCGCCCTTGGAAAGCTATCAAGACGCGGCGGAGTAAGGAGGGGAGGACTTACTTCGGGATGCCGGGCCAAGCGCCCGGCATCTGCACCTTAGAAGACTTGAACCCTGTCGCCGGGTGTCCCATCTAGTAAAAAGATGCTCCCTTTTTCAAAGGATCCCGCGATGAGCGATGCGGTCAAACTTGTGTGTCATGCTTGCGGTCAAACCAATCGGTTCGCCGCAGAAAAGCTGGCAGAATCCCCCAAATGCGGTGTCTGTGGTGCAGCCTTGGTCGATGGCCGGGTCAGCGCGCTTGACCCAGCTGTTCTTGAAAAATCGACCAAGACCGATGATCTGCCGCTACTGGTTGATTTTTGGGCGCCCTGGTGCGGCCCGTGCCGACAAATGGCCCCCGAATTTCAAAAAGCCGCCCGCGCCTTGGCACCGCGCGCGCGTTTGGCAAAGATTGACACCCAAGATCACCCATCAGTGGCGCAAAAACACGGTATTCGCGGCATTCCAGCCTTGGTTTTGTTTCACCGTGGTCGCGAAGTGGCACGGCTGGCCGGTGCCCGCCCTGCAAGCGAGATCGAAGCCTTTGTGAAGGGCGCAGCCAAGCCGCGATGATCTTGACAACCCAAGCGCATCCGCCCAAAAAATATTCAATGGGGTCGTAGCTCAGTTGGGAGAGCGCGTCGTTCGCAATGACGAGGTCGTCGGTTCGATCCCGATCGACTCCACCAAATCTTACCCTTAGGCAACGCAATCCACCACATCCGGCACCAATCGGTCGTTGCTTCGGGCCGATGGGGGCGTTAGGTCTGTTGGAAATGGAATGGGGAATGGCCAAATGCAATCCTTGCTGCAAATCCTGTTATTAATCCTTGATTTGGCGCGCTTTGTGATTTTGGCGCATATCATTATGAGTTGGCTGATCAATTTTCAGGTCTTGAATCTGCGTCAGCCCTTGGTGCGTCAACTTTGGGATGGGCTGAACCGGCTTTTGGCACCTATCTATGACAGGGTGCGTGCATTTTTGCCCAGCACTGGCGCGCTAGATTTGGCGCCGCTTTTGGTGCTGTTGGCGATTATCGCGCTGCGGATTGTTCTGATCAACAATGCGCAGGCGTTTCTTTAACCGCTGCTTGGTCTAACGTGTGATCTGTCCCTAACCGTGCAGGCGCACGCCCCAACTGCCGGAACCCCTTCTCTCATGGCTGACCCCGCTGCGATCTTGCGCTCTGTCTTTGGCTTTGCCTCATTTCGGCCCGGTCAGGCCGAAATCGTGGCTGCCGTTCAAAATGGGCGTGACGTACTGGCGATCATGCCGACGGGTGGCGGTAAATCTTTGTGTTTTCAACTGCCTGCGCTTTGCCGCGAAGGGGTGACAGTGGTCATTTCACCTCTGATTGCGCTGATGCGCGATCAGGTGCGCGCCCTGCGCGAAGCCGGTGTTGACGCTGGCGCCCTGACCTCTGGAAACACAGAAGAAGAAACCGAAGCCGTGTTCGAAGCGCTAGATGCCGGGCGGCTGAAATTGCTTTACATGGCGCCTGAACGCTTGGGCAATGGCGCAACCGTGCCGATGTTGCGCCGGATTGGCTGCACACTGATTGCCGTAGATGAAGCACATTGCGTCAGCCAATGGGGGCATGATTTTCGCCCCGATTACCTGAAAATTGGCGCGTTGCGGCAAGCGCTCAACGTGCCCCTTGCCGCCTTTACCGCCACCGCAGATGAGGAAACCCGGGCTGAAATTGTGGCCCGTTTGTTTACCGGGGCCACACCACAGACCTTTTTGCGTGGCTTTGATCGGCCCAATATACATTTGGCCTTTGGCGTTAAAGACAGCCCACGCAGCCAGATCTTGCGCTTTGCGGCCACACGCAAAGGTCAATCAGGCATCGTTTATTGCGCCACCAGATCAAAAACTGAAAGCTTGGCCGCAGCGCTGCAACAAGCAGGCCATAGCGCACTAAGCTATCACGCCGGAATGGAGGCAGAGGCCCGGCGGCAGGCCGAAATTCGTTTTCAACAAGAAGACGGGTTGATTGTCGCGGCCACGGTCGCCTTTGGCATGGGCATCGACAAACCCGATATTCGCTGGGTCGCACATGCCGATCTGCCCAAATCAATCGAAAGCTACTATCAAGAAATTGGGCGGGCGGGCCGCGATGGCGCGCCAGCCGAAACGCTGACCCTGTTTGGCCCCGAAGATATCCGTCTGCGGCGCAGCCAGATTGATGAAGGTCTGGCCCCAACCGATCGCAAAACGGCCGATCACGCCCGGTTGAACGCGCTTTTAGGGTTGGCTGAGGCGTTGGGATGCCGTCGACAGGTGTTGCTGTCATATTTTGGGGAGAGCCCACCAGCACCCTGTGGCAATTGCGACCAATGCGACAGCCCCGGCGAAACATTTGATGCAACCGAGGCCGTGCGCAAAGCGCTGTCGGCCATTTTGCGCACAGATGAAACCTTTGGCACAGGCCATTTGATCGACATCCTGACCGGGCAGACCACCGATAAAATCCGGCAATGGGGGCACGATCGATTGCCGACCTTTGGTGTGGGGCGTGATCTTTCAAAAAATATCTGGCAGGCGGTATTTCGTCAGATGATGGGGCGCGATCTCGTGCGCCCCGATGCTGCCCGCCACGGCGCGCTCCGCATGACAGATACTGCCCGCCCCATTTTACGCGGCGAGGCAGGCATCACCCTGCGACGCGACACCCTGCCCGGCCCACAATCAAGACCGCTGGCAAAAGCCATTGTACAGGCCGAAGATGAACCCCTGTTGGCAGCGCTCAAAGCCCGCCGGCGCGCCTTGGCTGAAGCCGCGCGTGTGCCCGCCTATGTGATCTTTGCAGACCGTACCTTGATTGAAATGGCCGAACGACGCCCCCAGACAATGGATGCCATGGCCCGGATCACCGGTGTTGGTGCCAAAAAGCTAGAAAGCTATGGCGCACAATTTTTGGCTGTGATCACTGGCGTGCTGCCCCCCCCACAACACCCCCAACGCCGCAAGCTGGCCGGGCGCGAAGCAGCCCCCCTGTTTGACCAATTGCAACAAGCGCATACCGATCTGATCCGGGGCGCTGATGGCCGAGAAAAACCCCTGAGTTTGACAACGGCACAACTGGCCCGGCTGGCAGAACGCCCCCCCACCGATCTGGCAGAGATTGAGCGCGTGTTGGGCGCCCCCAAGACCGAACGGTTTGGCCCGACCTTTTTGGCCATTATCAACGCCCCAACCTAGGCCCAGCGCGCGCGCACGGGCTGGACAGCGCCGCCCGATCGCCTAGGTTAGGGGAAAGCAAAAGGGATGAATGCGGATGTTGGTTGTCATTTCACCGGCAAAAAGACTGGATTGGGTGCGCGATTGGCGCCACAGCACGGCATTGCCACAAACCGAACCTGCGTTTTTACCCGATGCGCTGAGCTTGGCGCAAACCGCGCGTGCGCTCAGTGCTGCCGATTTGGCCAAGCTGATGACAATCAGCCCAAAACTGGCAACGCTGAACCATGACAGGTTTCAGGCGTTTTCTGCAACGCCCGCAGCAGCTGATCTGCGACCTGCAGCGCTGGCCTTTGCCGGTGACACCTATGCCGGGCTTGATGCACCCTCAATTGAGGCCGATGCCATGCTGTGGGCGCAAGATCATCTGCGCATTCTGTCGGGGCTTTATGGGTTGTTGCGCCCACTCGATGCTATTCAAGCCTATCGATTAGAGATGGGCAGCCGTTTGGCAAATGATCGTGGCGCCACTCTTTATGACTATTGGGGCGATACGCTGGCCCTCGCGCTGAATGCACAAGCCGCTAAGGTCGGTGGGGGTGTTGTCGTGAACTGCGCATCGGTGGAATATTTCAGTGCTGTTGATCTTAAGGCGCTAACCTTACCTGTCATCACCCCAGTTTTCTTAGAAGGCAGCGGGCCAGACGCCAAGATCGTCAGCTTTTACGCCAAAAAGGCGCGCGGCGCGATGGCGCGGTTTATAATAGAGAACCGACTGAAAGATCCCGCCGACTTGGCAGAGTTTTGCACGGGTGGGTACCGTCACAACGCCGCATTGTCATCACCAGAGCGCTTGGTGTTTGATCGCCCAGTCCCACGATAGCCCAACCACTATTGCGCGGCCACATTAGCACCATCTGCGGCATCATCGTGCAAAGCAGGTGGTAACGGCGCAAAAGTGCCGGCTGGGCGGTGGGCGATAATGTGCTCAACCAACGCAGATTTTCGCAGTGGTTTTGTCATGTAATGGTCCAAACCCGCGGCCATAATATCACCGGCGTCACCCTCCATCGCATGGGCGGTCAGTGCAACAATGGGCACATGTGGCAAGTGCATCTGTGCCTCGATCTGGCGAATGGCGCGGGTGGCATCTCGGCCATCCATTTCAGGCATT
The DNA here is from genome assembly GCA_937895435.1 of uncultured Paracoccaceae bacterium. Classification (GTDB taxonomy): domain Bacteria; phylum Pseudomonadota; class Alphaproteobacteria; order Rhodobacterales; family Rhodobacteraceae; genus CALAXT01. The sequence continues at coordinate 9,761 of CALAXT010000007.1, read as the reverse complement.
GAAATATCCATAAAGACAAGATCGGGTTGAAAACTTTGATAAAGCTCGACCGCCTCCAACCCGTTGGCCGCAAAATTCAGATCAATGTTCAGTTCTTTGATCATCTTGCCAAAGACCAACTGATTGGTCCGGTTATCCTCGGCGGCCAGAACCCGCATCTGACGGCTCGGGGCAGGTATGGCCGGGGCTTGCAAAACAGGAGAGGTCGACAGCGCCTGAAGGCTGCGAAACAGCGCGCTGCGCAGGGGCGGTTTTTTGATGGCAGTTGCGGCTGTATCCCCCAACAAAATATCCCCTGTATCCCCACCCATCACCACAATTGGCATATCAAACCCCCGCGCCCTGATCTGTTCAGCCAAGGCCTCGGGCGTCATGTCACGGGGGGCTTGGTCTGCCAGCAGCACATCAAACCGCCGCCCAGTTTCCAGCGCAGCCAAAGCCTCGGCCCCAGAGCGGCAGATCACGGATTTTATACCCAACGAGTGCAATTGGCGTTGCAACATCGCACTGCTCAGCGCCTGTTCATCAATAACCAAAGCATCTTCCAAGCTGATCGGCACGGCGCTCAGCGGTTCCATCACCTCAGCCACCGGCAGCGTCAGGCGCACGCCAAAAGATGACCCCTGCCCCTCGACACTGTCGACCCAGATTTGGCCATTCATCAAACTGACCAGCCGCATTGTGATGGCCAAACCAAGACCTGTGCCCTCAAATTTTCGGTTAGCCTGGTTTTCAACCTGATTGAATTCATCAAAAATAAGGTCAAGCTGATCCTTGGGAATGCCAATCCCACTGTCTTCAACCGTGATCACAAAGCGCTGCTGGCCATCCATGTTTTCCAGCCCGATCACCCGGACTGTAACATGGCCGCGATGTGTAAATTTGACCGCATTGCCGATCAGATTGGTAAACACCTGCCGAATCCGCCCCGGATCGCCGATAAACCGGGTGGGCATCGCGATATCAAAATCAATTTGCAAATCCACCCGCTTTTCCTGCGCACTGGGCTGCAGCAAAATCACCACTTCGTGCAAACACCGTTCAAGATCAAAGGGCTCAGGACGCAACGAAAGTTTTTGCGCCTCAATCTTGGAATAATCGAGCAGATCATTGATGATCAGCAACAACGCCTCGCCCGATGATCTTATGGTGTCGGCATAAAGCCGCTGTTCATCATTCAGGGGGCTGTCACACAACAATTCCGCCATGCCAACAACACCGTTCATGGGTGTGCGAATTTCATGGCTCATATTGGCCAAAAAGGCCGATTTGGCGCGGCTGGCGGCCTCGGCACGGGTTTGGGCAAATTTCAGTGCAGCCTCGCGTTCAGTGGCCTCAGTAATATCCAAAGCAAGGCTGACAATATTGCCGTCACGCGCGCGCTGGTCTGACAGTTTTACCACACGCCCAGACGTCAGGTGAATGACCTCTGGTGGCACGGATGATTGCTGCCAACGCGCCAAAACACGCGCCACCCAAGCTTCGGCAGTCTCATCGCCCGTATCAACCAAGCCTTGATCAGTGGCCATTTGCAAAACTTGGGCAAAGGTCATGCCCGCGCGGACCTGTGCTTGGCCAGTAAAGGCCGCAAGATACGCCTGATTGGCCACGACAAGCCCCATATCATGGTCGAAAATCGCGAACCCATCCGTGATTGTTTCAACCGAATCCCAAAGCCGTCGTTCGGCCATGACAGCCGCGCTGTGGGCGCGTTCAAGTTCCATGACAAAGCGTGCATCTTGCTGTTTGCGGGCCACGGCAGCCCCCGCCCCCTCTGCCTGGACCTGAAGCGGCAGCCCCCCCATCGAACGGGCATAGGCATCCAACTTTTGATGGGCGGCAAAAAGTTCACGCTGGCGCTGCTCTAACAAACGCTCAGCCGCGAGCCGTGCACGGCGTTCCTGCAAGAACTTTTGATCAAAACTCAAACCGCCACCTGCGCACTTTTTTAACGCTGGCAGCTTTGCGCACATCAGGTGAATTTGGTGTTAATTTTCTGAATTGATTTTCTTGTGCCATGCGTCCGTTCACAGGTAAGGTCTATGCAATAGTGGTTTAAATTAAGGGATGGGCTGGGCGTTTGGCATATGTGACAGCAACTGATGGCACACCAACCAATGGGGCAAATCCGTGGCTGGACACCCTGGTCGAGGGTGGCAGGTGGGCCGACGCCAATGGCGGCACAACCACCATCAATGTCAGCTTCATGTCGGGCCGCGACCCCTATGCCAATATCCCTGGGGTTACGCTGGGCTGGGACAGTGCCGAACAACAGCGCATGGTTGATGCATTGGCGTTATGGGAAAATGTGGCCGATATCGATTTTGTTGTCCGCACCAACACCGGCAGGGCGGATGTATGGCTGTGGCAAGGCACCGATGCCCAAGCCGAAGGCAATTTGGGTTGGAGCGAGATGCCAGATGGTAACTGGGTCGAACCGCTTTATCTTATGATCAACGGCCAAACCGATACGTGGGGTACCGAAAGCCTGGCGCGCGGTGGCTATGATTTTGTCACAATGGTCCATGAACTGGGGCATATGCTGGGGCTTTCTCATCCCCACGATGGGGTGGGTGACACCAGTTCCAGTTCTTTTCCCGGGGTTGATGCTGCACAGGGCGATCTGGGTCTTTACGATCTGAATCAGGGCATTTTCACCACCATGTCTTACAACGATGGTTGGGCATCACAGTTTCCCAATGCGCAGTGGTGGGAAACGCCAGAATATGGCTGGCAAGCCATGCCAATGGCCTTTGATATTGCCGCTGTTCAAATACTTTATGGCGCCAATACCACCTTTGCCCAAGGTGATGATGTCTATGTCTTACCCGCGCAGAATGCGGCTGGCAGCTATTGGTCGTGCATTTGGGATACAGGCGGTACCGACACTATCAGTAACCAAGGCAGCGCGCGGGCATGCACCATAAACCTGATCGCGGCACCCTTGGTTGGTGAAAATGCGGGGGGATATGTGTCTTGGAATAGTGGCATCATGGGCGGGATGACGATTGCCAACGGTGTTGTGATTGAAAATGCGGCTGGTGGCCAAGGCCGCGATCAGTTGACCGGCAATGACGCAGATAACCAACTGTCGGGGAACGGTGGCGCTGATCGGATTTGGGGCGGCACCGGCAATGATGACCTGCGCGGCGGTGGTGGCAACGATCAGCTGTGGGGCCAGCGCGGGGCCGACCGCATGATGGGCGGGGCAGGAAATGACCGGTTACAAGGTGGCACGGGCCGAGATGTGCTGACAGGCGGTGGCGGTGCCACAGACAGTGACCGGTTCATCTTTTCCAGCACCCGCGACAGCGCCGCCAACCGCAGCCGTGACGTAATCACGGATTTCAACACAGGGGTTGATGTCATTGATTTACGCCGCATTGATGCCGATCAGACGACCGCAGGCAATCAGAGCTTTGCGTTCAGCACCAGTGGTGCCGCAAATATGGCCGTTTGGAGCAACACATTCGCTCATAAAACGCTTATTTTTGTCGACGTTGATGGCGATTCACGGGCGGATTTTTCTATTCACCTTAAGGGCGCACACGATCTGAGCGCGGGTGATTTTCTGCTGTAAGCCGCCCAATCAAATGAAAAAGCCCGGTGCGGCGCGTGGCCGACCGGACTTTTACCAACTTACACACCCAATGGTGTCAAAAGACCGAAAGCTTAGCCTTCTTCACCATTGCGGGCTTCGGCTTCGATTTCTTCGCCGGTTTCCTGGTCAACCATTTTCATGCCCAGTTTCACCTTGCCGCGATCGTCAAAGCCCAGCAGCTTAACCTTAACCTCTTGACCCTCTTTCAGCATCTCGTTGGGGTGCTGCAGACGGCGGTTGGCGATTTGGCTGACATGCACCAGCCCGTCACGCTTTCCAAAGAAGTTCACAAAGGCGCCAAAATCAACCAACTTGACCACACGGCCCGTGTAGATTTTGCCAGCTTCGGGTTCAGCCACGATCGACCAGATCATGTCATAGGCGCGTTTAATCGCTTCGGCACTGCTCGAGGCGATCTTGATCAGGCCTTCATCATTGATATCGACCTTAGCGCCCGAGGTTTCCACGATTTCCCGGATGACCTTACCGCCCGAACCGATCACTTCACGGATCTTGTCGGTTGGAATGCTCATCGTTTCGATCTTGGGGGCATATTCAGAAAAGCCCTGCGGTGCGGAAAGCGCTTGGGCCATTTCGGCCAGAATGTGCATACGCCCATCCTTAGCTTGGGCCAACGCCTGCTCCATGATCGCCGGCGTGATGCCTGCAACCTTGATATCCATCTGCAGAGACGTGATGCCGTTTTCCGTTCCAGCGACCTTGAAATCCATATCACCCAAGTGATCTTCATCACCCAAGATATCGGTCAGAACGGCATATTTGCCGTCATCTTCCAAGATCAGCCCCATGGCCACACCGGCCACCGGTGCTTTCAGCGGCACGCCCGCATCCATCATCGACAGCGACCCACCGCAAACAGATGCCATAGACGATGACCCGTTTGACTCGGTGATTTCCGACACGACGCGGATCGTATAGGGGAAATCGGTCGCTGCGGGCAAAACGGCCTGTAGCGCACGCCAAGCCAGCTTACCGTGGCCAATTTCACGACGTCCGGGCGACCCAACGCGGCCAACCTCACCCACCGAATAGGGCGGGAAGTTATAATGCAGCAGGAAGTTCGACCGCGAATTGCCATGCAGCGCATCGATGATTTGCTCATCTTCGCCAGTGCCAAGCGTGGTCACAACCAAAGCCTGGGTTTCACCGCGCGTAAACAGGGCCGAGCCATGCGTGCGTGGCAAAATGCCGGTTTCGGATACAATCGAACGCACTGTGCGGGTGTCACGCCCATCAATACGCGCGCCACCGTTGATGATGTCACCCCGCAGGATCGACGATTCCAGCTTTTTGAAGGCTGAACCCAAATTGGCATCGGCCAGCTGTTCTTCACTCAGCGCGGCTTTGACCGCATCGCGGGCTGCGTTGATCGCATTCTGACGCTCTTGTTTGTCACGCAGGCCAAAGGCTGCACGCATATCCGCTTCACCCGCTGCTTTCACAGCAGCATACAGATCAGAGTAATCAGGCGCATTGAACAAGAATGGTTCTTTCGCGGCATCTTCGGCCAGATCAATGATCAGATCGATCACTGGCTGCATCGCATCATGGCCAAATTTAACCGCGCCCAGCATTTCTTCTTCTGACAGCTCATAGGCCTCGGATTCGACCATCATCACCGCGTCTTTGGTGCCGGCCACAACCAGATCCAGACGCTGATCAGGGTTTGAGCGCAGGTTTTGCATGTCATCGACATCGGGGTTCAGCACATATGTGCCGTTGCTATAGCCCACGCGGGCGGCAGCAATCGGGCCCATGAACGGCACCCCTGAAATCGTCAGCGCAGCCGAGGCTGCGATCATTGCAACGATATCGGGCTCATTCACCAGATCATGTGACAGCACTGTGGCCATCACCAGCACTTCGTTTTTAAACCCAGCAGCAAACAGCGGGCGGATCGGACGGTCGATCAGGCGCGAGGTCAGGGTTTCCTTTTCGCTCGGACGGGCCTCGCGTTTAAAAAAGCCACCAGGCACTTTGCCGGCTGCATAATATTTTTCTTGGTAGTGCACGGTCAGCGGAAAGAAATCTTGGCCCGGCTTGACGTTGCGTGCGTAGGTGACATTGGCCATAACCGAGGTTTCGCCCAAGGTGGCGATGACGGTGCCGTCAGCCTGACGGGCCACTTTGCCCGTTTCAAGGGTCAGCGTTTCGCCGCCCCATTCGATAGATTTTTTCGTTACGTTGAACATATGAGTTCCCTATGTGGGAGCGCGCCCGGCCCTCCGGGTCTCCCGTTTACATGGCGGCCCCATTGCCGCCGCCCCCTATCCTTCGCATGTGCCCGGGGGCTGTGGGCTGCACGTCACAGATGTCGCGCGCCTACACGAAATTGCCAGCAATGGAAAGCACGCTGTTTGCCGCGTCATGCAATCGGGGCAACTGGGTTGGGATAAAATGCAAAGCACCCGCGGTGGGCTTCACCGCGGGTGCTTCGTTTTTCTAAGACAGCGTGCCAGATTAGCGGCGCAGGCCCAGACGAGCGATCAGGTTTTGATAGCGCGCCTCATCCTTGTGCTTAAGATAATCAAGCAGTTTGCGACGCAGGGCCACAAGCTTGAGCAGACCACGACGCGAGTGGTTGTCTTTTTTGTGGGTTTTGAAATGTTCGGTCAGCGTCGCGATACGCGACGACAAAACAGCCACCTGAACCTCGGGCGAACCAGTGTCGCCGGGTTTGGTTGCGTATTCGCCGATGATGCGGGTCTTGTCTTCTGCGGTGATCGACATCGGGTCTCCTTTCAAGAGAGTTTGCACAAGCCGGGATGTCGTCCAGCAAGGCCGGTGGAGGGTTCCGCCCGGTTGAGCGGATGCGCGCGTATAGGTGACAATTTCGCAAATGAAAAGCGTCAATTCTGTCCTCACGCCCAAAGGGCCGGTAGCAAAGGATTAACCATGGGGGTGCGCATTTGTTGTGGGCATGGGACAAAACAGGTACATTTTCAGACATTCACGCGGGCCTGATCAAACGAATCGGGTCTGGGCTGGCCAGAATGGCTGGGTCAGCAGAGGGAAATGACATCATGTTTGGACTGGCAGGAATGCTGGGGCTGCTTCTTATGGGGGTGGCGGCAGAGGGTGCTTTGGCAACGCTTTCAACGGCGGATGAGGAAGACAGTGACCAAGATGAGGCAATGCCTGACGCCCCCCAAGATGGGGCGATTGAACAGCCATCGTTGGAAGAGAGCGCCGCACTGAAAGCCTTTTGGGGCGCATTTAACGCCAACGCCACCCACAGCGACAGCGACAGCCGCACAGCAACACTATCAGAAGATATGCCTGCTCCAATTTACCCCAATTTGATCCTGTCAGGTGGTGAAACGGGTGGCTTTCTCTATGGCATGGGCGGCCATGATACCCTGATGGGCAGCGACGCCGATGATTTTATGCGCGGCCAAGATGGCAATGATTGGCTGGTGCCGGGCGAAGGCGACGATTACGCACAGGGCGATTTGGGTGATGACACGCTGATCGGCGGCACTGGGCAAGATGATCTGCGCGGGGGCGATGGCAACGACATGGTGATGGGCGGTGCCGATGATGATGTGCTGGCAGGGCAAAATGGTGATGACAGCTTGGCCGGTGAAGACGGCAATGACACCCTAAATGCGGGTGCGGGTGATGATGTGCTATTTGCGGGGGCTGGCGACGATGCGCTGACCGGTGGTGATGGCAATGATGTTTTGATTGCCGGAACTGGCCAAGATTTGCTGTCTGGGGGCAACGGCCATGACACATTGGATGGGCGTGCCACCGGTCTCGATTTTCTCAATGGTGGTGCGCAAGATGATACGATCTTTGTGGGCGCAGGCGATCTGGCCCAAGGCGACGATGGGGCTGACAGCTTTATTCTGACAGTACCACCGCTGGGCGCTGCGTCAGCCACCAATATGGCAATCGTGCAAGATTTCGTCCAAGGCGAAGATCAATTGGTGCTCAGCTATGACCCGAATGCAGGCGACGCGCCGGAGTTTTCATTGGTGACACAGCATGATGGCGCGGGGGGCACTGATATTATTGTGGACGATATCACCATCGCGCGCATTCTCAGCGATGCCCCAACCACGCTGACGCCGGCTGATATCACGCTGCGGCCCATATCCTAGCGGCTTGGCCAAACCGCTTAGCGCCGTGCCTCGGCCGCCGCGCTGTTGGTTATCCGATAGCTGACCGCCTCGGCCACATGCGGGTGACGAACTGAGGCCGTGCCCTCCAGATCAGCGATCGTGCGCGCCACCCGCAGCACGCGGTGATAGCCTCGGGCCGACAGGCCAAACCGTTCTGCAACCCGCAGCAAAAGGGCCCGCCCTTCTGGGTCGGGTGTGGCGATTTCTTCGAGCAGCGCGCCCTCGGCATCAGCGTTCACCCGCAGACCGTCCCTCCCGGCAAATCGCGCCAATTGCCGCGCCCGCGCGGCCCCAACCCGCGCGGCGACGTCGGCCGAGCTGGGGCCGCTGTCGGGCAAATCCAAATCGCGCCAGCTGACGGGCGGCACCTCTACACGCAGGTCAAACCGATCCAGCAGCGGGCCGGAAATGCGGCCCAGATAATCTTCGCCACATTGCGGCGCACGCGCGCAGGCCCGCGCAGCATCCGCCAAATGGCCGCATTTGCACGGGTTGGCAGCCGCCACCAACAAGAAACGGCAAGGATAGCGAATATGAGCATTGGCCCGCGCCACGACCACCTCGCCAGTTTCTATCGGTTGGCGGAGCGTTTCCAATACGGGGCGCGGAAATTCAGGAAATTCATCCATGAACAATACGCCGTTATGGGCCAGAGAAATCTCACCCGGCTTTGCCCCACGCCCCCCGCCCACAATCGCCGCCATTGACGCGGTGTGATGGGGTTCGCGAAACGGACGATTGCGTGAAATCCCCCCCTCATCCAGCAGCCCCGACAACGAATGCACCATTGAGGTTTCCAGCGCCTCGGCAGCACTTAGTGGGGGCAAAATGCCGGGCAAGCGCGCCGCCAACATGGATTTGCCAGACCCAGGCGCCCCAATCATCATGATATGATGCCGCCCAGCTGCCGCGATTTCCAGCGCCCGTTTGGCCCGCTCTTGCCCTTTCACATCGCGCAAATCGCGGCCGGGCGCGGTGTGCGACACCTCGCCTGGCTCAGCGGGGGGCAGCGGCGATTGACCGGTGTAGTGGCGCACCACATCTCCAAGCGAACTGGCCGCCAAAACCTGCGCCGCACCCACCCATGCCGCCTCTGGGCCACAGGCTTTTGGGCAAAGCAGCACGCGGTCATGTTCAGCCGCCGCCATCGCTGCGGGCAAGGCCCCCAAAACGGCCACCAATCGCCCATCGAGTGACAGCTCGCCCAGCGCAACGGTTTGCTCGACCAAATCATTTGGAATTATGTCAAGCGCAGCCAACAGCGCCAGCGCAATGGGCAAATCAAAATGCGAGCCCTCTTTGGGCAAATCAGCAGGTGAAAGGTTTACTGTAATCCGCTTGGATGGCAACGCAATCGACATCGAGGTCAGCGCGGCGCGCACCCGTTCGCGCGCCTCAGACACAGCCTTGTCGGGCAAACCCACGATAGAAAAGGCTGGCAAACCAGCGGAAACCGCACATTGCACCTCAACCAAGCGGGCCTCGACGCCTTCAAAGGCCACCGTAAAGGCGCGTGAAACCATCAACCTTGCTCCTCAAAGCTTGGTTAACGGCTAAAAGCCAAGCGTTTAAAATTCGTAAACAAATGATGCCGGTAATGGACAAAATGTCCAAATCTACGGCAGCCTGTGGTGCCGATTCATTGACATAATAAATCCACAGGTCTAAACATCTGCGGCTAGAGACCCGTTGGTCTTTAAAAGATGGATGAGCGTTATCCTAATGCGCAAAAAACTTACCGAAGCAGAGCAAGCTGCCTTTTTGACAGCGTTGCCTGACCAGCCTGAAAAAGAAGACGTGAAAACGCATCGGCTGTCGGATTTCTCGGCAGTTTTTCGTTTTTCGTTTATTTGGGCATCAGGTTATGCCGCTGCTGTCTTGGTGGCAATATTTATCCTAGGAGACAAACTTCTTTTTGCGGCCCATACCGATGCTGGCTTTGATTTGTTATCAAATTTGCTGAACGTACGGCGCATCATGATTTTGGCCTTGCTCGTGTGCTTTCACTTAAG
>CALAXT010000006.1 GCA_937895435.1 uncultured Paracoccaceae bacterium | reverse complement strand
TCGCCAACCCACCAGAGGTTTTACACCGCTTGCAAGGCCGGGCTGGCAAGCATGGGGCCGTGCGTGAAGATCTGGTGACGCGGCGGGGCCATGCACGTCTTTCCGTCCATGCGATTGGGCTTGCGGGGTTTTTGTGGCGGCTTGAGGAAATTGTAGAACGCGGCACGGCCGGGCGTGGTGCCGAACATCTGGCGATCCCAATGATGACGGTCAGTCGCAACGGGGCTATTTTGTTTTTGAATGAGGCCATGCGGCGTTTGGTCGGCGTTCGGGCAAAAACGATTGAAACGATTTTTCCGGTTTTGCCGCTGGTGTCTGGGATGGAAACGCGGGTCCTGACGCCCGAGGGTTTGCAACAGGTCTTTATTGCTGAGTTTCCATCGGCCAGTGGCCTGCGTGAAGTTTTTGTGGTGCCACTGCAAGGCCCGCGCCCACAGGCCCCGATTGAACATTCAAGCTTTGAAGATCTGCCGGTGGCCCTGTTGAAAATCGCCGCCAATGGTCGTGTTTTGGCGGCAAACCGGCTGGCACGGGGGCTGATTTCCCACGATCTGGCGGATGATATGCGATTGTGGGACTTGGTTGAGGGCTTGGGCAGGCCAGTTTCGGATTGGATGTCAGATGCGTTGGCGGGCCGCACGTTGAACCGGCCCGAAGTATTGCGGGCCATTCACGCCCCTGAAGATGTGTTTTTGCAGGTGACACTGCGGCGGGTCAACGACCCGGGCGATGCCAGCCTTGTTGCCATTTTGAATGATGCGACTGAATTAAAAACGCTTGAGGCGCAATTTGTTCAAAGCCAGAAAATGCAGGCCATCGGCCAATTAGCGGGGGGGGTTGCACATGATTTCAATAACCTGCTCACGGCGATTTCTGGCCATTGTGATTTGTTGCTGCTCAGCCATGATGAGGGTGATCCCGAATATGCTGATCTGGTGCAAATCAGGCAAAACACCAATCGGGCGGCCTCACTGGTTGGGCAACTGTTGGCATTTTCTCGCAAGCAAACTCTGCAGCCTGAACCGATTGATCTGCGCGAAGCCCTCGGGGATTTGGCGCATCTGTTAAACCGGTTGGTCGGCGAAAAGATCAAGCTTTGCTTGGTTTACGCCACAGATTTATTGCCCATGCGGGCTGATAAGCGCCAATTGGAGCAGGTTATTATGAACCTGGTTGTCAACGCGCGTGATGCGATGCCCTTGGGGGGGGAAATCGTCATTCAAACCGAAAATCGTGTCCTCAGCGAGGCGTTACGCCGTGATCGGGCGGTGGTGGGGCCTGGGGAATATGTGGTGATCAAGGTCCGAGATGAGGGGGTGGGCATTCCTGCAGACCGTCTGCACAAGATTTTTGAGCCATTTTACACCACCAAGCGGCCGGGCGAGGGCACGGGGCTTGGGCTTTCAACCGCCTATGGTATTGTTAAACAAACCGGCGGTTTCATTTTTGTGGATTCCGTTCAGGGGGTTGGCAGCACGTTCACGCTGTATTTCCCCGCTTTTTCAAGCGTTTCCGACAGTCTGGCAGGGGCAATCAACGGTGCAGCCCCAGACTTTGCTAATCTGGATGAGACGGGCGCCGCACAGAGCGTGGCCGATCTGCCCGCTGACAATCTTGCTGCGACAACCGTCGATTCTTTGCCCATGACAGCACCTTTGGCAACGCAGCCCGAATCCGTTGTGACAAACACGCAGGGGGTCAATCCTTCAGCCGATCCCCGCGACAGCGTTGTGCTGCTGGTCGAGGATGAGGCACCCGTGCGTGCCTTTGCCTCGCGTGCGCTGCGCCTGCGCGGTTATACAGTGATTGAAGCGCAGAACGCAGAAGAGGCGCTGCAAACCCTTGCCGATCCCGGACTTTGCGTCGATGTTTTCGTGACCGATGTCATCATGCCGGGGATGGATGGCCCAAGCTGGGTGCGCGAGGCGTTAAAAGCGCGGCCCGGGGTCAAGGTGGTGTTTGTCTCGGGCTATGCCGAGGATGCGTTTGCCGATGGCCAGGCGCATATTCCAAATTCAGTGTTTCTGCCAAAACCCTTTTCCTTGAGTGAGCTGACATCAACCGTCCAACGCCAAATTCACTGACATTTCTGGGGTTTCAGGCTGTTTCGCCCGCGGCCACACGTTCATAAAGCACAAGATCATCGCCCAAAACATGGGTCAGGGCAGCGCGATGATCATCTGTCAGGTGTAAAGCGGCATCTGGCGATACGTTAAGGCGCGGCAAAACAATTGCACAATCCAAAACATCTTCCATGAAATGCACAAAACGTTCCATGTCTTCGTAGCAAAAAATGCGGTCTACCCCGACACGATCGGCCTGCATCAAAAAGCCCGATTGGGTGCCCACATCTGCAAATTCAGGGCAAGGTGTCTGCAGATAGGCCTCAACGAACGCGTCAAAACTCAAGTTAGATGTGTCCAAGGGGCTGCCAGTAAAGCCCTCACCCTGACGATGTCGATACCAACTGCCCAACCAATCAAATGGGTTGCGCATCAGGGCGACCACTTGAAAAGCGCCATCGGCGTTTTGTTCAAAATAGGGCTGCAAATGCGTGCGATAAATGGTGGCATTGGTGTGTTTTAACACGGCTGGGCGCGGCAAAGACAGCGTGGCCAGCGACCCAAGCGCATCTTCAATCGCGCTCGTGCCGGTTTTTGGGTTTGCCAAAAGCACCAACCGCTCTTTCCAAAATACCAACATATTGGCCCAATCCCCAAAAATATGCCCTTCGCCAACAGATACGAGTTGTTAACCAAATTTGTCCATAACAGATGCTGTAAAGAAAGCGCTTGATTAAGCGTTAAGGGCGCGACATATATGTGAACAATTCAGGAACATTGTTCGGGTTGTCGGAGCGGCAATCCCATGAAATAAGGGACAAGAAAATGGCAGCATCTAACATTCTTAACCTTGGTGGAAAAACCGATATGGACAAGCAAAAAGCACTTGAAAGCGCGTTGGCGCAGATCGAACGTCAGTTCGGCAAGGGCTCTATCATGCGGCTGGGGGCTGATAGTCCGGTGGTTGAGATTGAGGCGACCTCAACCGGTAGCCTTGGGTTGGATATTGCTTTGGGGATTGGCGGTCTGCCAAAGGGACGGATTATTGAGATTTATGGGCCGGAAAGCTCGGGTAAGACCACGCTGACGCTGCATGCCATCGCCGAAGAACAAAAAAAGGGTGGGGTTTGCGCATTTGTTGATGCAGAACACGCACTTGATCCGCTTTACGCACGCAAATTGGGTGTCAATCTTGATGAGCTGTTGATCAGCCAGCCCGACACCGGGGAACAGGCGCTGGAAATCACCGACACTTTGGTGCGGTCTGGCGCGGTCAGCATGGTTGTGGTTGATTCGGTGGCAGCCCTGACCCCAAAGGCAGAATTGGAAGGCGATATGGGTGAGCATCAGATGGGTGCGCAGGCCCGTTTGATGAGCCAAGCCATGCGCAAACTCACTG
>CALAXT010000005.1 GCA_937895435.1 uncultured Paracoccaceae bacterium | reverse complement strand
TAAAGTTTACGTTTGAGTTGCCATACTTTTACGGATCAGACATCTATTACAAATATACGCACTGGTATGACAGCAGCTTTGATGATTATCGCAACGAGTTTGGCGCAACAGCCGAAATTGCACCAGATCTTACGTTGAAAATTGCTGGTTATGACTCATCTGACAGCGGCAACGATACAATTGCATCCCTGTCTTATTCCATACCATTGGGCGGCCAGACCAGAGAAGCCAAAGTAAAGCGCGATGGAAATTTCTCTACCGCTTTGAAACCAATCAGAGAAATGCTGTACATTCCTGTAGAGCGTGAAAATCGTATCATGAAAAAGACGGTCAAGCTTGGCGTGACCTACAGTGGGTATTAATTCGATGAAAAAACTCCAACAAAACGGAATTCGCCGGGCACTGCAAACAATGCCTGCTGCAGCCGCTGCCCTCTGCATGACAGCGTCAGTTGTAAATGCTTTGGCATCATGTGACACGTCGTTCACGGCAACGGCTGGTGTGTCTTGTACTTTTACGCCAGACGTCCTGACTGTTCCAGTTTACAAATTCGGGCTTTGCCAAACAAAACCGGTTTACAACAACTATGGCGATTGTCAGTTTTTTCTGGATTCGACGACAGCCACAGACGTGACCGTCTCACAGGGCACATCATTCGATCTTGGTGGCGATACCACATTGGATACGGGCACGTATCCCTATGTTGTTCAGTTGTGGGGTGACACACTTTCGTTCAACTACACTCACACATTTACAACCGCACAGGCGGGCGCAAATGGAACCCAAGGAAGCTTTTGCTATAGCAATGGCAATCCAAAACCAAGCGTTCCAAATACGGCCACTGCACGCAGCATGACCTGCACATCGACCGCAGCTTTGGCTGCGGCCGCCGAGCAATCAACAGATTTTCAGATTAGCAACTTTGGTGGTTCTAACACTCTAACGGGCGGAGCCAGCGTGTCCGGCACGTATGACGCCTATTTGCTTGCAACGACAACAAGCTTGGCAACCATCACGCGTACTGTCACGACAAACTCTATGGGTAGTGTCACCACTGACACGTCAGACGGAAATTACATATTTTCAGTTTTAACACTGACAAACCCAGTGACCATCAGCGAAAATACGACATCGCTTGATATGGCAGTTCAGCTGGAAGATGCGATGACGCAAGAGGCTTACTTTACGATTTCATCGACAGAAAATGCTGGAACCTGGTGCAACAATGGCATTGCAGACACATCCGGGACATATGCCTGCCTCGGTAACGCTGAACTGGGAACGTTGGGTTTCACATTCACCAACGACTAACGTCGGTTTCAGAAAAAACCCATAATATACACTTAATAAAAAACCCAGTGCCACTTTTAACCACGTTGAAAAACAGGTGGGTAAAAGTGGGGCTGGGTTTTTAAGTTGGATGACCTGCGATCACGGGCGCAACACAGTGCTACGACTCATTCTCAGCGCTCAAAAACGGGTTCAAACTCAGGGCGCATGCTTAAGCTAATGGTCCAGTTAACCACTAATCTTTTAGAGAAAGCTTGGCCTTCCAATAGTCGGGCGTCGTCAATCGAGCATATCCAGTTTGATAAGCTGATTTTAGTTTATCGTGATCTCTCAGAAAACGGCGCATGGTTCCCGCCATTTGTATACAGATTTTAAAGAAAGCCCACTTGGATTGGCTAACCGTATAGGATTTGTCACGGTTTCCATTCAAATAGGTAATCTTTGCAGCGCCAAAGGCAGGGTAGACAATCCCCCGCTCCGCCATGCCCAGCGTAACCTTATCCCAACGACGCCCAGAAAATGGCACTAAATGTCCGTTCAGCGTCCATAGTCCTAACCGTGTCCGCGCAGGGCGGCCGCGCTTGGTCAGACGCCGACGTTCAGACAACGGCCCAGCCGTAAAATCTTGCCAGACCTCATTTTGCATCAAAGCTTTGATATCCGCCCGACGTTTAGCCATATCAATGTTTTCATCAAAAAAATCAGGGCCACGCATCACATCTTGCCACGCCAGCAATTGCGCCCGCGCACTTTCGTAATGAAAGCGCAGCAGTGAGCGCATTATAAACCGGATAGCCACTTTGGCTGTGCCCAGTGGGCTGCGGGCAAGTTCTGGCGTTACCAAATGCTGAATAATGTGATTGCGCAAATCGAGATAAAGGGTCTGCGCACTTTCTTTTTCAGAAAAATCATCTTGAAACGAGACAACACCATTCAGGGTGAAAATATTAAAATCATTCATCAGTGAAAAGGAAATATCATCGCCACGGACAAAGAACGGAAACGGATGATGTTTGACCTGATCAATGGCAAAAGCAAAGAACCACCAGCCACCATAAAATGTAGCTGGCTTGTTTCTGAGACTATTGAATTCGAGCTGGATCACAGAATCCGCACGCCGTAGATCAGTGCCACAAGCAATGGGATGGCACGAACCATCAAAATAGGCACCATTTTCCCACATAGCCCATTTGTGCGTGTTATTTATCATAGCGCCAGAAACAGCAGTGCGCGGATCTTTGGAAAACGCTAGAAACATGTAGGTACGCGCGATGTTTTCCATGTGAAATGACGCATCATCATCCATGAACAGGCAATGGCTGCAGCCCGCCTCTGTTGCGGCGAGCAGGCCCCGGGCAAAACCGCCCGCCCCGCCATAGTTGGGGTTAGATATTGGCACAACATGGTCAGATGCAGGAATATCGGCGCTGTTGCCGTTGTCGACGACCTGTACGCGGATATGGTTGGCATATTCGAACGTGGTCAGAAAATCTTCCAGCCTGCTAACAGTCTGTCGCACCTCATCTTCGCGTTTAAAGGTGGTGATAGACACCGCCAACTGCGGTAAAGCCCAGGGCTGATCGGCGGTTGTAAAACGCCCACCCGTCAGGTGCACCCCAGCTGGGTCAAGACTGCGCAGTTTGAACGATATGATGCTGTGCCCAGCCCTGTCGATAAGCTGCGAGAGATCAAGCACACAGGGCTTGCTGGCATCGAGCGTTATGATGTCACAGTGCAAAATTTCCCATGACCGATCTGCCAAGGCTTGCAGCACCTGCAACTCGGCCCGTCCATGGCCATGCAGCTCAAGAAAAATCGTGCTAAGGTTACAGGCTTTCAACCATTTCGACAGACTAAAGAGGTTGAAATAGGTATCGAAATCTATCGCCCCACCTTCACCCAGCCATATCTCACGCCGCGTTTGTGAAAACCCTGTTGCGCCAGTTTCACGGAAATACAGCGCATGTTCGGTACAAATTTCGGGCTCGGGAAAAATGATATTTTGAAGCGTGATCATAAACATTCTCCGGGCAAACGTGAAAAGGATGGGGCGCGGGCGTCCATCATGCGGCACAGTGATGGGCTAAGGTGCGGATGAAATCGCGGAGCGTTTCATTAGGCAGGGTCGCTGTATCAATCTGTTTCAGCAGTCGCGCCACGGCCTCTTCTTCGGGCAACGGCCTTGTTTTTATCATGTCATCCATATCTGGAAAGAATGCAGGCTGATTTGTCTGCACACTCAGCCAATCGTGAATGGGGGCAAAACGTTCAGCCAGGGCTGTCCGCAGATCAGCACCAAACATCTCAACATCGCGGTTGGCCGGCAGGCTGATATGCGTGTGACACGTCAGCAGAAAATGGCGCATGGCTTCGGCATTTTCAGGCGAGAGGTCATGATTGGCCCGCCGGGCAATTTCCATCGCGGCGCAGGGCAAGCTTTGATTGGCACGGCCCAAAGCACCCATACCCCCGGGCATCTGCAACCCAGTGGCATCAAAAAAATCTTCGGCTGATCCGCCTGCCTTTAAGACATCGGCGTAATTGCGCAGGCGCAGTGGCGCATCAGGAAAGGCTTTGACCCAAGGTTCCACAACTTTGCGATAATCAAAATGGATGCCATTGGTATAATTGAGAGCGGCCCCCCCACTGAGGGGGCGCACCTTATTGCCAAAACGCAAGCGCTGTGCATGCCATGAAATCAAATAGTCATCAGGCCGCCGTAGCACGCAGTAAAGTTCGTGATCCGCATTGGGAAAAATATTGCGGACACGGTCAATCAAATCTGGATGGTTTGGCCCAAAGTTTGACATCACCTCGGAACATAGCACAACCGTATGGGGGTGCAGCGCATGCAATTGCAGCGCAATTGTTTGCCCCATCTGCCGGATGTTCGGCAAATCGGCATGCCAAGGCGGTGGTGTGCCCTTGGTGGCTTGGGCAAGCATCTGAAAGGCCAGCGCATTGTGAGGCTCGCGGGCATTCATCGACAAAGGCATCTCTTGCGCCTTATTCAGCCCATCGCGCACGTCATCTGCCAAGTGGGGATGCTGATCGAGCAGCTGCGACAGGATATGTGCCAGCCCTTCACTTTCAACAGCTGGGTACAGAATACCCGCACGGATCAGGGCCGCCTGATTACGAAAGAAAAACGCCTGAAGCGCCGTTGATCCTATCTTGTGATGCCCAAAGTGAATAATCGCTTTCATCAATTAACCTGCGAATACTTGCCAGCCTGAACTTCCGCAATCCGTTTGCTGTACAAAAAGCTGGGCCAGTTCACCTCAGGGGCGTCCAGCAATCCACCAATCATACCCGACATCAATGTAAGCGAACGCAGTTCGGATTCGGAAAGAACATCTTTTGGCTCAGTGGGTTGGGGTGCATCAATCGCTTTTTCAACAGCGTTGTTCAATTCGTTTTCCAGCAACGGTTTGCCGCCAAAAAATGCCTGATCCATTGCCTTGGCATCTTGCAGGTATGTTTTGAAAATTTCTTTCGCGAGCGATTTATGCAGCTGCAATTTTGTCTGCGTAACCGGCGGTGGCATATGGCCAATCAACCGAGCAATTTCCCATCCGAGCCTGAGTCTCAACACCCTGGGGACATTCAAATTTTGCTGTAAAACCTTAAGCCGCATTAAATCTTCAAGACAAAAAGATTCGTTAGCTGCGGCACCACCATCAACAGCAAATTTTAAACCGCCAAAGGCGTAATCCACAAAATCTTCAACGATTGATTTATTGAAAAGCAACGATGGGATCATGGGCCGCAAGAGGAAGTTTTGGCCAAACAATTCGCGCCAAGCTAAAAACCGCGGCAGATAAATAAACTCGCCTCGCTTCTTAGCATCCCTTGAAAATTCATCAAGGCTACTCTCCAAAACGCGCGTGGCGCCGATCTTTGTCCGCTCGGCATAAGAAGAAATAATACGCGGCGCATGCGGACGGACATACCCAATAATTCGAATTTCATCAGCAGTGTCAGCAAAAAAAACTTCGACAACTTCAGCAAAAATTTTTGGGGGAACGCCTTCCAACTCTTCAGCAGAAATAACAATAAAATCTGCATCCGATTGACGCACTTGATTGGCAAGCTGTCTAAGGGAGCGCGCAGCTTTTTGTCGCTGCCCAAGCTTGTCCCCCTCGGCATAAGCGATACAGTGGTTTGCAATAATGTTATTTGCGATTTGCGCAGGATAAAACAAACTTTTCCCCTGCAACGTTATCCGATTTTGCGCCAAAGCAAGCTGAATGGCTGTCGAGCCAGTTTTGTGATCCCCAATATGGAAAATCAGGACCTTTTTCCCCTGAGAATTCACAAATAATGGCATTTCAGTCATGCGATCACGCTCCAGTTCATCTGCCACACCCCTTTAAGCGTTGCAGCGCTTCGGTGCAAGCAAGCCGATAAAACTGATAGACAATGAGCGCCCCACAAAAATGCACCTTCTTAAAGATGATTTAAAAGACGTCGCGATTCCACATGCCGCTTGCCCAAGATATCCCGCGCCACCCGATCCGCGGCCAGCAGCGCGCCCTCCATCAGCCCACCCATTTCTTCGGCGGTCTCTGTGGCAGCAAAATGCAGGTGCCCCCCCCAAAGCCCAGTCAGAGCCTTGGGGCGACCATAGGCAGGATGACCATGGGGGGCGTGTGATCAGCAGCGATGGCCGTGTAATCTTCACAGGCCCAATCTTGCAGGGCCGTTACCATTGGCTGCGCAGCCTGTGCCCCAAAAATCCGAGCAAGCTGTGCCAAGCTTTCGGCTTTTATGGCAGCGGCATGGCCCAACCGATCAGCGGCTGCGATGCCCAGAAAACCAAACAGCGCGGCAGGCGTTGCCTGAGGCCCAGACGCATCATGGATTTCGGCCAAGGGACCACAACGGCTGATGGCATCCCCCGACAGCCCCATCTGCCGCCAAAACGGCTGCTCATAAACCGCCACGAATTTTGCGTGCCCCGCCATCCATGTTGGAATGACCGCAAGTGCCTGCAAAGCAGATGGCGGCAGGCCAGGATGAAACGCCAAGGTCGCCGCAGCAAGCCTTGGCGGCAGTGCAATCACCACGTGCTGCGCCAAACACTGCGCACCACTTTTCAAATGAACAGTGCCATTTTCTGACACCCCTACAACCGGACAGCCCAAATGCAGCCGCGCCGCCGGCAGTTGGGCCACCAGCGCATCAACCAGTGTCACCATTCCACCGCTTAAGCGATAAGCCCCCTCCATTGAGGCAAAGCCCACACCGCGTTGCACCTGCCCGCCACTGTCTTCAAATGAGACCTGACCGCTGGCATATTGCGCAAAGGCCTGCAGCCCAAGCTTTGCAATCAGCTGAGCTATGCGCGGCTGGCCAGGCCAAAACCATGACGGCCCCAGATCAACATTACCCAAAGGGGTGCGCAGCGCCTCAATCCGACCACCAGGGCGGGGTCGCGCCTCGAATATCTGCACATCACAGCCAGACTGGCGCAGGTCATAGGCCAGTGCCAGCCCAGCCAAACCCGCACCAATAATCGCCACATCGGTTTTCATCGAAAAAGATATGAATGTTGAAACCGCACCAAATTATCAAACATCGGGAACGGCCACATGATGCAGATGGCCAGTTTTGATCCAAAGTGCAGCACCTTGATCGCCTGCGCGCACAGCCAACGGCTGCCCATCGGGCAGGCGCAACCAAGCACCTTGGCCCAAAGTGTCAGCGCTTTCTGTCAGCTGGCCTGACAGCACCAAAATCTCAGTGCCACCCAAGGCTGTAATATCCAACGCGGCCCCAGCTGCTAAAGCGTAATAACAAACCGTTTCGCGCGCATCCGTGTGCAATTGGGCGCACATCACGCCGGGCGCGGTTTCCACCAGCCCCGCCGACATATCTTTACGAAACTGATTGCGATCATCGGGGGCAAACTGCCACAGCTTTACAAAGATCGTGCAACCCACCGCCGATCCAGGCGTGTGGCGGGTGGTTGGCGGATTGCGTACATAAGTGCCAGCCGGATAATCGCCATCTTCATCTTGGAAAACGCCGTCCAGCACCACAAATTCTTCCCCGCCCCCGTGGGTATGGGGTGAAAAGCTATGACCGGGCTCAAAGCGCACGATGGTGGTGGCGCGGGCAACTTCGGCACCGATACGATCAAGCATCCGGCGGCTCACCCCGGCAGAGGGTGAGGCCTGCCAGGGCTGATCCACAGAATGGATCAATACGCGTTTTGAAAAATCAGCGTTCAGTTCCATTGCGTGGCCCTCTGATCGTCACCCAGTCGGCCGACAGGTTACTTGAAAAGTGGCAACCAAGCCAAGGTCTGATCCGTCGGGCCTTTTGGTTTATATTCCGCGCCCAAGGGCGCATCATAGCCCATCTGTGTGATGACCGAAAAAACATGCGCAAAATTCACCTCACCATGATCTGGGGTGCCACGATCTGGCACGCTGGCAAATTGGATATGGCCAATATACGGGGCTAGGGATGGCAACTTATGGCTCAGATCACCCTCCATCAGCTGCACATGATAGCAATCAAACATCAGCTTAAGATTGGGTGCAGCAACCTGTGCGATGATGTCGATAGCCTGCGCGGTGGTTTGCAAGAAATACCCCGGCGCATCATAGTGGTTGAGCGGTTCAATCAAAATAGAAACGTCCTGCACTGCGGCGCCCGCAC
The DNA here is from genome assembly GCA_937895435.1 of uncultured Paracoccaceae bacterium. Classification (GTDB taxonomy): domain Bacteria; phylum Pseudomonadota; class Alphaproteobacteria; order Rhodobacterales; family Rhodobacteraceae; genus CALAXT01. The sequence continues at coordinate 970 of CALAXT010000005.1, read as the reverse complement.
AGGCATAGCGCAGGTTTTCGACAAAAGTCTCATGGGCTTTGACACCCTCGGCAAAGCCCGCCATCACATGAATATTGGCCGCCCCAATCGCCACGGCATAGGCCAGTGCCGCATCAATCGCTGAACGCGCATCGGCCTCGCGGCCTGGCAGCGCAGACAGACCGTTTTCGCCCGCGGCCACATCCCCGCGAACAGTGTTTAACCCCAACATCCGCAATCCGGTTTCGTTCAGCGCGGCACGAACCTCGGCCGCATCAAACGCATAGGGCCAATGGCATTCTACCGCATCAAACCCCGCCGCCTTGGCCGCACGGATCGCATCAGGCAAGCGCAGATCAGCCCACAAAAAACCCAAATTTGCAGAAAATTGCATCAGTCTTCCCATTCTACATCAAAATGCGTCACAAGATCTGTGATCTGCGCATCGCTCAGCATACGGGCAGGCAAACCGCGCAGCAGCATGGCAAGTCTGGCAGTGTCTTCCAGCTCTTCAATCGCGTGGCAGGCCGCTTCAATATCTTTACCCGCAACAACGGGGCCGTGGTTTGCCAGCATCACGGCAGTGCGTTTGCCCGCCAAACCGCGGACCGCCGCCCCCATCGCCAAATCACCAGGGCGGAAAAACGGCAACAGCTTCACCTTGCCCAGCTTCATGATGGCATAGGGTGTCAGAGGAGGCAAAAAATTGTCGGGGTCAACATCAGGCATCATCGACAGCGCCACCGCATGACAAGAATGCAAATGAACCACCGCACCTGCCGCGCTGCGGGTGTCATAAAAGGCCGTATGCAGCGGCATTTCTTTGGTCGGTGGGTCGCCGTCAATCAAGCGCCCCGTGGCATCAAAATGGCTGAGCCGCGCGGGATCAAGCCGCCCAAAACTGGTGCCTGTCGGCGAAACCAGCAAACCGCCATCAGGCGTCCGGGCCGAGATATTGCCCGTGCTGCCCCCAGTCAGGCCACGATCAAAC
>CALAXT010000004.1 GCA_937895435.1 uncultured Paracoccaceae bacterium | reverse complement strand
TCATGTATTCTCCTTTGGGGCGCAACGGCCCTGTTGTGCGATCTTTATCCGTCTAGCACGAAAACAAGCGCTGCAACATGGGCCACAAAGCCAAAGAAAAAAGTGTGATCACAAGGATAATATTGCCATTTCATCAAACCAATTGATGATGCCCCGCCCCCAAATCGCTCCGTTGCGTTCAAAGGATGCGCAGATATTTTGACGTCAGCCTACACCCAGATCAGCCAGACGCAGACCTATTCTTACCTGCAACGACCACGTGCCAAGAGGCATGGGTTCGATTTTCCTGTGCAGCCTCTCAACGGTAATAGGCGCGGCCATCCATCAAAAGCCGCGCGGTACGGCCAAGGCGGGCATAAGCCACGGCGTGGTCTTGCGGGTTCACGGCGGCATCCACTGACAGCGTGCCGCCGGGGTGGCCAACACGCAGAGTAAAGGCCCGGGTTGCAATGGCACTGGGCCGCGTGGCCTCATGGGCAAGCGTTCCGGGCAGGCCCGCTGCCACTGCCGTTCCAACACTGCCAGAGCCGGGATAGGCCTTAGAAAACTCATACCGGGCCATGGATCTGGCAAAAAGGTCATGATCGTCGGCGGCCACCGCATCCCCGGTGTTGGTGGTATAGGCACGCGGCGGGGCCACCACGAACAACAAAGGATTAACGCTGATCCGCATCAGCTCATCCATGTCATGGCCCGCCCCAAATCCGATATGCTGACACGCCGCTGCGCGCACATGTTCCAAGCGCTGCACCAAGGCGGTATCTACTTGCAGATCAAAAATTGACTGAGACGTGTCTAACCCGACATCGCTTGCGCGCACAAAGACATGCAGGTTGGCCATGTCAACAATGCTCATATGCGTTTGCCCCAAGCCAGGCACGTCAATCAGGTCGGTCGGGTTGCCAGTGGGCAACAGGCCACGCTTGACCACAGCGCCCGCAAAGTCACCAAAATCGAGGTTAATGCGCGCGGCTGTGCCCGGAACACCACCAATGGCAAAGTCGCCCTCAACCTCGGGGGCATCATCGCGCATGGGAACATCGGCCAAGATCCTGCGGCCCAGGTTCACCTGATGCACCCGAACCCGCATTGTGCCATTTGCCGACATCTGACCATAGCCTTTGAGCGCGCCATAATAGGCCGCCCCAGACGAAAGGTTGCCACAATTTGATGTCCAATCAATCTTTGGCAGGGTTTGATTGACCTGTCCAAACAGATAATCCACATCGCAATCATCCCGGCTGGGCGGCCCCATAACACAGACCTTGCTGGTCAGCTTGTCAGCCCCCCCCAACCCATCAATCTGGCGTTTGTCGGGCGACCCAAAAATTTTCAATATCACCGCATCGCGTGCGGGTCCCGCGGGCGGCAGATCGCGCACATCCAGATACACCCCCTTGGACGAGCCGCCACGGATGATCATCGTATCCAAGCACTGCATGTTGAACGCTGTAGATTTTGCCATGGTATCCCCATTCAAAAAGACAAGATGGTCTTTGGGCCGCCACCGGGGCGCTTAGTTTTTGCTGTCTGTTTTATCCAAAAAGGCCTCAACCGACGCGCGGTGTTCTTTTGTGGTATAGCACACCGCCTGCGCTTGCCGGCCCATGGCAAAAATGTCTTCGTCTGATGTTTCAAACGTGCGGTCGAGAATGGATTTACTCAGCGCGACCGCCGCCGGCGAGCCTTGGGTCAGCTCTTGCGCCCAATCGCAACACAGATCCATCAGGTTTTCCAACGCGGACACCCGGTCTACCAAGCCAATTGCCAGCGCCTCGTCGGCCAGAACAACGCGGCCAGAAAAAATCAGCTCTTTCGCGCGTGACAGGCCAACCCGGCGGGGCAGAAAATACATCCCCCCCCCATCCGACACCAAGCCGCGCTTCAGAAAGCTCATCGACAATTTGGCCCCTTCGGCAGCAACAATAAAGTCGCACGCCATTGCCATATCCAGCCCCAAGCCAAAGGCCGCGCCATTCACCGCCGCAATCACCGGCTTTGTGCAACCATGGATCACCGCAATGCCGCGGTGGGTTTGTTTTTGCCGCTTCCAGCCATTAAAGGCCACCTCGCCTTGGGGGGCGTTCAGCCGGGCACGCATGCCGGAAATATCCCCACCAGAACAAAAGCCTTTGCCTGCGCCAGTTAAGATGATGGCGCGCACCTCGGGGGTGTTTTCGGCCCATTCAAAAGCGGCAATCAGCTCTTGACGCATTTGATCGTTGATCGCGTTACGTACCTCGGGCCGGTTAAGCCGGATAATGGCGCAGGCACCGCGCGTCTCAGTTTCGATGAACGCAGCGTGCAGATCGGTTTTGGTGATGCTGTCTTTCATTGTCTTCCTGTCTATTTCAAACGTCTGGGTCACAGCCCAGACCGCGCGATGGCCGAAAATGCGACGGCTCCGGGCAGGTCATCTGATTGCATGATAAGGTGTTTTAGCCGCGCGGCCTCGGTGGGGGTCAGAACCCCGGCGGTCAGCTCATCATATTTTTCAAGCAGATCCGCATCAGTCAGCGGATCATCTGGATCGCCCTTGCGCGTGGGTTGAAAGTGGGTGATCACATCGCCAGATGTCAGGGTGATGGTCAAACCTGCCTGACGCTTGGCTGGATAGGCCGCGGTGATACTTTGGTCTTCGTGCACCGTTACCTTGGGCATAAAGGCACGCAGATCGGCACGCGCCAAGGCGTCTGGCCCAAATGCTGCAAGCCGCACACCGCCCATGTGCATCAGGGCCGCTACACAATATTGCACGCTAAAGCGGGCATCGCGGGGGGTTTCAACCTGCATTCGGTCACAAATTGCCACCGTTGCCCCGTAGCCCGCGATCGCAATGGCTGCAACATCCTCGGGGCCAAAGGTCTGCGCGGCTTGAACCGAACGCAGACCGTCCAGCGTCGGGAAAATGTGGCCGCAGCAGCCATGGTTTTTAAATGTCATACGGCTAATCGGCGTCCACTGGCCAATGCCTGCCAGCCCAGCGTCCCAATTGCCCGTGGAATCACTGGTGGCTGCAGCATAACCGTGGGGCGCATGCAAACTGTCGGGCGAACCGGTCACCCCTTGGGCAGCGGCCAGACCTGCCAACACCCCCGCCTCGGCAGCATGGCCACAATGCAGCGGCTTGGTTTGCCCCAGACCTTGCAGGTTTTCTTGGTGCCCACCGGCAAAGCTACTGGCGATGGCGATCGCATGGCCAATCTGCTCTGCGGTGCAGCCCTTCAGCATGGCTGTCGATACGGCCGCCCCGATTGTGCCCACCGTCGCAGTGATGTGCCAATCGCGGTAATGGCTGGGTTGCAGCGCCATTGCAATTCGACACCCCACCTCATAGCCACCAATCACAGCGCGGTGAAAACTCTCGGCGCTTGCGCCCTGATCTTGGGCAACAGCCAAGGCGGCGGCAATTGTCGGGCTGCCCGGATGATAGCCGCCATCGCGGAAAATATCATCAAATTCAACTGTATGGCTTGCAATGCCATTGAGCAGCGCCGCATGGCGCGCAGTGCCACCCCCACCGTCAACATACGCCACGGCCTCCCCCGTTCCACGGCCACTTGCCAATGCAGGGGCCAAAATCACAGCGGGCCCCTCGGCGCATCCGGGCAAAAGCGCGGCAAACCAATCAAGAACCGCACGCCGCGTGTCATGCACAACTGCAGCATCCAAATCGCAGCTGCCCCAATGGTGGGCCGCCTGTGCAAGTTCTTTCAGGGGGTTTTGCTGTATCATGCTAGCCTCTTTTCAGCACCAAACCACCATCCACGGGCAACAAGACGCCTGTGATATATTTTGCCTCATCCGACGCCAAAAACACTGCAGCATTTGCAACATCAAGCGCTTCACCCATATGTCCCATGGGGACCAAAGCATCACGCTCAGCGCGGATATCTGCGCGGGGGCGTCCGGTTTCGGCGGCGCGGCGTTCCACCGCCATTGGTGTATCAATCAATCCCGGCAGAATGGCATTGGCGCGCACGCCAAACTTTGCGTTTTCTGCAGCGATATGCTGCGTGAACGTATTGATCGCACCTTTGGATGTTTTATAGGCCACCGTTGGCCGCATCGACAAAGAGGATGTCGACGAGATCGTGATGATGGATCCGGCCCTGCGCTCCCGCATCGACGGCAGGGCCGCCTTACACAGCATGAACATGCTTTTAAGGTTAAGCGTCATGATCTGATCCCAGACCGCCACATCTAAATCTGGCGTGGCGCGATCCCCTTTGGACATGCCGACGTTATTGTGCAGCACGTCAATGCGGCCAAATGAGGCCAGCGTCTTATGAATGATGTCGTTGCAGCTGGCTTCATCTGTCACATCTGCGGGCAACACAATGGATGCGCCACCCCCGATCATATCACGGGTTTCTTCGGCCCAATCACCGTTGATATCCACCAAAACGCAGGTGGCACCTTCTTGGGCAAACCGAAGGGCCGTGGCGCGGCCATTTCCCGGCGTTGTTCCGGGCTGTTGCCCTGCACCAGTTATAATTGCGATCTTACCGTTCAGTCGTCCGCTCATGATCCTGCCCATTTCGCCCAAATCTCAGATCAGTGTAGCAGCGCTTTCGCGGCAGCAGACCTGAGTAGAGGTAAGGCTCGGCAAATCGGGGGTCTGAGCGGGGCGTCAGTGGCTGTCCGGGGTGCCCGATTTGAAAAATTCGCGCGGCTGGGCCACTTGATCCAGCAACCAATCAATAAACCGCTTTGTTTTAACGCTGACAGACACAGTTGTAGGCCAGATGACGTAAAATGCAGCCCCTGTCGGGATCCGCATATCAAGCGGGCGCACCAACCGCCCCTCATTGATGACGTCATCCAACAGCCCCAATTGGCCAATGGTCAAGCCCAACCCCTGTTCGGCGGCAGATACTGTCAGCAGCGAGGTTTCAAAATCTGTGCCGGTGTTGAAATCCATATCAACACCCACAGCCCGCGCCCAAAACTCCCACGAGCGGCGACGATAGCGCGAGTGCAGCAATTCCCCCTTAGTGACATCTTTGGGGCCGCTTAACCCGCCAAGGGCCTCGGCATAGGACGGGCTGCACACCACATCGACCTCTTCATCCCACAGTTTGCGTGTGCGCGTGTCACGCCAATCGCCATTGCCCAATTGCAGCGCTACATCCAAATGGTTGCCGCGAAAATCCAGCGGTTCAACCCGCGTATCAAACCGCACCCGAATATCGGGGTGACGGCGGGTGAAATTGCGCAGCTTTGGCATCAACCAATGATGCGCCACGGTTGGATGCACCCGCAAATTGACGGTGCCTTCGGTTTCATGGCTGATCATGCGCTGCGTGGCGCGTTCCAAATCATCAAAAAGGCCCGATATTTCCAGCCCAAAGGCACGGCCAACCTCGGTCAGCTTGGCAGATCGCACGCCGCGCTCAAACAGGCTGACATCCAGAAAATCCTCAAGGATTGAAATCTGGCGGCTGATCGCGACCTGACTGACACCCAATTCTTGCGCGGCCGCCGTGAAGGTCTTATGGCGGGTGGCCACCGCAAACGAGCGCAAAGGGTTCAGCGGAAGGTTGATGCGGCGACGTTGCATGATCTTTGGTTATCCTTTGGCGACATTCAGGCAGGGTAACATACTTAAGAGTAAGGCTAAACTTGAATTCTACATACCGTCAAGGTGGCGACAGGCCATCGCGATGACCAGGAATTGACGATGGAACCACCCGTGCCCCCCCACCAAACCCCGCCACTTTTGCAAGGATGGCGGCACCACCTTGGATTGGCTGCTTTGTTTGTGGTGTCTGGGGCGGCGGGCTGGCTGTTTCAGACTCTGGGTGCGCCCTTGCCTTGGATGATTGGCCCGCTGGTGTTGACGGCTGGTATTTTTATGGGGGCCTCGCCGCGGGTGCGGGTGCCAAACAAGTTGCGCCCGGTGGGCCAAATTGTGGTGGCGACCCAAGTGGGGTTGGCCTTTACTCATGATGCGTTGGATATGTTGGCGGAACTGGCGCCGGTGATTGTTGGGGCCGCCCTGGCGACCGGGGTCTGTATTTTTGTGGTGGCGGTGCTTTTGGCGCGGTTTACGGGCCAAAGTCTGGCACAAGCTTTTTTGTGCTGCGTGACAACCAGCCCGGTTGAGGCCGCAGCCATGGCGATTTCGGCAGGGGTAAACCCCATGCCTGTGATCCTATCCCAAACCCTGCGTTTGTCGGCGGTTGTGGTTATCTTGCCCTTTGGTCTTTACGCAATTGAGGGCTGGCCCGCTGGGCAACGTGCCCCCGTGACGCTAAGCGCGATTGACCCTGTGCACATCGTGTTACTTGCCAGCACCGGGATTATCAGCGCAGGAATATTTCGTGGCTTGCGCATTCCAAACCCAAACTTTTTGGGGCCGATCACGGCGGGCGCGCTGTTGTCGGTCAGTGGCTATGGGCCGCTGCCCTACCCTGCCCTTATTTTGGCCCTGGCCCAGATTGTGTTGGGTACCTGGCTTGGGGCGACGTTTCGGCGTGATTTCATCACCTCTGCTTTGCGGCTGACCTTGGCAAGTGTTGCGGCCTCACTGGTTTTGGTGGTGCTTTGTGCGCTGAGCGCGATTGGTATTGCCATCTTATCGGGTGTTGATTGGAAAACGCTTGTGTTGGGCGCAGCCCCGGGCGGCGTCACCGAAATGGCGCTCACCGCCAAGTTTTTAGGCCAAAATGTCGTGTTGATCACAACATTTCATCTTGTGCGCATTTTTATCTTCATGCCGAATATCCCATGGATCGTGCGCATGATCGCCCGCCGCGAACAGCGCGGCCAAGAGAAAGCATAACCAAAATGACAAACCACCGCCCCCTGCCCAATGGCCGAAAAGCGCGTATTGCAGTTTTAGATGACTATATGGGTGTTGCACATCGGCTGGCAGATTGGTCACGTTTAAGCGACCGGGCCGAGGTGACTTTTCTCACCCATGCCATCGCCCCCACAGACCTTGCCAGAGAGCTTGCGCCGTTTGATGCGATTTGCTTGTTGCGCGAACGCACCGACATGCCGGGGGATCTGTTGCGCGCCTTACCAAACCTGGCCGCCATTGCGGCCACAGGCCGACAAAACCGCACGTTAGACAGTGACACAGCCGCAGCGCTTGGCATTCCTGTCATGACAACAGATGGCAGTGGCAATGGCGTGTTTGCAACGGTTGAACTGGCATGGGGCCTGATCCTTGGGCTGATGCGCCATATCCCGGCCGAATCGCGTGCCATGCAACATGGTGCGTGGCAGACACGTTTGGGCAACGCGCTTTATGGGCGGACCTTGGGGGTGATTGGTTTGGGCAGGCTGGGCCAGCGCATGGCATTGGTGGCGCGCGCGTTTGGTATGAACGTCATTGCTTGGAGCCCAAACCTGACCCCAGAGCGCGCCCAAAAAGGCGGCGCAGACTATGCCACGAAAGAAACGCTGTTTCAGACTGCTGATGTCGTATCACTGCATCTTGTGCTTGGGCCAACAACCCATGGGATTATCAGTGCGCAAGAAATCGCCGCTATGAAATCCACAGCCCTTTTGATCAATACTTCACGCGGGCCATTGGTGGACGCTGCAGCTTTAACAGATGCACTGGCCAATGACCGTATCGGGGGCGCCGGGATTGATGTCTATGATATCGAACCCTTGCCCACCGATGCGCCGATCCGCACCATGCACAACGTGCTGACAACGCCACATCTGGGATATGCGGTGCAAGAAACATTTGAAAGCTTTTACGAACAAACGGTCGAAAATCTAGACAGTTGGCTGAACGGAAAACCGCAGCGTTTGATAAGCGCAAAATAAGACAGCCCAATGAAAAAGCCGGCCCATTTCGGGGCCGGCTTTAAAGTGTGATAGTTTGTCGACTTATTTGCCGATGCCGCGCTTTTCGGCCAGATCTTTCCAGATCTTCAGATCACGCTCATAGACCACCCAAAATTCTGCAGGCGACAGATCACCAGCCAAAGCATAGTTATCTGTCAGCAGTTTTTGCATCGAATCCGTGGCCATCGCCTTGGCGAAATCAGCGTTGATCTGGTCAGCCAAGGCAGGATCCATGCCGCCCGGGCCAAACAGGGCCACCCAGCCCTCGATATCAACACCCTTTACGCCCGCCTCGCCGCTGGCCTGCACATCGGGCAGCAGCGGGAAACGCTTGTTGGCCAGAACAGCCAGCGCCTTAACCCGACCATCGTTCACATAGGGCATCACACTGGCGGTTGTTGAAATATAAGTGTCAGAATGGCCGCCCATCATGTTGGTTTGCGCCTCACCACCACCGGAAAAGTGAACCACATCCGCCGGCAGATTGGCCCCCAGAATGACCAACTCAGACATAAAATGGCTGGAGCTGCCCGGGCCTGCTGTGCCCATGAACATCGGGCGCGTCTGCGCCTCTTCCAAAAACCCTGAAAAGTCGTTTGATTTCACATTGGCGCCGCCAACCAGAACATAGGGGCTGGTGATCAAAAGCGAAATCGGGGTGATATCTTTCACTGGGTCAAATTTCAGATCTGACTGAATGGCCGGTGCCGTGGTGATTGCGGCGGTGTTGAGCAACAACGTCAGGCCATCTGGGGCAGCTTGGGTCACTTCAGTGGTGCCGATCATTGATCCTGCACCCTTTTTGTTCACGACCACAACGGGGCTGTTCCAGATTTTTTCCAGCTCAATCGCTACGGCGCGCGCAGTAAGATCGGTTGACCCGCCGGTGCCATAGGGCACGATGATTGTGACGGGCCCACTGGGATAATTGCCTTGTGCAAAGGCAACAGTGGTGCTGAGCGCTGCACCAATCGCAGCTGCGATAATTTTCTTCATGGTCTTCTCCTCCTGTTAATCTTGGCCGTTTCGTTTTTATCTGTCGGTCTATTGTCACGCTGGTTTGGCTGATCACCAAATTGCCAGCAGATCGCATTTACCCCCCGACCGATTTCTGATGACGCGTGTCTAAAATTTTCCGCCGACGGCGCAGCATCGCCCCCCCCAGCCCCCAAACCAGCATCAAAACTGAAATTGCGATCACTGTGCCTGCAATCGGGCGTTCCAGAATGGCGGTGAAATCACCCCGCGCCAAAACCATTGCACGGCGAAACTGCGTTTCGACCAAAGGCCCCAGCACAAACCCAAGCAATAGGGGGGCGGCTGGCAATTGGGCAATGCGCATCACATACCCCAGCACACCAAATGCCAAAACCATCGCCACATCCGCAGCGTTGGCCCGTACGCTGTAGGCCCCAATACACACAAACACCAAGATCGCTGGGTAAAGATAGTGATAGGGCACCAACAGCAACCGCACCCAAATCCCGATCAGTGGCAGGTTCAAAACCAAAAGGATCAGGTTCCCAATCCAAAAGCTCATCACCAAGCCCCAGAAAAGTGCGGGCTGCTCGACAATCAACGTGGGGCCGGGCTGAATGCCATGGACCATCAGCGCCCCAAGCATCAGCGCCATGGTGGCGCTGCCGGGGATGCCGAGGGTCAGCGTTGGAATAAAGGCGGTCTGATCGGCAGCATTATTGGCGGTTTCTGGGGCAACGATGCCCTCTATCGCGCCATGCCCAAAGCGTTCGGGCGTATCAGACACGCGCTTTTCAACCGCATAGGCCATAAAGGCTGCGATAGATGGCCCAGTGCCTGGCAATGCACCAAAAAACGCACCAATCGAGGATCCGCGCAACCCCGGCATCCAAGACCGGCGCCAATCATCGCGGGACGGCAGCATATTGCGCATCTTAGCACTAGAGCTGTCAATTTTCGCGCTTCGCGTGGCCCCGACTGAACTTAAAATTTCGCCGATTCCAAACAGACCCATTGCCATCGCGCTGATGCCAAACCCCTCTAGCAAGCTCATTGAGCCAAATGTAAAACGCGCAACGCCACTTTGGCTGTCCGTGCCAACGGTGGCCACCAACATGCCCAGAACAACCATCGAAAGCCCGCGCGAGGGCGATGCATTGGCAATGGTCGAGGCCGCAACCAACCCCAGCACCATCAGCGAAAAATACTCAGCCGGGCCAAAGGTCAGCGCATATTCAGCAATGACGGGTGAAAACAGGCTGAGGATCACAATGCCAAATGACCCCCCAACAAAAGAGGCGATGGTGGTCATAAACAGTGCAACACCCGCGCGACCTTGTTGGGCCATCGGATAGCCATCGAGGCAGGTCACAGCCGCAGAGGTCGCCCCCGGAATATTCAGCAAGATTGAGGCCGTAGACCCCCCATAGGTCGTGCCATAATAAATCCCAGCCAGCATGATCAGCGCCGCCGTTGGATCAAGATAAAAGGTGATGGGGAACAACATCGAAATGGCCGCCAAAGGGCCAACCCCGGGAATCACCCCAACAAACGTGCCCAAAAACACACCTGCAAAACAGTAAAACAGGTTGACCGGCGTGATGGCTGTTTCCAGCCCCAAAGCAAGGTTGGCAAGCAATTCCATCAAAATGGCCAATCAAAAGCGGAAATGGGTAAACGCAGCCCCAGAATGAAAATTGTCCACGTGAGCAGGGACATTGACGCAGCCAAGATCAACCCACGCCGAAGTGGAACCTTATTCTCGGCAAATGTCGCGATCATGGTGGTTGAAAACACCGCTGGGATCAGACCAAATGTTTCAATCAGCAGCATAAAGCTGAGAACACTGGCTGACAAAATGACCAAAGCCCGAAACCTGACGTCGATTTCTTTTCGGCTTTCGAAAAAGGCAGGCACCGCGATGATCAGACCAAACACGGCCAAAATCACACCCAACGACGTGGGCATCATGCCAGGCCCCATCCGTTTGACGGTGCCCAATGCGTAATGCGTTAGCGCATAAACCGCAGATCCACCCCCGATCAGGGCGAGCGCAAGCCCGGTCGCGACATCACGATAGTTGCGATCTAGCAATTTTCCCCTCCCCGCGGATGTGTCCGCTGTTTCTTATTTAAAGTGTTGAGCGAACGCGGCCGTCATACAACAGGTTAAAATATGGGTGAGCATAACAAAAGGTCAGGGTCAGGCTTTGTAAGATGCCGCTTGCCTTGGGCAAATGCTGGGGTCACAACATTCAAGATGCAAAATGATCTTGAAAAACTGGGTTGGCGGCTGGAATTTGATGACAGCTTTATAGGCCATGTCGGTGGCCTTTGGCTGCGGGAACTGGGTGAACAACGGCAATTTGCTTTTATTGCGCAAGAAATGCACAGCAATCGCAACGGTGTGGTGCACGGCGGTATGTTGATGACCTTTACCGACCGCGCCATGGGGCAAACCGCACGACTGACGGCAATGGCCACGCGCAGCGCCACAATCAGCATAGCGCATCAGTTTCTTGCTCCAGTTAAAATTGGCGACGTTGTTGAAATAGCCCCACAAATCACAAAAGTGACCGCCCGGCTGGTTTTTGTAACTGGGACGGCTTTTGTTGGCGACACCCCCGTGGCGTCAGCTCAGGGCGTCTTTCGGGTGTCGCACAGCGCCCCCTGACACGGGCTGCGACGCGGCGGGGCAGATGTGCCCGCGCTTAGCCACCCAGCGTAGGGCGGGACAGCACCACAAGCCCATCAGCGGCGGCCACGCCTTGGCCTTTGGGCAACACAAACAACGGGTTTATTTCAGCCTCATCCAAAGTATCCCCCAGCGTGGTTGCCATCTGCGCCAGCGCCTCAATCGCGGCAACAAGCGCCTCAATGTCATGGGCAGGTGCACCACGATACCCATCGAGCAGCCGCTTGACCCGCAGCGCCTCCACCATGCTGCGGGCATCGCCCTCACATAATGGCAAAAGCCGCAGGGTGCTGTCATCTGACAATTCGGCCTGAATTCCCCCTGCGCCCAGCAAGATCAGCGGGCCAAGTTGCGGATCGCGGCGTAACCCCAAAATCATCTCAACGCCACCACGCACCAGTGCCTGCACCAAAAAGCCCTCTGGGCGTGGCAGGGATTGGCGGGCAAGGGCCTGGGCCATCTCGGTCAAGGCAGGGCCAACCGTATCAGCTGACAGCCCGACACGCACGCCGCCCACGTCTGATTTATGCGCAATCTCGCGGGACAGCACTTTCAAAACCACGGGGCCGCCAAGTGCCTCGGCCGCTTTGGTCGCAGCCTCTGGCGTGTGCACCACATGGCTGTTGGCACCGTGCAAACCAAACGCGGCAAAAAGGCTGCGGGCCTCGGCCTCATTCAAGGTGCCGGCCGGTAACCCGGCGGGAACAGCCCCCGGGATATGCCCTTCGGCATGGCCCGCCAAGGGCGCACCAACCGGCGGGGTGGGCAACGCCGCGTGCAGGGCGGTGGCGCAGGTTTCAGGGGCAGCAAAGGCCGGCACGCCCTCGCGGTTCAGAAGATCAACAATATGGGGGGCATGCGGGCTGACATAGGCAATCAACGGCTTGTCGCTTTGCGCAGCGCCCGCGCGAATGGCACCAACCGCAACATCCGGTCGGGCCAGTGCAGATGAACCAACCACAACCACAACCCCGTCAATCTGGTCCGATGCCAAAAGCGCATGCGTGGCCGCCGTCATCACCGCCGGTTCAACCCCGGCCAAGGTCACATCCACCGGGTTGGCCTTCATGGGGGCATCATGGCCCAAAAGCGCGGCCAAAGTTGCTGCCGTTGCCCCATCCAGTTCGGGCACATCGAGGCCCAGCACGCCACAATTATCAGCCACCAGACTGCCCGCCCCCCCAGTTGACGTCAAAACCGCCACACGGTTGCCGCGCATCCGGCGCGGATTGGCCAGCATTGCCGGAATATCAAGCAGATCACTAAAGGTCTGGGCCCGGATTGCCCCAACCTGTTGAAAAAGCGCATCATATGTGCGGTCTTCGCCCGCCATTGCCCCTGTGTGCGACACCGCCGCGCGCGCACCTGATTCCGAACGACCCACCTTGTAAATGACCAAAGGCTTGCCAGCAGCCCGCGCCGCAGCAGCCGCCTGGCGGAACTTTTCAACCGAGCGAATTCCCTCGATATAGGCGGCGATAACACGGGTGTCCGCATCATTGGCATACGCCTCAATCAGGTCAGAGATGTCGATATCGGCCTCATTTCCCGTGGACGCCAGCTTGCAAAACCCGATCCCACGGGCGGATCCGCGCGACAAAAGTGCCCCCAAAATCCCGCCGCTTTGCGATGCGACGGAAATCCCGCCCTTGGGGATATTGTCCCCCTCCAGCGCGCCACTGGCCGACAGAACGATCCCTTGGGTAAGATCCATCGCCCCGATTGTATTGGGACCCAGCAGCCGCATTTCCCCGGCAGCAGCGCGCAAGGCTTGTTGGCGCTTTTGCCCATCATCACCAGCCTCGCTGTAGCCGCTGGCCAGAACGATCGCGATTTTACAGCCTTTGGCAGCCAAATCACGCACCGCGCCCTCGGCGCGCTCAACACCCAACAGCACGATCGCCACATCGGGGGCTGCGGGCAGATCTGCCACACTGCCATAGCACCGCAGGCCCTCAATCGTGTCCACACGCGGGTTGATCGGCCAGATTTGCCCTGAAAACCCGTGTTTCAGCAAATAGTTGATCGGGCGCCCACCGGTTTTCTTGGGATCGGCCGAGGCCCCGACAACAGCTACACTTTTGGGCGCCCAAAGCGCGTTCAGGGCTGCGAGTGTATTGGTCATGCGGTGTCTCCTGTTTGAACGCCCAAAACGCGCAGATCTGCCAGACTGCGTGCAGGGCCCGATATTTCAACCCATTGCGCGCAGGCTTGGGCCAGCACCGCCGGATCTTGCTGCTGCGCCCAATGGACCGGCCCACCAAGCCAGCGCGCAAAGCCATAGCCATTAACCAAAGCCACATCGACATCACCGGGCCGCAGCGCCACGCCTTCGGCCACCAGCAGCGCGGCCTCATTCACAATGGCCGCCAGCGCACGCATCTGAATGTCAGCGGCGGAAAGGTCTTGGCGTACAATCGCCTTTTGCGCCGAAGCCGCGATGATCAGCGCCTCTACCTGCGGGTCGCGCTGTTTGGTGCCATCTGCATCATAGAGGTAATACCCCGCCCCAGTTTTGCGGCCAAAGCGCCCCATTTCACACAATTGGTCAGGAATATCGACATAGCGGTTGGCAAGATCCCACTGCGCCCGCTTTTGGCGGCGCATCGTCCAGGCAATATCCAGCCCAGACAGATCGGCCACCGCGAACGGCCCCATGGCAAACCCAAATGCCTCGAGCGCAAGATCAATCTGATATGGCAGGGCGCCATCTTCCAACATGAATTCACACGCCGCCCGATAGGCGGCATAGATACGATTGCCGATAAAGCCAAAGGCATTCGCAGCCTCAACCGGTTGTTTTCCAAGCAGTTTGGCCACCCAAAGGCCGGTGGCCATGGCCGCGTCACTGCTGTGCGCGCATCGCACAATTTCCAGCAGCTTCATGATATGGGCGGGGCTGAAAAAATGCAGCCCGATCACGCGGTCCGGGGCTGAAAGCACCGCCGCCATCTGATCAATATCCAGATACGAGGTGTTGGTTGCAACGATCGCATCCGCCCGCACAACCGTGTCCAAGCGGGCAAACAGGGCCTGTTTGACGTCTTGGTCTTCAAACACCGCTTCAATCACCACATCGCAGGGCGCAAGGGCAGTAAGGTCTGTGCTGGTCACCAAACGCGCTTTTGCGGCGGTGGCGGTCGCGGCTGTCAGGCGGCCGCGCGCAACGCCGGTGTCAATCGCGCCCTCAATCCGGGGGATGGCTTTGGCCAAAGCGGCGGGGTCCGTGTCAATCAGCACCACAGGTTTGCCGGCCTGAAGAATCGCAGTTGCAATGCCCGCCCCCATCGTGCCACTGCCAATCACCCCGAAAAGGTCAAGCGGTCTGGGCTTGACGGCGCGGCCAGGTTTGCCACGCGCGGCTTCGCGTTCTGCAAAAAAGATATGCCGCAGGGCCTTGGCCTCGGGGGCGATGCGCAGGCGTTGAAACGTTTCGCGTTCTGCAGCAAGCCCGACATCTGCAGGCACGTTCCCCGCTTGGCAGATGTGATGAATGGCGGCCAAAACATGGGGGCGCGCATTCCGCGTGGCCCGCGCCAGTGCGGCCTCAACCCCACTTTCATCGCGCACGGGCAGGTCAATCACCCGCCGTTTACGCCCAGCATAGGTGCGGGCAAGATCAACCGCCGCGCGGCGCAGATCCCCCGGCACAACTGCATCCACCATCCCAAGCGCATGCGCTTTTTCAGCATCAACACGGGTGGCTTTTGTAATCAGATCAAGTGCAGGGGCACGGCCAATCAATCGGGGCAATTTCTGCGTGCCGCCAGCGCCCGGAATAATCCCCAGTGCGGTTTCTGGCAGGCCAATCATCGTTTTGGGCGCAGCAATCCGGGCGTCACAGCCCAGTGCAAGCTCATACCCACCACCCAAAGCTGCGCCATGCAACGCCGCGACAAAGGGTTTTGTGGCGGTTTCAATCGCGCCAATCACTTGCGGCATTTGCGGCGGGCCAAGCGGCAGATCAAATTCGCGGATGTCAGAGCCAGAGATGAAACTGCCCCCTGCCCCAATCAGCACCGCCCCACACACGCGATCATCGGCCTCAACCTCGGCAATGGCCGCCAACAGGCCCTTGCGAATATCGTGCGAGCCCGCGTTGACGGGCGGGTTGTCAATCACCAAAACGGCAATGTCCCCATCGCGTTCCAGATGCACTTGCCCCGCCATCACGCCCCCACTTTCATCAGCGCATCGACGGCGACAACGCCTTGGCCTTTTGGCAACACGATCACTGGGTTTATCTCGGCCTCAATAATATCCGGGCGGCAGGCAAGGTCTGACACGGCAACCACGGCCTTGGCCAGCGCTGCAAGATCCCCACATGGCCGCCCCCGCGCGCCTTTCAAGATCTGCGTCAGACGCAGCGCTTCCACCATTTCCTCTGCACCTTGCAGATCAATCGGTGCCAAGCGCATCACTGTATCGCGGTAAATTTCGGTAAAAATACCACCCCCGGCCAGCACAACCACCGGGCCAATTTCCGGATCACGGCGCATACCGATCAGCACTTCTCCCACGCCTTTGCACATGCGCTGCACCAAAATCTGCGTGACGCTACGGTCAGCCATGTGGTGCGCCACATCCTGCCGGATCTGTTGCATGGCTTGGGCAAGCGCTGCGGGGCTGTTGATGCCCACAACCACCCCACCCACGTCACTTTTATGCGCGATTGCCGCATCCAACACCTTGGCCACAACCGGATACTCAAACGGCAAATCAGGCACCGGGGCAGTTGCATCCAGCGCCACCCAATCGGCCACGGGCAGCGTTGCAAGACGCGCGTAGGCCTGGGCTTCATCCAGCATCTGCGTGGCGGGACCCGATGGCGGGTTTTGGGGCACAGGCAAGTGGGGGACGCGGCGCTGAAATGCAGCGGCGATCACATCTGCACAGGTTTCGGGGTCTTCAAAGGCGGGCACACCCGCACAGGCCAGACGGCGCGCCGCATCGGGCGCATCGGGCACAAGGAACACCCCAAACGGGTGGCCAGGGGTCTTGATCAGATCAAGGGCTGGCTGCACGGCCAAATCCGGATTGAACCGCGCAGATGAGCCAACACAGACCAACACCACGTCAAATTCCGGCGCGGTGCGGCACACCTCTATCGCGGCGCGCATCACATCATATTTTGTGCCCGCAAGGGTCAGATCAAGGATACGATTGTCCCCCGGCGCAATACCCAATGCGGCCAGACGGGCGCGGGTTTCGGGCTGGGCGGGGACAATATCAACCCCCCGCAGCGCCAACTGATCTACCGCCATGGCCGCGCCACCACCCGTGGTGGTGATAACCCCGACACGCCCACGACGCGGCTGCGGGGCTGGTGGCACCTGCGCCAAAAGGGGGGCAACCTCTAGCAGCCCCTCAAACGATCCGACGCGCGCAATGCCGCAGGCTTGCAAGAAAACCTCGGCAATCTCATCGGCCCCGGCCAAAGACCCGGTGTGTGATTGCGCCAGTTCCGCCGCAGCATCGGACCGGCCCAGTTTGAAAGCCGCCACGGGTTTCCCATGCTTTGCGGCCTCTTGTGCAAAGTGGCGCAGCCTGTCGGCGTGGCGCATATGTTCCAAGAACAACAAAAAGCCAGTGACATCAGGGTCATCCAGCGCGGCCAGACAGACATCGCCAATCGACAGATCCGCCTCACCCCCAACAGAGACAAGGCCGGCAAACCCCAGCCCTTTGCGCTTGCCCCGTGACATCAATGCGCCAATCAAACTGCCGCTGTGCGAGGCCACAAACAGCCCCCCTACCGGCAGATCAGGTTCTGCAAAGGCTGCATTGGCGGTCAGTGTCATGCCGGTATTCAGATTGGCCAGACCAATGGATGATGGGCCCAGCACGCGCAATTTCCCACGCGCAATCAGCGCTTGCAGCCGGTCTGTGTTGGCCTGACCTGTCTCGCCCGCCTCGGCAAAGCCTGTTGCCAAAACAGTGGCGACAGGCACGCCCAGCCGCTCACATTCCTCCAACGCGTCCAGCGCAGGGTCTGCTGTGGTCAGGATAAAGGCGTGCTCTGGCACCTCGGGCAGATCAGACAGTGTTGCAAATGCCCGTTCGCCCTGCACAAAGTCACGGCGCGGATTAATCGCATAAATACGGCCCGCAAAGCCCGCCGCACGCAAAAACCGAAGCGGGCGGCCCGATGTTTTTTGCGGATCATCGGACACGCCCACCAATGCAATGCTCTCTGGGCGCAACAGCGCTTTTTGCCAAGTCTGCGTTTGCATCACGACCGCCGCTGGTTAAATCTGCGGTCAAACACATGTTCCGCAATGCGGTTTTTTAACATTTCAATGGACCCACCGGCAATCTGCCAGCCGCGCGTGCGTTTCACACAATATTCCACAAGGCTTTCTGCCGAATAGCCATAGGCCCCCATCGCCTGCATCGCAGCATTTGCCACATCAAACCCGGCTTCGTTGCATGCCAATTTGGCCACGGCAGTATCAAAGGCGCTGGGCAACCCATTGTCGTCGGTGTCGCTTGCCGCGCGATACAGCAGCAATTGAGCGGCCTCCAACTTCACGATCATTTCCGCAAATTTCCACTGTAAGCCCTGAAATTCACAAAGTGGTCTGCCAAATTGCTCCCGCTCGGTCACATGGCGGCGCGCGGTTTCATAGGCATGGCGGCCCAGCGCCAGCGCACGTGATGCATTGCCGATGCGTTCCACATTGAACCCCGAAATCTGCTTTTTGAACCCGCCCGGCCCCAACAACAGATTTTCCGCCGGAATGCGGCAGTCTTGGAAATAGAGCGGGCACCATTCCTCGCCGCTCATAAAGGGGGCGGGCTGACCGATGGTAAAGCCGGGCGTGCCACGTTCCACCAAAACCGACCCGATCCCATTGGTGCCGGGCCCGAAGCGCACATAGATCAAAAACAGATCCGCGTGCGGGCTGTGGGTGGAAAACACCTTTGATCCGTTCAGGATATAGCCGTCCCCATCTTCGCGTGCGCTGGTTTGCAGCTCGGTGACGGCAGAGCCGGCGTTTGGCTCGCTCATCCCCAATGAAATCAGCTTTTTTCCCGCCAACAGATCTGGCAGCCACTTTGCTTTTTGGCTTGGCGTTGCAAATTCGGCAAAGGTGCGGATCGGGCCAAAATTGCCCGCTTGTGCGACATCTGCACTTTTTGGGCAGACCATGGCCAATTCCTGGATGGTGATCACCGCATCCATAAGCGACCCACCCAGCCCGCCATCTTCGGCGCGGATTGTGATGCCAATCATTCCCATATCTGACAATTGTTGGGCCACATCCCACGGATAGTCGCGCGCATGCGCACGCGCCAGGGCACCCGTGGCCAGCTTATCTTCGGCAAAGCGCCGCACGGCATTCGCAAGCTGGGTCTGATCGGGGGAAAGTGCAGATATCACAACATCAGTTCCTTGTGGGTTGAAACAGGATTGGGCCGGGCGCATCATGACGGGTTTGATGGGTTTGACGCATATCAAGCCAAATCAGCAGTGCTGGAAAGTGACCGAATGTGGTGATTGCATAATCAATGGTTAGCCTTGCGTCTGATTTTCACACCCATTCCGGGATCGCTAAACCCGCTCCAGCGCCACAGCGATGCCTTGACCCACGCCAATGCACATCGTGGCCAGCGCATACCGCCCACCGCCCAAGGTCAGCTCTAACGCCGCAGTGCCAGTGATCCGCGCCCCGGACATGCCCAGTGGATGGCCCAGCGCAATTGCACCGCCGTTGCAATTGACCCGCGCATCATCATCGGCAATCCCCAAATGGCGCAGCGTTGCCAAGCCTTGGCTGGCAAAGGCTTCATTCAGTTCGATCACGTCAAAATCTGTTTGCTTCAGGCCAAGCCGGTGCATCAGTTTTTCCGAGGCAGGCGCCGGGCCAAACCCCATGATGCGCGGGGCAACGCCCGCCGTGGCCCCCCCCATGATGCGGGCAATCGGGGTCAGACCGTGCCGATTGATTGCCGCCTGCGATGCAATGATCAGCGCCGCCGCCCCGTCATTAACCCCTGACGCATTGCCCGCTGTCACCGACCCGCCAGTGCGAAACGATGCCTTGAGCGCGGCCAGAGCTTCGGCTGTGGTCCCCGCGCGGGGGTGTTCATCACTCTCTACCGCCAGGTGCGCCCCTTTGCGGGTGGGAACCAAGACAGGGGTGATTTCGCGTGCCAAACGACCATTTTGCATGGCACGTGCGGCCTTGTGCTGCGAGCGGAGGGCAAAGGCATCTTGGTCTTGGCGCGAAATGCCAAAATCCTCGGCCACGTTTTCGGCTGTTTCTGGCATAGATTCAACGCCGTATTGCGCCTTCATCACCGGGTTGACGAAGCGCCAACCGATGGTTGTGTCATATATTTCAGCCGTGCGCGAAAACGCAGACCCCGCCTTGGGCATGACAAACGGCGCGCGCGACATGGATTCTACCCCCCCCGCGATCACCAGATCCATCTCACCTGCACGAATGGCGCGCGCCGCCGTGATAACCGCATCCATGCCAGACCCACACAGCCGGTTGATCGTGGTGCCTGGCACACTTGTGGGTAACCCAGCCAGAAGCGCCGACATCCGCGCCACGTTGCGGTTGTCTTCGCCCGCCTGATTGGCGCACCCAAAAATCACCTCATCAACCGCAGCCCAATCCAGGGCATGGCGCGCCATCAACGCGCGCAACGGCACGGCGCCCAAATCATCCGCCCGAACGGTGGAAAGCGCGCCGCCATAACGACCAATAGGTGTTCGGATATAGTCACATATAAAGGCGTCCGTCATCTGGGCAGGCTCCATTCTTCGACGGTGGGTCTAAGCGGCATGGCCCGCCCCGACAACGGACCTTGGTTTCGCGCAGCCAGACAAATTGTTAGGTTCCGCCCGCACAAAAGCATGAAATAGTGGCGTTGAGCGCAGAACGGAAAGAGGATCACCACATGACACGCGACACGCACACATGGCCCAGCCAGCGGTTACCCGCGCCCGATCCTGAAACCTATTCGCCGCGCCAGCGCGAGATCCATGACAGCATCGCCTCTGGGCCACGCGGTGGTGTCCGCGGCCCGTTGGCCATATGGCTGCACCGGCCAGAATTGGCCGCCCGCGCGCAAGAATTAGGGCGATATTGCCGGTATGATACGACGCTTGACCCAAAGCTCAGCGAACTTGCAATTTTGACAATGGCGCGTCATTGGGGGGCGGAATATGAATGGTCAGCCCATAAATCCGAGGCGCTGCGCGCAGGACTTTGCCCCGAGCTGATCGAACAGATCCGCATTGGCGCCCCCCCCGTCTATAGCGATGCCGATGAACGCATTGTGCATGCAATAGCGCGATCAGTGCTGGAAACGCGCCAAGTCTCTGATGCGCTTTACGCCGAGGCGATAGAAACATTGGGCACCGATCGACTGGTCGATCTGATTGGGGTTCTGGGCTATTACACGCTGATTTCCATGACATTGAATGTGTTCCACGTGCCACCATTAGCGGGTGGGGCTGCAGAATTATCTTAACACCCCAGTGGCCATTAACACCAAGGCCATCCCCATCATCATCAAACAGGAGCAAGATCGGGCATGACCGGACGACTTGAAGGCAAGATCGCAATTATCACCGGCGCGGGCTGCGTGGGACCAGGCTGGGGAAATGGGCGGGCTGCCTGCGTCCGCTTTGCCCAAGAGGGCGCAAAAATTTTTGCAGTCGATCTAAATGCAGCCCACATGACCGAAACCTTGGCACGCGTTCAGGCCTTGGGGGGCATAATTGAACCCCATCTGTGTGACGTGACCGATCGGTTGTCGGTCGAAGCGATGGTCGCCGCCTGCAAGGACCGCTTTGGCGGTTTGGACATTTTGGTGAACAATGTGGGTGGCTCTGCACGGGGGGGGCCGGTTGATATGGACGAAGACACATGGCAGCGGCAGATCAACTTTAACCTTACCTCGGTATATCTGACCTGTCGCAGTGTTCTGCCCCACATGGCTGAACAAGGCCGTGGGGCAATTGTGAACACTGCCTCAACTTCGGGCACCCGCTGGACGGGCGCAGCCCAATGCGCCTATGCCGCCACCAAAGCCGGGGTCATCCAGTTCAGTCGCGTTGTTGCTGTAGAATATGCACCCAAAGGCGTGCGTGTGAACACTGTGGTGCCCGGCCAATTGCACACTCCGATGGTCGAAACGCGATTGGCGGGTCAGCGCATGGGTGGTGATGTTGACGCGCTGTTGGCCTCGCGGATCAAACGCATTCCGCTGGGATGGATGGGGGATGGCCGTGATACGGCAAATGCTGCACTGTTTCTCGCCTCAGATGAGGCACGGTTCATTACCGGCACAGAACTGGCAGTGGATGGCGGGATGAGCGTGCGCTGCGATTAGTGCGCCCTGCTCGAAATATCTGCCGTTCGACCACGAGGGCCAGCATCTGAGCTAAATATGTGGCGGCTGGCCCGCACATGTCGGCGGCTAAAATCCTCCCAGTCTTGCGCGCGGCGTGAACGCGCAGCAATCCCGCCGCGGCCTAAGCCGTGCGGGCGCGCGGCTGATCCGCAAAATCCGCCTCCCCCATGGCGGTGATGTGTTTATTCAGCGCTGACAGAGATGGAACAAACCGTGCCATCTGCAACTAGAAAAACACGCCCAACACGGCCTTGGACTGGCACAATCTGTGATCCAAATCATCTTATGAAGTCATGCGCCCGGCGATAGCTGATAGAAAGGAGCAAGATCGTTGCCAAGACACTGACGATCGATTACTTTTCCACTCCATTGCTGAGTGCCTGGCACGTCAGCATGGGAGAACGTTGCGTATGTTGCACTGGACCCTCATAGGGCTTCCGCTTCTGCTGTTTTGGTCGCTCATTGATCCGCTTCGTGCTGCCAGATGTGGCCAGCGACGGCTCGTGGTTGCGGTGGTTTCGGGTCTGTTAGTGGTGTCCGTCTACCACCAGCTGCTGCGCTGGGATATCTATGGGATGACGTTCCGAATGCTGCTGTTGCCGGTGTTCATAGCAATCTTGGTGCTGTCCTTATGGCTCGCTCGGCAACAGACCGGACTTTGGGGGTGGTCGTGGCTGTGGTTGGTCTTAGCGGCGGTGCTGGTTGCGGCTGGTTGGATTTTTGTGATGCCTCGCCACCCCGACGCGTCAGCAGGGGGCGTGCAGCTCAACTGGCCCTTAGAGCCGGGATCCTACGCCGTGATCCAAGGTGGAAAAAGGCCATTCAACCACCATGCTTCGGTGACCGCACAGCGCTATGCGCTCGACATTACCAAGATCACAGGGCTCTTGGGACGCCGCGCCAATGGCCTCATGCCGACCGACTTCGCCGCCTATCACATCTACGGTGCTGCGGTTTTGGCACCCTGCGACGGCACGGTCCTGCGCACGCACGATGGGCACGACGAGACGCCGATCGGGGAAGGTGTGACCGAAGACGTGGCCGGCAACATGGTGGCGCTGCAATGCGACACCGCTACCGTCGTGCTCGCGCATCTGCAGGCCCGGGTGCAAGTAACCAAAGGGCAGGCTGTGACGCGCGGAACCATACTGGGGCGCGTTGGCAGCACTGGCAACTCGACGGAGCCACACCTGCATATTCATGCGGTGGACAGGCAGGCGGAAGACGTAAACTGCCTGCTCTTCACCTGCGAGGGTCTTCCGATATCCTTTACAAGACGGACCTTCGCGCGCAACGACATGTTCGATGTGATCAACGAATAACATATCCATTCCTCTCCACCACAGTTAGCTGGTCTGGTCACGGTTTGGTGCCAGTCAACCCAGCGCTTTGCCAGTGCAGATGCTTTCGTGGCCGTAGAACCAAGGGGCAGA
>CALAXT010000003.1 GCA_937895435.1 uncultured Paracoccaceae bacterium | reverse complement strand
AGGAATGAGATATGAATGATTTGGCCAGCCAGACGTCGGACATTTTTTTCAGCTACAGGCCCTAATGCAGGCAGGTTGGGCCAGCACGAATGCCCACAGCGGTTCCGCCGGGGTATGCGCGGTGCTTGCACAAACAGGGCTTTGCCCCCCATCTTACAACAGGCTGCCTGACTGAGGGCTTGCTTTTTGGGCCCAAGCGCCCTATGCCCCGCGAGTTGATCGGGCAAATTAGGATCGCAATGTGACAGCTACGGGGTCAAGTTTACGCTTGGGCCTCATTGTTGTTAGCAAACCACCGCCCTTTGAATGCGAAGCCAAAGACCGGCGGATCCAACCGCAAGGCCAGAAAAACACTTGAAAAGGAAAAGACCACATATGTCCGCTAATGTTTCTATGGAAGAATTCGAAGCCCTGTTGAAGGAAAGCTTTGAAATTGACACACCCGAAGAAGGTTCGGTTGTCAAAGGCCGCGTGATCGCCATTGAGGCGGGTCAGGCCATCATCGACGTCGGCTATAAAATGGAAGGCCGCGTTGATCTGAAAGAATTCGCAAACCCCGGTGAAGCACCAACCATCGCTGTTGGCGATGAGGTTGAGGTGTATCTTGACCGCGTCGAGAACGCCCGGGGCGAAGCCAGCATCAGCCGTGAAAAAGCCCGCCGCGAAGAGGCATGGGACCGGCTGGAAAAAGCCTGTGAAAAAGAAGAGCGCGTCGATGGCGCAATCTTTGGCCGTGTCAAAGGTGGCTTTACTGTTGATCTGGGCGGCGCAGTTGCGTTCTTGCCGGGCAGCCAAGTTGATGTGCGCCCCGTGCGTGATGCCGGCCCGCTGATGGGGCTTAAGCAGCCATTCCAGATTTTGAAAATGGACCGTCGTCGTGGCAACATCGTTGTGTCGCGCCGCGCCATTCTGGAAGAAAGCCGTGCCGAGCAGCGCGCCGAAGTAATCGGCAAACTGGCCGAGGGCGACGTGGTTGATGGTGTTGTGAAAAACATCACCGAATACGGTGCGTTCGTTGATTTGGGCGGTGTCGACGGTCTGTTGCACGTCACCGACATGGCATGGCGCCGGGTCAACCACCCAAGCGAGATTTTGGCGATTGGCGAAACCGTCAAGGTGCAGGTCATCAAAATCAACAAAGACACCCATCGCATCAGCCTGGGCATGAAGCAGTTGCAAGACGATCCGTGGAACACGGTCGAGGTCAAGTTTGCCCCCGGCACCGTGCATCATGGCCGCGTCACCAACATCACCGATTATGGCGCATTTGTTGAGTTGGAAGCCGGTGTTGAAGGTCTGGTGCACGTCTCAGAAATGAGCTGGACCAAAAAGAACGCACATCCGGGCAAAATCGTGTCGACCTCGCAAGAAGTCGAAGTGATGGTTCTGGAAATCGACAGCGCCAAGCGCCGCGTGTCTCTGGGGCTTAAGCAAACCCAGCGTAACCCGTGGGAAGTCTTTGCCGAAACCCATCCCGTTGGCAGCCAGATCGAAGGCGAAGTCAAGAACATCACCGAATTCGGTCTGTTCATCGGGCTGGACAACGACATCGACGGCATGGTGCACTTGTCCGACCTCAGCTGGGAACAGAAGGGCGAAGACGCGATCCAAGACTATCGCAAGGGCGATATGGTCAAAGCGGCCGTCACCGAAGTCGATGTCGAAAAAGAGCGTATTTCGCTTTCGGTGAAAGCTTTGGGTGCCGACACGTTCAGCGACGCCATTGATGGCGTCAAGCGCGGCTCGGTGATCACGGTTGTTGTGACCGCGATCGAAGAAGGCGGGATTGAAGTGGAATATAACGGCATGAAGTCGTTCATCCGCCGCTCAGACTTGTCACGCGACCGCGCCGAACAGCGCCCTGAGCGGTTCCAAGTGGGCGACAAGGTTGACGCGCGCGTCACCAACGTCGATTCCAAAACCCGCCGTTTGGGCCTGTCGATCAAAGCCCGCGAAATCGCCGAAGAAAAAGAAGCCGTTGAGCAGTATGGTTCGTCCGATTCGGGCGCATCGCTTGGCGACATCTTGGGCGCAGCCCTCAAAGGCGACCGCAACTAATCCCGGCGACTTTTGCCAGATAAAACTTATAGAGGCGGCCCCAGTTTGGGGCCGCTTTTTTTTTACGAATCATAACCCAAGGCATCTGCACAAAAAGCCATCACCATCCAAGCCGCGTGGGTCAAAGCCCCATTTGCGGCCCTGCCCCCCCTTTGGTACCGCTTTCACCCCCGATAATGCTGATACAGCACATGGGTTTAGACTATGCGTTCCAGAAATCTGACTGTAAGATGATCAACATCAGCTTATTGGCCATCTCTCAAAGAGCCAAAATGGGGGGATAAATGATCCGATCTGAATTGATCCAAAAAGTATACGATGACTTTGATCGCCTGATCGCCACGGAACCCGGCGACGGGCGGCCAACGCAGGCCCACGCAGAACGTGTGGTCAACACCATTTTCAGCGAAATCACCGAAGCGCTTGCCAGTGGCAATCGGGTTGAGCTGCGCGGGTTTGGGGCGTTTTCTGTAAAACATCGCGATAGCCGCACGGGGCGCAATCCACGTACGGGCGAGTCTGTGCCTGTATCAGAAAAATCAGTGCCTTTTTTCAAAACCGGCAAGCTGCTGCGTGACCGTCTGAACGACAAATAGGCATATCCGATGCGCGCGATCAGACTGAGCTTTTTGGCAATTCTGGCGGTTTTGTTGGTGACAGTGGCACTGGCCAACCGCACGGTCGTTAGCCTGAATTTGCTGCCCAGTGATCTTGCAATTTTTTCAGGTGTTTCGTTCAGGATTGATTTGCCGCTGTTTGCAGTGGTCTTTGCCGGTATACTGGCAGGCCTGTTGGTTGGGTTTGTTTGGGAATGGCTGCGCGAGGGGCGCCAGCGCGCCGCTGCGGCCGCCACACGGCGTGAACTGGCCCGCCTGCGCGCCGAATTGGCACATTTGGGTGGAAACCCAGGCGCAATATCAGACCAAGATGAGGTTTTGGCGCTGCTTGAGCGCGCAGAAACCAAAACCACTCCCCGAGCCTAGGATCATGTCCGTGCGCGTAAAGATTTGCGGATTAAAAACCGCAGCCGATGTCACCATCGCCGCCGAGGCGGGTGCAGCTTATGTGGGTTTTGTGTTTTTTGAACGTTCGCCCCGTCATGTCAGCCTTGCCCCTGCCCGAGATGCGGCCCTTGCCGCCCCACCGGGCGTGGCCAAGGTCGCGCTAAGCGTAAATGCTACCGACGCCGAATTGGATTCGATTTTAAACACTGTGCCGATTGATATTTTACAACTGCACGGCGCTGAGACGCCCGCGCGTGTTGATCTGTTGCGCACCCGCTATGGTCTGCCGGTGATAAAGGCCTTGGGTGTGGCAACAGATGCAGACCTTGCGCAGATTGATCTTTTTGACCACAGCGCCAATCAGATTTTGGTCGATGCAAAGCCCACCAGCGCCACACAGCACAACGGCGACCTACCCGGCGGCAATGGTCTGGCGTTTGACTGGCAACTGATCGCAGGGCGTCGCTGGTCGGGGCCATGGATGCTGGCAGGTGGGCTGACACCAAATAATGTCACTCGTGCCATCGCGCTGACCGGCGCGCAGCAGGTAGATGTGTCGTCAGGTGTTGAAAGTGCGCCCGGTGTGAAAGATGCAGCCCTGATCCGCGCCTTTATTCGCGCAGCCCAAGCCTGAGCGACGCGCGCTTGGCGGTCGGTGATTTAGCCCACCGTTTTTCCCCACCCTGCCTTTACCAAACGCGCGCTTGGCGATAAACGAATCCCCAACCGCAACAGGAGCCTCGCCATGCCCGACGATCTGATCAACAGCTTCATGACTGGCCCCGATGAAAACGGCCGCTTTGGCGATTTTGGTGGGCGATTTGTATCCGAAACCTTGATGCCGCTGATCCTTGAATTAGAAGCCCAATATGAATTCGCCAAAACCGACCCTACATTTTGGGCCGAAATGGACGATTTGTGGAAAAACTATGTTGGCCGGCCCAGCCCACTTTATCATGCCGAACGGCTGACCACGCATTTGGGTGGTGCCAAAGTTTATATGAAGCGCGATGAGCTGAACCACACTGGCGCGCATAAAATCAACAATGTTCTGGGCCAGATTCTGCTGGCCCGCCGTATGGGCAAAAGCCGGATCATCGCCGAAACTGGTGCGGGTCAGCATGGTGTGGCCACGGCCACGGTCTGCGCGAAATTTGGCCTGAAATGCATTGTTTACATGGGCGCGCATGATGTCGAACGCCAAATGCCCAACGTGTTTCGTATGCGGCTGCTGGGCGCAGAAGTGGTGCCGGTCACTTCGGGGCGGGGCACACTGAAAGATGCAATGAATGATGCGCTGCGCGATTGGGTCACCAATGTGCGCGATACATTTTATTGTATCGGAACCGTTGCAGGCCCCCACCCCTATCCGGCGATGGTGCGTGATTTCCAATCGATCATCGGTAAGGAAACCAAAGAACAAATGATGCAGGCCGAAGGCCGTCTGCCCGACACGCTGATTGCCGCCATCGGTGGCGGATCAAACGCAATGGGGCTGTTTTATCCGTTTCTCAACGATGCCAGTGTAGGGATCATTGGGGTTGAGGCGGGCGGTAAGGGAGTGGATGATCGTATGGAGCATTGCGCCAGCCTGACAGGTGGGCGGCCGGGTGTTTTGCATGGCAACCGCACCTATTTGCTGCAAGACGATGATGGCCAGATCCTTGAGGGCTTTTCGATCTCGGCCGGGCTGGATTATCCGGGAATTGGGCCTGAACACGCGTGGCTGCATGACATTGGCCGGGCCAAATATGTCTCAATCACCGATGTTGAGGCACTTGAGGCGTTCCAGCTGTGCTGCAAATTGGAAGGCATCATCCCTGCGCTGGAGCCCAGCCATGCCCTGGCGCATGTGATGAAAATTGCCCCCACCCTGCCCGCAGATCATCTGATTGTTATGAATATGTGTGGACGCGGTGATAAAGACATCTTTACCGTCGCCAAGGCACTGAATTTCGACATGAAGCTGTAGCGGCCATGTGCCGAATTGCTGGTCCCGATCAGTTCGGGTCCAGCGCATAGCCGCTGAGAACCTCAAGCGGCACAATTTCCAGTGTTGCAAGATGTGTGGCCTCAAGCCGAACCTTGGGGGCTGCGCCTTCTTCATGGGCTTGTAAAAAACGCCCCGCACAAAGACACCAGCGATCGCCTGCCTTAAGCCCGGCAAAGCCAAATTCTGGTCGCGGTGTTGACAGATCATTGCCAAGATATTTCGACAGCGCCAGAAATTCATCCGTCATCACAGCGCAGACAGTATGCATGCCCCGATCAGATGGGCCGGTATCGCAGCAACCGTTGCGGTAAAATCCGGTGACTGGGGCAATGGAACAAGGTTCCAGCATTCCCCCCAAGACATTGTGGGATGGCAGGCGATCATCTGGCATCTGTGGCCCTCCGTTTTTATCAATGTGTCAGCCTGTCGGCTTGGGCGCAAGCCGGCATTGCCCCCTAACCATCGGCGCGGAACCGATCACGCAACTTTTGCAAGACGCTGCGTGTGTCATCGGCACCAGTAAGATCGGGGGCAGCCTGTGCAGCAGGAAGATCAGCCACGGCTGCTGGGGGCGCAGAGACTGTGAGTGTTTTTGGCGCTTTGGGTGCACTTGGGGGCTTGGGTGGGGGCTTGGGTGGGGCCATCAGCAATGCCACCGCTGTCTGAAATCGCCCACCATCGCCCTTGGCCAAATGCGCAGCCGATTGCGAAAGCGCAGCCAGCAGCGGATCCAACCATTTGGCATCTACCTTTGCAAAATCATGCAAAACAAACGCCGCCACCGCATCTTTATGGCCCGGATGGCCAATGCCCATGCGCACCCGGCCATACGTCTCACCAATATGTCCATGAATAGAGCGCAAACCGTTGTGGCCTGCATGCCCACCACCCTGCTTCAACCGCAATTTACCCGGCGGCAAATCCAGCTCATCATGGAAAACGGTTAAATCATCGGGCTGCAATTTGTAAAAGCGCAACGCTTCGCCCACGGATTGGCCCGAGAGGTTCATAAACGTCTGCGGCTTTAACAACACAACCTTTTCACCCGCCAATAGGCCCTCACTCACCAAACCCTGAAACCGCGCGCGCCACGGCGAAAAGCTGTGGTCTTGGGCAATATGATCCAGCGCCATAAAACCGATGTTGTGTCGGTTGGCGGCATATTTTGCCCCCGGATTGCCCAAACCACAAAAAATGCGCATGATCGCCCCCTGCCCTCCTCTGGCGCTTGACCGCCCCCCTAATTCGCCGCACGCTGACGTGCAGCCCGACGACAGGAGCCCCCATGTATCTGACAATGAACCGCTTCCGGATCAAGCCCGGACAGGAAGATGCGTTTGAAACGCTTTGGAAAACACGCGACAGCAAATTGCCCGATGTGGCCGGATTTGTGTCATTTCATCTGATGCGCGGCGCACAAAAGCCCGATCACACCGTCTATATTTCCCACACGCTGTGGCAAGATCGCGCGGCGTTTGAGGGTTGGACAAAATCACAGGCTTTTCGCGCCGCGCACAAAGGGGCAGGTTCACATGGCGATCTTTACCTGGGACCACCTGATTTAGAAATTTTTGAAAGCGTGCAACACATCGCAAAATAAAACGGGCCGTGCTTGCGCACGGCCCGTGAAAGCAAAACCGAAAGGGCCTCTTGGGCCTATTCTGCCTCGTCTTCGTTATCCGACGAACGCAGGCCCGACGGTGCGGAAATGTTTGCCACAACAAAATTACGCGCAATCGTTGGCTTTACACCTTCGGGCAACGGAATATCGTTGATGTGGATGACATCACCAATCACGCGTCCAGTCAGATCGACCGTAACATGATCTGGGATATCGCCAGCAGTCACTTCCAGCTCCACCTCAGGGCGTACAACCGTCAACGTGCCGCCGCGCTTAAGGCCCGGTGCCGCATCATGATTGATGAACTCGACATGGATAAACAGATTGATGCGGCTTGTGCGACGCAGACGCATTAGATCGAGATGCGTCGGCAGGTCTTTGACCACATCGCGCTGCACATTGCGGCAGATCACACGCACGTCTTCCTGACCTTCAACCTTAAGGTTGAAAAGCGTGGACAGGAAGCGCCCGGCTTTCAGCTTTTTCAGCAGCGGATAGAATTGAACATTGATCGGTTGCGGATCAGTGCCGCCACCGTAAACAATACCGGGTACGTAGCCCTCACGACGAGCTTGACGAGCGGCCCCCTTGCCTGTCCCCGTCCGTACCTCGGCGTGAAGATCAGGGATCTCACCAGCCATAGAGGTTCTCCTTGGTTACAAACGGCCATCCTCCAAGGGTGCATGGCCGCGAAAGGTTCCTTTAGGGCATGTGGTGGCCCATGAAAAGCGAAAAGAATCCCCCAATCGGCCACCAAAGCCTGAATTCGGTCATTTTCTTTTAGGGTAATCTTTGTAAAGTACATGGTTATTGTATGGAGATTTTAGATGACACCGATTGAACCGCTGAGCTGTTTCAAAGCCTATGATATTCGCGGCCGATTGGGCAAAGAGCTGAACGAAGATATCGCCTATCGGATTGGGCGGGCCTTTGCCCAAGTCCTGGGGGCCAAGCGCGTTGTGCTGGGGCGCGATTGTCGCCCATCGTCACAAAGCTTGGCCGCCGCCGTGGCACGCGGCCTGACCGATGCCGGGGCGGATGTGCTTGATCTGGGGCTGAGTGGCACGGAAGAAAGCTATTTCGCCACCACCCATTATGCCGCAGATGGCGGCATTTGTGTCACCGCTTCGCACAACCCGATGGATTACAACGGCATGAAAATGGTCCGGCGTGGGTCTGCCCCACTGGACAATGCAACCGGAATGGCCGCAATCAAGGCTTTGGCCGAAAGCGGTGGGTTTGCCGATGGTCCCAACACTGCAGGCCAGATTCACCCAACCCCCGAGGCGCGCGCAGCCTATGTTCAGGGTGTCTTGGGCTTTTTGGATGTTGCAGCCCTGCGGCCACTGAAAATTCTGGTCAACGCCGGAAATGGCGCAGCCGGCCCAACCTTTGACGCCATTGCCCATGCGTTGGCAGAGCGGGGTGCGCCGCTGGACTTCGTCCGTATGCATCACACCCCTGATGGCAGCTTTCCCCATGGCATCCCAAACCCGCTGCTGGTCGAAAACCAGCCCGTCACAGCCAATGCCGTTCTAGCAGAGGGTGCAGATTTTGCTGTGGCGTGGGACGGAGATTTTGATCGGTGTTTCTTCTTTGACCATCTGGGCCGGTTTATTGACGGCGAATATGTGGTGGGTTTATTGGCCGATATCTTTTTGGCAAAATTTCCGGGGGCTACGATCATTCATGACCCACGGGTGGTCTGGAATACCCGCGATGTGGTGGAAAACGCCCAAGGGAAAGCCATACAGTCCCGCACAGGACACGCCTTTTTGAAACAAGCCCTGCGCGATACTGGCGCGGTTTATGGCGGCGAGATGTCAGCGCATCACTATTTCCGCGATTTCATGTGCTGCGACAGCGGAATGATCCCGTGGCTTTTGGTGGCCGAGTTGCTAAGCCGACGCGGCTGCACGCTGGCCGATCTGATCGACAGCCGCCGCGCGGCGTTCCCATCATCGGGCGAACAGAATTTTGTTGTGGCTGATGCCACGCGCGCTGTGGCAGCGGTGGCTGCCCAATTTGCGCCACGGGCGCTGCGCCGCGATGATACCGACGGGATGAGCCTTGAATTTGATGGCTGGCGGTTCAACCTGCGGGCCTCAAACACAGAACCGCTGCTGCGGCTGAATGTGGAGTCGCGCGGGGATGCAGCACTGGTTGCCCAAAAACAACAAGAAATTGCCAAGATGATTATCAATGCCTAGGGGAAACTTCCCCTAGCCACCTGCCATATAGGGCATCAGAACAACCTCGCTTTCAGGGGGAATTTTGGTAAACCAAGCCTCGCGATAGATGCGCCCGTTCAGCGCCATCGACACGCCACGCTTGATCTGGGGGCGCAGCGCTGGGTAGCGCGCGCCCAACTGATCTAACACCTCTTTGAATGTACGCGCCTCTAGCTCAATCTCGGATTGTCCATCGGCCAAGGGTCGCAATGACCCCCAGATTTTCACGCGCACCATTGCAGGCTAGCCGCGCTGCATGATCGCACCCAGCACTTTGGGTGGCGACATTGGCAGTTCATTCAAACGAACACCAATGGCCCGTGACACGGCATTAGACAGCGCCGCCAACGGCGGCACAATCGGGGTTTCCCCAACACCGCGTACGCCATAGGGATGGCCCGGGTTGGGAATTTCCAAAATAACCGTGTCGATATTGGGCAGATCGCTTGCGACCGGGGTGCGATAATCCAAAAAGCCTGCGTTTTGCAAACGGCCATCGGCACCGTAGATATATTCCTCATTCAAGGCCCAGCCGATACCCTGCACAGCCCCCCCCTGCATCTGCCCCTCGACATAATCAGGGTGGACGGCTTTGCCAGCATCTTGAAACACGGTATAGCGCAGCACTTTGGTGGCCCCAGTTTCCGGGTCAACCTCAACATCGGCCAGATGCACACCAAAGCTGACGCCCGCACCATCAGCATTTACTTCAAAATGACCGGCAATGGGTCCGCCAGTATTGGCGGAAACCGCCGCAATCTCGGCCAATGACATCGGCGGAAAGGCCCCGGCATTTGGCCCGGCGGGTTTTGCGCAGCCATCCTCCCAGATCACCGCATCTTCTTCGATGCCCCAGATCCTTGCGGCACGGCCACACATAACCTTGATCGCACTGCGTGCCGCCTCAATGGTGGCCAGGCCCACAGAAAAGGTCACGCGGCTGCCATCGGTCACGTCATTGTAGCCAAGCGAACTGGTATCGGCCACGATGGTGCGCACCTTGTCATAAGGAATGCCCAGTTCTTCGGCCGCCATCAAACTGATCGAGGCGCGCGAGCCACCGATATCAGGATTGCCCTCGGTGATGCCAACGGTGCCATCGGTGTTGATGTTCAACGACACACAGGTGTTGCCGCCAAAATTAAACCAAAACCCACAAGAAAGCCCCCGCCCCTGATTGGGCCGAAGGGGGGCAGAGTAATGCGGATGGGCCTGTGCAGCTTCCAGCGTGGCACGCAGGCCAATATCATCAAAGGTCGGCCCATAGGATGACAACGTGCCCTTTTGGGCCGCATTCATCAGCCGCACCGCAAGCGGATCCAGCGCCAGCTGCTGGCACAGTTCATCCACAACGCTTTCCACCGCATAAATCGCCATCGGCGCACCAGGCGCGCGATAGGCGGCTTCTTTTGGGCGGTTTGTCAGTACATTCCAGCCTTGGGTTTGCACCGCCGCCAAGTCATAGGCGGCAAAGGCTGCCTGCGCACCCATTTCCACCGTGCCACAGGGAAAGGCCCCCCCCTGATAGCGCAGCTGCGCTTGCGCGGCCGTGATGCGGCCCTCGCGCGTCATCCCGATTTTTATATCCATTGACGATGAGACCGTAGGGCCTGTGGCCTTGAACACTTCTTCACGGCTCATCACAATCTTGACCGGACGGCCCGATTTACGCGCCAAGGTCAGTGCCACCGGTTCAATGAACACAGTCGTCTTGCCACCAAACCCACCGCCAATTTCAGATGCGGTGACGCGCAGTTGGCTGGCCTCAATGCCTAAAATACCAGCGCAAAGCGTGCGAACAAAAAACTGCCCCTGCGTGCAGCACCACAAATCACCCCTTCCATCGGCCGACAACGATGCCAAACAGGCGTGCGGCTCAATATAGCCCTGATGCGTGGCCGCCGTCTTGAAACTGCGCGAGATGATCAGATCGGCCTGATCAAACCCGGCATCAAGATCGCCATGGCCAAATTCACAATAAGATGTGACATTTTGCGAGAGACCCGGGCCGACGTTTTCAAGGCTGCGCCCCTCTTGTACCACGGGCGCATCCGGGCGCATGGCGGCATCGACATCGGTGACATGAGGCAGAATTTCATAGTCAACCACAATCAGTGCCAAGGCCTGTTTTGCAACAGCAGCACTGGTGGCAGCCACGGCCCCCAAGGCGTGACCATGATAAAGCACCTTGCCGCGCGCCATACAGTTGTCTTGAACATCGCGCAGAAATTCGTCGTCGGGCACACCGAAATCGGCAGAGGTCACAACGGCCTTGACGCCTTGCAAAGCCTCAGCAGCAGAGGTGTCGATTGACACGATCCGGGCATGGGCATGTGGGCTGCGCAAAATTGCGCCGCTCAACATTCCAGGGGCGGTCATATCAGCGCCATAAAGCGCGCGTCCTGTGACCTTCTCCACGCCATCGGGGCGCGGCGGACGGCTGCCCACCACCTTAAAGATGCGCTTGCTGTTTTGATCGAATGCCATGTTATGCGCTCCTCATCTCGGCGGCGGCCGATTGGACGGCCTTTATGATTTTATCATATCCGGTGCAGCGGCACAGATTTCCCGCCAACCAATAGCGAATTTCGCTTTCAGAAGGGTCAGGATTGCGATCAAGCAGCGCCTTGGCTGCGACCAAAATACCCGGGGTGCAGATACCACACTGCAGCGCAGCGCCATCAATGAAATGGCGCTGCAATGGATGCAGGTGATCGTGATCAGCAAGCCCTTCTACAGTGCCGATATGCGCCCCATCGGCCTCAACCCCCAGCACCAGACAAGAACACACCAAACGGCCATCCAATGTCACCGAACATGCCCCACAATCGCCAGTGCCGCAGCCCTCTTTGACGCCGGTCAGCCCCAAACGGTTGCGCAGCACATCCAGCAGCGTTTCATCGGGCGCGCAGAGGGTTTCGAGCGCATCGCCGTTAACGGTTGTGGAAATTTGAATGGTCTTCATGACTTGGCTCCAGCGCGGGTTTGGGCAATGACGGCGGCGCGTTTGGCCAGCACGCCCGCCACTTGGGTGCGAAACGCAACCGTTCCACGTTTATCGTCAATCGGCGCACAGGCGGCGCGGCATGCCGCCACCATCGCATCAAGTGCTGGTGGTTCCAGATGGGTGCCAATCAGCGCGGCGGCCGCCTCGGCCACCAAAACCACGCGCGGCGCCACCGCCCCCAGCACAACGCGCGCCTCGCAGCAGCGCCCTTGGGCATCAAGGGTCAAACTGACAGCTGCAGAGGCGACCGCAATATCCATCTCCGTGCGCGGGGTGAACCGCAGATACGCATCCGCTGCCCCTTGCGGTCGGGCAGGCAGAAAGACCGAGGTGATAAGCTCACCCTTGGTCAGGGTTGTGCGGCCCGGGCCTGCAGGAATATCGGCAACGGGGCAATCCCGCGTGCCGTTGGGCCCTGTGATGCGCGCAACCGCATTGGCGGCAACCAAAGCCGGCACACTGTCTGCGGCGGGCGAGCCATTGCACAAATTGCCCACCATCGTTGCACGGCCCTGCACTTGGGTTGAGCCAATCAGTTGTGCCGCCTCAACCACACCGGGCCATTGGGCGCAGACACCCGCATGTTCACCCAATTGCGCACCCGAGACCGCAGCACCAATCCGGTACCCACCCTCTTCCGATTGGATATTACCGATCTGCGCGATCTTTTTAATATCAACCACCAGATCAGGCGTCACCATCCCCGCTTTCATTTGCACCAAGACATCGGTACCGCCAGCCAAAATCCGGGCCAGACCTGGCTCATTTGCCAAAAGCTGTGCAGCTTGAGTGGCGGTTTGGGGTCGTTCATATCGCATGGTGGTCTTCCCGATCGCTGAGCGTTTCGCACATAGACAGAGTTAAGGCCAGTTTCGCACAAAATGCAATCAGCCAAGCCGGATCAATCGTGGCTTGCTTGGCAATTCTTGCCAGCCTATGGATTTGATGTGCGGGGTGCCCCCAGCCCTATTGCCCAAGCCCCCAACCGCAATCAAAGGCCCCTCATGCGCCCCACCGCCCCCCAAAGCACCGCGCCCCTGAAAGGGATTGCCCTGATGGCTGTTGCCATGGCGGTGCTGCCGTTCTTGGATGTGGTGGCCAAGATTTTGGGCCAACAAGGGGTGCCAATTTTGCAGATTGTCTGGGCACGCATGGCTTTGGGCTGCGCCCTGACGCTGCCGCTGGCGCTGCGCTTGGCTGGGCCACGCGGGCTGATCCCAGACCGGCCGATGTTTCACGCCCTGCGCGCGGGCTTTTTGATCGGGGCGACGGGGCTGTTTTTCTGGGCACTTAAGTTTTTGGCCATTGCTGATGCGCTGGCCATCTTTTTTGTGCAGCCCTTGATTGTAACAGCCCTGTCGCCTTTTATCTTGGGCGAATACGTTGGGCCGCGCCGGTGGGCGGCCGTGGCGGTGGGGCTGTGCGGCACACTGATCATCTTACGACCCGGGTTTGGTGTGGTGAATCCCGGCAGCCTGCTGGCGTTGGGGGCCGGGGGCTGTTTGGCAATTTATATGCTGATGACCCGCAAAATGTCGGGGCGTTTTCACGCTTTGGTCACAACCTTTCACACCAATTTGGCGGGCGGTATTTTGACCACAGCGTTGGTGCCATTGGTCTGGCAGACGCCCAGCCTGTCACAATGGGGGCTGTTTGGATTGTTGGCGTTCTTTGCCGTCTTTGGCCACTATCTGATCGTGCGCGCCTATGATCAGGCACAGGCATCACTGCTGGCACCGATGGCCTATACGGAAATTATCATGGCAACCGTTGTGGGCTGGTGGTTTTTTGGGGATTTCCCCGATGGCTGGACATTCACGGGCGTGGGGATCCTGATTGCCAGCGCGATTTACATTTCATGGCGTGAACACTCGCACAAAACGCAACCACCCAAAGCGTCTGGCTGAACCCAAGGCCTGTCCAGCCCCCCCGATCGTTCCACATATCAGAAATCACCTGCCATCTTGATTGATCCACGGGGCGAATATGGCACAGCCTGTGTGCTCATCAGTCAGAGCAAAGCGGGGGGCAGCATATGCGCACAGGATTTATCGGGGTTGGGGCAATGGGTGTGGCGATGGCCGGCCATGCTGTGCGGGCAGGCTTTGACGTGGCGGCCTTTGATCACGACGCACAGGCCCTGCAAAACGCCAAAGACGCTGGAGCCACCGCAGCCAAAGATTTGGCTGAGCTTGCCGGCATGTGTGATCTTTTCGTGATTATGGTGGCGAAAGATCAACAGACCCGCAGCGTGGTGGCAGACCTTTTGGCACTGGATCTGCCGCAAGATGCGGTAATTGTGGTGGCCGCCACAAATCATCCCAGCACGATGATCGCCCTCGCGGCGGATTGCGCGGCCAAAGGCGTGGGGTTTGTTGATGCGCCTGTTTGCTACGGCTTAAAAGGGGCGCAAGATGGCGATCTGATCTCACTTTGCGGGGGGGACGCAACCACGATTGATCGACTGCGCCCAATTCTGCTCAGCTATAGCCGTGCAGTGGAACATATTGGCCCGGTCGGCTGCGGTCAAATTGCCAAGACGTGTAACAATATGATGCATTGGGCCGCCTGCGTTGCCAATTTTGAAACGCTGGCACTGGCAAAGGCCTGCGGTATCGATGCTCAGGCCATGCGCCAGACGCTGCTGAAATGCCCTGCGCGCAACACAACGTTAGAACGGTGGGATACAACCAGTTTCACGTGGCAAGAAAAAGACATGGATGTGGCGCTGGATGTGGCCCAAGGCATGGGCGTGCCACTGCCGCTGTTTGGCATGGTTGATCAGTTGGTCAAACGGTTAAAACCCGCCGACGTGCGTGCACTTTTATATGGCGATACAGCGCATTATCTGGGCACCGAGATCCGTGCGGGTGATTTGGAACAATTGGCCGACAGCGGAACCTAGAAGTTCCGCCATATGGAACGGCGTACCGTTGACGGGAATGACCCTGCCCGCCTATCATCGCCACAACGGATTTGACGGGAGGATAGCCATGTCTGACGAAACAGGTTCAAGCCCAAGCACGGGCCACAACAGCGAGGCCGGCCAAGAAAAGGTGGTCTGGGAACGCTGGAGCAAAAAACGCACCTTTGTGCGGGCGCTGGAAGGCACCTACAGCGAGATGAAGGAAGAGCTGTATAAGCAACCCCGCATCTACAAAACCAGTGATATGAAGTGGAAAGGTGGCCCACAAAGCTTTGGCAAAAAGGTCATCAACCCGCAGGCCAACCGCATTGCCCAGTCGATTGAAGCCCATGTCGATGTCTATGCCCCACAGGGCTATGGCCAAACGCATGGCCATATGAACTCGGCTGTGTTTTTCGTGCTGAAAGGCAAAGGCTATGACATCCATGATGGCCGCCGGCTGGATTGGGAAGCGGGCGATGCATTGATTGTTGAAAATGCGTGTGTGCACCAGCATCTGAACGATGGCGACGAAGAAGCCTTTGTGTTGGTGTTGAAAGCCAAGCCACTGTTCTTGTTCATGCACATGATCTTTCAAAAAATGGTGCATTACCCACCGACAGAACCAGTGCCTGGGCAAGATGCCTATGTGCCCCCCAGCAGCCTCTAAGTCAGCAAATTTCAGGGAGAAAATTCATGGATTCGCAAACTTTTGTTGACGCAATCGAACGCCAGCGCGCCAAGCAGGCCGGGCCCGAGGTCAGCTTTTACAAAGATGCCCTGCGCGCCAGCCAGGATTTCCGCAAAGAATACGAACAGCGGCTGAATGTGGTGAAAGCCAATCAGATGCCGATGGAACGCTCCGCCGATGGTTTGATCAAACACATCATCAATGAGCGAATGGATACTAAGGAATGCTGCATTGATATTTACATGCAGTTCATTGCCGCCGGAGGCGCCACGGGCACCAGCCGCCATCTGACAGAAGAAATCGCCTTTGTGATTGAGGGCAGCGGCTATGATCACCACTATGACGTTCAGTTTGAATGCAATGTTGAGTTTGAATGGACTTGGGACACCACGCCCAAGAAATATGAATGGGGACCGGGCGATTTCATTTATGTGCCGCCCTATGTTGCGCACAAACGGTTCAACACTTCTGATGTCGAAGCGCGCGTGATCGTGTGCAACAGCCGTGTGATGAAGGCAATTGGACTGGATTGGTTTGACCAACTGGAACCAGCCGAAGGGTTTGAAGATGTCTGGGTTCCGCCCGCAGACTGAGGGGCGAAACATGGTGTTTGCCCATGAACACAAATAGCCAAAGGCGCCCAATCTGGGCGCCTTTTTTATGGCAAACAGGCAAAACCTGGCAGTACGGGCTATTCTGCTGCGCTGTCGTGCAAGACGTCTTCGCTGTCGTCGCCAGCCTCGGCCAACAACCGATCAAGATTAGGCACGCTGACATGGCGATTGCCCTCTAGAGCAATCACGCCATCGCGTTTAAGGGCCGAAATTTGCCGACTGACCGTTTCAATCGTCAGCCCCAGATAATCTGACATCGACTCTCGGGTCAGTGGCAAATCAAACGATAGTTTTTGCGGGGCGGGCAAATGCACACCATTAACACCCACCTCAGCGCTCTGGGCCAATGCCGCATAGCGCCGCGCGATGATGGCCAAAAAGCTTGCAATCTTTTCACGCGCAGTCTTGCGCCCCAACAGCAGCATCCACTCCCGCGCGGCATCCAATTCGTCTAGTGTCATTTCCAGCAGACGCTGCGCAATATGCGGCGTGGCCTCAATTAAATTGGCAAATGGCTTGCTGCGAAAGCAGCACAGCCGCACATCTGTGGCAGCACTGACAGTAAAGGGCGCGAACTTGCGCCCCGGCCGACCAATAAAATCAGATGGCAACAACAACCCCACCATCTGTGTTCGGCCATCTTCCAAAGTGCGCGTGGCCATCGCCACCCCTGAAACAACTGACGCCACAAATTCCAGCGGATCCCCGCCAAACAGGATGGTCTGCCCCGCCTCATACGTGCGGTAAAATTTCATGCTTTCCAGTTGTGCAAACTCATCCGCTTCACAACGAGCGCAAACCGCTCGGTGGCGTATTGGGCAGCTCTCACACGAGACTTGCCCAGAGGGACTGACGGCCCATGACATCTGCGTTTTCCTGAATTGATCTGCGTCAATTACACGACATTAACGTTCTATTAGCGTACGCCAAATGTCATGCGTCCGCAACCTAAACGTTACGGCGCGTGCTTGGTGTGGACCAAGCTCTTGCAAGGCAGGGTTTACCCACCGAACTGCGCGAAACACGTGGCTTAGCTGCGTTCATCGGTTTGCAACCGCCGTTCAAACCAGCGGACCGCAGCAGAGACAATCAGGATCAAAACCAGATATTCCAGCACCAACACCGTGTAAATTTCAAGCGGCCTGTATTCCACCACAACCAGCTCATTCGCTTTGCGTGTCAGTTCCTGCATGCCAATAACTGACACGAGCGAAGACATTTTCAGCATATAAACCAACTGATTGCCAAGCGCAGGCAAGATCCGACGAATGGCTTGTGGCAAAATGACGTAACGCATTGTGTCGCGGTAGCCCAAAGACACCGAATAGGCTGCTTCATACTGGCCACGCGCGATTGACTGAATGCCTGCGCGAAAGATTTCAGCCTGAAACGCACTGTCTGAAAGCGCAAGCGCGATGACCCCGGCCCAGAATACCCCGATGCTAAGCCCAGTGACCTGCGGCAGTCCGTAATAGACCCAAAGGATCAAAACCAAAATCGGCACCGCACGCACAAGCTCAACATAGGTGCGGCTGGCCCTGCGCGCCCAAACGTTGGATGAAAGACCGGGCAGCGCCACTAACAGGCCAATCACAACCGAAATTGCGATCGCTGTGGCCGAAAGCTGCACGCTATAGCTTAGCCCCGAAA
The DNA here is from genome assembly GCA_937895435.1 of uncultured Paracoccaceae bacterium. GTDB lineage: Bacteria > Pseudomonadota > Alphaproteobacteria > Rhodobacterales > Rhodobacteraceae > CALAXT01. The sequence continues at coordinate 42,283 of CALAXT010000003.1, read as the reverse complement.
GCATGAACTTCAGGTTCGCGGCGCCCGAAGCTGTGCTGGGGTTCACCACATACCAGCCCCAATTTGATGAACACCCCGACAGGGTTAGAATTGCGGCCAATGCCGTTAAAATGCGCATTCAGGCCCTCAATGATTCAATATTTTTTGCAAAAAGTCCTGCGCCCGCCGGCTTTTGGGCGCTGTGAAAAATGTCTCAGGCGGGGCCACCTCGACTATTTCGCCATGATCCATGAAGATCATCCGATCCGCAACGCGGCGCGCAAACCCCATTTCGTGGGTGACAACAATCATGGTCATCCCAGTTTGCGCCAGTTCAGCCATCACCTCTAACACCTCGGATATCATTTCTGGGTCAAGCGCCGAGGTCGGCTCATCAAACAACATGATCTGTGGCTCCATGCACAGGCTGCGTGCAATGGCCACGCGCTGCTGTTGGCCACCCGACAAATGCCGGGGATATTTATCGGCCTGTTCAGGAATGCGCACGCGGGCCAGATAACGATCAGCCAAGCGCGTGGCATCGGCCGCAGACATCCCCCTGCCCCGCATCGGGCCAAGCATCAGGTTTTCGCGCACCGTCAAATGCGGAAACAGATTAAATTGTTGAAAGACCATGCCAACACGCGCCCGCACAGCACGCAAGCCCGCGGCATCAGACCCCACACGCACATCATTTACAAAAATATCACCAGCGCCATACCCCTCAAGCCCGTTAATGCAACGGATCAATGTGGACTTGCCCGACCCAGAGGGGCCACAGATCACAATCCGTTCACTCGGCCCAACCGCAAGGGTGATGCCCTTCAGAACCTGAAAGTCGTCAAAATATTTCGAAACACCGTCGAAACGAATAATCGGGCTTTCGCCTTTTTGCATGAAGATTGGCCCTAAATTTCGTCAACTCACTTGTCGACCGCAACCGTCACCTTACCTTGTAAGTCATCGGCTTTCGAGGGTAACATGCCCCGAGCCCGTAAAAATCTCAGAACGAGGGACGCTTTTATGACCTTTCTAAAATCTATTGTCACCGCAGCCGCTTTGCTGGTGGCCCCAATGGCCCACAGCCAGTCCATTTTAAATGATGTACTGAACAGCGGTGTTCTAAAAGTTGGGACAACCGGCGATTGGAACCCGATGACGATGAAAGACATCGCCACCAACAGCTACACGGGCTATGATATCGACGTGATGAACGCGCTGGCAGCGGATCTGGGCGTTCAGGTTGAATTTGTGCCGACAGATTGGAAAACACTGGTGGCAGGCGTTACCGCCGGCACTTATCACATCACCGGATCAGCATCGATCAGCCCGGCACGCGCCAAGGCGGCTGGCTACTCTGACAGCTATTTCAGCCTGGCAACCGTGCCACTGATCAACACCAAAGATGCCGGCAAATATCTTGATTGGGCCGATCTGGATAAGGCTGATGTGATCGTGGCTGCAACCTTGGGCACAACCCAAGAACAGCAGGTCAAAGCCTTTTTCCCCAACGCACAACACAAAATCGTTGAGGCCCCTGCCCGCGATTTCCAAGAGGTGCTGGCAGGCCGCGCAACCGCACATATCACCTCAAACGTTGAGGCGTTCAAACTGATCGAGAAATATTCTGAGCTGTCGATCGTTCCGGTCAGCGCACCGCGCGCCAAAACACCGATCGCCATGCTGATGCCCCAAGGCGATCAGGTCTGGATCAACTATGTCAACACATGGATTGCTTTGAAAAAAGAGGCAGGGCTGTTTGATACGCTTGCCACAAAATGGCGTTTGTCAAACTAAGGGATTGGGGCGCTGCGGCGCCCCTTTTTACATCATCATGCTGACACTGTATGCGGTTGATCACAGTCTTTATTGCAGCAAAACGCGGCTTTTGCTGCGGGCCAAAGGGTTGGTTTGGCAAGAACTTGTCCCCCCCGGGGGGGCGGGCTCTGCCCAATACCGCGCGCTCTTTCCCTTTGGCAACCTGCCGGGCCTATTGCATGATGGTTTCGCACTCAGCGACAGCGAGGCCATCGCCGAATATCTTGAAGAAACCTTTCCAACACCAGCCATGCTGCCCCAAGGCCTGCAAGCGCGCGCAAAAATCCGCGAACGCAGCCGGTTTCATGATACCCGGTTAGAGCCCGCCCTGCGTGGATTGTTTCCATTGGTCGCAAACCCAGATGCCGCCGCTGTTGCACAGGCCATGGCTGCCGTCGCAATGCGGCTGGATCAGTTAGCAGTGCTGGTCGCAGCGCCGCATCCGTTTGATCTGGGGGATTGCGGCTATCCTGCGACGTTTTTGTGGATTGAACTGCTGGCCGCAGTGTTGGACCAAAATTTATCTTGGCCACCCGCGGTGGCCATCTATCGCAGCCGTTTGCTGGCGCACCCACCCGTTGCGGCTGAAATGGCTGCCTATCTGCCACATTGCCATCACTGGATCGCACAAAAGCGCGGCGCAATCCACGCCTAGGAATGCACGCCTAGTCGCGAATATCTTGCAAAAGCCATTCCGTTGGAAACGAGCGTGCCCCCCCATCCGCCAGTGCCAGCTTATAGACAACCTGCCCAACGGATGAAAATTGCAGCCCCTGATTGCCAACATTGCGGTAAAACGTGATTTGGTCGTCACGGGTCCGCCCCTCAACCGCGCCACTCACCAATGCCGCAAAATCAGGTTTATCAGCACCTTTGCCGCGATCGGTGAATTGCGGATCATCGCCACCAAAGCCCGGCTGTGGATTGCGCTGTGGGATACGCTGCATTTCCTCAGCTGTGCCCGCGATGAAGGCTGCAGGGGAATGGCCACGTTCGGCCTGAAACCGTTCGGTCTGTTTCATCTGCAAGCCAGCCGTGCCCTGACGGATAACCACGTCAAATTTTTCAATCGCCGCCTCTGGCATCTCGCGGCGGCCCAGGTTGGTCACATGCATGCCCGGCTTGATCCAATCAGCATCATAGACGGGCTGCATACTGTCGGTGCAGGTGCTCAGAATATCACAGCCGTGCACCGCATCATAAGCGCTATCCACCGCAATAACCTCAATCCCAAGTTTTTCAGACATTTCGGCGGCATAGGTTTCACGGTTTTCTTTGGTGGGTGAAAAAACTTTGCAACGTTTGATGTTACGCACACAGGTGAACCCTTCAAGAAACGTGCGGGCCATGCCACCAGAGCCAATCATTCCAACCGTTTCACTGTCAGCACGGGCCAGATATTTTGCGCCAAGGGCCGCCCCACCCCCCACCCGCATATGCTGCAGCGCCCCATCGTTGATAAAGGCCAAAGGCTCACCCGTTTCGGTCGACATCAACATGATCAACCCGCAATAGGTGCCCGGCTCAACACAATATTTCTCTTCGGTCCAATTGCCATTGGCATCGCGCGGCCAATGGATGACATCAGATTTCATGCGAATGGCAAAGAACCCATCATTGGCCCCCTCCATCGTGCCCCACCGATAATACCCATCATCACGTTTGCTGGGCACATACATATCAATCCGGGGCCGGTGAATGGCACCGCCAGAAGGAATTTGCCGAAACGCATGTTCCTGCGCGGCGATACAGTCATTCATTTTCAACAGCCGGAAGACCATGTCATTGTTGATGATCAGCATGTGATTTCCTTTGGGACAATATACCAAAAGGATGCACCCACTCTGCATTTTCGTAAATGCAGATGCGTTCCGCATAAGGGAAAGCGCTAAATACCTGTTAAACAGAACCGGTTGCGCCCCACCGTTGAGCGTCACTGGTTCAGTGGCACGCCGTCACAGGTGAATCCGAATGCCGTCATGGCCCACAATAAGCGGACCGGTCCAATGACCAGCCACGGCCTGTTGCCAATCTTGCAGCCCATAGCTTGGGTCATCTGATGGGATCAAATGCGACAGGGCCAGACGTTTAACGCCTGCCTTGGTCGCTATATCGGCCGCAGCCTGCGCAGTGCTGTGTGAGCGCAGCAAATGCGCCATCAATTTATCCGATCCATTGCCAACCCGAGCCACCAAAGCCGGTAAGGCTGATTGTAACATTGCCTCATGCACCAACAAATCAGCCCCTTGTGCAAAATCCTGCAACGCAGCAATCGGGGCGGTATCGCCCGAAAAGACAACATGCGTTTGGGACGTTTTGAACGAAATAGCAAAACAATCGACCAAAGGCGGATGATCCGTGCGCAAGGCTGACACCTGAACGCCATTCCAATTAACCACCGCCCCCACGTCGAGATCGTGCGTTGTCACCAAATCGCGCAGATCAGGCCGGCCCTCATCCTCAATCCGCAGGTCGATATCAGCCCGCACAGAAGCCATGAAATGGGTGCAATAGGCCGCGATACCTTTGGGGCCATAGATTTGAACTGGGGTCTTGAGACCTGCAGTCCAAGCCGTGTGCAAGAGTGGCCCCAGCTCCAGATAATGATCCGAATGCAGGTGACTGATGATGATCAAAGACAGGTCTTTCAACGCCACGCCCTGATCAACCAGCCCCCGCGTCACGCCCAAGCCACAATCCAAAACGATCCATTGGCCATTCAGACCAATCAGGTTTGAGGTCGGCATCGAAGAGCCTGGTCGAATAGCAGGCCCCCCCTTCGTTCCCATCAAGGCAACATAGTCCATGTTCACCCTTCCCCCTGCACGCAGCAAACCCGTTGAGGGCGCATCGTGTCTGTCGTCAATGATTTTGTAAAGATCATGGGATAAAAGCCGACGCCCTGATTTGGCCACCAAATCACAGCGAATGTTCAGACTTTTTTGCTTTGGTAAACCAAAGTGCGACACAAAACAGACTGTCCCCGAATGAACCCCAAGGCGCCTCAACCGGCCCTACGTCCTTGGCAATAGGTTTACCCAGATTTCACTGGCTCGAACTCCGTGCTCAAAAGACCCACAAAGCTGGCACACGAAAATTCGACGACAAACGTCGATACCTTGTAATGACAACAAGACAAAAAGATATAATCTAAATTTTCAAGATAAAATGGTGCGGTCGAAAGGACTCGAACCTTCACGGGAGTTACCCCACAGCGACCTCAACGCTGCGCGTCTACCAATTCCGCCACGACCGCACTGCCGCGTCTGATAGCGGAGCGTTCCCGGCTTGTGAAGCGGTTTTTTGGGGTGTCTGCAGAAATTGCAACCGCCATACCAAACACCGCCGCTTGCAATCTGGTGTGGCGCAGGCCAAATCTTAAAAACTGGCCCTGCCAAGGAACGCGTTTGATGACTTGCCCCACAGCCCCCGCCGCCTTGTCGCCCGAGTGGACCATTTTGCCCGGCCTGCAACCCTATGCCGAAACACTGGCTGCGATGGAGGCGCGTGTGGCCGAGATTGCCGCAGGTCACGCGCCTGAGGCCGTCTGGTTGTTGGAACACCCCCCACTTTATACGGCGGGCACCTCGGCCAATCCGGCAGATCTGACAGAGCCCGAACGTTTTGCGGTGCATGATGTTGGGCGCGGCGGGCAATACACCTATCACGGGCCGGGACAGCGGGTGGTTTATGTGATGCTTGATCTCAACCGTCGTGGCCGCGATGTCCGAAAATTTGTGTGCGCGCTTGAGGAATGGGTGATTGCAACATTGGCAGAATTCAACATTCGTGGTGAGCGGCGGGATGGACGCGTTGGGGTCTGGGTCACGCGGCCAGATAAACCAAACACGGCCAATGGCGCACCGCGCGAAGATAAGATTGCTGCAATTGGTGTCAAACTGCGACGCTGGGTCAGCTTTCACGGCATTTCAATCAATCACGATCCTGATCTGGAGCATTTCAGCGGCATCGTGCCCTGCGGCATTCGCGACCATGGCGTGACCAGCCTGGTAGATCTGGGGCTGCCAGTCAGCATGTATGATCTTGATCTGGCGCTGGCGCGGCAATTTCCCAAAGCCTTTCCCAATCTGCCACTGGCCGATCCGGCCATTTCGTCAAAACACCGCTAATCTGCTACCATGGCACGCGCGCGCCGGTCCAATCATAAAATCCGCCTGTCTGCGCCGGGGTAAGACCGGCCAGAACGCCCAAAATATTGCGTGCTGCAACGCTTGGGCTTTGCTTTTCATGGCCAAAATCTGGACCAAATTCGGTGGCCACCGTGCCGGGATGCAGGGTGACGCAAATTGATTTTGGGTGGCTGCGGGTCATTTCGATGGCGGCCGTATGGATCAATTGGTTCAGGGCCGCCTTGGCCGCCCGGTGGGCATACCAGCCGCCCAGCGCATTATCCCCGATCGAGCCAACACGCGCTGACAGCGCGACAAACATCGCCCCCCCATCACGCGGCATCAGGCGGCGGACATGTTTCAGCACCAATGCCGGGCCAATTGCGTTCACTGCGAATTGGTTTGCCATAATAACCGGATCCAGTGCACGCAGTGTCTTTTCTGGGCCTTGGCCTGCGATGGTCAGCGCGCCAGTGGCAACGATGATCAACTGATAGGGCGCACTGAGCGGTTCCAATGCTGCAGCAATACTGGCCTCATCCGTCAGATCAAACCCATTTTCGCGCCGTGACAGACCCTGTGCTTGCCAACCATCGGCCTGCAATGCCGCCAAAATGGCCGCACCAATCCCACCCGAGGCACCAATCACCAAAGCACGTCCAGCCATCGCCCTACCCCCAACTTAACGCCCATCTTGATAACAAATTAGCACTCGCGCGATGAAAGGACACTGCCGCCGTAATGCAATTGGCACTTTTCTTTCCCTGTCGGCTGCGTATAAAGTTGTCGGTATGCAACGGATTGGCCCCACAATGTTAAATTATTGCGCCCTTGCGCCCCTGCCCGTCCGTGGGCTGCTGCTTCTTAGCCTGCTCTGAGCGTGCCCCTGGGCGCGACCGCTCAGAGTGATCAGCGCCCAGATACAGCAAGCCAAGCAAAAAGAGATTTCCAATGACACAGACAAAAATTGAAAAATCCGCCCAGGATCGCGTGTTGATTTTTGACACCACATTGCGCGATGGCGAACAAAGCCCCGGTGCGACAATGAGCCATGCTGAAAAGCTGGAAATTGCAGCTCTGTTGGACGAGATGGGCGTTGATATCATTGAGGCCGGATTTCCCATCGCCTCAGACGGTGATTTTGAAGCGGTCAGCGCAATTGCGGGGCTGGCGAAATCTTCGGTCATTTGCGGTTTGGCCCGCGCAAACTTCAAAGATATTGATCGCTGCTGGGAGGCCATCAAACACGCCCACCACCCGCGCATTCATACCTTTATCGGTACTTCCCCCCTGCACCGCGATATCACCAAACTGTCGCAAGACGACATGATCGCCCGCATCCATGACACGGTCAGCTATGCCCGCAATTTGTGCGACAACGTGCAATGGTCGCCCATGGATGCCACGCGCACCGAACACGATTACCTCTGCCGCGTGGTGGAAACCGCCATCAAGGCCGGCGCCAGCACGATTAATATTCCCGACACCGTAGGCTATACCGCACCTGCCGAAAGTGCAGCACTGATCAGCATGCTGCTTGAGCGCGTGCCGGGGGCCGACAGCATTATTTTTGCCACCCATTGCCACAATGATCTTGGCATGGCGACAGCGAACGCATTGGCCGCCGTTGGCGCGGGTGCGCGCCAAATTGAATGTACGATCAACGGATTGGGCGAACGCGCCGGCAATACGGCCCTCGAAGAGGTCGTTATGGCCCTGCGCGTGCGCAATGACATCATGCCCTATCAAACGGGCATTGATACAACCAAAATCATGAAAGCCAGCCGCTTGGTTGCTACCGTGTCAGGCTTTCCCGTGCAGTTCAACAAAGCCATCGTTGGCAAGAACGCGTTTCTGCATGAAAGCGGCATCCATCAAGATGGCGTGCTGAAAAACGCTGAAACCTTTGAAATCATGCGCCCCGCCGATATTGGCCTGACGGAAACCAATCTGGTCATGGGCAAACATTCTGGCCGGGCGGCGCTGCGGTCGAAATTGTCAGATCTGGGCTTTGATCTGGCCGATAATCAGCTCAATGATGTCTTTGTGCGGTTCAAAGCGCTCGCTGATCGCAAAAAGGAAATCTATGACGACGATCTGATCGCCTTGATGCAAGACAGCGCAACCAATGCGCAAAATGATACGCTGCAAATCACACATCTGCGCGTTGTGTGCGGCACCGAGGGCCCCCAGACCGCCGATCTGACGATGACGGTTGATGGCAGCGTGCATCAGGTCAGCGCGACCGGCGATGGCCCGGTTGATGCCTGCTTTAAGGCGGTTCAGATGGTGTTTCCCCACACCGCACGGCTGCAGCTTTATCAGGTGCATGCCGTGACCGAGGGCACAGATGCCCAAGCCACAGTGTCGGTCCGGATGGAGGAAGACGGCAAGATCGTCACCGGCCAGTCGGCCGATACCGATACGGTCGTGGCCTCAGCGCGGGCCTATGTGAATGCGCTCAATAAACTGATTTTCCGCCGCCTGCGTTCGGCCCCGAATGCGGATGTGAAATCGGTCAACTATCGCGACGCCAGCACATCCTAAAAATCTCTCCACCTGCGCCAGTCTTTGGTGCGGGTGGACAAACCTGGGCGAATTAACGCCCATCGGCTGCGGCGTGCCCCTTTACCCGTATGCCCTGTCGGGCCTATAACCCGACCTGCGGCCAGAGTCGCATCACACCGTGTGACTTTATAGGATCGCAGCGCAATGTTTGGATTTTCCGGGCTTTTTTCGTCAGATATGGCAATCGATCTGGGCACGGCCAACACGCTGGTCTATGTTAAAGGGCGGGGTATCATTCTTAATGAACCATCCGTTGTGGCCTATCATACCAAAGACGGCAAAAAGCAGGTTCTGGCGGTGGGCGAAGACGCCAAACTGATGCTGGGCCGCACACCTGGCAGCATACAAGCCATCCGCCCAATGCGCGAAGGCGTGATTGCCGATTTCGACAGCGCCGAAGAAATGATCAAACATTTCATCCGCAAGGTTCACAAACGCACGACATTTTCCAAACCAAAAATCATCGTCTGTGTGCCCCATGGCGCAACCCCAGTGGAAAAGCGCGCGATCCGCAATTCCGTGCTGCAAGCAGGCGCCCGCCGCGCAGGTCTGATTGCCGAGCCCATCGCCGCAGCCATTGGCGCGGGCATGCCCATCACCGATCCAACCGGTAACATGGTTGTTGATATCGGCGGCGGCACGACCGAGGTGGCGGTGCTCAGCTTGGGTGATATCGTCTATGCTCGTTCGGTGCGCGTGGGGGGGGACCGGATGGATGAAGCGGTCATCGCTTACCTGCGCCGCAACCATAACCTGCTGATTGGTGAGGCCACCGCCGAGCGGATCAAGACCTCAATCGGTACGGCGCGCATGCCCGATGATGGCCGCGGGGCCGCAATGCTGATCAGAGGGCGCGATCTTTTGAACGGCGTGCCAAAAGAAATTGAAATTAATCAGGCCCAAGTGGCCGAGGCATTGGCAGAGCCAGTGCAGCAAATCTGCGAAGCGGTGATGACCGCGCTTGAGGCAACACCCCCCGATCTTGCTGCCGATATCGTGGATCGCGGCGTGATGCTGACCGGCGGCGGTGCGCTGCTGGGCGAGCTGGATCTGGCGCTGCGTGAACAAACAGGGCTGTCGATTTCGGTTGCGGATGAGCCGCTGAACTGCGTGGCATTGGGCACTGGCCGGGCGTTGGAATATGAAAAACAGCTGCGCCATGTGATTGATTACGACAGCTGATGGCACACATAGCCCCCCCTTGCTCGCGGCAGCTGTCCGCCCGATGCCAGACCTGATCTGGGGGCAGAACCGTGGCCAGAGATCAGATTGATGCAGAAGATTTCGCCCGGCCCGTCAGACGCATTCTGACTGGAATTCTGGCAATCATGCTGCTTGGGCTGTTTTTGCTGTGGCGCATCGACAGCCCACGGGTTGAACGGTTTCGTGCAGGCTTTATTGATACAATCGTGCCAAATCTGGATTGGGCTTTGGTACCCGTCACAAAAATGGCCACGATGGTTGAGGGGTTTCAGGCCTATGCCAGCCTCTATGCGCAAAATCAGGAATTGCGCCGTGAATTGCAGCAAATGAAGGCTTGGAAAGAGGCCGCGCTGCAGTTGGAACAACGCAATGCCAAGCTGTTGGATCTGAACCAGGTCCGGCTTGACCCCAAGTTAACCCATGTCACCGGCGTGGTGCTGGCCGATAGCGGCTCTCCGTTTCGGCAGTCTGTTTTGCTGAATGTGGGCGCGCGCGATGGCATTCGCGATGGGTGGGCCACAATGGATGGATTGGGGCTGGTCGGCCGCATTTCCGGCTTGGGGCTGAATTCAGCCCGGGTGATTTTACTGACCGACTCGAACAGCCGCATTCCGGTGACCATCCAGCCCTCTGGCCAACGCGCCATGCTATCGGGCGATAATACAACCGCCCCCCCTTTGGAATTTCTCGAAAGCCCCGATGAGGTGCGCCCCGGCGACCCCGTGGTCAGTTCGGGCGATGGTGGGGTGTTTCCAGCCGGGCTCTTGGTGGGTCAAGTCGCGCAGGGCCCAGACAAACGGTTGCGTGTGCGGCTGGCCGCCGATTATCAGCGGCTGGAATTTCTGCGCGTGCTGCGCAGCCTGCCCGGTGAGCAGATCACAGATCCTGGCACCTTGATCGCCCCCACACAGCCCCCCACGCCCCAAGTTGACCCTCAACCGGGGCCCCAGTCTGGGCCACCTGCCAGACCAAAGCTGCAAAATGGCTGAAGGGGCAGGCTTGGGCGTTTTGGGGCATCGCATGCTCTATCTGGGGCTGGCAGGGGCGCTGCTTTTTGTGGCGATCTTGCCACTTGGCCTATCACCGGGTGAATTGCCACCGCCAGATTTGATGTTGGCACTAACCTTTGCATGGGTGCTGCGCCGGCCCGAATATGTGCCGGCATGGCTGATTGTTGCTGTGTTTTTGACCCAAGATCTGATGACACTGCGCCCCCCCGGCCTTTGGGCACTGATGGTGCTTTTGGGGGCCGAGTTTCTGCGCCAGCGTGAGCCCCTGACGCGCGAGCTGCCATTTTGGTTGGAATGGGTGCTGGTGGGGGCAGTGATTGTGGCCATGATGGCGCTTAACCGGCTGGTTCTTGCCATCGTGATGAGCCCACAACCCGGCTTTGGCTTTTCCTTTCTGCAAAGCTTGTTTACCATTGCAATCTATCCGGCGGTGGTGGCGCTGTCCTATCTTGGGCTTGGCCTGCGCAAAGCCGCCACCGGTGAGATTGATGCCAAGGGGCGCCGTCTGTGAAACGCACCGCAAAAGATGCCGATGAAAGCAATCGCAGCCTGTCGCGCCGCGCCCTGATGCTGGGCGGCGCACAGCTGGCGTTTGTGGCCGTGCTTGGGCTGCGAATGCGGCATTTACAGCTGGAACAGGCTGAACAATTTCGCATGTTGGCAGACGAAAACCGTATCAACCTGCGTCTGTTGCCCCCCGCACGTGGTCAGATTTTTGAACGCAACGGCCACCCCATCGCCATGAACGAACAAAACTATCGCGTGGTGATCGTGCGTGAAGATGCAGGGGATGTTTCACAAGTTCTGGATCGTTTGGCCGATCTGATCCCACTGCCCGCAGATGAGTTGGAAAAGACCCGCAAAGAAATCGCCCGCCGCAGCCCATTTGTGCCAATCACCATCGCCGATCGTTTGGATTGGGATGATCTGTCAGCGGTGGCGCTGAATGCCCCTGCCCTGCCCGGCATCACACCCGAGGTGGGATTGTCGCGGCAATATCCGTTTGGCGCAGATTTTGCGCATGTGGTGGGCTATGTGGGACCAGTCAGCGATTATGATCTGTCACGCATCAACGACCCCGATCCGCTGCTACAAATTCCAAAATTTCAAATCGGCAAAGTTGGAGTTGAGGCCAAACTGGAACCCCTGCTGCGCGGCAGCGCCGGATCAAAACAGATTGAGGTGAATTCCCAAGGCCGGGTGATGCGCGAGCTTGGACGCTCTGAGGGCACGCCCGGTGCCGATGTGACCCTGACGATTGATGGTGCGCTGCAAAGCTATGTGCAGGCGCGGCTGGGCGATGACAGCGCCGCCGCTGTGGTGATCGATGTCGAAAACGGCGATATTCTTGCCATAGGCTCTGCACCATCTTTTGACCCAAATCTTTTTGTACGCGGCATCTCAAGCGCAGATTACAATGCCCTTATGGAAGACAACCACCGGCCCTTGGCCGCAAAGACGGTTCAGGGCACCTATCCGCCAGGCTCAACCTTTAAGATGGTGGTGGCACTGGCCGCGCTTGATGCGGGACTTATCACGCCCGAAGACACGTTTTATTGCAATGGCTATATAGAGGTGTCTGGTCGGCGCGCACATTGCTGGAAGCGCGGCGGACATGGCAAGGTTGACTTGCAGCACAGCCTGCAACATTCCTGTGATGTCTATTATTATGAACTGTCGCAATTGATCGGCATTGAAAAAATTTCAGAAATGGCACAGCGGCTGGGATTAGGCGTGCGCCACGATCTGCCGATGTCCGCCGTGGCCGAGGGCCTGGCCCCCACGAAAGACTGGAAACGTACGAAACAAAATGCCGAGTGGCGGATCGGTGACACGCTGAATGCCGGGATTGGCCAAGGCTATGTGCTGGCATCGCCGCTGCAACTGGCGGTGATGACCGCGCGCATTGCCACGGGGCGGGCAGTCGAACCACGGTTGATCAAAGCCATCAATGGCCAAGAGCAACCCCTGCGTGGCGGTGCGCCCATGGGCTTGAATGAAACGCATCTGGCACAGGTCCGCGCCGGGATGTCGGCTGTGGTGAATGAGCGCACTGGCACAGCCCACAATTCTCGGGTTTTGACGCGTGCGGCCAGAATGGCGGGAAAAACTGGCACCAGCCAGGTGCGCAACATCACCGCCGCAGAACGCGAACGCGGCGTGATTTCCAACGACGATCTGCCGTGGGAACGGCGCGATCACGCACTTTTTGTGGCCTTTGCCCCGACCGATGCCCCAAAAATTGCGGTTTCACTGATTGTTGAACACGGCGGCGGTGGGTCTGCAGCCGCCGCCCCGATTGCCCGCGATATTTTGCTGCAGGCGCTTTATCAGGGCACCCCTCCACTTAGTGCATACCCCGAAAGCCAGCGCATTCGGATCAGCAATGAACGCAAATTGCTGCGGCTTAAGACCCCGCTCAGCCCACCTCCACCATCAAAACGCGCCTGAGGATGCCAATCAGATGACCTATCTGCATTATTCCATCAAATCGGTGCCAACGGGTGTTCGCAAACTTTTATACCTGAACTGGCCACTGATCGTCTTGTGCTGCGCCGTCGCGGCCTGCGGTTTTGTGATGCTTTATTCGGTGGCGGGTGGGCAGGTCGATGTTTGGGCCGCCCCACAGATGAAACGCTTTGGCCTGGGGCTTTTGATCATGTTCATCGTGGCCATGGTCCCGATCTGGTTTTGGCGCAACATGGCGGGGTTGATTTACGCGGTGGCGCTGGTGCTTTTGGTGGGGGTTGAGCTTTTTGGCCATATTGGGATGGGGGCGCAGCGCTGGTTGGTTTTGGGCGGGTTTAAGCTGCAACCCTCTGAACTGATGAAAATCGCACTCGTGATGTTTTTGGCCACATATTATGATTGGCTGTCGCCCGCACGGGTGTCGCGCCCAGTGTGGGTGCTGTTGCCTGCACTGATGATTTTGGTGCCTGCGGGGTTGGTGCTGGTGCAGCCAGATCTGGGAACGGCACTGGTGCTGGCGCTTGGGGGGGCTGCGGTGATGTTTGCCGCGGGGGTGTCGCTGATCTATTTTGGCATCGTGTTTGGGCTGGGAATTGGCGCGGTGGCGCTGGTCTTTGCTTCACGCGGGAAAAGCTGGCAATTGCTGCATGACTATCAATTTCGTCGCATTGATACCTTTCTTGATCCTGCCTCTGATCCATTGGGGGCGGGCTATCACATCACGCAAGCAAAAATTGCGCTTGGCTCGGGCGGCTGGGGGGGGCGCGGGTTTATGCAAGGCACGCAAAGCCGATTGAACTTTTTGCCCGAAAAGCACACCGATTTTATTTTTACAACCTTGGCAGAAGAATTCGGTTTTGTCGGTGCAGCCTCACTTTTAGGGCTGTTCACGCTGATTTTGCTGTTTTGTCTAAGCTCAGCCCTTGGCAACCGTGACCGTTTTGCCGCCCTTTTGACACTGGGGGTGGCTTTTACGTTTTTTCTCTATTTCGCCGTCAATATGTCAATGGTGATGGGGCTTGCCCCCGTGGTGGGCGTGCCGCTGCCCTTGGTTTCTTATGGGGGGTCTGCGATGCTTGTTGTGATGGTGGCGTTTGGCTTGGTGCAAAGCGCGCATGTGCATCGGCCCCGATAATCACGAAAGAAAGGCCCCCTGATGACCCAGATCTATTTTGCAGCAACCCCCAAGCAATGGCCGCTTTACCGCGATACTTTGGCCCAAGCCTGCGCCCGGCTGGGGCTCGATGTCACAATAACCCAAAACGCGCCCGACCCAGCGGCAGTCGATTACATCATCTTTGAGCCTGACGGCGTGATCCAAGATTTCACCCCGTTTACCAATTGCAAGGCCGTGCTGAACCTGTGGGCTGGGGTGGAAAGGTTGGTGACAAACCCCACGCTCACGCAACCACTCTGCCGTATGGTTGACCCCGCCATGACCGAGAGCATGGCGGAATATGTAACGGGTCATGTGCTGCGCTATCATCTGGGGTTGGATGGCCATATTCTAAACCAAGATGGCATCTGGCGTCACGATCACATTCCCCCCATCGCGCGCAAGCGCCCCGTGGGGATTTTGGGCATGGGCCAACTGGGACAGGCAGCGGCACGTGCGCTACACAGCCTGAACTTTCCAGTCATGGGCTGGAGCAGGTCTGAAAAATCATTGCACGGTATCGAGACATATCACGGTGAGGCAGGATTGGTGCAGTTGCTGTCACGCGCTGAAATTTTGGTGCTGCTGATGCCCCGCACACCCCAGACCGAAAACATGCTAAATGCTGCCCGGCTGGCGCTGATGCCCCGGGGTGCCAAGATCATCAACCCCGGCCGTGGCCCACTGATTGACGACGATGCACTGTTGTCAGCGCTCAACAGCGGGCACATTGGCCATGCAACGCTGGACGTCTTTCGTATCGAACCGCTGCCCGCCCAGCACCCATTTTGGGGCCACCCAAATGTCACCGTTACCCCTCATATCGCCGCCGATACCCACCCTGATACGGCCGCGCAGGTCCTGGCCGAAAACATACGCCGGGGCGAAGCAGGGCTGGCGTTTTTGCACATTGTCGATCGCACGCGCGGCTATTGAGACCCGCGCGCTTAAGATAAGCCCCTAGAACAAAAAATTATCCGCGTCTTGCATCGTGGCCACGTCAATAT
Organism: uncultured Paracoccaceae bacterium; assembly: GCA_937895435.1. Taxonomy (GTDB): domain Bacteria; phylum Pseudomonadota; class Alphaproteobacteria; order Rhodobacterales; family Rhodobacteraceae; genus CALAXT01. The sequence continues at coordinate 26,943 of CALAXT010000003.1, read as the reverse complement.
CTTTGACCAAAATCGACAGTTTGCCATAGCTGATCTCGACATCTGCGCCCTTGGCGTCAAAGTTGATATTGGAAAGAGACTTGGCCCCGATGATCTGAATGTGGTCCTCACCTGCGGTGAAATCCATCAGCGTATCGGCACCGTCGCGGGCCCGGAACAAAAACGTGTCTTCCCCCGCACCGCCCCACAGCTGATCGCGCCCCGCCGCACCATCCAAGACATCATCACCATCCCCACCCCGCAGCTTATCCGCGCCGCCTTGGCCCTGCAAAAGATCATCCCCGGCCAATCCGCTTAGCCGGTCATTGCCACTGCCGCCCAACAGCGTTTCGTTGCCACCATCGCTGCCTGTCATCGTGTCAGAGCGCTTGGTGCCCAACAGCTTTTCAAACCCAGAAACCGACAGATAGCCCTGCCCATCTTCAAGGCTTTGAAAGTTTGACGTCTCCAACGACACCGTGACACCAAGGGCCTTAAAGCCAGACAGGTTCAGCGTATCCGTACCGCTGCCCCCCCGCAAAATTGTTTCGTCATTCGTGGGGGTTGGCTGCAAAAAGACGGTGTCATTTCCCGCCCCCAAGTTCACAACACTGCCCCCCGTGCTGCCGAGATAGACGATATCATTGCCAGCCCCCGTATCTGCATTCCAAACAACTGCTGTGCCGTTCATGCGCAGCAAATCATTGCCCGCACCCAACCGCAGCGTGTCAATTTCAGTTCCCGTGGCCAGTGTTACGGTATCGCGCGCATCGCCACCACGGATCACATCAACCGACGCCGCATCAGACAGGCTGATCGTGTTGCCACCATGCCCCAACCGCACCATGCCTGCATCCGCTCGCAGCGTCAGCGTCGTGCTGGAAGCTGAATAGACCTGCACCGCCCCCAGATAGCCATCAGAGGTGATGGCATGCGTGCCGCCTTCCCCAGACAACACCACCTGCTGTACACCACCAGTCCCGATATTAAGTGTGTTATTGCCCATATAACTATAGACAGATTCAACATTTCCGCTGTCAGTGGTCAGGATGTTATCGCCCTGCCCCATCTTTAACATATAGATCCGTGCGCTGCCTGACAGGGTGATGTTGTCATTGCCATCACCGGTCCACAGACTGCCAATGCGGGCATCTGTCGCCACTGACACGGTGTTGGTGCCATTGCCAAGACGCGCTTGGTCAATGCGCGAACCCTCTATGCCCACCACTGTGTTATCGCCGTCACCCAGTGTCATTGATCGGATCGTGCCACTGCCGGCCGTAATTGTGTGATTGCCATCAAAGAGCACAATACCGCTGGTGGTTTTCGTGCCAAGCGTCAGCGTCACATCGCCCTCGCCACGTCCACGAAAGTAGTGAACCTGCGTATCGGTCAGCGTAATGTTTGCTTCGACGTTTTCGTAAATTTCAAACAGGCGGATCAGGCGCGTGCCACCATCTGACAGATCCGTGATATTTGCCTGCATCGGCGCGCTGGCATCTGGGTCAAACCGCAAATACCGCGTGCCCCAATCACCAGAAAAGGTCACATTGGCGACATAGGCATCTGCCCCCGATCTGCCATCAATTAAGATGGTGCTAATCCAACCCTCAGATGGGTCGCTGGTATCCCACGCCCAGGTCCGGCCAAAACTGGTAAAACTGGTGCTGCCATCAAGCGTCATCGTGTTGGTGATCGTTGCCATTTTATCCCCCAATTAAAAAGCGGCGGATGTATCGGTGGGGGGCAAGCCCCACATAAATACACGTCAAAAGTGCAAATTTCGCATTAAATATTCATGATTCTTTATGTATTACAAGCAAAAGTTGTGCGCAGCCATCGACCTTGGCCACCATCCTCTCCTGACATGGCCCTTGCAAATCATCCCTTTGCTGCCATATCGCCAGTCAAAGGGGACACGATATGCGATTGGCCAAGACCGCTTTTTATCTGTGGCTGGCACTGCTGGGCGCCCCAGCTTGGCCTATGGCGCTGGAGGGTTGGACCGAACAGCGGTTTTCGTTGTTTTCCAGCAATGTTTGGCAGCAAAGCCCCAACCAAATTTCGGTGCAGTCAAATGGCACCGTTTCCCTTTTGTGGAAGGCGCTGCCCCCCGAGCTTTGGGAAGTGACGCAGGCAGAGTGGCGCTGGTCGGTCAGCGTCGGGGTGCCCGCCACCGATCTTACCCAAAAAGGCGGCGATGACCGCAACATGGCGCTTTATTTCGTGTTTATGCCCAGCGCACAGGCCAACGCATATCAGGGCGCCAGCCTTACAAAACTGCTGCGTATCCCCGAGGTGCGCGTGTTGATGTATGTCTGGGGGGGCGACGCGGAGCGTGGCGCGGTACTACCCTCGCCCTATCTGGGGGCACGCGGGCGCACGCTGATCCGCAGGTCCGCAGGTCTGGGCGATTTCGCGGAAACCGTTGACCTTGCTAGCGATTATTCCCGTGCCTTTGGCAGCAAAAAAACCAAGCTGGTGGGGCTGGCCCTATCGGCCGACAGCGATGACAGCCGCGCCCAAATTCGCGCGCAGCTGTCAGATTTACGCCTGAATTAAAACCCAAGCCTAGCCCGCGCGGTAATTCGGACTTTCGCGGGTAATCTGCACATCATGCACATGGCTTTCACGCAGGCCTGCGTTGGTGATGCGGACAAATTCACAACCATTGCGCATATCAGCCACGGTTTTTGATCCAGTATAACCCATCGCGGCCCGCAAGCCGCCCACCAACTGGTGAATAACAGCCGAGGCTGACCCCTTGTAAGGCACCTGCCCCTCAATCCCTTCGGGCACCAGCTTATCGCTTGCAGCGTCTTTTTGGAAATACCGGTCGGCTGAGCCACGCGCCATGGCCCCAAGGCTGCCCATGCCACGATAGCTTTTGAAGCTGCGCCCCTGATACAAGATCACCTCGCCCGGGCTCTCATCAGTGCCCGCGATCATGCTGCCCACCATGGCACAACTTGCACCCGCCGCGATGGCCTTGGCAAAATCGCCTGAAAATTTGATCCCGCCATCAGCAATCACCGGAATATCGCCTGCACCTTGGGCGCTATCCATAATCGCAGTCAGCTGCGGAACGCCCACACCCGCCACAATCCGGGTCGTGCAGATTGAACCTGGGCCAATGCCCACTTTTACTGCATCTGCCCCTGCACCAATCAAGGCGCGCGTTGCCTCGGCAGTGGCGACATTGCCTGCTATGACTTGGGCATTGGGATATTCTTTTTTGATCCGCTCAACCGCAGCCGACACCGCATCTGAATGGCCATGGGCAGTGTCAACCACCACCAAATCTACACCCGCCTCAATCAACGCAGCAGAGCGTTCATACCCCGCATCCCCCACGCTCGAAGCCGCAGCCACCCGCAGGCGCCCCATGTCATCTTTGCAGGCATTAGGGTTCAGCACTGCTTTTTCGGTGTCTTTCAGCGTCAACAAACCGGTCAGCTTGCCTGTGCCATCCGTGACCAACAGCTTTTCAATCCTGCGGACTTTCATCAGGCTTTTGGCAGTTTCAAGATCGGCAGGTTCGTGCAGAATTGCCAGATTGTCAGATGTCATCATCACCCGCACCGGCGTATTATCATCTGAGGCAAAGCGCATGTCACGGTTGGTCACAATGCCCACCACACGGCCATCGCCATCCACCACCGGAAAGCCTGTCACGTTATAGCGCTCTTGCAGGGCCTTGGCATCAGCCAAGGTCTGATCGGCGGTCAGCGTGATCGGCGCATAAACGATGCCCGATTCAAAGCGCTTAACCTGCCGGACTTGGCGCGCTTGTTCGGCAACATCAAGATTGCGGTGAATAACCCCAATCCCACCCGATTGCGCCATGGCAATTGCCATCCGCGCCTCGGTCACTGTGTCCATCGCCGAGGACAGCAGCGGAATGTTCATGCGCACCGAACGGGTCACAAATGTAGAAACATCCGCCGCCGAGGGCAGCACAGCAGAGCGCCCCGGAACAAGCAAAACATCATCAAAGGTCAGGGCCTCGCGAATCACCATGGTCGCCTCCATCGGCATCTGGGGAGTGTCTTCGTTTGGCGGTTCGCTTTTTCACGATGCGGCCGTGATGGCAACCCCCCCAATCGCATATTCTGAACCAGCATCGCAGATTGCACCCCACAGTTCAGGGTCTTTCGCACCGGCCCTAGGCACGCGCCGCATTTGTTTGGGGGCCAAGTTTTGCCAATGCCCAAAGCCGCAACACACGGTAAAGCACAAAGCCAGTCACCACGCAGGCCAGCAGCAAAGCGCCGCCCCCCACCACGGCAAACCCCCAGTGCACCGGCACCAGCAAAAACATCGCAGACGCAAACGCCGCCACGGGAAAAGTGAACGCGCCCCACAGCGGCGTAAAGCCCGCCGATGCCAACCAGCGCCAACGCAGCCCCAGCCGCAGTGCAATCAGCAAAGCAAAAACTCCAAACCCAAAGGCAATGTCAATTTGCCCCAACAGCGCCAGAACCACCGTGTAAAGACAAGCTGGCGCCAGATGGACCATAAGCAAGGGCCGCAAGGGGCCGGGCAAATCACTGCGCAAAAAGCTGGCAGCCCCCAGCCCCCAGATCACAACGGCCCCCGGCAGCGTCAGCACCACCAACCCCCAAGCCAGCATTGGGGCGCCCAGCGCCACAGCCGCTATACCGCCAACGATAAACCCCACAAAGTTCAGGTGCCACCCCGGCGATGGCCTGCGCAATTCAGCCGGCCCGCGCATCAAGACCCACGCCACCAGCACCGCCAAAACAGAATGCGCCGCCAGGCCTGCACACAGCCCCAACCAAGCCAGCGTGGGTGCATAGGGCTGCACACTGGCCACAGCCAACATCGCCCCCATGGTGCAGGCCGCAAGACCTGTGCGGCCCGGCAAAATCTGCAAATCCTCAAGCACAACAGCGGGCCTTCGCAGCAGTTTGGCCAAATAAGCCAGCAGCGCAAACCCAAAAAGCAAAGTCCCCGCCCCCAACACCAGTTCGGCAACGCCAGAAATGCCCCCCCCCATTTCGCCCCAAAATGGCAATTCTCCAGCACGGCGCAGGGCCAGCCCAAGCCCCAACAAACCTAATATTGGTGGAAAAATCGCGGGTGGGGTTTGGCGCCAAAGGCCGCCAGCAGAACCGGGCATCTGTGCCATGAAAGACGGGCTTTCTGTAGAAGGGTGGGATGGTTTTGTTGTCTGTGCCACGCCCCCTGCAAACGTGCCAGCCCTTTTGGTATAAAATCGGGCGAAAGCGCGGCATCCTTGCCCCACACCCGACCCGCTCAAGCCCCATGCCCCCTTGCCCGTCCCGTACAGATCGGCAACTGTGGCGCAAACGTGCACCTTGGAAAGCGCAACGATGACCAAACATGCCTATGAAACCGGGCGGTTGAACCTGCCTTTTGTTGGAATTTCGACCTTTGGCAAACGCCCCTATATCAGCGATTGGGCGGCGATTGATGCGGATGTTGCCGTGATGGGGGCGCCGTTTGACTTTGGCACGCAATACCGCGCTGGCGCGCGCTTTGGGCCACGCGCGGTGCGCGAGGCCTCAACCCTGTTTTCTTTCGGCCATGCGGGGGCCTATGACCATGAGGATGATTGCACCTATTTGGGGGGCGATGTGCGGATGGTGGATATTGGCGATGCTGATATCGTTCACACAGATACACAAATCAGCCACGCGAATATTGAAAGTGGTGTGCGTGCTATCTTGGCCGCCGGAGCGCTGCCCGTTGTGATCGGTGGCGATCATTCCATCAATATCCCCTGCATCAATGCGTTTGACGATCAGGGTGATATCCATATTTTGCAAATTGATGCCCATCTTGATTTTGTCGATGTCCGCCATGGCGTGCGCAACGGCCATGGCAACCCGATGCGCCGTGCGGCTGAAAAGCCCTATGTGACCGGTCTCACACAACTTGGCATTCGTAATGTCAGCTCGACCACCCGCGAAGGTTATGAAGACGCGCGTGCGATGGGATCTGACATTTTATCTGTGCGGCAAGTGCGCGCGCTTGGGGTGGCCCAAGTCATGGCGCGCATTCCCCAAGGCGCGCGGCTTTACGTGACGATTGATATTGACGCATTTTGCCCCTCAATCGCACCGGGAACCGGCACCCCAAGCCACGGTGGTTTTTTATATTATGACGTTTTGGAACTGCTGCAGGCGGCGGCCAATCGCCACGAAATTGTTGGAATTGATCTGGTGGAAGTGGCCCCAGATTATGACCAATCGGGCAGCACAGCCATTCTGGCGGCGCAGGTTTTGCTGAACTTTCTGGGCTTTATCTTTCACGCGCGGGGGCAAGCATGACACAGACCTATCGCCCGATGGCTGCGGCGCTTTGGATGACGGGCAGCATCGCATCTTTTTCAGCAATGGCCGTGGCCGGCCGCGCAGTTGCAGCCGTGCATGACACGTTTGAAATCATGACATGGCGATCGGCCACAGGTATCTTAATCGTGACAATTGTGGCCTTGGTCACGGGCCGATTTTCTGAGGTAAAGACCACGCATTTAACCCGCCATCTGGCGCGCAATCTGTTTCACTTTGCCGGACAAAACCTGTGGTTTTTCGCGCTGACGGTCATACCGCTGGCCCAAGTTTTTGCGTTGGAATTTACGTCGCCCATATGGGTGATCGCGCTGTCAGCTGTATTTTTGGGCGAGCGGATCACTGGGGCCAAGGGGCTGGCGGCAGCGCTTGGCTTTGGGGGAATTGTGATCGTTGCACGGCCAGATTTCGCACATCTTGATGTGGGGGTATTGGCGGCGGCGGCATCGGCTGTGTGTTTTGCAGGCACCATGATTCTTACCAAAGCCCTGACCCGACAGGAATCCATTGTATCCATCATGTTTTGGTTGACCTTGATGCAGCTGTTCATGGGGCTGGCCACGGCTGGGCATGATGGGGCCATCACGTTGCCAACCGCGCAAACTGCACCTTGGCTGATATTGATTGGCTGCGCGGGCTTGCTTGCACATTTCTGTCTGACCACAGCGCTCTCGCTTGCCCCGGCCAGCATTGTTGGCCCGATTGATTTTGCCCGATTGCCGGTCATCGTGCTGGTGGGGCTGTTGGTTTACCAAGAGCCGCTACAGGCCACGGTAGCCCTAGGAGCGGCCCTGATTTTAGCCGGAAATTGGATCAACATTCGCGCCAGCAATAAAACCGCGCAAGCACAGCAGACCCGCTGATGGCCGCGACGCTTTAGCTCCGCAGGGCCCTCAGCCGCTCGCGCATGGTTTGAAACACGACATAAAGCGCCGGGATCACAAAGATTCCGACCACCGCCGCCGCCAACATGCCCCCTGCCACGCCCGTTCCCACCGATCGGCGCGACAGCATCGCGGCACCATCGGCGGTCACCAGCGGAATTAATCCGGCAATAAAGGCAAAGCTGGTCATCATCACCGCGCGAAACCGGCTGTGCGCACCCTCAATAGCAGCGTCAACAATGCTGGCACCTGCTGCGCGACGGGCCTGCGAAAACTCAACAATCAAAATCGCATTCTTGGCCGCAAGCGCCAACAAGACCACCAAACCGATCTGGGCATAGATGTTAAAGGGCAACCCCGCCATCAGCAGCGCCCCAAACGCCCCGGCAACACCAAACACCACCGACAACAGAACCGGCACCGGAATTGTCCAGCTTTCATAAAGTGCGACCAAAAACAGATAGGCAAACAACACCGCCAACCCCAAAATCATCGTGGTCTGCCCGGCTGCTTGCTTTTCTTGCAAGGCGGTGCCTGTCCATTCAAAACTAAACCCAGCGGGCAATGTGGCAGCCGATACCCGCTCCATAGCCGCCAACGCTTGGCCAGATGCAACATTAGGGCCGGGGGAGCCGGTGAGGGTTGCGGCGCGTATATTGTTATAGCGCGTCAAGACGGCTGGGCCCACGCTATAGCGCGGCGTGGCAATGGCCGAGATCGGCACCATCAACCCGCTGGCCGTGCGTAGATGCACCCGGCCAATATCATCCACAGTATCACGCCCGGATTCCTGCGCCGTCATATTAACCTGCCAAGCCCGACCAAACATATTGAAATCATTCACATATGCCTTGCCAAGTGTTGCTTGCAGCGCGGCAAACACATCACTCAGCCGCAGGCCCAGCGCTGACAGGCGGGCACGATCAATGTCTAAAAACACCTGTGGCGTTTCAGCAGAAAACGTGGTGTAGACCATCGCCAGATTGGGGTCTTGATTGGCTGCAAGCGCCAGCCCACGCGCAGTGGCCGCCAGTTCAGCCGGGCTGCGACCCTGTAAATCCAGCAGCTGATATTCAAACCCAGCCCCCATGCCCAAACCGGCAATTGGCGGCAGGTTAAAGGCAATCACCTGCGCGTCGCGGATGGCAGCCCCCCCCATCATCGTGCTGCGGATGGCCGCGAAAACCGACGCGTTTTTGTCCGTGCGGTCTTCAAAAGGTGCCATCGTTACCAGCGCAAAAGCGCTGTTGGATTTGGCGATCCCATCCAACATGGAAAATCCATTCACGCTGACCACGCTTTGCACGCCTGCGATCTGGCGCAGCAGGGTTTCGACCTTGGCTTGCGCAACCAGCGTGCGGTTCAATGAGGCAGTTTCTGGCAACCGCGTTTCAACGATGAACGATCCCTGATCTTCGGCCGGCAAAAACCCACTGGGCACCGCCTGAAACAGCCAACCCGTGCCGCCGATGGCAACACCCAGCAAAACCACCCCCAAAAACGCACGCCGGGCCAGTCCGCCCGCCACAAAGGCATATCCATCCCGCGCGCGATCGATGCCGCGCGACAATGCGCCCAAAACACCGCGTTTTGGGCCATGATGTGGCCGCAAGATCAGCGCACAAAGTGCCGGGGCCAGCGTCAGTGCGTTGATGGCCGACAACACCATCGACACCGACACCACCACGGCAAATTGCTGAAATAATTGCCCCGAAATGCCCGGAATAAACGCCACGGGCACAAACACCGATAAAAGCACCATCGTGATGGCCAAAATTGCCCCCGTGATTTCACCCATGGCGCGGCTTGCCGCCTCGGACGGGGTCAGATCGGGGAATTCTTCCAAGACCTTTTCCACCGCCTCAACCACAACAATCGCATCATCGACCACAATGCCAATCGCCAGAACCAGCGCCAGAAGTGATACAGTATTAAGCGAAAACCCCAGAACCTGCATGGCCGCAAAAGTGCCCACCAAAGCCACAGGCACAGCAATCAGCGGCACCATCGTCGCACGCAAGCTGCCCAAAAAGACAAAGACCACCAGCACCACCAGCGCAAATGCCTCCATCAGCGTGTGTTCAACCTCGGAAATACTTTGCTGCACAAAAACGGAACTGTCAGACACGATGTCATAAGACACGCCCGCTGGAAAATCTGTGCGCGCGCGCTCCATTACAGTGCGCACACCACTGGCGGCATCCAGAGCATTGCCACCCGGCGAAAGATATATGCCAATTAATGTGGCTGGTGCGCTGTTGAAGGCTGTGACGATATCACTGCTTTTCTCGCCCAGGGACACCTGTGCCACATCGCCTAGCCGCACAACTGTGCCATCAGGATTGGCGCGCACAATCACATCAGAAAATTCTTGTGTTGTTTCCAACCGCCCCTGGGTCAGAATATTCAGCTGCACGCCTGGGTCATTGGCCAGTGGCTGCCCCCCCACACGACCCAAGGCCGCTTGCACGTTTTGTGCGCGCAACGCCGCCATCACATCCCCCGGCACCAAGCCCAATGCCGCCAACCGATCCACATCCAGCGCAATCTGCATGGCGAATTCATTGGCGCCAAACATGGACGCATCGCCCACCCCCGGCACGCGTTTGATCTGATCTAGAAGATTAAGCCGGGTATAGTTCGTCAGAACGCTGCCCGGTGTCGTGCCATCACTGGCATAAAGCGCCACCCCCATCAAAAGCGAGGATGATTTTTTGACAACCTTGATCCCAACCTGTCGCACCTCAGAGGGCAACATCGGCTCGGCCAGGGCGACGCGGTTTTGCACGTTGACGGTTGCCAAATCGGTCTCGGTGCCGATGTCAAATGTAATGTTTAACGTATAGCTGCCATCCGCCCCCGAGGCAGATTTCATATAAATCATGTTCTCAACGCCGATGATCTTATCCTCAATCACCTGCGCCACGGTCTGTTCTGTGACTTCGGCACCTGCGCCGGGGTACACCGCCGAAACCGTCACCTGCGGCGGAGCAATGGCGGGGAACTGCTCAACCGGCATGCCACGCAGCGCGATCAAACCGGCCAAAAACAACACAATTGAAATGACACCCGCCAGACGGGGGCGTTTGATAAAGGTATCTGCCAGCATCGCCTACAGGCCCCCTTCCAGCGCGGCATCAACCTGCATGCCAGGGCGGGCTTTGTTGGCACCCTCGGTGATCACCCGCATGCCTTCGGTCAAACCCTCAGAAATCACGGCGCGGCCGTCTTGTATGCGGGCCACATCAACACGTTGCTGGGCCACCCGCCCCTGTGCATCTACCACCAGCACAAAAGCGCCCTGAATATCACGAAGAACCGCACGCTGTGGGATGTGCAACACGGGCTGCGGCGGTGTTGTGCGCAGCCCGACCCGCACCAACTCACCATCCAGCAATGTGCCATTTGGGTTGTCAAACCGCGCCCGCAGCGCCACGCTGTCAGTGTTCGCGTTGACGGCCGCATCAACAAAGTCAATCATCCCGACGCCCGTATGGGTGCGCCCATCGGCCAGCCCCAGCGTTACAGAACCGACAGCACCCGCAGTGCCTACGGCGCGCGCAGCCCAATAGCTGCGCAGCACTGCCGTTGAAACAGAGAATTCCACGTGAATCGGATCAAGTTTGATCAACCGCGCCAGCGCGCCCGTTTCAGGCCCGACAAAGGCCCCCACATCCACACTGGGCGCCCCAACGCGCCCAGTAAACGGTGCCACAACTTCGGCATAGGCCAGATTCAGCGTCGCCCGATCAACACCGGCTTGCAGGCGCAGAACTTCGCCCTCAGACCGACGCAGCGATGCCTGCGCCTGATCCAACTGGGCTTGGGCTGCGGTTTCGCGCGCAACCAACTCCGCAATGCGATCGCGTTCAAGGCGCGCCAAATCGCGGGCAGCCTCGGCCCCCAGCAGCGCGCCCTGCGCCTCTTGCACAGCTGCCCGCGCCAAATCGCTGTCGAGCACAAACAGCACATCGCCCGCCGCAACGGTATCACCAGACGCGAATCGCATCTCGCGCAGCGTGCCGCTGACGCGCGCGCGCAGATCGACAGCCTGATCCGCTTTCAAACGGCCATTGACGCTGACGGTGTTGGCCAAATCTCCACTTTCGACAGCCGCAACGACAACTGCCGGCATCGGCGCCCCCATCTGTTGCGCGGCTGCAGGTGCCGAAAGGGCCAGGATGGCCAGAAAAACCAATTTGCGCATAAGCCACTCCCAATGCTGCCAACAGGCCTGTGGCCAGTCACGCATCAGGGTTAACTTTGCGCACACGTCAAAGCAACCTTTGATTGTGCTTGACGCTGGTTACGCCACAGCAGAGTTGCCAAGCCGTTCATCCCCACGCTGCACCCAAGGGCACACCTAGGCTGATTTGCGGTAAATGCGCTGGGTTCTTGTGCGACTTGACAATGAAAAATGTGATTAATTTACAAACACCGACAACCACATCACCTTTGATCTGGAAGTCCCTTGGCAGGGTTGTCATTCTGGCGATAGGCTGCAGTTGTCAGTCTTTTCTGACAAGTTGCCGCGACAGGTTTCGACAAAGACACCATCAGGGTTCTGCCCAAGAAAGACGATCACCATGCCAAATCCCCCCCCCTCGTCTGCCGGTCTTTCCGCACCACATTTGGGTGGCGCCCCACGGCCAGGCCTTTGCACAGATTGTGGGATATCGCGGATGGGCGACGGCCGAGCATGCGGGCGGGCATGTCAGTTTATTCAACCCGATTATCCTGCGCTGGAAATTGCCAGTCACGGAACTTCGGCCGATTTAAGCCACCCAGATCAGCGGTTTTTCGGCCCGCATCACGCCATGCTGCGCGCGCGGCTGACCCAAGCCGCCCCCGGCGCGCAATGGAGTGGGATCACCACCACACTGGCCGCCCGCTTGTTGGAATCCGGGGCAATTGATGCAGTTTTAACGGTTGCACCAGACCCGGATGATCGTTGGAAACCCCTGCCCGTGATTGTCACAGACCCCGCGCAAATGGCTGCGTGTCGCGGCATGCGCATGGGCTTTGGCCCGACGCTTGCGCTGTTGGAACCTGCGCGGGACGCAGGCCATAAACGTATCGCATTGATCGGCATACCTTGCCAGGTGCATGCCCTGCGCGCGCTGGAATCCGAACTGGGGTTTGAGCGGATATATGTGATCGGCACACCCTGTTCGGACAATACAACCACCGAGAATTTTCACAGCTTTCTCAAATTGCTTGACCCGAATCCCGAAACTGTCAGTTACCTTGAGTTTCGCGCCGACTACCGGGTGGAATTGCGCTTTGATGATGGCCGCTCACCAAAAACAGTACCATTCTTAAAGTTGCCAATATCCAAACTGCCCGCCGACTTCTTTCCAATGACCTGCAAGACCTGTGTCGATTATACCAATCGTTTGGCCGATATCACGGTGGGATATATGGCGGGCGAAGGGGATCAATGGGTGATCGTGCGCAATGCCCGCGGCGCCGAAATGTTAGAGCTGTTGGCAGGGCAACTGCACACGGCACCCTTGGGCAGCAAAGGCAATCGCACGGGTGCGGTCAAAGGGTTTCTGCAAAACACCGAACGCGCAGCAGGCGGCTTGCCGCTGCGCGCCATGCCCGATTGGTTGCGCCCGGTGGTGGCGTTTTTACAGCCCCGTATTGGCCCACGCGGTTTGGAATTTGCCCGCGCACGGGTCGAGATGAAGGCGATTGAAACCGTTTTGCACCTGCGCCGCGCCTTTCCGGCGCGCATCAAAAACATGGTGCCAGCGCATGTCTGGGCCGTTTTGGCCCCAATGGGGATAACACCCAGCCAAGGCGAGCAGCGCGGGCCTGAAACGCCAGCTGTCCCCCCCACCATGCCGCCGACGGCCTGACACAGGGCAAGCGGTCAGGCTGAATGCGCGCCCTCGGCCAGGCCCGCCACAAACGCCAAAACTTCATCCACCGAAGCGCCTTGGGCGATTTTGGCAACGATTGCAGATCCCACCACACAACCGTCTGCAACGCGCGCAATGTCACGTGCGGCTTCAGGCGTGGTGATGCCGAAACCAACAATGATCGGCAGATCGGTTTGCGCTTTAATCCGCGCCACTTCTGGGCCAACGTCGCCGGCCTGCGCCGCCGCAGCGCCCGTGATGCCCGTTATAGACACATAATAAACAAAGCCTGATGTATTGCTCAGCACTTTGGGCAGGCGCTTGTCATCAGTGGTCGGGGTGGCCAGACGAATAAAGTTCAGCCCCGCCGCCTGCGCCGGCAGGCAAAGTTCGGTGTCTTCCTCAGGTGGCAGGTCAACCACAATCAGCCCATCAACGCCGGCCTCTTTGGCATCAGCCAAAAACCGGGTGACACCGCGCGAATAGATCGGATTGTAATACCCCATGAACACGATCGGCGTCGTGGTGTCAGTTTTGCGAAAAGACCGCACCATATCCAGCGTGCGCACAAGTGTTTGCCCACCTTCCAGCGCGCGTTGGCCAGCCAATTGGATCGTACCGCCATCAGCCATCGGATCGGTAAATGGCATGCCCAACTCAATGATATCGACGCCCGCGCCAGGCAAACCCTGCATCACCGCAAGCGAGGTGTCATAGTCGCGATCCCCTGCCATGATATAGGACACAAATGCCTTGCGCCCGACCGCGCGCAGCGCCGCGAATTTATCATCGATTCTGCTCATGCCAGGTGCCTCCGTAGGGTTTTGGGCGGTTTGCGGCATGGGGGGCAGAAAATCAATGCCCCCCATGCCGCAAACCACGCCAAAATGCACGCCAAGCGGTGCTTGCACCCAGACCGGGTGCCGCCTAAAAGCGGGCAAGCAGGGCAAAGGGGCAAGATCATGGGTTTTAAGATGGGCATCGTGGGCATGCCAAATGTTGGCAAGTCGACACTTTTCAATGCGCTCACCCGGACCGCAGCCGCACAGGCTGCCAATTTCCCGTTCTGCACCATTGAGCCCAATGTGGGCGAGGTGGCCGTGCCTGATCCGCGTTTGGACAAATTGGCCGCCATCGCCGGATCAAAACAGATCATCCCAACACGCATGACCTTTGTTGATATCGCCGGACTTGTGCGCGGCGCATCCAAGGGCGAGGGTCTGGGCAACCAGTTTCTGGCCAATATCCGCGAATGCGACGCAATTGCACACGTGCTGCGCTGCTTTGAAGACGATGACATTACCCATGTCGAAGGCCGAATTGACCCGCTGGCCGATGCTGAGACAATTGAAACCGAGCTGATGCTGGCCGATCTGGAATCGATCGAACGGCGGCTCGCCAATCTGTCGCGCAAGATCAAAGGGGGCGACAAGGAAGCGGTTGACCAAGACCGGCTGTTGCGGTTGGCACTTGGCGCTTTGGAAGCAGGGCGGCCCGCTCGCACGGTTGAGATTGCAGCAGATGACCGCCGCGCTTGGGGGCTCTTGCAGCTTTTGACCGCCAAGCCGGTGCTGTTTGTGTGCAATGTCGAGGAAAACGCTGCGGGAACAGGCAATGGCCTGTCGGCAAAAGTGGCCGAAATGGCCGCCACACAGGGTGCCGGAATCGTCGTTATTTCGGCCAAAATTGAAGAAGAGATCAGCCAGCTTGACGCCGATGAGGCCGAGATGTTTTTGGCCGAAATGGGTCTGAATGAGGCTGGACTGTCGCGACTGATCCGGGCGGGTTATGCACTTTTGGGCTTGCAGACTTATTTCACGGTTGGCCCCAAAGAGGCACGCGCTTGGACCATTCCGGCCAACACACTGGCCCCCGCCGCTGCGGGCGTCATCCATGGTGATTTTGAACGTGGGTTCATCCGCTCAGAAACCATCGCGTATGACGACTATATTGCCGGCAACGGTGAAGCGGGCGCGCGAGAGGCCGGCAAGCTGCGGATTGAAGGTAAGACCTATCTGGTCAAAGACGGCGACGTGTTACACTTTTTGTTCAACGCCTAAGCCCGATCTGCAGTCTTTGCCTGTGCCCCACGTATTGTGGAGCACAGGTCAGGCCTGCCGCTAATGCACCGCAATTTTGTCCAACGCGCCAGGCTTGTCATGCAGGGCCAGTTTATCGACAATTGTATCACTGGCGGCATTCATCCCCGTGATGGTGACCTGCGTGCCCATCCGGCGAAATTTCATCACTGCCAGATCAAGTGCAGCGACAGATGAGATATCCCAGATATGCGCTTGGCTGACGTCAATGGTGATGTCGCGGATGCCCTCTTTGAAATCAAAGGCGCGCATGAAATCTTCAACCGATGCAAAGAACAGCTGCCCCTCAACAAAATAAACCCGCCGTGCGCCATCGTCTGACAACACTGATCGCACGCGAAACAGCTGGGCAATTTTTGCGGCAAAGAAAATGCCAGACAGCAACACCCCCACCAAAACACCAATCGCCAAATTGTGGGTAAAGACCACAAATACCACCGTTGCCAGCATCACGATTGATGATGAGGTTGGATGGCTGCGCAGCGCCAGAATGGACGACCACGAAAAGGTGCCAATAGACACCATGATCATGATTGACACCAAAGCGGCCATTGGAATGCGCGCGACCCAATCGCCTAAACCCACGCAAAAGACCAGCAGCATCACCCCCGCAGTAAAGCAAGACAGCCGCCCACGCCCACCAGATTTCACGTTGATCACCGATTGGCCAATCATGGCACAGCCCGCCATGCCACCGATAAAGCCGGTGGCAATGTTGCCCAAGCCCTGGCCAACACATTCCTGATCGCGGTCAGATACGGTGTCGGTCATTTCATCAACGATGTTCTGCGTCATCAAGCTTTCCAATAAGCCCACCACCGCCACCGCAACCGAATAGGGCAGGATGATCTGTAATGTCTCAAACGTCAGTGGTATTTGCGGCAGTAAGAACACCGGCAAAGTATCCGGCAAATCCCCCATATCGCCTACGGTGCGCACATCCAGCCCCATACCCAGCGTCAGGGCAGTCAAAACCACAATCGTGACCAAAGGCGAGGGCACCGCCTTTGTCAGACGAGGGAACAGATAAATAATCGCCAAGCCCATCGCGACCAAACCATAGGTTAGCACCGGAACATCAATCAATTCCGGCAATTGCGCCATGAAGATCAAAATGGCCAATGCATTGACAAAGCCCGTCATGACCGAGCGCGATACAAAGCGCATCACATAGCCCAGCCGAAACACCCCTGCCCCAATCTGCAGCACCCCCGCCAGCACGCTGGCCGCCAGCAAATATTGCAGCCCATGATCGCGCACCAAAGTCACCATCAACACCGCTGTTGCAGCCGTTGCAGCCGAAATCATACCCGGTCGCCCGCCCGCAATCGCCGCCACCACTGCGATAGCAAAGCTGGCATAAAGCCCCACTTTGGGATCCACCCCGGCAATAATCGAAAAAGCAATCGCCTCTGGTATCAGCGCCAAAGCCACCACCAACCCAGACAATAGATCGCCACGCACATTTCCAAACCACTGTTTGATATAGTCATCACGGCTGATCATTGGGCATGGGTCCTTTGGGAAGCGGGCTCAGGCCCTGAGAAAGCGCGGCCCTTGAAACGGGGCAACGAGGATTGCGTGCCAATAGGCGGTTTGGCCCCCAAGGAAAAGCGCCAAACGCCAAAAACAGCTTATGGCAGGCGCAAACTGATGGAAAAACAGCTGCCAACGCCCCGATCGCTTTTGATCCGGAGCATCCCACGGTGGCGGTTCATGATGTGTTTGACAATCGCCAGCCCCAGCCCCGTGCCGCCCTTCTCGCGCGAGCGGTGACTGTCGACGCGGTAAAACCGCTCGGTCAGTCGCGGCAAATGCAGCGGGTCAATCCCGTCGCCATGGTCTGTCACCGCGACAGTCACGGCGGGAACCCGCATATCAGGGTCGCGTGGGTTCAGCCACAGCGCTACCTGCACGCCCTTGCCATTGCCACCGTATTTCACTGCATTTTCAACCAGATTGGTCACAACTTGGGTCAGCTGATCGGGATCGGCATGCACGATCAGTTCTTCCACACCCAGCCCCAGCCCATCCGTCTCAACGGTAATCTCGACCCCCTGCTCTGAGGCAAGACTGCGCAACGGATCAACCGCAGAGCGCACCAGCGCCACCAAATCAATGCGTTCCGTTGGTCGCACGCGGGCCTCGGCCTCAACCCGGCTCAGCGACAAAAGATCGCCCACCAAACGGTTCATCCGCTCAGCCTCGCGCTCCATGATGCCCAAAAACCGATTACGCGCCACCGCATCATCGCGCGCAGCACCCGTAAGGGTTTGAATAAACCCCAAAAGTGCCGTCAGCGGTGTGCGCAATTCATGGCTGACATTGGCCACAAAATCGCGCCGACTTTGGATGGCCTGTTCTAGATCCGTGATGTCTTCCAAACTGACAAGTGCCCCCCCACCTTGATCCAATAGAACCGGGGCACTGTGAGCGCGATAGACGGTATCACGCGATATACCTGACAAAATGATCCGCGTGACCGATTGCACACCCGATCGCAGCGTCCGTTCCACCGCCTCGAGCACGGCGGGCTGACGCAAGATAGTCATATAGTGACGGCCCTCAATATCGGGGCCAAAAATCTCAGATGCCAGTTGGTTTGCGGTCAATATCCGTTCACCCGGGCCAATCAACAAAACTGGCATCGGCACTTTGGCCAGAACAGATTTCATCATTTCCATCGCTCTTCCTTTGGCAACAAGCGGATCAAACGTCAATTGGCGGTCGCATTGGGCGCTGCTGTTTCAACAAGACCCCTGCGTTCAAAAAATATGGTGCGGCATGCAACCCAAGTGTTCCCTATCACATTTTGAACACATTTTTATCTAACGATGGAAATTTTTATTCTTTCCGCTTGCTTAAACATCAAATAGATATATCTCGAATTAAATGTATCTTAAGGGTATATCCTTTCACGTTTTGTTATCTTTTAAATGTTTAAGTGAGTGCATCACCAATTTTCACAAAGCCTTGAAGGGCTGTTTTATTTGGGGGCTGGGAACGAATGCAGACGCTAACGGGCACTATTTTGATGATTGAATCCAATCGCTCGGTTGTGGCCCTGCCCGCCGATGCCACCGATTGTCAGGTTGTGGTAACGCGCTATCACACAATTGATGAGCAATTGATGACACGGGTGCGCCCGGATCATGTTGTAGCACCGCTTTTTAGCACCGAGTTTGATATAATGGATTTGGCGCAACGGCTGCACCAGATTGGATTTGGCGGCCAGTTGGTTGCGATGGCACCGCCATTGCCAAAGCCTGGGTTGGTCTTAAATGAAATTATGGCGCGATGCCCTGGGCTGAAGATGGGCATGATGGCCGACACCCGAATGTCAGCCTAGCGCGCAGATCACGCGCGCACCCTTAGCAAACTGGCCGCAACCCATCGCGAAAGCGGCGCAGGTTGCGGCGATAGCCAGCCGCCGTTTTCAGTAACTTTTCTTGTGCTGGGCCATCCAAACTGCGGACCACACGCCCTGGCGCGCCCATAACCAAAACGCCCGGTGGGATGATCTTGCCCTCGGTGATCAATGCCCCGGCCCCAATCAGGCTGCCCGCGCCAATTTGCGCGCCGTTCAGCACAGTTGCACCCATGCCAATCAACGCGCCATCGCCAATGGTGCACCCGTGCAAAATGACACCGTGACCAATCGTGCAATTGCGCCCCACCCGCAACGGGTATCCCATATCGGTATGCAGCACACAGCGTTCTTGCACATTGCTGCCCGCCCCAATGGTGATTTCTTCATTATCACCACGCATCACGGTGCCAAACCAAACAGAACTGCCCGTTTCCAAGACAACCCGGCCAATCAATTGGGCATCGGGCGCCACCCAATAATCATCATCATCAGGCAGGCGGGGGGTGATGCCATCCAATGCATAGATCATTGGCGGCCCCCAGCTTCTGAATTCAGCCCACGCACAAAATCCGCTAAGCCCGGCTGGCGTTCGCGGCGCATCCGCTCGGCCATCAGAATGGTGCGCAATTCATTCTCGGCTTGGGTGACATCATGATTGACCAAAACATAATCATATTCAGCCCAATGGCTGATTTCATCGCGGCTTTTGGCCATGCGTTCGGCGATTGTATCATCGCTGTCTTGGGCACGGCCCCGCAGCCGTTCTTCCAAAGCGGCAATGGATGGCGGCAGGACAAAGATGGACACCACATCACGCCCCAAACCAGAGTTGCGAATTTGCTGCCCCCCCTGCCAGTCGATATCAAACAACGTATCATACCCAGCCATCAGCGCGCTTTCGACCGGGGCTTTTGGCGTGCCATAGAGATTCCCAAAAACCTCGGCATGTTCCAGCATCTGCTGGGCATCAACCATCTTTTGAAACTCTGCGCGCGTCCGAAAATGATATTCTCGGCCATCGGTCTCACCCGGGCGGGGGGCGCGGGTGGTGGCTGACACTGAAAAGCTGATGTTTGGATCCCACGCCATCAGACGTCGCGCCAACGTCGACTTTCCCGCCCCAGACGGTGACGACAAAATGATCAAAAGCCCACGCCGCATCACGCCCTACTCCACATTTTGAACTTGCTCGCGCATCTGGTCGATCACAACTTTGAGGTCAAGCCCGATCCGGGTCAATTCAGTCATGTTGGATTTCGAACACAGGGTGTTGGCCTCACGATTGAATTCTTGGGTCAAAAAATCAAATTTTCGCCCCACAGGGCCCGTGCTTACCAAAAGCGCGCGCGCGGCAGTGACATGGGCCGAAAGCCGATCAAGCTCTTCGGTGATGTCAGACTTTACACTGATCAACGCCAATTCTTGCGCCACACGGTGTGGATCGGCGCCCTGCGCGCCATCTAAAACTTGCTGCAGATGGGTCCTCAGATGCTCAGCCATCTCGGAGCTGCGGCGGGGCAACAGCGCACGGGCCGCCTCTAACAATGTTGCGATCTGGTCAACCTGATCGTTAATAATTGCGGCCAAAAGGCGACCCTCATCAGCCCGCATCTTACAAAAGTCACACAAAAGCACCGCAGCATCGGCCAAGAGAGCGGCCGAGACATCTGGGGTATCTTCTTCGGGGTTCGCGGCCTCCAGCACCCCGCGCAGGCTGATGATATCAACGGATGAGGCTGATGAAAGCACAATACCTGCTTGTTTTGCAGCCGCATCAATCTGGGCAATATGCGCCAGCGCATGTGCCAAAGCGGCAGGGTTTAAGACATAAGATGGCGCAGAATTTTCACGCGATATCTTAAGGTTAAGCGTTACCGTTCCACGCTGAACTGCCGCCGCAACCTGCGCGCGGAGCGCCACTTCCAGCGCCATGGCGCTTTCAGGCAGCCGCATGCGCAAGTCAAACCCCTTGCCATTGACCGAGCGGATATCCCACGCCCACGTCAGCCCCGCCCCACCACCGCGCAGGCTGGAAAAGGCCGTCATTGAGTTAAACATTTAATAAAATTCTCCAAGTCAATAACGACAATTTTATGGTCTTTGGTTGCAAAGTGTAAACCTTTTGCTATCGTTTCTATACGGACGGGTATATACAGATCTTACAGGTGCTGTTTGGATTGCAGACTGCCCCTCTATAAGCCATCTGCTTGGCGAAGAAAGGGTTGCATATGCCGATGGCCCGCTTCGTTTCGCCTTGGCCACAGATTAAAACCCGTGCCGGACCATGATCTGGGAAGACTAAGATGTTGGAAACCGCCGTTGAAAAAATTCGCGCCTATTGGGAAAGCCTGCGTATTGAGGGCGACATTCCGTTGCGCGCGGCCGTTGACCCGCGTGGAATTGAGGCCGCGCTTGAATTCGCCTTTATGGTGGAACGCGTCGCACCAGGCGTGGCGCGGCTGCGGCTGGCGGGGATGCACCTGATAGATCTGATGGGGATGGAGGTCCGCGGAATGCCGCTGAGTGCGTTTTTCTGCGAAAATGATCGTCACGCAGCCATGGATATGATTGAGGCGGTTTTTTGCAGACCCGAAGCTGTTGAGGCCGAACTGACCGGCGCCGATGGCGCAACGGCCCAGATGCTGCTGCTGCCCCTGCGCGGCGAAACCGGGACAGTGACGCGGGCTTTGGGGTGTTTGGTCAGCAAGGACCAAGCTGCAACCAGGCCCCAACGATTTTCGATCACCCACATAGCCCATGGCAGCCTGCCCGAGCGCCCCACGGCACAGCCCGCTGGCCAAGTGATCTATCCCGGCCCAGTCTTTGGTGCAATTTCTGGTGGCCATGCGCGCAACGCACAACCCAACAACACAGAGGGCGGCACCGTTGTTATGCTGCCACGCGCAACACCCGCGGCACAGACGGACGAAAGCAACAAAACAACGTTGCAAAACATTCCAAATCTGTTTTAGGCCACGCCCAGCGACACAACGGGCTGGCAGCACCGCCGTAGGTCTTTAATGGCAAAAAGGCGCGCAATCAGATGATGCGCGCCTTTTGTAATATGCCGGGACGATGGTGGGTTGTTAATGATCACCGCTGCGGCGGGCCATCAGTTCTTCCGCCACCAAAAACGCAAGTTCCAACGACTGGCTGGCATTAAGACGTGGATCACAGGCGGTATGATAGCGGCTGGACAGATCTTCATCCGTGACCGCACGCACGCCACCGGTGCATTCAGTGACATCTTTACCTGTCATTTCGAAATGCACACCGCCCGGTATACTGCCCTCGGCGCGATGCACGGCAAAGAACCCGCGTACCTCTTGCAGCACCAGATCAAATGGCCGGGTTTTATAACCGCTTGTGGCCTTGATCGTGTTGCCGTGCATCGGGTCACAGACCCAAACAACTTTGGCCCCCATTTCCCGCACCGCTTGCACCAGCTTGGGCAGGTGATCGGCAACTTTTTCTGCGCCAAAACGCGTGATCAGCGTCAGACGGCCAGGTTCATTTTCTGGGTTCAGCGTGTCAATCAGCACCTTCAGCTCATCAGCTTTCAAAGATGGGCCACATTTTAGCCCAACCGGGTTTTGGACACCGCGACAAAATTCGACATGCGCACCATCAGGCTGGCGGGTGCGATCGCCAATCCAGATCATATGACCAGAGCCTGCGATGGGCAGATCAGTGGTTGAATCGATCCGGCACAGCGCCTGTTCATATTCCAACAGCAGCGCTTCGTGGCTGGTGTAGAAATCAACTGTTGCCAGCTCGGGCGTGTTTTCAGACGTGACACCCGCCGCATTCATGAAATCAAGCGCGTCAGAAATACGATTTGACACTTCGCGATAACGCTCGGCCTTGTCGTGTTCGGCAAACCCCAGTGTCCATGCATGCACTCGATGAATATCGGCAAAGCCACCCGTTGAAAACGCCCGCAACAGGTTCAGGCTGGCCGCCGCTTGGGTATAGGCTTGCAACATGCGCGCCGGGTCGGGAATGCGCGCTTCGGGCGTGAATTCGAAACCATTGATGATATCACCACGATAACTTGGCAGTTCGACCCCACCAATTACCTCGGTCGGGGAGGAACGCGGCTTGCCGAACTGGCCAGCCATCCGGCCCACCTTGATAACGGGCACTTTGGCTGCGAAGGTCAGCACAACCGCCATTTGCAGCATCAACCGAAAGGTGTCGCGAATGTTATCAGCAGAAAATTCCGCAAAGCTTTCAGCGCAATCGCCGCCCTGCAACACAAAAGCCCGCCCCTCGGTCGCCAGCGCCAATTGCCGCTTTAGCTTGCGCGCCTCACCTGCGAAAACAAGGGGGGGGTATTTTGCAAGCTGCGCCTCAACCGCGCCAAGCGCGTCATGATCGAGATAGTCGGGCATCTGAACCCGGGGCTTGCTGCGCCAATCGGATTTATTCCAGACCTTTGTCATGACGTTCTCCTGCGATTTTCTCAGTTCGCACGTCTATACAAGCTCGGCTGCAGCCATGCAAACCGCGATTATTGTCAAACCCTTCACAAATCGGCCCTTGTCAATTGCCCCAATTCCTGTTGTCAGTCTCACAAAACGACGCATACAGGTCGCAAAATGGTCGAGCATCCCCGCGCAGCTTCCCCCACATCCGCCGCTCCGCGCCGGTTTGTGTTTTTGCTGCTGGATCAATTTACCATGTTGTCTTTTGCGGGGGCTATCGAACCGCTGCGCATCGCAAATCGGATTGGTGGGCGCACCCTTTACACATGGGCGCTGGCGGGTGAGGGCGGGGATGTTGCAACCTGTTCCAACGGGGCCGCTTTCAAGCTGGATATGGGGCTCGATGAATTGTCGCGCGAAGATGTGGTTTTGGTCTGCGGTGGTGTGGATGTGCAAGAGGCCACAACCCGCCCCGTCCTAAACTGGTTGCGGCGCGAAGCGCGGCGTGGGGTGACGGTGGGCGGGCTTTGCACGGCCAGTTATGCTCTGGCCAAAGCAGGGCTGTTGGATGGGCGTAAGGCCACGATCCATTGGGAGAACCAAGACAGCTTTTTAGAAGAGTTTGAAGAGGTTAACCTAACAAAGTCGGTCTTTGTCGTCGACGGCAATCGCCTTTCAACGGCAGGTGGGACCGCATCCATTGACCTGATGTTAAAGCTGATCGCCGATGATCATGGCGAAACGCTGGCAAACACGGTGGCCGATCAGCTGATCTATTCGTCGATCCGCACCGATCAAGACACGCAGCGCTTGTCGATCCCCACCCGGATTGGCGTGCGCCACCCCAAGCTTTCCAGCGTCATCCAAAAGATGGAGCAAGATATTGAAGAACCAATATCGCCCGCTGCACTGGCCAAAGCCGTTGGGATGTCAACGCGCCAGCTAGAGAGGCTGTTTCGGCGCTATCTGAACCGCAGCCCCAAGCGTTATTACATGGAATTACGCCTGCAAAAGGCGCGCAATCTGTTGATGCAAACCGATATGAGCGTGATTAACGTGGCATTGGCCTGTGGTTTTGCCAGCCCGTCGCATTTTTCCAAATGCTATCGATCGCATTACAACACCACCCCCTATCGCGAACGCGGTGCACATGGCGGTGGGGCACGGCTGTCAATTTAGGCGCAATTCGGGTGCGCAGCCGCGTGACTGAACGAAAACACCCTAAAACACGCGCTCAAGACAACTTTTCTTTTGATCGCCTTCACATTAAAGTCACACAAGAATAACGATCAACCTAGGGAGCTGAACCATGAAGAAACTGCTGTTGGCGAGCACTGCGCTTGCGCTTATGTCGGGCTCGGTGCACGCCGAAGATATCAAAATCGGGATCATCCTTGGCTTCACTGGGCCACTGGAATCGATCACCCCAGCCATGGCTGCGGGTGCTGAAATGGCCATGAAAGAGGTCAGCGATTCGGGCAAGCTGATGGGCGGAGCCAAGGTTCTGCCCGTGCGTGCTGATTCGACCTGTATCGATGCTGCCGCCGCCACAGCCGCCGCCGAACGTCTGATCACATCCGAAAAAGTCAGCGCCATCATGGGGGCCGATTGCTCGGGCGTGACCGGTGCCATTTTGCAAAACGTGGCACGTCCAAACGGTGTCGCGATGATCTCGCCCTCGGCCACATCGCCCGCGCTCTCAACCGCCGAGGACGATGGCCTGTTTTTCCGCACGGCTCCGTCTGACGCGCGTCAGGGCGTTGTGATGACCAACGTCTTGATGGATCGTGGTGTGAAGACCGTTGCGCTGACCTACACCAATAATGATTACGGCAAAGGTCTGGCCGACAGCTTCCAAGCGGCCTTTGAGGCTGCGGGCGGTACCGTCACGATCAATGCCTCGCACGAAGATGACAAAGCCGATTACAGCGCCGAAGTTGGGGCCTTGGCCTCGGCTGGTGGCGACGCTTTGGTTGTGGCGGGCTACACCGATAAAGGCGGCAAGGGCATCATTCAGGCATCGCTGGATTCAGGCGCGTTTGAAACCTTTGTGCTGCCCGACGGCATGGTGGGCCAGGCGCTGGTTGACAGCATTGGTGCAGGCCTGAACGGGTCGTTTGGCCAGTATCCCGGCACCGACAGCCAGGGTGCCGAAGTGTTTCAGGGCATGGCCTCGGCCGCAGGTTTTGAGGGCACAGGTGCATTTGCCCCGGAAAGCTATGATGCAGCGGCCCTGATCATGATGGCCATGCAGGCTGCCGGATCGACCAATTCGGGCGACTGGAAATCCAAAGTCATGGATCTGGCCAACGCACCGGGCGAGCTGATTTTGCCGGGTGAGCTGGGCAAGGCGCTTGATCTGATCGCCCAAGGCGTTGACATCGACTATGTTGGTGCGACAGCGGTCGAACTGATTGGTGGCGGTGAATCTGCCGGCAACTATCGTGAAATTGAGATCATGGACGGCAAGATTAACACCGTTCGTTTCCGCTAATATCACGGCAAATTTGTGAAACGGCCCGGGGCGGGCGCGAAAGCGCAGGCGAAAGCCACCCACCCCGGGCCGTTTTGTAACTGATAAGACGGGTCAGCATGCGCGCAGCTGTTAATGCAAGGAACACGGTATGATTGTCGTTGAAAACCTGCACAAGCATTTCGGTGGCTTTCACGCGGTGGATGGTGCTTCGCTGGAAATTGCGTCAGGATCGATCACTGGGTTGATTGGCCCAAATGGCGCGGGCAAAACCACGCTTTTTAATGTGATCGCGGGGCGTCTGCCGCCAACCTCGGGGCGGGTTTTGATGGCGGGCGAAGACATCACCGGGCTGCCGCCACATGTTTTGTTTCAAAAAGGTCTGCTGCGCACCTTTCAAATTGCACATGAATTCGGCACGCTGAGTGTGCGCGAAAATCTGATGATGGTGCCAGCACGTCAAAAGGGCGAAACCCTTTGGAATGCATGGTTTGACCGCCGCGCCGTAGCCAACGAAGAACGCGCCCTGCGCGCCCGTGCTGATGAGGTGTTAGAGTTTCTGACCATCAGTCATCTGGCCGATGAACGCGCGGCCAATATCTCGGGTGGGCAGAAAAAGCTGCTGGAACTGGGCCGCACCATGATGGTTGATGCCAAGATCGTCTTTCTTGATGAGGTCGGCGCTGGCGTAAACCGCACACTATTGAACACGATCGCAGATGCGATTGTCCGCCTGAACAAAGAACGCGGTTATACGTTTTGCGTGATTGAACATGATATGGATTTCATTGCCCGTCTATGTAACCCCGTCATCGTGATGGCCGAGGGCCGCGTTTTGGCCCAAGGCACGGTCGACGAGGTGCGCCATGATGACCGCGTGATTGAGGCCTATCTGGGCACTGGTTTGAAAAATAAGGTGAAGGCCAATGGGTAATCCCCCCATACCATGCTGCGCCCCCGCAAACAGTAGGGGGGTGGCATGACGTTTTTGATCGCTGAAAACATGACGGGCGGTTACGGCGCTGCCGATATTTTGCATGACTGCACGCTGGCCGTTGAAAAGGGCCAGATCGCCGTGATTGTCGGGCCGAATGGCGCCGGGAAGTCGACCGCGATGAAAGCTGTGTTTGGCATGTTGTCGCTGCGCGGTGGCCGTGTGCTGCTTGAGGGCGAAGACATCACCACGCTAAGCCCGCAGGCGCGTGTGGCCAAAGGCATGGCCTTTGTGCCGCAAACCCATAATATCTTCACGTCGATGAGCGTGGAAGAAAATCTGGAAATGGGCGCATTTTTGCGCCGTGATGACATCAGTGCGACGATGGAACAGGTCTATAACCTGTTCCCAATTTTGCGCGATAAACGCCATCAGCCCGCGGGCGAATTGTCGGGTGGGCAGCGCCAACAAGTGGCGGTTGGCCGCGCATTGATGACACAGCCCAAAGTATTGATGCTGGATGAGCCCACTGCTGGGGTCAGCCCAATTGTCATGGATGAGCTGTTTGACCG
>CALAXT010000002.1 GCA_937895435.1 uncultured Paracoccaceae bacterium | reverse complement strand
CGAAACAGAAGCGTTACACGTCAGAATTCAAGGCCACCGTTGCCTTGAAATCGATACGTGAAGAGTTGACGACGGCAGAGCTGTCGAAAAAGTATGAAGTGCAGGCGACGATGAGTCGGATCAAGTAGCTTTTGAATTACCAGTGCATGTGAGCAGTAAAGTGTATCCAGCTTTGTATCTACGAACAGAGGTAGGCAAATAGTTTTATTTAAAAACAGATGTTTAAGTAAATAATATGGCGGAGAGACAGGGATTCGAACCCTGGGAGGGCTCTCACCCTCAACGGTTTTCGAGACCGCCCCGTTCGACCGCTCCGGCACCTCTCCGCGACGGGGTCATTACGGTCGGATAGCTTGAACGAAAGCGGGGTGCAAGCATGATTTTTGCCAACTCGACAACAAAAAACAGCAATTGAACTGCTCGGCAGGCATATCATGTGCTGAGTGGTGGGTGATGAGGGACTCGAACCCCCGACATCTTCGGTGTAAACGAAGCGCTCTACCAACTGAGCTAATCACCCGCGCATCCCCAATAGCCGATGCGGGATGGCCACGACAAGCCCAATTTTATGTCCTTTCGGTCAGTTGGCACTCTGTGTGCAAAGGCTGAGCTGAGGGCTGGGTGAATTGGTCGACCTGCCGTAGGGAAACAAGGGCTGGGATGATGCGGTTCAAGATTATGTTGACGGGGATGCGGCTGTGGCTGCCTGCGGTTTTGGTGGTGTCGATTGGGCTGAGTGGGGCGGTGCTGGCCTCTGAGGTGAGCGTGCCATGTTCCGTGCGTATGCAGTTTGCCGAAGATGCAGGCAAGGCAACGGCGCGGTATGTGTTGACCTTGCAGGTGAAAAACACAGGCGTTCGGCCGGTCGTGGGGGTGTCTGTGCTGATGCGCGATACGGCCAATAAGGTGGTTGGCAATACCGAGGCCGATTGCCAGCTGCAAGCAGCGGCGCTGCGAGGTGGGGACACGGGCGGGTGTGTTGCGGCAGTGCAAAGCGTCACCAGCGAATTGTTAGAGAAATTTGGAGCAGATGCTTGGGCATCCATCGTCAATACTCAGTTGGCAGAGCTTAAGCAGATATCACAATGTGATGTTCTGGGCTTTCGGTATGCTGAGCGCGACAGTTAAGCGAACGGCCATCAAACTTGTGTGTTAGCGCCGAAATTTGACAAATTCCAAACGTCCAAAAATCGAAGTTGAGAAATCGCGGGTGGTACGCAAGTTGGTATCGCGGAAATTTATCCGGGGCAGCGCAAATTTTGCCGCATAAAGCCCGTGCCAGTATCGCGCGGCAGCGGTGCCAAAGATCTGTTGAATGACCATAACGGATGAGGCGCGGCCATCGACCACCCCGTGAATGATCGGTGCGCGTGACAGATCCATCACTTTGAAAATGTCTGCGCAAAACGCGATGCCCTCAGCATCGCTAAAGGCCGGCGCATCCAACAAGACGAAGGCATAATCATGTTGTGGGATGTTTGCGTGGATATAGCCGCGATACATTGCCATTTCGAATTTCTCGCGTGGTCCCAGAACGATCTCAACCACGTCCCTGTAAGTGTCAGGCAGGTTTGCCGTGGCGATGTCAAACCATTCTGGCACGCTTTCCATGCTGATGATCTTGCCGTGATAGTCTGAATGGGTGCGCCGCAGTTTTTGGACGGCTGCCGCCAGTACAAGGGTTGAGGCGCCGGTGCCTGATTCAAGGATCCAGGCAGGGCGGGTCTTTGAAATGCCCCTGACCGCCATCCAAAGGGTGATCCACTGTGTGCCTGTTGTTTCAGAGCCACGGGAATAAGCGCGCAAGTCATCCAGAACGCCCGGTAAGGCGCGGTCAATCAGACGTTTGCAGATCTGGTTCATGGCTCTTTGCACAATAACACGCACTCGGGTGCTCCTTTTACCTCTGCCTTGATGCTGTAACGCAAAGGTTGTATTTTCTATGCAAAAATACATCCAGAGGAAAATTTCACTGTGCGCCCATGCGCAGGGTCTGCGCGCGTGGTTGGTCTGTGCGTGTCGTGGCTGGCTTGTTAGGTTGATATATCAACAGGAGGGCACATAATGAGCTGGAACCCAACGCAAGCACCCCATTTGCCACTTGGCGCAGCGGTGGATGCCATCGAAACCGTCATCGTGCCGCGGGCGCGGGATTTGGGCGGGTTTGAGGTGCGGCGCGCTTTGCCCGCGCCTGCGCGCCAAATGGTTGGCCCGTTTATTTTTTTCGATCAGATGGGGCCTGCTGAATTTTTGACGGGGCAGGGGATAGATGTCCGCCCTCATCCCCACATTGGCCTGGCGACTGTGACCTATTTGCTAAAGGGGCAGATCCACCACCGCGATTCTTTGGGCAATAACACTTGGATTGCACCGGGGGCGGTCAACTGGATGATGGCGGGGCATGGGATCACGCATTCCGAACGAATCGATGGTGCAGTGCGGTCGGCGCCTCACAGTCTGTTTGGGGTGCAGACATGGGTCGCCCTGCCCGAAAGCCATGAAGACGCCCCTGCAGCCTTTGCCATGGCTGGGGCGGACACGCTGCCAGTGATCGAAGATGGTGGGGCCACGGTTCGGCTGATCTTGGGGGAGGGGTGGGGCGCGCGCATGCCACTGCAGACCCCGTCACAGATGATTTATGCCGATGCCGTGCTGCAGCCCGGCGCTGGTTTGCCCCTGCCTGATGATCAGGAAGATCGTGGTGTGTATGTTTTGCAGGGTGATATTTCTGTGGCAGGACAGGTGTTTGCGGCAGGGCGCATGATCGTGTTTCGTCCCGGCGACCGTCTTAGCCTGCACGCGGGTGCGCAGGGGGCGCGGGTGCTGATTCTGGGTGGCGAAACAATGGCCGGACCACGCCATATCTGGTGGAACTTCGTAGCCTCAAGCCAAGAACGGATTGAGGCTGCGAAAGAAGCATGGCGAGCAGGCGATTGGGCGCATGGCCGGTTTCAGTTGCCAATTGATGATCAGTCTGAATTTACCCCCGCGCCAGCAGACTAATCCTGCAGTTTGGCGGGCTTTGACACACTGCGTTCATTTTGCATGGCTTTGGGCGCGGGATGCGCTTGACGGCGGCACGCGGGGTGCCTATGAGAACCCTCACGTTCGGCAAAGCCGGGCGGACATATGCGCGGTTGTAGCTCAGTTGGTTAGAGTACCGGCCTGTCACGCCGGGGGTCGC
>CALAXT010000001.1 GCA_937895435.1 uncultured Paracoccaceae bacterium | reverse complement strand
GATGTTCCGGGCGATGATCCGGCACAAGTGGCCTCGGGGCCGACGGTGCCAGATCGGGTCAGCCGGGCGGATGCGCGTGCGATGATTGCAGGCTGGAACATCGTCTTACCCCCGGCCGCTGCCGCTTGGATTGCGGGTGATTTGGGCCAAGCGCCACGGCCCGATGATGCCGTTTTTGCCAATCATGAGGTGCGCGTGATCGCGTCAGCTGCGCTGTCATTGGAAGCTGCGGCGGCGCTGTCGCAGGCGCGTGGCGTGCCCGCTGTGATCTTGTCTGATGCGATTGAGGGCGAGGCCCGCGAGGTGGCGCGGGTACATGCCGCCATCACCCGTGAAATTTATCAGCGCAACCGTCCCTTTCAACGCCCTGTGCTGATTTTGTCGGGTGGCGAGACCACCGTGACCTTGCGTGGCAAGGGCCGGGGTGGGCGAAATAGCGAATTTTTATTGGCGATGGCGATCGCGGCTGAGGGCTTGCCCTTTGCCGCTTTGGCCGCTGATACGGATGGGATTGACGGATCTGAGAACAACGCGGGTGCGTTTGCTGATGGCCAAAGTACGGGGCGGCTGCGCGCAGGCGGGGGGGATCCAATGGCTTTTTTGTCGAAAAATGATGCGTTTGGCGCGTTTGAAGCCTTGGGGGATTTGTTCAGCCCCGGCCCAACGGGCACCAATGTTAATGATTTTCGCGCAATCCTTTTGCGTTAGACGTATTTTCTAAATTCACCCCTAGATTGCAGATGTGCCAAGATTCAGGTATCGCCCCTATGGGCGATCCTGCGGCTTTGGAAGCATAACTTGGGGGTTCGGATGCAAGATGCAAATTCTTTGATCACACCGGCGTCTGGCGGTGCTGCGAAAACCCGTCCGGTGTCTGCCGCCGATCGGGTCGCACATCTTCAGACGCGGCTGGCCCGCCAGCCAGATGATCCGCAGATATTGCAAGATTTGGGGCATGCCTTGGTGCAAAATCGGCAATTGGTCGATGCTGTGCGTTGCTTTGAGAATGCGCTTAAAGCCGGTGGTGACCCGGCGCGCCAGCTGCAAGCCCACGCTATTGCGCTGAGCAATTTGAACCGCCAACAAGATGCGGCCAACCTGGTCCGTCCCGCCTATGAGGCGCAGCCGGATGATGCCAATTTGGCCAATATTTTTGGGGTGATTTTAAAACGCGCAGGCGCATTGGATGTGGCGCGTAAGGTGTTGGCTGCCGCTCACGCCAAACATCCCCAAAATGTGATGATTGCGCAAAATCTGGGCAATGTTGCTGAAATGCAGGGGGATCATGCCGCCACCGTGGCTGCGTTTCACGCCGTACTGCGCAGCCGTCCGGATGATCCTGAGATGTTGCGGCTTTATGGCCGGGCGCTGGCGATGTCAGGCGATAACGTCGCCGCTCTGGCACCCTTGCAGCAAGCCATGCAGCGTGACCCTGAAAGTTTGGTGATTCTGATGTTGTTGGCGCAGGTTTTGCTGCGGCTTAAACGTCCGCAAGAGGCGTTTGATCTGGTTGAACCCGCCTGCAAGGCGCACAGCAAAAACGAAGAACTTGCAGTACTGTCTGCGCGCGTTCTTTACCGTTTGGGCCAGTTAGAGACCGCGCGGGCCCGGCTGAATGCTGTTTTGGCGATGAATCCCGGCCATTTGGGCGCCTGTTTGCTGTTGTCCCAGATGTTGGGGGATGGTGATCGGGCAAGCGCCACGGCTGTGTTAGAGCGGGCGCTGCACCAAAACCCCCGGTCATGGGAAGCCGCTGATGCGTTGGTGGATAGTCTGTCGCGCAGCCGTTATGGCCGCGAGGCTGACCATATTGAGGCCGCCTATCAGGTCGCATCACAGCTGCTGGCAAACCACCCTGATCGTTTGCCCTATACTGCGCGGTCAGTGCGCACTGCGCTGATGCGGGTGGTGGATGAGCCGCGGATGGCGCAGAGCGGTGATGTTATGGCGTTGTTGCCGGGCTGGTTGGCCGAAGGGCGGCATTCGTCGGTGCATTATGAATTGGGCCAGCTGAAAAATCTTGATGAACGAGTGCAAATGGTGGAATGGCACCGTGCTTGGGGGCGGCGGGTGCAGGCCAATTTGCGCCCGGTCACACCGCTTGCGATGCCGGCGCTTGCCAGTGGGCGAAAATTGCGCATTGGCTTTATGTCCAGTGATCTGCGCAACCATCCTGTCACCTATTTCACCCTGCCGTTGCTGGAGCGCTATGATCGTGACCGGGTCGAGGTGTTTTGCTATTCATTTTATGAAGGGCCGCAAAACCCCGTGCAGACCCATATTCAAAGTCAGGTGACCGGGTTTCGGCTTTGGCCAAGTCGCCCAGATGCCGAAGTGGCCGAGGGTATTGCGGCCGATGGGCTGGATATGTTGTTTGAGTTGGGCGGCAGCACGGCTATGAACAAGTTAGAGGTGATGGCCTATCGCCCAGCCCGACTGGGGGCCAGCTGGTTGGGCTATCCGCATTCGGCAGGGCTGGAAAGTATCGATTATATCTTGGTTGACCCCTATTTGAAACCGAGCGACCCGCGGTTGTTGATTGAAAAACCTTTTGAAATGCCTGAAACGTGGGTCACATTGGGGCGTCTGGGGTTTGTGAACTTCCCCATTGCTGATGACACTCCACAAGAGCGGCGCAGCTATCTTACCTTTGGTACAGCCAATAATCCTTATAAAATCACCCCGGCCTGTCTAGATCTTTGGGCACGGGTGATGTGCGCGGTGCCTGATTCCCGTTTTCTGTTTTTGCGCCCCGAAGCCGCTGCGCCAAGCTTTATCACCAATGTCAGCGCGGCGTTTGAGCGGCGGGGGGTCGCACCGGATCGGTTGGAATTTGTTGGCATTCGTGGTCAGCACATGGAGCATTACAACAAAATCGATATCGCGCTCGACAGTCTGCCCCATGTTGGCGGCACCACAACCTGTGAGGCACTTTGGATGGGGGTTCCGACCGTAACGCTGGTGGGACCGGGCTTTCCTGAACGGCTGTCCTATTCGAACTTATCCAACGCAGGTTTGGGCGATTTGGCAACATTTGTGCCCGATGATTATGTGGCCAAAGCCACAGAGCTGGCCCAAGATCTGCCCCGCCGTCGCCATTTGCGCCATGGGCTGCGGGCGCAAATTGCAGCCCATCCTTTGGGCCAACCTGACCGGTTTGTGCAGAATTTTTATCGTTTGGCCGCCGAGGTCAGCGCATGAACATAGCGGCCCAGCGTGGCTAGCCGGGTTATCCTGACCGGGGCCAGCGGCTTTGTTGGCCGCCAGATCTGCACAGCACTGGTTGGGCGTGGCCATCAGGTAATTGCGCTGTCGCGCCATCAGCATGGCGGACGGGGGGGGGGCGAGTCGACAAAAGGCGTGCAATGGCTCTGTGCTGATTTGCTGGGTGGTGATGACCTGGCGGGGCTGATGGCGCAAGCGCAGGCCCACCATTTGATCCATGCCGCCTGGGAGGTTGGCCATGGAACCTTTTGGCAAGCTCCTGAAAATTTTGTTTGGCAAAGAGCGACAGATCAGCTGGCGCAGGCCTTTTATGCAGCGGGGGGGCAGCGTTTTGTTGGGCTGGGCAGTTGCGCGGAATATGATTGGTCATCGGGGGCTGTGACTGGGGGCACTGATCTGCCATGGTCGGAAAGCCGCGCGCTGGTGCCGGGGACGATCTATGGGCAGGCCAAAGCGCAAACCGGCACAGATTTGCTGGCCTTGGCCCAAAAAATGGGCACCAGTGCGGCTTGGGTGCGGCTGTTTCATCTGTTCGGCCCCGGCGAACCTGCGGCCCGTTTGGTGCCATCAATTATTGAAAACATACGCTTGGGCCGCGTGGCGCGCTGTGGGTCAGGGCGGGCTGTGCGTGATTTTGTCAGCACGTGGTTTGCTGCCCGTGCGATTGTTGCGGTGATGGAAAGCCCGGTTGACGGTGCGATCAACGTGGGGTCAGGGTGTGGCGTGCGAATTGCCGATTTGGCCCAAGATGTGGCCAACCTTCTTATGCGGCCTGATTTATTGCATATGGGCGCGCTGGCCGACCGCAGCGACGATGTTGCATGGATGGTGGCTGATACGACCCGGTTGCGCAGGGTAGTAGGGTTTGATGAAGCCCCTGATCTGTTGGCAGATCTGACGCGTATGTTGCACAGGTGATGTGTGCCGATAGCGCGCACCGCCGCATGGGCGCGCGCTATCATTTTGGCTTATTTCAAGATGCTGTGGCCGGCATATTCAGCAACCTCGCCCAGCATTTCTTCGATGCGGATCAACTGGTTGTATTTCGCCAGCCGGTCTGAGCGCGCCAGCGATCCGGTTTTGATCTGGCCACAATTTGTGGCAACGGCCAGATCGGCAATTGTTGCATCTTCGGTTTCGCCTGATCGGTGGCTCATAACGCTTGTATATCCGGCACGGTCGGCCATGCGCACGGCATCCAGCGTTTCGGTCAGCGTTCCGATCTGATTGACTTTCACCAGCAGGCTGTTGGCGCAGCCCTTTTCAATGCCTTGGGCCAAACGCGCGGGGTTTGTAACAAAGAGATCATCGCCCACCAGCTGAACCTTGGCGCCAAGTGCTTGGGTCAACGCGCCCCAACCGGCCCAATCATCTTCTGAACAGCCATCTTCAATTGAAATGATGGGGTAATCACGGACCAGATCGGCCAGATAACTCACATTTTGGTCGGGTGTCAGCACAAGGCCCTCACCTGCCATACGATAGGCGCCATCCCGGAAATATTCCGTTGCGGCGCAATCCAGCGCCAAAAAGATATCTGTGCCGGGTTTATAGCCGGCCTTTTCAACCGCTTTCATGATGAAATCCAACGCATCGCGGGCCGAGCGCAGATTGGGGGCAAATCCACCCTCATCGCCGATCCCGGTGGAAAGCCCGGCGGCGCTCAGCTCGGCCTTGAGCGTGTGAAAAACCTCAGACCCCATCCGCACAGCTTCGCGAATGTTGGTGGCGGCGACCGGCATGATCATGAATTCTTGAATATCAATCGGGTTATCGGCATGTTCGCCGCCATTGATGATATTCATCATTGGCACCGGCAAAATGCGCGCCGACGTACCACCGACATAGCGATAAAGCGGTTGGCCGCTAAAGCTGGCCGCAGCTTTCGCCACCGCAAGGCTGACGCCCAGAATGGCGTTCGCGCCAAGACGGGCTTTGTTGGGGGTGCCGTCCAATTCAATCATCAGGCGGTCAATCGCGACCTGCTCGGTTGCATCAAAACCCACCAGCTCTTCTGCCAACTCACCGTTCACCGCCGCCACAGCGTCTAACACGCCTTTACCCTTATAGCGCGTTTTGTCGCCATCGCGCTTTTCCACCGCCTCATGTGCGCCGGTTGATGCGCCTGATGGCACCGCTGCCCGCCCCATTGTGCCGTCTTCCAGATAGACATCAACCTCAACCGTTGGGTTGCCGCGGCTGTCAAGAATTTCGCGGGCATGGATATCTGTGATCGTGCTCATGGGGGGCTCCTGTTGGGCAAGTGGGGGGATGCTGCAGGGTTCTTAGCGCAGGGTTTGCCCCATGGAAAGGGCGTGCCTGCGTCTGTGGCGTTCGCGGGCAAAGGTATAAAGCCCCGACCCGATGATCAGTGTTGCCCCCAGCAGCATCCAGCCGTCTGGACGCTCACCAAAGACCAATGCGCCGATGATCAGTGCAAACACCAGCCGCGAATAACGAAAGGGTGTGATCACAGACACCTCACCCAAACGCATGGCAGCAGTGATCGCCCAATAGGCAAAGACACCAAAGAACGCGGCCAGCACCACCAACAAAATTTGCCCACTATCAGGGCGGTGGGCATTGCCGCTGACAAGCAACATCGCGGCCCCCAACAGCACCAAACAGCCAAAGGCCCATGCGGCCAGTTGCACGGTGCTGATGCCCTTTGGCACGCGCCGGGTTGCGACATCGCGCAACGACAGCCCCGTCACGGCCAAAAGCGACCAAAGCGAATTCATATCAAACCCAGCCATGCCGGGGCGGATGATGATCAGCATGCCAGCAAAGCCCACTGCGATCGCGCTCCAGCGTCGCCATCCGACGTGGTCGCCCAAAAAGACGGCCGCACCAAAGGTGACGGCCAGCGGTGTGGCCTGAAAAATGGCGGTGGCATTGGTCAGAGGCGTTAGCGCCAGCGCGGTGATAAAGCCCAGCGTGCCAAAGGTTTCGCCCAAATGGCGCAGCAAAACCGGCCCAGCAAAGATATCGCGCGACCAAACCGATTGCCCCTGCAGCTGCCCCATCGCGGTGAATGCCGCGCCACCAATCAGGCCGATCATCAACAAAATCTGTCCAGTGGGCAAATCTGCGGCCGCCAGTTTGATAAAGGCATCTTCAATGGCAAAGCCCAACATGGCCGCCACCATTAAAAATATCCCCCGCAAATTTTCCACAAAACCCCCCGCCCGTCCCGACTGTTTTGTCCGGGCTCATACCCTTGAGCCATAGGGGATTTACCCTGCCTTCACCAGCATTTTTGCCGCGATCGCAGCGCGGCACGGCATGACGCCGCTTGACATGCAGGCCAGCGGCGCAGAAGGGTTTGACACCATTTTAAGTTCAAGGATATCCCATGCCCCGCAAGGACGGGATCGATTTGCCCGGCGCGCTGATGTTGGTGCTGTTTGCCATGTTTTTCGCCCTGAATCAGGTTGTGATTAAATGGGTGAATGGTGGGCTGCAGCCGGTGTTTTTCGCCGGTATTCGCTCGCTGGGGGCGGTGGTGTGCGTTTGGGCATGGATGCGCATGAACGGTCGGCCATTGCGCGTTGAGCCGGGCACGGTTTGGGCTGGGCTTGCCATCGGTGTGGCTTTTACCGCAGAATTTTTATTGTTGTTTCTCGCCCTTGATTTGACCACGGTCGTGCGCTCGGCGGTGTTGTTTTATTCGATGCCAGTTTGGCTGGCCTTAATGGCGCATTTCTTTTTGCCCGGCGAACGCATGGGGGGTGTGCGTGTTCTGGGCTTGGTGATGGCCTTTGCGGGCGTGACGTGGGCGATTGCGAACCGCGGAGATGGCGGTGGGCACGGCAGTGTGCTGGGTGATTTGTGCGCGCTGGGTGGCGCGATCGGTTGGGCTGCCACCGCATTTTTGGCGCGTGGCTCGGCTATGGTGCGGGTGCGTCCTGAAATGCAGCTGTTCTGGATGGTGCTTGTTTCGGGCGTGGTGCTGACGGCGGTATCGCCCTTTTTTGGGCCATTGGTGCGCGATTTTCAGCCGCTGCACTGGGTGGGTCTGATTTTTCAGATTGTGATGGTGGTGACGGCGGGCTTTATCTTGTGGTTGTGGCTGCTGAGCGTTTATCCACCCTCGGGCGTCGCAAGTTTCAGCTTTTTGACCCCGGTTTTTGGCATTGGCTTTGGCTGGCTGTTGCTGGGGGAACAAACGGGGTTGGGCGTTTTGGGGGCGGGCGTCTTGGTTTGTGTGGGGTTGATCCTGATCAACCGGCCAGCGCGGCAGGTGCCCCCCTCCGGCACCGCCGCCTAAGATCGGAAAGGCAAGGGGCCCAGTATGGCACAGCACTCTATCATTATCACAGGCGCGGGCAGTGGCATTGGCCGGGCCACTGCGCAGGAATTTTTGGCGCAAGGCTGGCGGGTGGGGCTGGTGGGGCGGCGACGGGCTGCGTTGGAAGAAACTGCCCAAGATGCGGATGGTGCGTTGATTTTGCCCTGCGATGTCACCGACCCCAATCAAGTTACCGCCAGTTTCGGCCAAGCGGCTGAGACGTGGGGCCGGTTGGATGTGCTGTTTAACAATGCTGGAAACGCGCTGAAATCGACGATGATTGATGAAATCGCCGT
The DNA here is from genome assembly GCA_937895435.1 of uncultured Paracoccaceae bacterium. Taxonomy (GTDB): domain Bacteria; phylum Pseudomonadota; class Alphaproteobacteria; order Rhodobacterales; family Rhodobacteraceae; genus CALAXT01. The sequence continues at coordinate 26,310 of CALAXT010000001.1, read as the reverse complement.
GGAGGATTGGCTGGCAGTCAACGCGGTCAATATTACCGGCATGTTTTTGTGCGCGCGTGCGGCTTTTGGCCAAATGCGGCATCAAACACCCCAAGGTGGGCGGATCATCAACAACGGTTCGGTCTCGGCGCATGTGCCGCGGCCGGGGTCTGTGCCCTATACCATGTCAAAACATGCGGTCACGGGGCTCACGCGTACGCTTTCGTTGGATGGGCGGGCTTTCAATATCGCCTGTGGTCAGATTGATATTGGCAATGCGCTGACCGATATGGTTGTGCCAATGACCCAAGGTGTGCCGCAACCCGATGGCAGTATGCGGGCTGAGGCGGTGATGGATGTTGCAGATGTGGCCCGCTCAGTGTTGCATATGGCCAGTCTGCCGCTCTCGGCCAACGTGCAGTTCATGACCGTGATGGCCAGCGCCATGCCCTTTATTGGGCGCGGATAGCCCGGGCCCAAGTCCAGGCCCAGGTCAAAACCAAAACCAAAACCAAAGCTAAGACGTGCGCTTTGGTGTTTTAACGGGTGCCAACAGCCGCTTTGGCGGCAGTGGCAAACCGGCGGGCAATCGCGGGGGCCTCGCCCATTTGTTGGGCGGGGGTCAGCAGTGCTGGCCAGTTTCGCCCCGGAAAATCACGTTGAACCAAAGAAACCAATGCGGTTTGGGTTGCGCTGGCCTCGGCGCAAAGCGCCTTGACGCGCGCTTGCGCCTGTGGGCGCGGCAGAGAGTCTGCCAGCGCAAAACTCAGCGCTTCGGCATGGATCAGCCCCAGCGGATCTTCGATCAGCGCGGCCATTGGGCCTGGCAAGGGCGTCAGGGTTTGTGCCAAATTTTCAGCAATTTCCAAGGCGCGTGCCAGTGTGATGCACAGTTGCGGCAGGCTGAGCCATTCGCCAAACCACGCCGCCCCATCGCGGCTTTGACGGTGCAGACCCGCAGCCGTGATCATGCCTGCCAACCCAATAGCATGGCGTGACAGCGCCACCAAGGCGCTGGGGGCCACCGGGTTTTGCTTTTGCGGCATGGTCGATGATCCGCCCGCCCCTGCCAGGCGGACTTCGGCAATGCCCGACTGGCTCATCAAAATCAAATCTTCACCGATCTTGCCCAAACTTGCGGCCAAGCCCGCCATCCAACCGGCAAAAGCTGCAATACGGTCGCGCTGGCTGTGCCAGCTGCCCCCCGGATCGCCCAAGCCCAAGGCCTGTGCCAGAGCGGCGCGCACCTCAGGGCCCATTGGACCCATCGCCGATAACGTGCCCGCCGCACCGCCAAGAGATACCACCAGCAGGTCTGGGCGCAGCGCGTCCAGCCGGGCGCTGTGGCGCAGGATCGGCATGCCCCAATCTGCCACCAGCGCGCCAAAGCTGCCCGGTGTTGCCACTTGCCCATAGGTGCGGGCCGCGACAGGCAGATCAGCATGGGTCTGCGCCAGCGTGGCCAGTGCCACAAGCAGCCCCGACAGCCGGGTTTGCCACAGCGTGGTCAGTTGCCGCAGCCGCAAGATCAGCGCGGTTTCCATAATATCTTGGCTGGTTGCCCCCCAATGGGCGTATTGCGCAAAATCAGGCGCGTTCATCGCATTGCGAAACGCTGCCACAAACCCTGGCACGGGCACGCCATTGATCGCGGTTTCTACCGCCAGCGCCGAGGGATCTAATTGCACCTCTAGGGCGGCGCGATGAATAAAGGCCGCCGCATCGGCTGGGATCAGGCCCAATTGACCCTGCACCTGTGCCAGCGCCCCCTCAACAAGCAACATCGCGCGTAGTTCTGCGCTGTCACTGAACAGGCGGGCGCTGTCCTCCTCGCTAAAGAGGCGACGATAGATGGCGCTGTCGGCGGGGGCAGCGGGCATCTGATCAGACCGTGACTGGGCGCAGGCCCAAAATGGTGCGCGCTTGCTGCCATGTGGCCACGGGGCGGTCGTATTTGGCGCAAAGATCAACCGCACGCGCAACCAATGCAGCGTTTGATGGGGCCAGCGTGTCCCGATCAAGCCGCATATTGTCTTCCAGCCCGGCGCGGGTGTGACCGCCACGTTTGATCGACCATTCGTTGACAACCACTTGATTTGCACCAATGCCCGCGCCGCACCACACTGCATCAGGGGCCAGCCGGTTTAGTGTTTCGATATAGATATCAAAAATCCGCTCATCCGCAGGCATGGCGTTTTTCACACCCATGACAAATTGCACATACAGCGGGCTTTTCAGCCGGCCATCGGCTGCCATACGCGTGGCCTGCACGATGTGCGACAGATCGAACGCCTCAATTTCTGGCTTTACATCATATTTCAGCATTTCCGCCGCCAGCCAATCAACCAAATCGGGCGGGTTCTCATAGACCCGCGTTGGAAAGTTGTTTGACCCAACCGAAAGCGAGGCCATATCGGGTGACAGCGGCAACATCCCCCCCCGTGCCTGCCCAGCCCCCGAGCGCCCCCCGGTGGACAGTTGTACGATCATACCGGGGCAATGTGTTTCAATCCCCTCTTTCAGGCGGGCGAAACGCTCTGGGTCTGAGGTGGGCAGGCCTGCATCGTCGCGCACATGGCAATGCGCGATACTGGCACCCGCTTCAAACGCGGCATGTGTGCTTTCGATCTGTTCAGCGATCGTGATTGGCACCGCCGGGTTATTCGCTTTGGTGGGCACTGATCCGGTGATTGCCACACAGATAATGCAGGGGTTTGACGCTTGGGCAGACATGGGTGTGGCCTTTCAGATATCAAGAAACACGGTCTCATCCGCGCCTTGCAGGCGGATGTCAAACCGGTAAAGCGGTTCAGGGGCTGTGGCTGTGGTATCGCGCTGGGCGATTAATGTGGTGCGCCGTTCAGGCTGTTCGATCAGGTTCAGCACCGGATCAGTGGCATTCGCGGCAGCCTCATCGCTGAAATAAAGCCGGGTCGACAGCCCAATATTGATGCCGCGCGACACGATCCAAAGCGAGATATGCGGTGCCATCATCTGGCCATTTGGTCCCGGAACAGGCCCTGGTTTGATGGTGTCAAACGCCCAAAGCCCGGTCTCGAAATCGCTGATCACCCGGCCCCATCCGCGAAAACCGGGTGCGGCCTTTGTGTGGCGTGGGTCTTCGGGGTGCGGATAAATCCCGGCGGCGTCAGCCTGCCAGACCTCAATCAATACATCTTTGACGATGGCGCCCATGCCGTCGATCACGCAGCCCTCAACCCGGATCCGTTCCCCCGGCACGCTGGCTGGGGCCATGTCATGGCCCAGTTCTTGGCGATAGATATCAAACCCCGCAGCCCCTGGTGCCAGCCCAATATGAACATAGGGCCCTGCGGTTTGTGATGGCGATTCACGCAGATATTTAAGCGGTTGCGGCATGTCAGTTCCCCTCGGGGCGGTTTTCGAAAAAGGTTGAGCGCCGGCCACGCAGAATGATGTCAAACTTATAGGCCAGACAATCCAATGGCACGGCTGCATTCATATCCAGCGGTGCAATCAGCTGATCGATTGCGGCCGGGTCGGTCAGGGAATTGACGATCGGGCATTTGGCAATCAGGGGGTCGCCCTCAAAATACATCTGGGTGATCAGGCGCTGTGAAAAGCCCGATCCAAAGACCGAGATGTGAATATGCGCAGGGCGCCAGTTGTTCACCCAGTTGCGCCAAGGATAGGCCCCTGGCTTAACGGTGCGAAAGGTATAAAACCCGTTTTCATCGGTGATCGTACGGCCGCATCCGCCAAAATTTGGATCAATCGGGGCTAAATAGCTGTCTTTGCGGTGGCGATAGCGCCCCCCGGCATTGGCCTGCCAAATTTCTACCAATGTGTGGGGCACCGGGCGGGCAGTTTCATCCAGCACCCTACCATGCACGATGATCCGTTCGCCGATGGGATCGCTGGTTTTGGCATAGTTGCGCAGCAGATCATTATCGAGTGGGTCGATATCATTATGGCCAAAGACTGGCCCCGTGATTTCTGACAGCGTGCCGCGCAGCGACAACATCGGCAAATTGGGTGAGCGTGCGACAGATGTTTTATAATCGGGCGTCAGCGCGCGCGGCTGCCATGTGCGGTCACGTTGAAAGAATTCGGCGGGGGGGCGGGGTGTTTGCGTCATGATCTTTCAGGCCTGATCCATCTGGGCAAAGGTTTCCTTGGCGATTTTTATTGCATGATTGGCGCGCGGCACCCCGGCATAGATCGCCACATGCAGCAGCGCCTCCATCACGTCTTCGCGGCTGGCACCGGTATTGGCGGTGGCGCGGATATGCAGCGCCAGCTCATGATCGTTTCCCAAACCCGCCAACAGCGCAATGGTCAGCATGGATCGTTCGCGTTTGGTGATCGTGTCGCGTGACCAGACATGGCCCCAAGCGGCCTCGGTGATCAGGTTTTGAAAAGGCGCATCCAACGCAGATTTATTGGCGGTGGCGCGGTTCACATAATCAGACCCCAGCACAGTGCTGCGGGTCTGCATGCCTTGGGCCATGCGGTCGGGATGGGGGGTATCAGTCATGGGGCAGGCCTTTTAGAAAAGTGCAAAGATGGGCGGCAAAGGGGGTGGGCGCTTCGACTGGGGGCAGATGGCCGGCCCCTTCAATCAGTGCAAACTGGGCACCTGAAATCATTTGGGCGGTGGCGTGCACCAGATCGGGTGGGGTGGCGCCATCCTCGCTGCCTGCGATCACCAGTGTGGGGTGCGAAATCTGGGTTGTTGTGGCCGTCAGATCCGCAGCGCCAATTGCGCGGCAAATCGCCAGGTAGCCGGCCACATCGCTGCGCGCCAGCATGTTGCGCCAGGGCGCAACCTCGGGGCTTTCGCGAAATCTTGGGCCAAACCAGCGCTGCATCATGCCATCCGCTATCCCTGCCAAACCATCCTTTGTGATCATATCCACCCGGTCTTGCCACAGTTGCGGGGTCCCGATGCGTGCGGCAGTGTTTGACAGCACGAGCGCGCGCAACAGATCGGGCCTGCGCGCCGCCAGCGATTGGCCGATCAGCCCACCCACCGACAGACCGACAAAGACCACAGGCCCCAGACCCAAGGTGGTGATGAGCGATTCCGCATCTTGGGCCAAATCTGCGATGCTGGGCGCGCCCCCCAGATCAGAAAGCCCGTGCCCGCGCTTGTCAAAGCGGATCAACCGCAGACCTTCTGGCAAGAGCGGCAAAACCGCCTGCCACATGCGAAAATCTGTGCCAAGTGAGTTGGCAAAAACCACGGCCGCACCGTCTTTGGGGCCTTGGTCGTCGTAATGCATGGCCCCCCAGGGCCGGGTTAGAACTGCCATATCATCCTCCGATGCCGCAACTATTTCACAGCGGGCCCGCCATGGAAAACGCAAATTTGGTGCTGTTCCGCGCAAAGGGCTTTGGGTTGTGCAAAACTGCGTAGCAGGGGGTCATAGCTGTGGCATGCCCGACGGGCGGCTGGCACGTTTTTGCGCTGCAATCCGGAATGGTGCATTCGCCGCGCCATAGCCCGCATATTGCCCGGTGCGCTGAACAATTTCAAAAAAGAAACCCTCGGGGCGGGCTTGGCTGTAAATTTGGAAATAAGCGCCACCCGGGTCTTGATCATAAAGAATATTTGCAGCGCGCAGTTGGGCTGTGAATGTCGGGTCCAGACCAAAGCGTGCCTCGACATCGTCGTAATAATTTTGCCCTATTTTCAAAACGGGAAAGCCGCGCTGGGCCAAAGCTGCCGCCGTGGCAAATATATCGTCCGAGGCCAGTGCGATATGCTGAACCGCCGAACCAAAGCTGTCGGCGATAAAGCGGCCGGCCAGCGTGCGGCGGGTTTCTGCACCGTTCAGGGTAACGCGCAGTGCGCCGCTTTCCACCGCTTGGCTACGCACCAAACCATCTGGGTCGGCCACATCCACCATTGGGGCCTTGCTGGCATCAAAAATTGCTGTGTAAAACAGTGCCCAGCTGAGCATTTCATCATAGGCCATCGTTTGTGCGATATGATCGACCCGCGTCAGGCCTGCGCCCATGGGCGCGGGCGCGGGGGGATGGTGAAAATCGGTTTGCCAGATGCTGTGTGCGGTGCTGTCTGCATCTAAAAAACGCACCATGCTGCCCCCCACCCCCCGGATCGCAGGGATCGCCAGTTCACCCTCGGCCACGGTTTGGTCATGGCCTTCGGCCAAAAGCGCGCAGGCGCGGGTGTGGGTGGCCTGTGCGTTGGGCATGATCAGTGCAATATCGCTGACGGTTGTGCCGTGGGTCACATAGGCCGAGTGGGCAAAGCCGGTCGTTTCGGTGTTAACCAGCAGATTGATCGCGCCCTGTTGCCACAGGCGCACTGATTTGCTGACATGTTGGCCTGTGTGTTCAAAGCCTGTGGCGGCCAAAAGCGATTCAAGATCGGCCACTTCGGCGTGGCTGGTGGCAAATTCGATAAAGCCCACGCCTTGCACTGGGGTGGGCTCTGGCAGGGCGGGTTGCACCATGGGCAAATTTGGTTCCGCCCGGTGCACCCGATCCATCAGGTCGATCAGTGCGCGATGGCCATCGCGCGCCACAAGCCGGGGCAGGCCTGCCCGAAACTGATCGTTGAAAATCTCAAGACTGATTGGCCCGCCGTAGCCTGTGGCCTGAACCGCGCGCATAAAGCCTGTGACGTTCAGATCACCCTCGCCTGGCATGTTGCGAAAATGCCGCGACAGATACAACAAATCCATTTCAATCGCCGGTGCATCGGCCAATTGCACAAAAAAGATCCGATCGCCGGGGATGCGGCGGATGGTTTCGGGGTCAATCTTGCGGGAAAGCGTGTGAAAGCTGTCAACGATCAGCCCGACATTGGGATGATCGGCCCGGCGCACGATTTCCCACGCATCGCGGTGATCATGCACGTGACGCCCCCACGCCAGCGCCTCATAGCCCACGCGCAGCCCGCGGCTGGCAGCAATCTCGCCCAAGGCGCGAAAATCATCTGCTGCGCGATCAATCCCACCCATCGCGGCGGGATGCACGCTGGAGCAGACCAGCACCAAATCTGTGCCCAGCTCTGCCATCAGGTCAAATTTTCGTTCAGCCCGGGCAAAGGCTTGGGCGCGCAGCGGGTTGGGCAGCCCCTCAAAGTCGCGAAACGGTTGGAAAAGTGTGATGTCTAACCCATGGTCGCGCACCATCGCGCCGACCTCACGTGGGGTGCCATCAAACGCTATGAAATCTTGTTCAAAAATTTCGATTCCATCAAAGCCAGCAGCAGCAATGGCAGCCAGTTTTTCACGAAAATCACCTGAGATTGAGACCGTGGCGATTGAGGTTTTCATTGGGTTGGTTCCATCCCACACAAACGGCCGCGCATTGCCACGGGGCCAAGTTCACTTGCCTTCGGCGCGTGCTATCACCTCTGAATGGCGTATCTCGGTGCGCCGCGCAATGCCATGCAGCACCGCCAGCGACAACAGCCGCCATGCGGCGCGGCGCTCGCCACTGTGATGGGCCAGTTTCGCCGCCCATTTTGGCAAAATCAACAGCAATGCTGGCCAAAACCACGGCCCCGCCGCATCGCGATAGAGCATCAAGAGATTGCGATGATAGTAATAGATTTTCCAAAGGGGCTGGAACCTTTTGCTGTCATGCGCAGCAAAGGTGCTGCAATCATGTTCAAACTGTACCGCTGGCAAAAACCCAATTTTTTCACCTGCCCGCGTTAGCCCCAGCGTGTAAAGCCCATCTTCGGCATAAACAAATAGCCGCCCATCGGGAAAGCCATTGCGCATAATGGCCCCCCGCGACACGAACAGCCCGACAAAAGATGACACATCCACCTGCCGTGGTGCCCCGGCATAATCGGCTTGGGTTAAATGAAAGCCCGCGCGCCCCTTTCCCAGCGTCTGCCAAAAGGTCTGTGCGTGGAAAAACGGGTTTAGACTTGGGGTGTTCATCGTACAAATCCGCCCGTCAGGATAATAGACGGCGGCCGCAACCGCATCCCAGTGTGTCAAATCCATTTGGTGGAACTGCGCAAATGCGCCGGGCATGGGGCGCGCATCATCATCCATCACCACGATCCAATCGGGCGCCAGCCGGTCATGCACCCAGCGCAGGCCCAGCTCAAACCCGCCAGCGCCGCCCAGGTTTTGGGTTTGGCACAGCAGATGCAGCCGTGGATCGTTCAGGGTTTCCAGCCAAGCCTGCGTGCCATCGGTTGAGGCATTTTCAACCACCACCACACCGCTCAGCTCTGAAACCGGGCTTGCCAACAGCCGCGCGAGTGTTTCGCGTAGTTTATCCAGCCGGTTATAGCTTACAACCAACGCCACCAGACGCCCAGCCCCCCCGGGTGCGGGGTCTCTATGGGCCGTGGATTGCGGGGGGTGTTTTGTCATGCGCGATCGTTCAGCAAGGCCAGCAGATCTGCATGGAGAGTGGCGTTGGCTGCAGCCACAACACGACCATCCGAGCCACGATGCAGCGATTTGCCCGCCCAATCGGTCATGATCCCGCCAGCGGCTTGGACCAGCGGCAACACCGGCAGGTAGTCGTAGGGTTGCAGATTACAATCAACCACCCCATCCACCCAGCCCGCTGCAAGTTGCACATAAGAATAGCAATCAGCCGTGGCGCGCAGGTTGGGCACGGCGGCCACCAAGCGGGCCGCGGCATCTGGGAAGGCGCGCAGCAAATGTGGCAGCTCATTGGCGCAAATTTGGGCGTGTTCGAGCGGGCAGGCGGCGGCCACATGCAGCGGCTTGGTTCCCAGCCAGGCGCCCAGACCCGGCGCGCCAATCGCTGTCTCGGACAAGGCGGGCATTTGCACGGCGCCCAAGATTGGCTTGCCGCGATGCAACAGCCCCATCAGCATGCCCCACATCGGATGCCCGGTCACAAAGGACCGGGTGCCATCGATTGGGTCAACCACCCAAACGAATTCTGCATCAAGCCTGTCATTGCCGAATTCTTCGCCCAAAATACCATATTCGGGAAAATGCAGCGACAGGTGATCGCGCAGCGCGGTTTCGGTCTGCCTGTCGGCGATCGTGACTGGGCTGGTATCAGCCTTCGCATCCACCGCCAAGGGCGTGCGAAAATGCGCCAAAGGCAGCGGTGCGACCTTGGCCAAAATGTCGCGCACCGTGTGGCAGAGTTCTTCCAGCGCCAGTTCTGAGAGGTCTGTCATTGGGGCTCCTGCCTGCGTGGGTTGCGAAATTGGGCGTTAGCTGCGCACCCCGGAAAACCGCGCTTGCCAATCACTGCGCTGTTCATCGGTGATTTTTTCAAACAACACATCTGCCACCGCAAATTCATGTCCAATGGGCAAAACGTTCAAGCCTGCGGCAACATCATCGGGCCAATCCCAATCTGTGCATCCCAAAGCCTGCATCATGGCAGCACTGGCATCGGGGATAAACGGGCGCGACAATACTGCGTAAAGCCGCATCAGGTTCAACGAAACACGCACGATCACCGCTGCCTGATCAGCGTCAGTTTTGATCACGCTCCACGGGGCGGCGGCTTGCAGATATTCGTTGCCCGCGACCCACAGCGCCCGCAGCTCGGCCGCTGCTTTGCGCACCTCCATCGCTTCCATCGCTGTTTCATAGGCGTGGATGCGCGTGGACAGTTCGGCAGTTAACGCGGCCTCAGCCGGGCCGAGAGTGCCGCCTGCGGGCAGGGCCTCACCAAACTTGGCACGGCAGAATTTTGTGATCCGCGAAACAAAATTGCCCAAAACATCGGCCAAATCTTTATTCACGCTGGCTTGAAAGTTTTCCCAAGTAAATTCGCTGTCAGCGCTTTCGGGCGCGTGGCTCAGCAGCCACCAGCGCCAGTAATCGGGTGGCAGGATCGACAGTGCCTGATCCATAAAGACGCCACGGCCTTGGCTGGTCGAAAATTGCCCACCGTCATAATTCAGATAGTTGAATGATTTGATGTAATCGACCAGTTTCCATGGCTCACCCGACCCCATGATCGTTGCGGGAAATGACAATGTATGAAACGGCACGTTATCTTTGCCCATAAATTGGACATAGCGCACATCATCGGCACCCAGATCGGTGCGCCACCAGCGTTGCCAAGCGGCGTCTTCCAAACCTTGTGCATTGGCCCATTCGGCGGTGGCGGCAATGTATTCAATGGGTGCATCAAACCAGACATAAAAAACCTTGCCCTCCATTCCGGGCCAGTCTTCGGTGCCTTTGCGAACAGGAACACCCCAATGCAAATCACGTGTGATGCCGCGATCTTGCAGCCCATCGCCATCGTTCAGCCACTTCTTGGCGATTGAAGTCGTCAAGATTGGCCAATCAGTTTTGCTGTCAATCCAAGCGGCCAACCGGTCTTTCAGCAGGGTTTGGCGCAGGTAAAGATGTTTGGTTTCCCGCACCTCAAGATCGGTCGCACCAGAAATGGCCGAGCGTGGGTTGATCAAATCGGTGGGATCCAACTGCTTGGTGCAGTTTTCGCATTGATCACCGCGCGCACTTTCATAGCCGCATTCGGGGCAGGTGCCGGTGATGTAGCGGTCAGGCAAAAAGCGGTTGTCGGTTTTGCAAAACACCTGCTTTTCCGAGACCTCAGAGATCAGGCCATTTTCAGCCAGTTTCCCAGCAAAGTGCTGGGTTAAGGCATGGTTTTGGGGGCTGGATGATCGGCCAAAGTGATCAAATGACAGCCGAAACCCTTGGGCGATGTCTTTTTGAACTTGATGCATGCGCGCGCAATAAGTTTCGACAGGTTCACCCGCTTTGGCGGCGGCTAGTTCGGCTGGGGTGCCATGCTCATCGGTGGCGCAGATAAACATCACCTCATGCCCACGACCACGCAAATAGCGGGCATATAGATCTGCGGGCAATTGGCTGCCCACAAGATTGCCCAAATGTTTGATCCCGTTAATATAGGGAATGGCCGAGGTAATCAGGATGCGTGCCATGAAAAGCGCCCTTTGTGACAGACGATCTTCCTCTAACCCCGATACATCAAAAGTTCCAGAGGTCTTGCAGGTGCGCCTGTGCCTAAGTGCGCCTGTGCCTAAGTGCGCCCGTGCCTAAGTGCGCCCGTGCCTAATCGGGTGTGTTGCGGCCGCTGGCATCCAAATCACGCCCGCCGCCCAAAAGCTTACCGATCAAAAATGAAGTGCGTGGGACATAAACATAATCGGTGCGTTTGCTCAGCGTGGGGCGAGCCCGCATCCGCAGCAGGCTGAAACCCAGCAGCAGCAGATGCGCCACGCCTATAAAGACAAACATCGCATTTGGCCCAAAGCCCGCAATCAAACCAGACGCCAGCAACGGGCTGGCAATCGCGCCAACCGCGTAAACAAACATCAGTGCGGCTGACAGCTCGACCCTTTCCATTGGCTGGGCAAAATCATGGGCATGTGCTGATGAAATTGAATAAAGTGGCATGGTGGTAAACCCAAACAATCCTGCAGTCAGAAAAATACCCACAGGGCCTGAGTGGCTGACTGCAATGGTCAAACCACAAGCGGCCACAGCGCCCATCGACATCCCCACCATTACCCCGCGGCGGTCAAATTTATCAGCAATCCAGCCCATCGGCAGTTGGGCCAGCGCGCCGCCCAACACAAAAGCTGCCAGAAAAAGCCCGATCTGGTGCGTATCAAGGCCAATATTCACCCCGTAAACCGGCCCGACCATCCGATAGGCCGCGCCAGTGATCCCCGACACAATCACCCCCGCCACCGCCAAGGGCGAACATTCCCATGCCAGCCGTGGCCGCAGTCGTGGGGTCAGTGGTGTTTCTGGCGGTGTGACCTTGGTCAATGTCAGTGGAAAAAGAGCAGCGCAGCACAAAAGCGCCAACAGATTATACGACACATAACTGGCCGGTTCCAAAACACCGATCATCAGCTGCGCACCAAGTGAGGCAAAGATATCAACGCCCCGGTAAACACCCATGGCCCGGGCGCGGGTTTTGTTGGTAACCTTGGCGTGCAGCCACGCCTCAATAATCGTGTAACACCCCGCCACACAAAGCCCCGATGCCATCCGCATCACTGCCCAGGCCAGCGGGTTGATCACCAGCATATGTGCCAAAATACCAATCGTGCCTGCGGCTGCAAAGGCGGCAAACGCGCGAGAATGCCCGACCTCGCCCATCAAGCGCGGTGCCCACCAACAGCCCACAAAAAATCCCAGAAAATGCGCCGAACCCAGCAGGCCGATTTGCCCGGTGCTAAATCCCAAGGTGATGCCTGAAATTGCATCGAGTGGCGCCACCCCGCCAGACCCCAGCTGCAACAGCGCAACCGATAAAAACAGGGCGACAAACGAAATCAGCAAGCGCATCAGCGTGACCCCAGTGGGTGATGTTGCAGCCAGAGTGGCTGAGCTTTGCCTGCTTGCCCAGAGCGAAACGTGCAAAGCCGATAAACAAGGGGATTTTTAGTCTGTGGGGGAGTGCCGCGCGGCGTCTGTGTGCAGATACCAGCGGTTTGATCCGGTGCTTTGTTCCACATGACGCCCTTCTTTTTGCCCTGTGGCTTGGGGGTGCGCGCGCAGATCCCAGCTTTGTGGGGGGGCCATCCGTGCACGACACCGCTGCAACCGCCAGCCTGTTTGGCCGGGGCTGTGGCGTGGGGCCAGATGCCAGCGGCTTTCAACGCCGGGCGCACCGCCTTGGGCCGGGGTCAGTATAAGGCCCAGTGGTGCGCGCCCCGCGCCAACACTTTCTGCGGCCAAATGCAGGCGTCGCACATGCGTCAGGCTGGCCGGCGGGGTGGGGAAATCAGCCACCACCAGCGGCACCACCCCGGCCCGCAGTGCCTCTTCCATGGCCCATAGCATATCCTCGGTGCGGCGCGCCCGCACCAAAATCAGCCGTGCAGGCGACACAAATTGTGCCATGCCTTCGGGGTGAAACTGCGCGCCATGCCAGGCAGGGGTGATCCATAAAATTGGTGGACCAAACGGGCCATTGGCCCCGGCTGCCATCATGGCCAGTGTATGGCGGGCGGGGCCACAAAATTCATGTACCCGCCCGCGCGCCAGTGTCAGCCCCGCCAAAAAATCAACGTGCCCAAACGTGCTGGGCGCCCCACCATGAGAAATTTTTTTAAGCGTAGCCAGATCGGGCATGGGGTGCATATCCTGAGAATCGGGGCGGCAGAGCTGCGAAACAGAGTTTAAAATGTTCTTCTAATGTTCTCAATCTTTTCCTTGCCCCTTGGGGTGGGGCCGCTAGTGTCTGGCCAAATCTTTACCGCCCAAAAGGAGCCCAACATGAAACAGATCCCGCTTGGCCAAACTGGTCTACATGTCTCGCAGTTGTGTTTGGGCTCGATGACTTGGGGCAACCGCAACACCGAAAGCGAGGGCCACGCCCAGATCGATATGGCGTTGGATCATGGCGTGAATTTCATCGACACAGCCGAGATGTATCCCGTGAATCCGATTGCGGCAGAAACTGTTGGGCGTACCGAAGACATTATTGGCAGCTGGATCGCCAAAACGGGGCGGCGTGATGACATCGTGCTGGCGACCAAGGTGACGGGGCAGGGCCAAAGCTGTGTGCGCAATGGCGCACCGATCAGCCGCGACGCCATTGTGGCTGCGGTCGAAGGGTCACTGGCCCGGCTCAAGACGGATGTAATTGATCTGTATCAGCTGCATTGGCCCAACCGGGGGTCTTATCATTTTCGTCAGCATTGGGGTTTTGACCCCACACGGCAAAATGGCCCCGAAACGGCCGAGCACATGGCCGAGGTGATGGAAACATTGGCCGGCTTGGTTCAGGCGGGTAAGATCCGCCATTTTGGGCTGTCAAACGAAAGCACTTGGGGCACGGCGCAATGGATTGCGGCAGCCAAGGCCCATGGCGGCCCGCGGCCCCAAGCGATTCAGAATGAGTATTCCCTGCTTTGCCGAATTTTTGATACAGATCTGGCCGAGCTCTGTGCGCACGAACAAGTCACGCTTTTGGCATTTTCACCGCTGGCAACGGGATTGCTGAGTGGCAAATATGCGGGTGATGTGACCCCTGCGGGCAGTCGGCGCGAAAATAATCCGCTGCTTGGGGGCCGGATTACGCCACGGCTTTGGCCTGCGGTGCAGGCCTATTGCAATATTGCCGACCGCCATGGGCTGGACCCCAGCCAGATGGCCTTGGCGTGGTGTTGTGCCCGCCCCGTGCCCACCGTGCCGATCTTTGGTGCAACCAGTTTAGCGCAGCTGAAATGTGCGCTGGGGGCTGCTGATCTGACGCTGTCAGCGGCGGTTTTGTCAGAGATTGATGCGGCCCATCGTGCCCACCCCCTGCCATTTTAAGGGTATGAAAGCACAATTGACCTGACGCAGGCGCGGTGCATTATAGCGCTTGATTTTTATCACCCAAAGGATGCCGTCCCATGTCTGCCCGCCCCGCCCCGCGTTTCTTGCATTCGGGCACATCGCCTGGGCAGATTGAATGGCTGACCTTGGCATTGATTGTGCTGAGCTATGGTGTTTTTGGTTGGGCCACTTCGGTGCTGGCCGGGGTGTCTTTGGTGCTGGCCATCCCGGTGGCGGCGGTGGCGGTTGTTCTTTACAGTTCGCTCCAGCATGAGGTGCTGCATGGCCATCCAACGCCGTGGCAATGGTTTAATGAGGCGCTGGTTTTCCCCGCGTTGATGGTGTTTGTGCCCTATATTCGGTTTCGTGAAACCCATTTGGCCCATCACCGCGACGAATATCTGACCGATCCCTACGATGATCCGGAATCCAACTATTTTGATCCTGCGGTCTGGGTGCAGCTGACACCCAAACAGCGTGCGGTCTTGCGTGCCAATAATACGCTTTTGGGCCGAATGTTGCTGGGCCCCGTGATTTCAACCCTTGGCTTTTGCAGCACAGAGTTGCGTGCAATTTGGGATGGTGACCGAGCGATTGGCTTTGCTTGGGCCATGCACGGGTTGGGTGTGGCGCTGGTGGTGGCTTGGCTGTGGTTTTGGGGGCACATGCCGGTTTGGGCCTATGTGGCGGCGGGGTATCTGGCGTTTTGTGTTTTGAAAATCCGCACGTTCTTGGAACATCGCGCCCATGCGCGGCCAAGCGCGCGCACTGTGATTGTCGAAGATCGTGGGCTGCTTTCACTGTTGTTTTTGAACAATAATTTGCATGTGGTACATCATATGCACCCCAAGATTGCGTGGTATCGCTTGCCCGCGCTTTATCGTGCACGACAGGCGCAGTATTTGGCGCGCAATGGGGGATATCGCTATGCGTCGTATCGCGATGTCTTTGCCCGGTATTTGCTGCGTGCCAAAGATCCGGTGCCCCATCCACTGATGGGCCCCAAACAAAAATAAAGGGCTAGATCAGCCGTTTGAAATGCGGCCGGTCGGTTGAGTTGTCAAAAAACGGCACGCCGTCGCTCGGGGGGCAGGCCTGACCGAGGGCCACGATTTCTGACAAGACGATTGTCGTGATAAAGGGCAGATCAAGCGTTGTGGCGCTGGCCAGTGGCACCCATTGCAGATGGCTCAGCTCATCGCTGGCGCGGCTGAAATCATCGGGATTGCTGCGCAGGGCTTTGGCGTCAATCACAAAAAACCGCGCGTCAAAGCGACGTGTGTTGCCCGGCGGGGTGATGGCACGAAAGAAAAACTGCATTTGTGCCGCACTGGGGCGGTGGCCGGTTGCGGCATAGCTTTGCCACGCATCAGGCATTGGCCCATCCCATGCGGCGGGTGCGCCCAAGATCTGGCCAGTTTCCTCCCACAATTCACGGATCGCGGCCAATGCCAAGGGGGTGGCCAGCCCATCGGGGCTGTGTTGGCGCAGCCGCTCAGAGCAGGGAGTGGGCAGGGCGTCGGTCAGAGCAACGCCGTGGTCTGTGTCATCCAGCCTACCACCGGGAAAGACAAATTTTCCCGGCATAAACGCCGCACCTGCGCCGCGCTGGCCCATCAAAACAGACAGCCCCTGAGACCCGCGCCGTAGCAAAATAACGGTTGCAGCTGGGTGGATGGGAACAGAGCTGCTCATCACGCCGTGCCTTTGGTTATGCTGGTTCGGGCGAAAAGCCATGCATCCGCTTGGCCCATTGCAGCGCCACCAGTGCGCCCTTGAGCCGCGGCAAGAGATAAAGCGACAACACAACCGTGCCCACTGAAAAGATCGTGGCCAAAACCAGTGGAGTGGGGCGATAATGCGTGAACACAAACAAGAAAAGCGGTGCCATGACATGGCCGACAATCAAGATGGTCATATAGGCCGGGCCATCATCGGCGCGGTGGTGGTGTAACGCCTCATTGCAGTTTGGGCAGGTGGCGTTGACCTTAAGATAGCCCGAAAATATCGCGCCCGTACCACAATTGGGGCAATGACCCTGCCAGCCACGCAGCACTGCGGGCTTCCATGGGCGTTCGGATTGATCAGATTCGGGGGTGGATTGGTGGGAATCATCCAACATAGCAGGCTCCTTAAACTGTGCTTCTTTTAAACGGATTTGTTGAAAATGACAGGCCCGTGCGCGGATCAGATGTTTTTTCGACGGAAATCGATCGCTGCCGCGTTTTATGATCAGAGACAGGCAAATGCCTTTGTCCAAACGCATAGAGGAGAAGATGATGAACCGTTTTAAAAAGACAGCGATTGCGGGTGTTGTGCTGGCGGGATTGGCAGGCCTGGCCTTCGTGCCCGCTTTTGCTGATGCCAAGGGGCCGTATCAGTCGGATGAGTGCGCGCATACACATGGAATGGGGCATGGCATGGATCATGGTGCGGGGCACGGTAAAGAGCATGGCGAAGGCCATAAAAAAGGCTATCATAAGGGTTCTGGAAAACAGGCCGGTTACAACGGTGGCGCGCTTTTTAAGCTGATTGATGCGGATGGGGATGGCGCATGGTCGCGGGTTGAGCTGACGCGGTTTCAAGGTGAGGCGTTTAACGCACTCGATCTGGACAACAATGGCGTGCTGAGCCGCGCTGAGCTGATGCCCCCACGCGACAAACCCACAGATGAGGTTCGTCAGATGCGCCTGCGTCAGCTGATGGCCACGCGCGATGTGAACGGCGATCAGGCGATCAGCCGCGCGGAACTGCCCCAAGACGCACCGCTGGCCCGTCGGTTTGAAAAGCTCGACACCAACGTTGATGGCATGTTGACGGCCGATGAGCTGATGCAGATGATGAAAAGATCGTCGGGTCGTGGCCACGATGATTGTGATGGTCATGAGGGGCATGGCGCGCGCAAATCTGCCGCGCAATAATCATGGATACTTTGTCCGATGTTGGACAAAACGCAGGGGCCGCGGTGTTCGTCGCGGCCCAAAATCAAGCCCGCAGGGGCCCCCAATCGGAAAGAACGGATGCCCGACGTGCTGCCAGATCTTGGATTGCCCGATCGGCCGAACGCACATCGGCCAGAGCCCCAGGATTTGGCGCTTTTGGCGGAATATGCCGCAGGAAATCGTGATGCCGCGCGCCAGATTTCGCAACGGTTTGCGCCGCGCATCTTTGCCTATGCGACCCGCATGCTGAATGATCGCGTCGCTGCCGAAGATGTCACGCAAGACGCGCTTTTGCGGTTATGGCAGGCAGCCCCCGCTTGGCACAGCGACGGGGCGCCGGTGATGGCGTGGCTTTACCGTGTGGCCTCAAACCTGTGCCTAGATCGGTTGCGCCGGGGCAAAACCGTGCCGCTTGATTTGGGCCCAGACCCTGCCTGCGATGCGCCGGGGGCCTATGCGGGGCTTTTGCAGGGGGAACGGGCGGCGGCCCTGCAGTTGGCGCTGGCCCAACTGCCTGCGCGTCAGCGCCAAGCGGTGGTGCTGCGCCATTTGGAGGGGCTGGGAAATGCCAGCATCGCGCAGGTGATGGAGCTGAGCGTTGAGGCGGTGGAAAGCCTGCTGGCGCGGGGCAAACGGGCCCTGAGCGATCATTTATATGGGCAACGTGAAAATTTGGGGTTTCAAGATGACAGATAGCGGCAGTGAAAATGGCCAAGATATCCAGCTGGATGCGCTTTTCATCGATGCGCAGCAAAACCCGCCAGTGCCATCGGATGTGCTGATGGCCCGGATCGCTGCGCAGGGCCGGGCCTTGCAACCCAATGTGGTGCCATCTCGTCCGGCCCAGTCTGTGGTTGCGCGGAGCCGTGGGCGCGCTTGGCTGATGGGATTTTTTATGGGTGGCGCTCGGGGCGCTGGGTTGGGTGGTGCGGGGCTTGCGGCTGCTGGGCTGGTGGGGCTTTGGGTTGGTTTAAACCCGCCCGCGCCGTTGGCGGGCCTGGGTGAGGCACTTTGGCAAAATGGGCCGATCAGTCTTGTTGATCAGGAATTGGCGGATCTGATTGATGGGCCGCAGCTCGATCTTGGGGAGGGGTAACTGATGAATGCGCAGGAACATGATGACACCGTGCAAAACGCAGCGTCTGGGGCTGCCAAAATTGGTCTGCGCAGCCGGGGGCGCGGTTGGACAATCTTGTTGGGTGGATCCCTGACGCTGAACCTGTTGCTGATGGGGCTGATTGGTGGCTCGGCGCTTCATCATGGCCGCTCAGCCCGTGGCGATGCCAGCCAGCATGCGCCCCGGCCCAATATGTTGACCGCTGCGCTGACACCAGAAGACCGCCGCGCGCTGCTAACGGCCTTTCGCCAAAGTGATAGCCCGGCCAAGGCCGACCGCCAGAGCACCCGTGCCGGGTATGCCGCGTTGTTGGCACCTTTGCGGGCCGACCCCTATGACAGCGCTGTGGTTGCCGCGTTGCTGCAAGAAAACCAAAACGCTTTGGTCGCCCGCAGCGCGCGTGCCCAAATGCTGCTGGCCAGCCGGCTGGCTGAGATGCGCCCCTCGGAACGCCGCGCTTTCGCAGATCGGCTGGAACAACGGTTGAATGCTGCGCAGGCCAAAGCGGCCCAAACCGCGCGGGGCAAAGAGCGGGGCCAAACGGCTGAACATTGATTGAGAATTTGGCGTGATCACGCGGCGGTGCGGCTGATCGTGACTTGGTTGCGGCCCTCGGCTTTGGCGATCAGCATGGCATGATCGGCATTGTCGATCAGCGTGAGAATGCTGGGCAACTGGCATCCGCCAGCATCTGCCTGCGCCACCGGTTGGCCACCAGCCACCGACAGTCCAATCGAAAGTGTTATGGCGATTTCCATGCCATCTGTTGTCACGACGGGTGCAGATTTTACCGCTGCACACAGGCGATTGGCGGCCCGGATCGCCATATCCAATGAGGTGTCAGGCAAAGCCACCAAAAATTCTTCGCCACCAATGCGGGCCAGCAGATCTTTGGCGCGTAAATTGTTGCGCAGGCGGGTTGCAACCTCAATCAACACTTTATCACCGGTGGCATGGCCCCAGGTATCATTCACGCGTTTGAAGCGGTCGATATCTAACACCATCACCGCAAAAGGTTTGCCGGATTTGCTGGCGTGTTCGGCGATGCGTGACAGATGCGGCAGGGCATAGCGGCGGTTGTAGAGCCCGGTCAGAGGGTCGGTCAGCGCGGCGCGCAACCCATCATGCACCGATGCCCGCAAACGGTCTGCCTGACGTTTGCGTCGTTTCAGTGTGCCCAAGCGCAGCGCAATTTCGCGGGGATCAGATTCGGGGCGGACCAGATCATTGGCCCCCAAATCCAGCGCGTGTTCGGCCAAATCACGGTCTTCTTGGCCAAAAGCGATGCAGATCGCCGCATGACGTGTGCTGTGGCGGCTGCGAAATTCGGTCATCAGCCGCAACCCGTCACCACGGGCGCAAAGGTCCGCAGCGATCATGATGACATCGGGCATGGTCTGGCTTTGGCCATCAGGGCCGAACAGATCGTTCATTGCCTGCAAACGGTCAAAGACTGAAATTTCATCTTGCAAATGTGGCATCAAAGCCTGCCGCCAGCCAAGTGCCTGTTCTTTGCACCCGGTAATCAGCGCAATGCGGCCAGGGGTATCAAATGTCGTGGGGCGCTCGCCAAAGCCAAGCGCGCGCGATGTTGAATCGCGCAATCGCAGCTCTTGGGCGGTTTCGCGGGCGCGCATCAGGTTGCGAATGCGCGCAAGCAAGAGTTTTTCATCCAATGGTTTGCCAAAAAACTCATCCGCGCCGGCGTGCAGGGCTGCCAAGCGGGCTTCTGTGGTGTCTTGGGCTGTAACCATCACAACCGGAATATCGCAGGTGTTTGGGTTGGCGCGCAGCCTGCGGCAAACCTCAATCCCATCCAGATCGGGCATCATCTGGTCGAGTAAAATCAGATCGGGGCTAGCTGCCCGCGCAAGCCGCAGCGCCTCTTGCCCCGTCGCACATTGCAGGGTTTCATAACAGGCATCGGCCAGTTTGACCTTAAGCACGATGCGGTTCGTGGCGATATCGTCGACTATCAGGATCGTGCCTGCCATGGCCTGCCTCCGTTGCGTCATGCTGCACAACATGATTAGTCTGTTGTTGCGTGCGAGGGTTAATATTTCGTTTCCAACGGTCAGTGGCTTTTGTTTTTTGTCCAAGTTGTGAAACATCTGGTGATGAAAATTTTGGGGTAGGGAACACAGATGCGGCACACGGAAAGATCGCCAGAGGTCGTAGCCCTGCAGGCCTTGGCGTGGGTCGCTGGGCAAGATGAATTGTGGCAGTCTTTTTTGGCCGCCAGTGGGGCCGCGCCAAGTGATGTGCACGCGCGGGCGCAAGAGCCTGCGTTTTTGATTGCGCTGTTAGATTTTCTGATGATGGAAGATGGTTGGGTCATCGATTTTTGTCAGGCGGCGGGTTTGCCCTATGAGGCCCCGGCGCTGGCGCGTGAGGGCCTGCCCGGTGGGCGGCGCGTACACTGGACATAATCGCCCGCTTGCATTCCCCACCGGGCTTTGCGATCCATTGCTGGCAAAATCTGGGGGCGTGAATGCAGGCGATGAGTGGGGCGATCGACGGGCTGATTTTTGACAAAGACGGCACTTTGTTTGACTTTCACGCGACATGGGCGCGCTGGACAGCCGATCTGATCACCCATTTGGTCGCCAGCCATGGCGTGGCCGCGGATAGGTTGTCGGCCGTTTTGGGGTTTGACCCAGATAGCTTGCAATTTCAAAACGACAGCTTGGTCATTGCCCACACGCCCGATGAGATTGTGCAAGCTTTGTTGCCGCTGCTGCCATTGGTCGATCACGCAGAATTATGTGCAGAGATTAATGTTATGGCGCAATCGGTCCCTGTGGTCGAGGTTGTGGCCCTGTTGCCGCTGTTCGCCCAATTTCGGGCCGATGGCTATCGCATAGGTTTGGCCACCAATGATGCTGAGGCTGTGGCAATGGCACATTTGCAAGAGACGGGCATTCTGGGGCTTTTTGATTTTATTGCAGGGTCTGACAGCGGCTTTGGTGGCAAGCCTGCGCCCGGTATGCTGAATGCCTTTGTTCGTGCCACGGGGCTTGATCCGGCGCGCGTGGCGATGGTGGGGGACAGCCTGCATGATCTTAGTGCAGGGCGTGCTGCGGGTATGCGCACGGTGGCTGTGTTGACAGGCATAGCACCCGCCCAAGTGCTCGCACCGTTGGCTGATGTGGTTTTGCCCGATATTTCGCATCTACCGGACTGGCTTGCAGCGCAGCGCAGCCGCTAGGCCTTGTCAGGTTCGCCCACAGGGCAAAAAACGACGCATTCGCGTCGTGAACGGAAAGCCAAACCGCCTTTCTGATCTGCCATCACCAACAAGAAGCCAAGAGCGGCGCAGGGGGCAGAAATGGCAGATGACGCAGCACGCAAACGACGCTCGGGCGGGCGCGCGGGCCACAGAGATCGCGCCGGCAGCGCCGTGATTGATCAGATGCCATGGCGTCAGCCGCAGAACCCCGATCGACCGACCGAGCCGCTGGATGGTGATGGCGTACAGGCGATTCATCGGGGGGCAATGCGCATTTTGCGCGAAATCGGTATTGAATTTTTAAACCCTGAAGCGGTCGAACATCTGCGCCGTGCCGGGTGTAAGATCACCGGCACCAATGTTCGGATGGATGAAGATTTTGTGATGGAAATGCTGAGCCATGCGCCAGCACAATTCACTATAACCCCACGCAACCCTGCGCGCGAAATCATCATTGGCGGGCGCTACATGAGCTTTGTCAACGTGTCATCGCCGCCCAATTCTTGGGATCTTGAACGTGGCAAACGCTCAGGTGATTTTGCAACATTTCAAGAATTCATGAAGCTGACGCAGTATTTCAACTGCATTCATATCGCGGGGGGCTATCCGGTAGAACCGATCGATATTCACGCCTCTGTTCGGCATCTTGATTGTCTTTATGAAAAACTGACGCTTACCGACAAAGTTGTGCATGCCTATAGCTTGGGTCGTGAACGTGTTGAAGATGTGATGGAAATGACGCGGCTGGCGGCGGGGCTGAGCCATAGCGAATTTGACGAAAAGCCAAGGATGTATACCAACATCAATTCGGTCTCGCCTTTGAAACATGATTTTCCCATGCTGGATGGTGCGATGCGTCTGGCGTTGCGCAATCAGGCGGTTGTGGTCACACCCTTTACATTGGCCGGGGCAATGGCGCCGGTCACGATGTCGGGCGCGGTCACGCTGAGCTTGGCAGAAGGTTTGGCCGCAGTGGCGCTGCTGCAATTCATCCGCCCGGGCTGCCCTGTTGCGATTGGTACATTTACTTCTAACGTCGATATGAAATCTGGCGCGCCTGCCTTTGGCACGCCGGAATATATGCGCGCCACCCAGATGACTGGCCAGATGGCGCGGTTTTACGGGCTGCCGCTGCGCTCATCCGGGGTGTGTGCGGCCAATGTGCCCGATGGGCAAGCGATGTGGGAGACATCAAACAGCCTTTGGGCTGCGGTGCAATCAGGCACCAATATGGTCTATCATGCGGCTGGTTGGCTGGAGGGTGGGCTGATTGCCAGCCCAGAGAAGTTCGTCATGGATTGTGAAGTCTTGCAGATGATCCAGCGCTATTTCGAACAGCCGACATGGGCGACAACTGATGATGATATCGCCTTTGATGCGATCAAAGACGTCGGGCCGGGGGGGCATTATTTTGGCTGTGCCCATACCCAGGAACGTTATACAAATGCTTTTTATGCCCCCATTGTGTCTGATTGGCGCAATTATGAGGCATGGCAATTGGACGGATCGGTTTGGACCGCAGAGCGTGCGCACAGGATCTATAAGGCGATCCTAGAGGAATTCGTGCCCCCCACGATGGCGGATGATCATCGTGGCGCATTGCAGGAATTTGTGGCCCGGCGTAAACAAGAAGGTGGCGCACCCACGGATTTCTAGGCACCAAGCCCCGTTTTTCTGCAGTGGCCGCTGATTTGGGGGGCATATCAATGGCCAAGACAAGCGCGCACAACATGGTGCCGCTCTCGGGAATTCTGGTCGGTGCGCTTGCTGGCGTTGGGGTTTGGGCCGGTGGCCAATCGATTGCGGGCGGTGGTCTGGCTGGTTGGGCTGGGCTGTGGGGTGCGGCGGTCAGCCTGTTTGGTGGTGCGGGATTTTTGGCAATGCTAGGATCGCTGCCCCGCGGTGGGGTGCTGCGCCGGGCATTGGGTCTGGGTCTGGGGCTTGGCACATTGCTGCTTTGGGCCATTTTTGATCGGTTTGATGCCCCAAGGGCGCTTTTGCACACCCCCAGCCTGATTTTTGGTGCTGCGTTGGTTTGGGCGCTAAGCGTGCCCCTTATCTTGTGCCAGTTTCACGCCCAATTCCATGCTGGTGGTTTTCTCGCCCAATACCCAAGGCTTTATCGCCAGATATGGGATCTGTTGGGGCGCGGGCTTGCGGCGGGGTTGGTTGCGGGCCTGATTTGGGGGGGTGTGTTCTTTTTTGATGGGCTTTTGCAAAGCGCAGGCATGGGCTTTGTGGGGGCGGTCACGGCGCATCCGTTGGTCGCATCTGCGGTGACGGGGGGGGGCTTTGGTCTGGGGGCTGCGCTCTTTGCCCAACGATATATGACCCAAGATCCCTTGTTGCCGCTTAAGTTGCTGCGGCTTTTTGCGCCCGCTTTGCTGGTGGCGGTGGTTATATTTTGTGGTGCCGCGCTGACCCATGGGCAGGGTGCAGCTTTGGGCGCGCTTTCACCAGCCTATTTTGTGCTGCTGGTGGCGGTCATGATGATCGTGATGGTCAGCCTGATTGCGGATGAAACTGATCATGCTGCGGCTGGGCCTGTTTTTTTGCGCCTGTCGGGGCGAGGGCTTGCGGTGGTGTTGCCGTTGCCTGCCGTCTTGGCTTTGGGGCAACTGGCACTGCGGGTTGCAGATTTGGGCTGGACGCCGGGACGGTTGGCGGCGGTGGCGGTGGCGGTTTGGGTGCTGGCGTTTGGATTGGGGTATGGGGTTTCTGCTTTGTTTGGGGGGGTGTGGATGGCGCGGGTGCGCCGCGTGAACTTTGTGCTGGCGTCTGCGGGCTTTGCGGCGGCGCTGGTGTGGTTGACGCCGCTTTTTGATGCCCAATCAATCAGCGCGCGCACCCAAGTGGCACGCTATGTGGCTGGTGATGTGTCTGCGGCAGGTTTGGATCTTTGGACACTGCGGGCTGATTGGGGGTGGGCGGGGCAAGCAGCACTCGCCCGGCTGAGCGATTTGGCACAATCAAACGGTGATGCGGCCCTGACCCGGCGGCTGCAAGACTTGGTGGCGGCCCCTGATCGTTGGAGCTTTGAAAACTACCGCCCCTAACCTGTGGCTGCATTTGCCCTTTGTTAAGAAGCGGTGATTAAACTGCCGCACAACAGGGATGCTGAGCGGGGAAAAGCAGTCATGCACGGTCTGATCAACAGGTCGATCCAGTGCTTTTTGCGTGACACATATGGCCAAGCCCTATGGGGGCTGGTGGCGCTGAAAGCGGGTTTGCCCGCCGAAGGCTTTGAACCGATGCTGCCCTATCCTGACGTGCTGAGCGTGGCGGTGCTGAATGCGGCCTCTGTTGAATTGGGCCGCCCCCGCCAGACCTTGCTGGAAGATATGGGCACCTATTTGGTTTCGCATCCCAACCAGCTGCGCCTGCGCCGTCTGTTGCGCTTTGGTGGCCTGAGTTTTGAGGATTTTCTGCACTCGCTCGAACAACTGCGCGACCGGGGCGAATTGGCCGTGCCTGGCCTCGATTTGCCGATGCTTGAGCTGCGCGAGGACGAACCAGAACGGTTTTGCGTGATCTGTCGATCCGCCCATCCTGAAATTGGCCATGTTCTGGTGGGATTGCTGCGGGCGATGGCGGATGACTATGGCGCTTTGGTTTTGTTGGAACATGGCGGCACCCTCGACGGGGCTGAACTGATCTGGGTTGATCTGCTTGACCCCAGCCATGCAGAGGGGCGCAGGTTTGATTTGTCGGCGCGCGAACTGTCATCATGAAGAAAGCGCCGGGGCAGTCGCCCGTGATCACAGGGGCAAAGACCGCCGCCACTTTAAAAAGTGCCGCGCCAATGGTGCTTGGCGCGGCGGCGTTGGATCAGATGTTGCCCATGCATCTTTGGGTCGATTTTCATGGCCGCATTTTGGGCGCAGGCCCGACATTGCGCAAGATTTGCCCCGAAATTGACAGCGATACCGGGCAGGGCGCACTGCGGTTTGACCAGCTGTTTATGATCCGCCGGCCCCAGGCCACGCGCAGTTTGCGCAAATTGGCCGAGCAAAGTGGCCGGCGGCTGTCGCTGAGCCTGCGCCAACCGCCCCACACCGCCTTTACCGGGCAATCGGTGCCGGTTGAGGGGGGGGCGGGGCTTTTGGTGAACCTGTCGTTTGGCATCAACCTGACGGTTGCGGTCAGCGAACATGACCTGACAGCGGGTGATTTCGCCCCCACCGACCTGACCGTTGAAATGCTGTATTTGTCTGAGGCGAAATCGGCTGTGATGGCCGAACTGCTCAGCCTGACGCGGCGATTGCAGGGTGCGAAATCGGTGGCCGAGGAACAGGCGATGACCGACACGCTGACCGGCCTGCGCAACCGCCGTGCGATGGAACGCGTGATGGAAGATCTGCACGCCCGCGCCACGCCCTTTGCGCTGATGCAGCTGGATTTAGATTTCTTTAAGGCGGTCAACGATTCCCGCGGCCATGCGGCGGGCGATCATGTGTTGCAAGAGGTGGCGCGGGTGCTGCTGTCGGAAACGCGGCAGGGTGACACAGTGGCCCGGATCGGGGGCGATGAGTTCGTGATTGTCTTTCCCGGCCTGACCGATCCGGCCCGGCTGGCCGCCTTGGGCCAGCGCATTCTGGCCAAACTGGAACGCCCGATTGTCTATGACGGCGCGCCCTGCACCATCTCTGCCAGCATCGGCACGGCCCTGTCACACGGCCCCAAACGCCTGTCACCGTCTGAGGCCCTGCTGAACACCGACCGCGCTGTTTATGCCTCGAAACACGCCGGGCGCGGGTGCATCACGGCGCATGATTAGGGTTGATTTTT